>CACHZY010000006.1 GCA_902584445.1 uncultured Bacteroidota bacterium | reverse complement strand
CAAAACCCTTCTTGATGCTTTATCAACAAATGATTGCTAAGGCTAAAAATAAAAATTGTTTTTTGATGGAAGGACTTTGGTCAAGATTCAATCCAGCAATAAATAGAGCAAAAAAATGGATTAAAGAGGGAAAAATAGGAATCCCAAAATTCATTTATGCAGAATTCTCCTTTTTTAGATTGGATGCCGATAACTCTCATCGTTTAATGGATCCAAAAAAGGGTGGTGGAGCTCTTTTAGATATCGGAATTTATCCGCTCTTTTTTGCTTATTACATACTCGGTTTACCAAAAAACATAAAGGCTCAAAAGATGTTGGGCCCAACGGGGGTTGACATTCAAACCTCAATGATATTAGAATATGAAAATGCCCATGCTATGCTCTATTGTGGAATCGCTAATCCTTCTGACAATAACGCTAAAATATGCGGAACAAAAGGTCAAATTATCTTACCTGGAAGATGGCATGACGCACAATCAATTAAATTGATGAATAATTCAAACTTATTAGAAGATATACTTCCTACTGAAGGAAACGGATTTACTTATCAGATAAAAGAAGTTAATCAACGCTTAATTGATGGAAAGACAGAAGGAAAGTGGAGTCTGAAAAATAGCCTAGAATTAGCTTCCCTATTGGAAAAAGTGAAAAAAATTTCAGATTGAAGTTGTATCTATTTAATTAAAAAAGATCTGCTATATATTTTATCATTATTTACACGAATCTTATAGAAATATTGCCCAAGGGGAAGACGTGTTTCTTTAATTGAACGAAGGGGTAAGGTATGTCTTCCCGAACTTAGTTGTTTATTATATGCTGATCCTACCCTTCTTCCCAGAATATCAAAAATAGCAACCTCTACATTGCTTGGTTCGTTAATCGATATATATAAACTTGCTCCTTGGTCATCATTAACTGCAGCGTGAAGTGGAAGAATAGGATCATCGGTCAACTGTAAATTTTCAACTCCATTGCATCCTAATCCTAATCCTAAAAGATTGAATTCAGCTCCAATTACTGAATTATTGATGTAATTGGTGTCTGCACAAAGCCAATCGGATAAAATAGTTGCATAAACAGACCTAAAGTCTGTAGTATTAGCCATGTTTCCTTTCTTATCTAGATTAGTTAACTCAGGGTGTTTTCCAATAAAACCACTACCCCTAAGTGCAGGACCAAATAACATGATAGGTGCAGCTGAGCCATGATCTGTTCCGCTTGAACCATTTTCAGCAACGCGACGACCAAACTCAGAAAAAGTCATTGATAGTACTTTATCAGCAACTCCGTGCTTTTGAAGATCATCATAAAATGTTTTAATTGCTCTTGATAGTCTGCTCATTAAATTTTGATGTCTAGTCGGTTGATTATTATGAGTATCGAACCCACCCAATGTAACCATATAAACTTTTGTGCCTAATCCACCCTTAATAAATCTTGAAACTAAACTCATTTGAAGATCGAAGTTATTATTATCATATTCTTGATAATCACTCGAGTTATTGTAGGAATCATTTATAATTGACGCGTATCTAAAGGTAGTATTAGCCGCCTCTCTTAAGAAATTTACCTGATCTGCATGAAGTCCTATTTCCGAATTTTTTACATCAAATAAGGTTCCGTTTTGAGCAACTCTCTTTAATCTTTGAGGACTAGAAACTGAAAAAGAGTAAGTAGTTAAATCACCATTAAAAATCATATCACCTCCACTTCCTATTTGGATAGCTAAAGGTTTTTCAGGAGGATTAATCATGTAATCCATATATTTCTCTTCATAATATCTTCCCAGCCAACCACTAGTCACATAACTATCATTAGTAGTAGTAGCCCAAATTTCAGAAGATTTAAAATGTGAAAGATTTTGGTTTTCATATCCTACTCCATTGATTACTTTCATTGAACCATCTTTCCAAATTGGATCTAGATTCTCCATATATTTTGGAATCCCAAATTCATCATTTAATTTAATAAGACTATTTTCAGGAATATGAATCTTTGGTCTTTTATTCACATAAAGATCATAATCATAAAGGGGGATAATTGTGTTCAAGCCATCATTCCCACCTTTTAATCTTATCAAAACTAAAATCCGGTCTGAATCAGCCTCTGATAGAGCATTTGTTAGAAAATGAGAATTTACAACCGATAGCGAGCTGCCTGCAAAAGAGATTGAACCCGCCCCAGCAATTCCAAGAGTCTTTAAAAAACCTCTGCGATCCCAATGTGCATGTTCCCTGTCATGGTTTTTTTTACTTCTTTCATTTAGCTTGTTATTCTTCATTTTTATTTCAATTGAAATTCAGGAAGTCCAACTAAAAATCTTAACAAGTCATATACTTGTCTTGGGACAGAATCATCATTAATTGTCCAAGTTCCATCCTCAAAATAACTTTCTGGAACCTCTCCAATAAAAATTTTAATAGCTTCATCCATTTCCTCACTTTTCATCTGATATGGGCAAAAAATAAAGTTTTTTAATTTATTCACAATCACCTCTAAATCATTTTCATTGTTTCCAACCAAGTTTTTAATAAGCTTTTTAAATTGATTTTTATTTTTTTTCCAGTACCTAATAAGCAAGTAATCAGCAAACTCCCATCTTTTTGGAAGTGTTTCGGAATTAATCCATTCATGATTACCCTGCCAGCCAGCAACATCAACTGGAGAAAAAATATTTTGGCCCATATCTCTACACTTATTTCTGAGTTGTAGGGGCAAGTCCAGGTTTTCATCATAACTAAATGATAGTTGAAGATGCAAGCCTATCATCATATCAATTGGACTTTTAATTAAGACATTGCTATTATTTGTATCAAAAAAATGTTCACTTTTAAAAAGTTGCTTAAAAACTGGCTCTAACTCAAAATTATTTTCCTTGAGCGTACTAGCCATTGAGGCAATAATATTTTGATTTGCCTGGGGACTAATAAAATAACGATAAATTTTAGCACAAATAAAATCAGCTATTAAATCCCTTTTTTCCTCAAATAAAATATCTACAACATCATCATATCCCCATTTCCCAGTCCTTCCAAAAATGGTTTTTGATCCTTTATCAAATGTGTTTTCATTAAACTCAATTTGACCCATGTAGGTTATTGTTCTGTTAAACCCCGTAAGGGCTCTTGCCGTTTCTACAATGTCTTGTTGAGTGTATCCATTTCCTTCACCTAAAGTAAAAAGTTCATATAATTCACGAGCGTAATTTTCATTTGGACTATTCTTTTTATTTTGATATCCATTTAGATACATAAGCATTGCAGGAGCAAGTCCCATTTTACGAACAAATGTTTGAAAATTTCCAAGACAATTCTCTTGAATTAATTTATAATACTTATATAAGTATGCAGGTTGGTTAACATCTAAATACTCTACTACAAAATGATTACTCCAAAATAAACTTAGCCTTTCTCTGAATCCATTGTTGATCATGTCGCTCAAAGCCTGTTTCTGAAGTATCGTATGATAATAAGCCTTGTTATTACCTGAGGAATTAAACGTCTTATTATCCCAATCAGCCCACTCTGGGACTGCTGTAAAATCTGTTAATTTAGCGTTTTCAACTATATCATCAATGGTCTGCTCTGGTGTATAATTTGAATATTTATCTAAATCTGATAAGGAACAACCAAAACCCAATCTTCTAGAGACAAATTGAATTTTATCATAGTCCCAAGGATTGGAATTTGAAGGAATATATGTATTCAATAGGTACTTTTAAATATTATTCAACTATTTGCAAAGTACAACTAATAATTTAGATAAAAGAATCAACAAATTTATATGCCTCTATAACTGCAAGTTCACCTGCCTTGTCCGGTCTGGAATTTCCGTGCTCCATACCTAGAATTCCATTAAAATTCCTTTTGTGTATGTATTTCAAGATATTCTTATAATTTATTTCTCCTGTAGTCGGTTCCTTTCTGCCTGGATTATCCCCAATTTGAAAATATCCTATCTCATCCCAACATTTTTCAATATTAGGAATAAGATTTCCTTCCTGAATTTGTTGATGGTAAATATCAAAAAGTATTTTACATGAAGAAGAGTTTACTGCCCTACAAATATTGAAGGCTTGGGGACTCTTTCTGAGAAATAACCCTGGATGGTTCCTGTACCAATTAAGTGGCTCTAGTACCATAACTAACCCGTGCGGTTCAAGTATAGACGAAGCCTGTTTTAAACTTTCAACCACATTCACAGTCTGATAACCCTCTGCTAACCTTAAGTCAACAGTACCAGGAACTACGGTAAACCATTTTGCATTAACTCGTTTAGCAACTTCGACAGATGCTTTAATTTGCTTTAAAAAATCACTACGAGCTTCTTCTTTGCCTCCAGCTAAAGTTGGATTTTTAAAATCTTTGTAGGCAACAAATACACCCATTTCCAAACCTCTTTTTTGCATAATTGCAGACATTTTTTCTTGTAATGAAATAGGTCTGGTTCCCATATTATTATCCTCAAAAGCAGTAAATCCTTGATCTGCCATAAAGTTTAGCTGGTCAATTGGGTCATCACCTGCCAAATTCTTGAACATTCCAATATGAGGAGCATATTTTAAATTAAATTGATGTTTCTTAAAAATATTTTGACTAGCCATTACACTGGGGGCAAAAGTCAATCCCAGGGAAGCGCAAATTGAGGCCCTTGTAAAAGTTCTTCTATTCATTTTCTAATTAAAAAGTTGTAATTCCTGGAGTTGGAATAGAATATAGTCCATTTACATCAGGCATTGTTGGCGGATTACTATTCCAATCAACATTTTCTGGCATTAATTGTAAATTTGAATTCAGGGCTTGATCCCAGGTAATTTCTTTTCCAGAATACGTAGCCATCCTTCCCATTATAGCTGTCAAGGTACTTTTCGCTCCATTATCAGCATCTGCTATTACTCCACCGTTCCTGATCGAGGCAAACAATTTATCATGTTCAACCTGATAGGGATTGGGTTCACTAAAAGGATTAGCTTCAGAGCGACTTGGTTTAGAGCTTTTGGTTTTATTACCGCTTTTGTATGTGAAAATTTCATTTCCCTCTAAGTCGATAAGTTCTCCATGACGCATATTGACACTGCCTTTAGTTCCTTGAAAACTTTCATCCACCCTACTCATACATCCTGGTTGATGTCTACACTGGCTTGATATAACTGCTCCTGTATTGTAGGTGAACTCAACAAAATGATGGTCGAAAATTTCTCCATGGTCTTTTCCATTTCGAACCTGTCTTCCTCCCATTCCTTGTGCCTTTTCAGGGTAATCACCTACAAACCAGTTTGCAACATCTATGTTATGAATGTGCTGTTCTAGAATATGATCACCGCATAACCAATTAAAATAGTACCAATTTCTCATTTGATACTCCATTTCAGTTTGATTAGACTCTCTCGCTCTTACCCATACACCTCGACTATTCCAATATACTTGACCACCTGTGATTTTTCCAATTTGACCATCATTAACTCTTTTTAGTACATCAATATACTTTTTTTGATAATGCCTTTGCAATCCAACAACGACATTAAGCTTTTTTTCTTTTGCCATTCTGGCAACATCTAAAACTTTCCTTACACCAACAGGGTCGGTGGCAACTGGTTTTTCCATGAATACATGCTTTCCATTTTCAATTGCATACTCAAAATGATAAGGTCTAAATCCTGGAGGTGTTGTAAGAATAACAACATCAGCCAGGTCAATTGCTTTCTTGTATGCGTCAAATCCAGAAAAAAGATTTTTCGGTTTAATTTTGATTTTCATAACACCATCAAAATGCTCCTGAACTGCTTTTAAGCTTTTTTCAACTCGGTCTTTGAAAGCATCTGCCATTGCAACTAGTTCTGTATTTTCGTCAGCTTGCAAAGCTTGAACAATAGCTCCAGTTCCACGTCCCCCGCATCCGACAAGTGCAATTTTCAACTTTTTATTTCCATTTACATTTGCCATTGCACCGACTGGAATACTTGCCGATAATAAACCGGTTGTAGCCAAAGTAGTACTCTTGACAAAATTTCTTCTACTTAGTAAATTGTTTTGATTAGATTTCATTGATTTATTTTTAGTTCCAATATGTTTTTTGTTCCTCTACTGTAGGAGTATTTAATGGTCTTACAATCCTAAAGCCAACAAAGGGTGCATCAGTATGCCACCATAGGCTTTTCGGGATTTGGGGATCTCTTTTTTTCCACTGTTTCGAGGAAGGTCTTCTCGAAGCACTTCTTAGCCTACTAGGCTTGTCTGTCCACGCTCCTCCTCTAACAGCTCTGGGGTATGTTTTCGTGGGAATTACTCTAGGATTAGACAATGTCTTTCTTTTTCTTTTGTTGTAGATAGTTGGAATGTATTGATCCAATGTCCACTCTGAAACATTACCGTGCATATCATAAAGTCCCCAAGGGTTAGGGTTTTTTTGACCTACCTTATGATAAGTACCATCACTATTTCCCCCATACCACGCATAAATATCTAAATCTGCTGGGTCATCTCCAAATGAATAAGCAGTTTTTGTTCCTGCCCGGCAAGCAAATTCCCATTCTGCTTCGGTCGGTAAACGATAAAAATTACCCGTCATGGCGGAGAGCCATTGGCAAAATTTTACAGCGGAGAGCTGCGTCATACAAATAGCAGGATACCCGTCAACGCCCATACCAAAGCTCATGTCAGTATATGGCTGGGTAGCCCCAGTTACGGCATCTACTTCAATACTAACCTCATCGCCAAGTACTTTAGTTGGTTTTTTTGAATCAATTTCTCGAGCCATAAATAATTCATAAATGTCCCAAGTTATCTCATATTTACCCATCCAAAAAGAAGCAATTTCAATCTCGTGTTGGGGCCCCTCATCACCGAAATGATTTTTTTCAGACTTTGGGCTGCCCATGGAAAATGTACCTCCAGGAATGTAAACCATATCTACTTTTTGATTTGTTCCTGGAATAGATTGCAAATAGTCTTCGTTGATACTTTCATTTGTAGAACCCAAAAAAAGGAATAAAAAAAATATATTTAAAATTAAAATCTTCATTTTGAGATAAAAATTATTTAAAATCTTTATTTATTATTGGTTTTTTTGCCTTTATTTCTTCACTCCACACATTTAATAATTTCTTCATTTCTTCGAACTTTTCAGGATAATTCGCTGCTAAATTATTTCGTTCACCAATATCATTATCCAAATTATAAAGTTCGTAAATATGGTTTTCAAAAAAATAAATCAACTTCCAGGGACCTTTTCTTATAGCCCTACCTGGTGTCCAGCCGCTTCCATGGTAATGGGGAAAGTCCCAAATAAGTTGTTTGTGAGTAACACTAGTTTCTCCATCCAAAAGGGGCTTTAGACTAATCCCGTCTATGTGTTGATCTGGATTTAATCCAATGCCTGTATAATCTAAAACTGTTGGATAATAGTCCATACTATTGGCGGGAGCATCAATTGTTTTAGCCTGAAAGTTATTTGGAGGTTTAATAATTAGAGGGACTCTAATACCTCCCTCATAAGCCCAGCCTTTTCCTGCTCTTAATGGTAAAACACTTGTTGGTGCACTCCTCCCGTAAACTGTTTTACCAATTAATGTTGATAATCCGCCATTGTCTGAGGTGAAAATAATAAGAGTATTTTCTAAAAGGTTTAAGGTTTTAAGTTTATTAATTAACCTCCCCACATTTTGATCCAAGGCATAAACCATTGATGCATAAGATGCGTTGTATTGATTTAAAACTGTATAGCCTTTCTGCTCTTTAACCTTAATTGGCAGACTGTCCTTTAGAAGACTCCTTTTTTGTTTAAATTTCTCTAGATATTTTAAATTTGCCTGAATAGGAGTGTGAACGGTATAAAAGGCAAGGTAAAGAAAAAAGGGGTTTTCTTTATTTTGCTCCATAAAGGCTATTGATTCATCAGTGAGTCGATCTGTCAAATATTCTCCCTTTGGTCCATCTTCAAGCTGAGGATTATTGTAAGGGGTATAATAACCTCCAGGAGGAGAACCCTTGATGTGTCCCCCTTTATTAATTTCAAAACCTTGATCTTGAGGCAAAAATCCTTCATCTCCCAAATGCCATTTTCCAGCATAAAAAGTTGGGTAACCAGCCGTCTGAAGTGCCTCGGCCATGGTAAATTCCTCGAGAGGTAAAGCATGTTTGTTTTTGGGCTGGATAAGCTTTTGATTTTTACGTAGTTTATTCCAAAGCTCACTGGGAGGGTTTTCGGATGTAATCCAATCAGTTATTCCAATCCTAGAGGGATGCTTTCCCGTCATAATTGATGCTCGTGTTGGGGAGCATACCGGATTCGAAGAATAGGCATTTGTAAATCGATAACTCTGAGATGCTAAAAGATCAATATTTGGTGTTTCATAAAATGAGCTACCATAACAGCCCAAATCTTTCCACCCAAGATCATCTACTAGAATAAAAAGTACATTAGGTTTCTTAGGGGAATGTTGAACACCTTTAGCACAGGATATGATTACTAAATATAATAAAAGGTAAAATCTTTTAGTTCTCATTTATTTATAGTTTTATTTTAACAGGCCAGCCTAGGAATTGTTTATGTCCATCCTTTGTTAAATCTGTATCTCTAGGCCAACATTCAAAAACGACTTCATTTGATGTGGTGTTAAAGCGAATAAATCCAAAACCTGCGCCATTTGATTTTGAATCGGGATTGGCATAAGCCTGCATATTAATTTTATTATTAAACCCATCTAGATAGCGGCCTGTCCAAGGCAATTTATCATTCGGATTTTCTCCTTTTTTTTCATTCTCTGGCCACCACCAACGGCTATAATAATTATTTACAATTGCTGGAACGACAAAAGCCCAGGGGCCATCATCAAACTCATCAATACCGTGATGAATAACTGTTGGCAGGTGTTGATCCCCTGCTATATGAACAGCTCCAGCATCCCGAATAAGCCCCAAAGCGGTATTTCTTCCATGTTGTGGCCATCCATTAGAATCCAAGTCTGCGTGTAATCGATTACTTTGTCTTCCATGAAGATGTGCTCCTCCACAAAATCCAGTTGCAGATAGAACAGCTTTCATTTTGGTTTCTTTCTTTTTCCCCCATTTGATTAAAAACTCGTGTTGAAGATCTCCTAATAAAACTAGGTCAGGAAGATTTATAGATTCTGGATTATAATTAGGGTCATTTATATGGTCAGCCCTAGGTCCTTGTTTTGGTATCTTTCCATTAGGACCAGATTTAAATTTACGGTCTTCGATAATAGCAAAATCAACATCACCAATTTTTAAATTGGTAAAGTAGGCAGTAATGCCTTGATTTAGAGCTTCTTTATGATAAGGATCTGGCAGATGAGCAGTTTGTGCTCGCTCTACCATTTTAACATATTCAGGATGGAAAAAATACCCTCCATCGTTTCCATCCTTACGCAAAGATTTTTTACCACCTTCGCCCCAAAGGTTTCCTTGTCCAATATCGTGATCATCAGGAATTGTAATACAAGGGCGACCCCTAAAAAGTTCTCTAAATTGCAACCCAAATTTTAACCAAGCTGCAGTGTGTTCTTTGTGATCATATGATTGATCTCCTGCAAAAAAAATTAAATCGGGATTTAAAGTATTAATATTTTTAACATACTCGTCTCTATCACCTCGGTCCTTATTACTATTACAAGATAATGCCGCCAATGTTATTTGAGCTTTATTAATCGGATCTTTTCGAATTAAGCCTTCAAAATAAGCTGTTTCACCATGCATTATCTTATACCTTATATCTTTACTCATATCAAAATTTTCGATTCTAAAAAGTACAGACCATCCAATTTCATTAACCTGCTCCGTCTGAACTACCTTCCATATGTTGTTCTGATAAAAGGCTAATTTTACTTTACGAGACTCTTCAGGGTAAAGAGGAAATAATTGAGCGGATAATTTAAGAGTATTATTTGAGGTCGTATAGATTCCAAATGCAATAACTTGATCTCTTGGTACTTTCAAATCAATAATTGGACTGGTTTTTCTATTCCACCAATCATTGGTTGAAAGGGTATCTAAATTTGAAAAAGGTGCTAATATGTATTTTGGAGTTTTTTTAGACTGACATGAACTACTTACTAAAATTATCAAAAGAAATAACCAGTTATAAATTGTAAAGTATTTAATCATTGTTAGTTTTTTTCAAATATAAAAATCTATTTAAAACTTTATTTAAAATTATAACCCGAAAAAATAGCCAATTGTAAAAGTAAAAAATGAAGTATTACTAATATTAGTTTCGCTATTAAGTGGATTGGGGGAATTGATTTTGTAAGACAATTCAAAATCCCATTGTCCGAAATCAAGTTCAAATGGAAATTCAAACTGAGTGTTGATTAACTCAAAAACATCTTGATCGATTTGTTGAGTTGAAAAACCTGATGAAATTTGTTCACTAACCGTTTGCTGACTGAACAAAAAGCCGAGGACGGGACTAAAGGTTAAATCCCAATTATCCTTACTAATCAATTTAAGGTCATAACTTCCACTGGGGGCTAAATAAAATGAAGAAGAACCTCCAAAAAGGTATCCTCCAGATAATCTTGTTCTTAAGTTTTTTTTGTGGTAAACCAATGAAATTGCTAATCGATTTGGGTTGAGTTCATCTGCATCTGCAGAAAAAAATATTCGACTATATATTCCAGTCAAGTTGAATAGCTTAGAATTATCTAAAAAGACAGAATATCCTGAACTTAAAGAAATAAAGTCCCAATTGGGGTTAAGTTCACTAAAATAAGCTGAACCCAAACTCAAAAAAAAGTTTTGACCTCTCATGTAGCTAATATTTGGGGAAAAACTATGTTGATTAATCCCAAAATCCCTTCCAGCAAAGTAAACTTTATCGTCAAAAGAGAAGGTAGCATAGAGATAATCTGACCGATCAAAATCAACTAGAGGACTGTCCATATTAAAAAGTTCATCTAAGACGCCATTTAAAATAACATCTTCATCATCGGTCTGAGAGAATGCGATATAAGAAAGAAGAAAAAAGCTAATGAAAATTATTTTTTTCATTAGCTAAATATAGTAAAAGGCTTGAACTTTTAACTCCCGAATTTTTTATTCGGTTGAAGGTTATTTTTTTGTTTTTTGGAGCGATCCTTGAAATTCTGTTGTTTTTGCTTTAATTTATCTCTACGCTCATTTGAACCTGACTTATAGTCTTTTAACTTTTCTCTTTTATCCTTTAGATCATCTCTTCGTCTTTTTAAAACCATTTTTTGTTTGTTGGTCAAAGACTTAGAAAATGACTCCTTAAGTTTTCTAACAGACTCGCGGTTACCTTTTAAAACTTCTTTTTGATTTTCTGATAAGGATTTCATCAATGCTGATTG
This sequence comes from uncultured Bacteroidota bacterium, assembly GCA_902584445.1. Taxonomy (GTDB): domain Bacteria; phylum Bacteroidota; class Bacteroidia; order Flavobacteriales; family Flavobacteriaceae; genus UBA8316. The sequence continues at coordinate 63,424 of CACHZY010000006.1, read as the reverse complement.
CCTCTCGTTTATAGAAAGTTTATTGTTTTTTAGGATAGATTTTTGTTCATCGGAGAGTGAATTTCTAAAAATTTCTCTGTTTTTTTTCACCATATCTCTTTGAGCTTTTATCATTTCTAGCTGATTTGGGGTGTAGATCTTTTCAGGTGTTGGAAGAACATCTTGGGCCAATATCAAAAAGCTGTTGAAAAAAGCTAATGAAAAAAGAAAAATTACGCGTGTATTTTTTCCCATCAGCATTAATTTAATGTGTTTAATACATAACGTTCCTCAAACCAATCATCGAATTCACTATCCTCAACAAAAAGGGATTCAATCATCTTCTCGTCAGCTAAAAGCTCATCTTCAGGCACACTCAATTCAACAAATTCTGTTCTAGCTTGCATTTTCTCAAGAGGTTTTAGGTAGATTGTAAAAGCAATTATAATAGCTATAGAAGCAGCAATACCATATTGCCAATTAAAGTTAAACCAAGAGATTGTATCCGGCTGAGGTTTATTTTCAGGAGCAATCAACGAACTAAATTTTTCAGTCCAAATAAGCTCCTTATCCTTTTTTAAAGGGACGTCGGCCTTAGAAAGAAAATCATTTATATTTTGATCAGAAAATTTAGGTTGTTTATTCATAAGTCATTTAAGTTGTTCTTCAATGCGCTTAACGCCAGACTAATTCTTTTCTCTATTGCCTTCTGAGACAAATTTAAGCTTTTTGCAATTTCTTTATAGGTAAGCCCTTCCATTTTATTCATCAGTAATGCGACTCTTTGTTTATCGGTAAGAGTCATTAGAGCTTTTTCAAATTTTTGTTTCTTTTCAGCAAAATCATTTTGATCATTAGTTTCATGAACTAATTTAAAATCCTGAGAGTTTACATAATCTCTTTCTATTTTTGATCTTCTGTAGTTCGAGATAAATTCATCTGTACCCATTTTAAAAAGTAAACTCTTTATATTTCCCTTAGAAATATCAATTTTTTTCTTCCATATTTTCATAAAAACATTTTGAGCAATGTCTGCTGATAAATCTTGATCTCCAGATCGATAATAGAGATATCGTCTTAGGTTATCAAAGTGATTGTCATATATCATTTTAAAATCTTCTGAAGTCAATTTATTCAATTAAATACAATTCCCAAGATAAAATTATCAAAGGAATTGTAAGAGAAATATAATATTTAATTAAAAAACTTATTTCTTTTTATTTTTACTTTTCAGTATGTTTTTAAAACGGTCCCCCCTTTTTATGTCTTTTAGATCGACTGTCTCTATCTCTCCATCTTTGGTTACCTCAACCAAAGAGTCGCAAGTGCCATCGCCAAAGTCTGTAATTATTGAACTATCACCGTCAGTAGTTACCTTGATTCCCTCAACAGGAACTTTACCTTTTTTCATTTTACCATCCATAAGGCAATCGTAAGAAAATTTAATTGGCGTAGTAATTTGCATACTAAAATCAATCCCTTCAGTACTAACTCCTGATGAAGATCCAGTTAAAGTACTATAGACTTTTTTATTGTCCTCCATGTAAGTAAAACGAATCATTTCAGAGTTTTTAGTTTTAAATGTTCCATCTTCATAAATCATCTTCCCGTCAGATAATGTAGTTTTCATTGTTTTATTTCCATTTTCGTCTACAGATATCACCTCAGTTCTTCTAGTACCCTCTATCTTAATATCGTTCATATAAAAGTCTGAATATTCCACTTGACGGAAACTCCCAGCCTCATTGCGAACATCAGAATAGCTAATTATCATTGTTCCACTTCTACTTTGACCTCTTTTACCATAACAGGTTCCAGAAAAAGTAACAGTTTTAACATTATTCTCTTCATCCACTTCAACAGTTGCACAGTCGCCATATTTATTCCCATCAAACTTTTTGGGACCTTTATCCGAAGATTCTATATTTCTTGCTGATAAAGAGCTTGAACGGAGTTCAAGTGTTTCAGAAACTAATTCCTCCATATCCTCATCGAATGATATTGCATTTATGGTCTCTAAAACAGTTGTTGTACTTAAATTTTCTGAAAAGCCGCTAGTATTGTCTTCAGAACAAGAGAAGAAAAGTCCAACAGACATTATAATAATTGTTAATTTTTTAATTTTCATAGTTTCAAATTTTAGATTACACTCATAACCCGATCTAAAGATACAATACCCTACCTTTACATTAATTTTATTTTAAATATTCTTTATGAATTTTAGATTTCAAGAATTCATAGCCCTATTCTACAGGATTTTTCTAGTCTATATATGTTATACTATTTGTAGAATTCTCTTTGTTTATTTCAATAACGATATTACTCAGATTGAAAGTTTTTCAGAACTAGCTGATTTGTGTTACCTCGGAATTCGGTTTGACAACGTGGCAATTGTATATTCCAACTTGATTTTTATACTTATGTCAATTGCACCATGGAAGGGAACAACTTTCGCTGCTTATCAGAAAATAGTTTTCTTGGTTTTTCTGAGTTGTAATACTTTTTTTCTGAGTTTAAATTTTATTGATATGGCGTATTACAGGTTTAATAATAATAGGCTGATGAGTAATTTCCTTGAAGTAATAGAATTTGAAACTAATAAATTGGTCTTATTTTTCCACTTTATTGAAGTCTATTTCTACTTAATTGTCTTCTTTTTTACTATGATTTTTATTCTCGGTTGGGCTTATAAAAAAGTTAAGATTTATCCAATCATAATTGACAATTACTTCCGTTATTCGTTAAGTTCTGTCATTCTTTTTTTCGGGACTATTGCTCTATTTGTTTTAGCGGCTCGAGGAGGAGATTTTAAAAAAAGTACACGACCTATTACTATTATAGACGCAATGAATGATGTTAAAACCCCACAGCACTCCGATGTAGTTCTTAATAGTACTTTTACTGTGATAAAAACCCTTGGCATGAACAAGGTAAAAAAAACAGATCGGTTCAGTGAGGAGGAAATTAATGCAGTCCTAAATCCCGTTAAGCACTATAGTGAAAATAACCGCTTTGGGAAAAAGCCCAATGTCATTATTTTCATCCTTGAAAGCATGGCTAGAGAATACTGGGGTTCAATGAATGCATCATATGATATCCCAGGCTTTAAAAGTTACACGCCTTTTTTAGACTCTTTGGCGCAGCACAGTTTAATCTTCCCAAATCATTTTGCAACTAGCAGAAAAACGATTCACGGGATGCCATCAATTTTAGCGGGAATTCCCTCTTTTGAGACTTCCTATAGCTCTTCAATGTATTCAAGGCAAAAAGTTGAATCAGTTGTTTCAGTTGCCAAAGCACTAGATTATGATACTTCATTTTTTCACGGAGCTGCCAATGGCTCAATGGGCCTATCTGGATTTGCTAATACTTTGGGTTATGAAGAGTATTACGGAAGGACAGAATTTAATAATGATAATGAATTTGACGGATTTTGGGGGATCTGGGATGAACCCTTTTTCTTGTTTACTAAATCTGTCTTAGACAAGAAAAAAACACCCTTTTTAAGTACAATTTTCACTATCACCTCTCATGAACCCTATATCATTCCAAAAAAGTATGAAGGTATGTTTGATAAAGGTGATCTAAAGATGCATCAGTGTGTTGGATATACAGATTTTGCACTTAAGAAATTCTTTGAATCAAGTAAAAAAAGTGATTGGTTTGATGATACTATTTTTATTTTTACTGCTGATCATGGAAATCAAACCTATTATCCTTTTTATAAAAAAATGGTAAATAGGTTTGCAAATCCTTTGATGATTTACAAACCCAATAGCAATTTAGTAGGAGTAGACAAACGTTTGGCCAGTCACATGGATATTTTTCCTACAGTTGCAGATCTAATAGATTATCCAAAGCCATTTAGAAGTTGGGGTAGAAGCTTGATTTCTGACAATACAGCTGAGCCATTTGTAGTTAATTATTTTAGTGGTGGTTATTATATAATGGATGAAAACTATATCTGTGTCCACAATGGTTTTGAAGCTATTGGTTTTTATGAATTAAATGACAAGAATTTCGAAGACAATATAATTGACCAAAAAAATCAACTAATGGTTGACTTGGAAAAAAAATGTAGTCTTTTCCTTGAAAACTATTTCAATACTTTAATGACTAGTAAAAACTAGGCCTTAGGTAATGAGAAAAAAAATATACTTTATAGTTAACCTGATCAGTCAAAAAAAATTTATAAGACTGAAAAAGGAAATATCGAATCAGGCTAGTAAGCATAATGTAGACTTTGAAATATTAAGATCTACTTACAGAGGACATGCCCTTGTACTAGCAAGAAATGCTATCGATGAAAAAGCTTATGCAGTTGTTGCCTGTGGAGGAGATGGTACAATAAATGAAATTGCAAGAGTTTTAATTGATAAAAAAACTCCATTGGGAATTATTCCAATGGGCTCAGGAAATGGCATTGCTGGTCATTTTGGTATACCATCAAATTTGTCAGATGCTATCAATATAATATTTAGTGATTACAGAATCAAAATGGATGTTGGGTTTTTTGATAAAAAAATTTTTTTAGGAAACCTTGGTTTTGGGCTAGAATCAATCTTTATTAAAAATTACAATGAAAAAGGATTACACGGATTTTTTGCCTACTGTATTGCGTTATTTAAATCAATTAAGGGCTTCATTTATCCAAAATTTAAAATTGAATGGCAATTAAATGAAATGGTACTGAGACCTCTTGTATTATTGATTTCAAATTTAAATCAACAGGGTTACAATTTTACTTTGACTCCAAATGCAAAAAGTAATGATGGAAATCTAGATATGGTTTACATTAAGAAAATAAATATTTTTCAAATTTTGAAGTTATTAATTTTTGTTATTCAAAGGAAAGAGATTCCCTTGAATGAGGTTCACAGGCAGTCATTTTCAAAAATGAGAATAACTAATTTGAAAGGGGGATCAATTGAATACGAAATTGATGGAGAATTTTTTGAGACTAATAAAAAATCATTAGAAATCAGAGTATTTAATGAAAAACTAAGCCTTATTGTTTCAGAAAGTTGATTTTTAAAATTTTCCTTAAATACAAAAAGCTCTCCGGTAAACTGGAAAGCTTCTCAAAGGTTGCTATTTCATTGGTTTCCCAAGATTAACAACACACAACGTCTTTATAATTGAAGGTTATTAAACCCTTTTCTTCTTAATTAATGCTAAGTTAAGTAATTTTAATTTCAAACAATTGCAATCTAAAATTATCTTGTGATTATTTACTTACATGAGTAAAGTATAATACGTAATTTTGAAGGAAGATGAGGCAAAAAATTGTTTTGGCAGGTGCCACTGGATTCATTGGAAGATGGATAATTGAGGTGTTCCAAAATGATTTTCAAATCATAGCGTTAAGTAGAAAAAAAGTAAAAAATAATCCTAACCAAAATATACTTTGGAAAGAGGTTGATTTGTACTCCATGTCGAGTACTGAGCTTGCTCTAGAAGGTGCTGACATTGCGATTTATCTTGTTCACTCAATGTTGCCTTCAACTAGGTTAAATCAGGGGAAATTTGAAGACACTGATCTACTTTTAGCCGATAACTTTTCTCGTGCGGCTCAAAAAAATAATCTAAAGCAAATTATTTACATAGGTGGAATTCTACCTAAAGACAAACATAAAATTTCAAATCATCTTTTGTCTCGATATGAAGTTGAAAAAACATTGGGATCAAGAGACACCCCTCTTACAGCAATAAGAGCCGGGATTATAATTGGACCTGGTGGATCCTCATTCAAAATTGTCAAGAACCTTGTAAAAAACCTTCCAGTGATGGCATGCCCCCAATGGACAAAATCAAAAAACCAACCCATTGACGTATTTGATATTTTATCATTATTAAAACAGTGTATGGGAAATCCCAAAACTTATAGTAAAAACATTGAAATTGGGGGCGATCAGGTAATGAGTTATATGGATTTACTAAGAATGACCTCAAAACAAATGAATAAAAAGAGGTGGATCTTTTCTATTCCGTTTTTTACCGTTGGATTATCTAAATGGTGGGTGAGTATTTTTACGGGAACAAATATAGACTTTGTATCTCCACTTGTGGAAAGCCTTAAGCACAGAATGACTCCAAATAGCGATTGTAGTCAATTATATAATATCCAATTTACACCCATCGAAAAAAGTATTAAAAGAGCTCTAAATGAAAAACCACCAAGTTTACCTTCTTTTTACTATTCAAATACTGAAAAAAATACCGTGAGAAGCGTACAACGTATTTTAAACCCAAAAAAACAAAATGCCCAATGGGTAGCTAAATATTACCCTGTATGGCTTAGTAAAAAATTTGCAGGAATAATTAACCCAGTATTTGACGGAAGTTTTTTAAGATTTAATTTACTTGGTATTAATTTATTAGAGCTTAAATTAATTGAAGATAGAAGCACACCTAATCGTCAGCTTTTTTACATTACTGGGGGAGTATTGACAAAGAGAAAAGACCTAGGGTGGTTAGAATTTAGATCGATTTTAAAAAATGAATATATAATTACCGCAATTCATGAGTATGTGCCAAAATTACCATGGATGATCTACAGGCTAACCCAAGCTAAAATGCACCTATATGTAATGAAAAGATTTGAAAAGGAACTCAAAAGTTTAAAATAGATTTTTTGAAAAATGAACTCAAAAAAATTTTTATGTTTTATTATAATTACATGTTTTATAAGTTGTTTTTACAATAATTTTGAAAATAATCGCCCAAATATCATCATTATTATGGCAGATGACCTTGGGTATGGCGACTTGTCGATTTACAACAATAAAACCATACAAACTCCAAATATTGATATTCTTGGAAAAAATGGATTATTATTGACGGATTTTCATTCTAATGGCACCGTTTGCAGTCCTACTCGTGCTGCTTTATTAACTGGGAAATACCAACATAGAGTTGGAGTAAAAGGCGTAATTACCGCAAAAAATCACCGTCATATTGGTCTTCCTTTGGAGGAAAAAACTTTTGCAGAAACTGCAAAAGAAGTTGGGTATAAAACAGCCATATTTGGAAAGTGGCATTTAGGATATGACCCAAAGTTTAATCCAATTGAACAGGGGTTTGACGAATACATAGGATTTGTATCCGGGAATGTAGATTATCACTCTCATGTGGATCAAGAAGGCTTTGAAGATTGGTGGTCGCAAGGCAAGCTAAAAAAAGAATCTGGATACAGCACAGATTTAATTAATCAACACGCTATTGATTTCATAGAAAGAAACAAGAATGAAAGCTTCTTGTTATATATTGCTCATGAAGCTCCTCACTACCCTATTCAAGGAAGAGCTTCTCCTGCAGATAGAGAAATTGGCAGTAAAAAATTTATAGCCCATGGCTCTGAAAAAAATAAACCTAAGATTTATAAAGAAATGGTTGAGGTAATGGATGATGGGATAGGTAAAATTATTAATACTATAAGTGAATTGAATTTAGATAAGAAAACCATCGTATTTTTCTTTTCTGACAATGGGGGAACAAAGCTAGGAAATAATGGTAAGCTTCGGGCATATAAAGGAAGTGTTTATGAGGGTGGCCATAGAGTTTCAGCACTGGTTTGGTCTCCTGAATTAATAGAAGCTGGGAGAATTAGTAACGAAACTATTATGACAATGGATATTTATCCTACGGTTAGCGATTTAATCGGAGCAGTTACACCCGAGGACATTGATGGATTAAGTTTTAAAAATCACTTGCTTATAGGAGAAAAGATTAGAGAAAGATCGCTTTTCTGGGAATTTAATTCCAATTTAGCTATGAGAAAGAATCAATGGAAAATGGTAATTGGAAGAAAAAATAAAATTCCCGAACTTTATAATCTTCAAGATGATCTGGGAGAAACTTCTAACATGGCAGAAGAAAAACCTGAATTAATTAAGGAAATGTTGAAGGAAATGGAGAGCTGGAAAAAACACGTTGATTTTTAACTCATTAAAAGAGTAAGAACAAAGCTATTCTCGTTAATTAGATTTATAAAAACCTATTTCACAATTTTTTTAAGTGTTAATCCTTGAACTAAAATTGTGAATAATACTACAATGTAAGTTATAAATAGTATAAGTCCTTTCCCTTCTCCAATCGAATCGGGCAGGTTCAATGCAAGGGCAACACTTAGTCCACCCCTTAAACCTCCCCAGGTAATTATTAAAGCTGTTTTCCTCTCAAATTTTTTAAAAATTGAAAGGATTGCAATTGGAATAGAAACTCCTACACCCCTAGAGAGAACAACCAAAATAATTACTAAAATAGACACAGTTATAAATTGAAATTGAAAGGATTCAAAAACAACAATGATCTCTAAACCTATCAATATAAATAAAATAGCATTTAAAGTTTCATCAAGAAGATGCCAAAATTTATAAACATAATCGCCCATAGCCTTTTGAACTCCTTCTTCTTTTTTATCCACATCAAGGTTTTGATTCAAAAATAACCCCATCATAACGACTCCAAGAACAGCGGAAAAATGAAAATAATGAGAAATTATAGGTAGGATTAAAACCATTGAAATCGTAATTAATACTTCTAATTCCGTGTGCTCGTTTTCAATATATTTGAGAAGCTTAAGTCCAAAATAACCCATTAATGAGCCTAGTGCTATACCACCTATAACTTCAGTTACAAAGAGGGAGGCTACCGCAGCTGCTGTGATATTTTCTACACCATCTTGCTTTATCGCAAGAAGGGTTAAAAAAACAACTACCCCTATTCCGTCATTAAATAATGATTCCCCTGCAATCCTTGTTTCTGTTACAGTGGATAAATTCATTTTTTTGATCATTGCTAGTACTGCTATAGGATCAGTTGGTGCAATTAACGCACCGAATAAAAGACAATCTATATATGATAGGCCCATTTGGGAAAGACCAAAAAATGGTTGATTAATAATCCAAAAAACTCCAGAACCTACTGCAAAAGTTGAAAAGATTACTCCAAAACTAGCTAAAAGTAAAATGGTAAGTCTATCCTTTAATAGCTCATGAACATTAACACTCATAGCCCCAGCAAATAAAAGGAAAGGCAGCATAACATTAACAAGTAATTCACTAAAATCAAATTTTTTGGTAATCTCAATTACACTATTAAGAAAATTTGGAAAAATAGCTCCTAAAATTGTTGTTACAACCGACAAGCAAAGGGCTAAAATCATTAGACCTATAGTTTGTGGTAATTTTAAAATTCTAATATTAATTAATGAAAAAATTGAAGCAAGTGTCAATAGTATGGTTGAAAGTTCTAGAATACCCATTTTACGATTTTTAAAATATAATTTAAGCCTTCAAACTAATTAAAAGTCTAGTTACAAATTACTAAAATAGATAACTAGGATTTTTAATTAATTATATTTAGTAATGTAATAAAAAAAATTAATGTAATGGTCCGCTGAAAAAATAGTTCATGAAATATATTTGAAAAAGATTGATTTAATGTAGCAAAATGTTTTTATTACATTAGTGTAAAATAATTTGATGCCAGTTTTAATTTATCTTATCATAATTTTAAACATAGCGATCATTTCTGAAGTAAATGCTCAAATAAAACTTCAAAAGGTGAGCGAAAAAATGGTATATGTATTTCCTCCATTTAAAGAATGCCATGCATCTACAATTGTTGAAGTAGAAAAAAATAGATTTCTAATCGCTGCATTTGGTGGTTCTAAAGAGGGGAATAAAGACGTTTCGATATGGCTTTCTAAAAACCTTGATAATAATTGGTTAAAACCAAAAATGATAGATACAGGTACTTCGTCAGATGGAATAGATTATCCCTGTTGGAATCCAGTTTTATTCAAGTCTAGATCTGGGAAATTAACTCTTTTTTACAAGGTTGGTCCTAGCCCTAGAGAATGGTGGGGGATGTATAAAACATCATCAGATAATGGAAAAAACTGGAGTTCAAGTACAAGATTACCATATGGAATATTAGGACCGATTAAAAATAAACCTATCCAGCTTGAAAATGGAATAATAATTTCCCCCTCTAGCACTGAAATTAAAAATGAAGAAGGGCTTTCATGGAAAATTCACGTCGAAATGAGTCATGATGATGGAGCTAATTGGAAGAAGATTCCAATAGATCAAAAAACAAAATTTGATGTAATTCAGCCAAGTGTATTAATTCATGATGAGGGAAGATTACAATTGTTATGCCGGAGTAGAAATAATTCATTGATGCAAGTATATTCTAATGATAATGGTCTGAAATGGGGAAAAGTAACGAGAACTAAACTTCCAAATCCAAATTCTGGAACAGATGCAATTACACTTAAAAACGGTTACCACCTTTTAGTATATAACCCACTTAAAAATGGTGGTGATGATAGGAAAAAGTTATCAGTAGCGGTATCAAAAAACGGAATAGATTGGGAGGACCAGATTATTTTAGAAGAAAAAAAAGGATTTGAATTTAGCTATCCTGCAGTAATAGAATCCAGTGATGGTAAAATTCATATCTCATACACCTACGATAGAAAAAATATTAAACACGTTATTCTTACCTATTAACTCAATCAAATTATGGAATCAGTTGATTTGATTGTCTTTTTAGCATACTTAATCTTTATTCTTCTATTGAGCTTCTTCTTTTACAAAAAAAAACGTAGTGCAAAGTCATTTATACTTGGTCATGGTAACATTCCTAATTGGGTTGTTTCAATGTCAATTTTTGCAACTTTTGTTAGTAGTATTAGCTACTTGGCTCTTCCTGGAAGCTCATTCAATAATAATTGGAATCCTTTTGTATTTAGCTTATCTATTCCTCTTGCTTCAATAATGGCAATTATATTTTTTGTTCCTATTTATCGAAGAATGAAAAGCACATCGGCATACTCTTATCTAGAAAATAGATTTGGTTTATGGGCAAGAATTTACGCCTCTTTATGCTATATACTAACTCAGATTGTTAGGGTTGGGACAATTTTATATTTACTTGCAATTTCCCTTAATTTTATTTTGGGGTGGAAAATAAACATGGTAATAATATTGACTGGGGTTTTTGTTCTAATCTATTCACTTTTAGGAGGAATTACTGCAGTTTTATGGACAGATGCAATCCAAGGTATAATTTTAATTATTGGAGCTATTATATGTTTAATATTAATTCATTTAAAAATGCCTAACGGCCCCTCTCAAATTTATGATATTGCATTTAATGATGATAAGTTTAGCCTGGGAAGCTTTTCTTCCTCATTAACCGAATCAACATTTTGGGTTGTTCTTATCTATGGAGTTTTTATTAATCTTCAAAACTATGGAATTGATCAAAATTACATTCAACGCTATCTAATTTCAAAATCTGACAAAAAAGCAAAAGCTTCTGCTCTAGCAGGGGGGCTACTATATATTCCTGTATCAGCATTTTTTTTACTAATTGGTACATCTTTATACGCTTTCTTTAGTGTTCAGGGCGGGTTACCCGATGAATATAAAGTAATGAGCGATAAAGTTTTTCCTTTTTTTATTGTTAATTATATTCCAGTAGGAGTTTCTGGACTACTCATAGCGTCTATTTTTGCCGCTGGAATGAGTACAATTTCTACAAGCTTTAATAGCTCTTCAACGATTCTACTGGAAGATTACTACAATCGCTTGTTTAGAAAAAACAAATCAGAGAGAAATAGTATGATTTTTTTGTATTTAAGTTCTATAATAATTGCAATATTGAGTGTATTTGTAGCGCTTGCTATGGTTAATGCTAAAAGTGTCTTAGATATATGGTGGAAATACGCTTCAATTTTGAGTGGAGGAATGTTAGGTTTATTCTTACTGGGAGTTTTCACAAAAACTGATAACAGATCAGGAGTTGTAGGTCTATTTTCAGGAATCATTATGATTATATTTTTAACAATATATCCTGTAATTAATGAAACTGAAGAAGGCTTGGCACATCCTTATTTAACTATTGTTATTGGGACGATAACTATTTTCCTTACTGGTTCTATTTTTAAATTAATAAGTTACTTAAATAAAAATTCTACTTAAATCAATAATTTATCATTATTGAATTTTAGATTATTCTCAGTTATAAGTTTACTCAAAGAAATTAAAAATTTAAAATATCGAAATTGGTTCATTTTAAAAATTATAAATTAGTATTTATATAAAACCGCTTAAAATGAAGAAGGCCCTACTTTTTCCATCAAAAAATTTATTTTACAAAAGCTTGTGCGAAAAATTATAATTTAAAGTTGCTTATACCTGAATTTGTCCACCTATTTGTCCACCTTTGGAAAAACAAAACCCCTAAAGTGTTGAACCATAGGGGTTTAATCTTTATTTTAGCGGTCTGGACGGGAACTAAACCGGTGAAACCCAACCTCTTAATCCATTCATAACCAATATTTTACATTCTCGGTTTATTTTTCTTATCCCTACCATAGGGATAAAAGTTATCCCCTTACTGGGGACAAACGATTTAACAAAACCGATGAACCAAATGTATAAAAACCTACAAAATGGAATTATTGCATCATTACTTGTCCTATTCAACAGCAATTCGATTTAGGATTACAGCTTAAACCATCTGCAGTAAGACGTACCCGAGGCTTTTCCTGCAATATACCGCATTGTTCTTGAGCAAGGCAAGTCGTTTGGGTATAAATAAGTTGAAACACAGAGCCGTCAAAGGCCAATTTAAAACGACCAATAGTGCTTTGTTGGTATTCTACTTCCACATCTATATTTGAAAATTCAAACTGTTTTTCAGCTAATTTCAGTATATCTATCACTTTACCAGGCTTTAGTCTATGGTCTTTATCCGAGGCCACCCAAAGCTGGATGTTTAGTTTGTTTTCTTGACGTAGAGTACCACCACAATCTATATAGTTACGTGTTACATTTCCTACTTCAGTAATATGAAAATGTGGAGGCACAAAATGACCGTCGGGAAGTTGGAACTTTAGGATATCTAATTCACTAAGTATTTTTTTAAAAGTTGAAAGTCTCATACTTAATTCCTACTTAAATTTTATTATAAGATTTTAAAAAGTGTAAAAACTTGATAAACCTGATTTATAAAACTCTACGAGATGGAATTAAATGGACCCTCCTTCAGGTAAATGAGGGTCCAAAACCAAACAATAATGAATTAATTTATGGTTAATAAATCAGTACAATATTAAATTATAAACCAAACAGTTGTGTTATTTTAACTTTAAATAAATATTAAATAATAGTAGATTAAATTTTGAATAAAAAAGTCGTTTCAATTTACTTTCACTAGGGAATCTTGATCAAATTTTTGCTTGATGAAATCAAGAGCTACTTGGTCTATCAATCCCGATAGTTCATTTTCAAATTTAATTTTGATACTTTGTGGATTTTTTAACCACTCATCAATCTCGTCTAATTGTTTTAAAGAGAATTTTTTTAAGACTTTAACTCCCATTTTGTTTAGGGAAAAAGCGTTATAGATCTGTTCAATATGATCCTTCATTGGGATTACTAACAAAGGTTTATTCAAAAACAACGACTCAGAGGTTGTAGTAAATCCAGCATTTGTAATTACTCCATCCGCACCTGATAAAAGTTTTAAAAAAATATCTTCATTTATTGGGTATAAATGAGTACAACCAATTGTCTTTTTTTGTGATACATTTCTTGAAAAAATATGCCACTTTCGGTAGGGTAGCTGATTAGTAATCTCAAGGATAGATTTGTCTTCATAAGCAGGTAAATAAACGACAATACCGTTACCATTGAAGGTTTTTAACTTCTTCACTTTTGATCGAATGATAGGATGATAAATTTTTTTGTTGAATTTTTGATAATGTAAGCCATATCCTATTTTAACTGGTGCAAAATATTTTAGAAAACGAATTGTAAATCTAAACCGTTTTTTAGGTTTTGTAATACCTTTTTTCCAAAGAGATAGTTGGTTACTTATTCCAAAACAGAGAACCCCTTTTAATTTACATGACCATGCTGAGATTGGCTCAAAATCATTAATAACCAGGTCGTAATCTTGAACTCTTAGAGAGATTACGTCCCGAAAAAACAAAAATAAATTATTCTTAAATAGGATTTTCGTCCAATCCATACCTCCTTTTTTGTTATGGTATAATGTTAATCCCTTAAGGTGTTTTTTGATTGGATAACCTAAATCTAATTGAGGTTTTGGTCCACTGATAATAACATCAAACTGAAAACGACGACTCATGTGGGGAATAAGTTCTTTAGCACGACAAATATGCCCATTCCCAGTAGATTGAATTGCATATAGTACCTTCATTATTTCTTTAGAATATTAAATTCAGTCATCATTTCTTCAAATAATTCCTTATTTGATTTTTCTTCATCAATCATTTCGAATTTTTCAAAATGTGATTGATCATGTTTATAAATTGACCATTTAGTATTATTATACTCTAATGCTGTTAAATTCTCTACCCAATCTCCTGAATTCAAGTAGGTAACAGTATTGTTTACTGTTTTAAATTTTTCGATTTTGGGGTGGTGTATGTGTCCACAAACCACATATTTGAAATTATTAGATGAGGCAATTTCAACAGCAATTTTTTCAAATCGATTGATATATTTTACAGCACCCTTTACGCTGTTTTTAATTTTTTTGGAAAATGACATTTTATTACGTCCTGTTTTTTCCAAAATAAAATTGATGGAACTGTTTATTAAGATCAGAAAGTCATAACCAACTCCACCAAGTTTAGCAATCCATTTTGAATATTGCATAGTGACATCAAAAATGTCTCCATGGAAAAACCAAGCTTTTTGTCCATCGAGATTTAAAATTACTTTATTGACAATGACAAATTTTCCCATTTTAAATCCTTTAAATTTCCGGAGCATTTCATCATGATTTCCAGTAACATAATAAATTTCCTTTCCATTAGTAATCCACTTAAGTATGTATTTGATTACTTTCATGTGAGATTTGGGCCAATATCGTTTCTTGAACTGCCAAATATCAATTATATCACCATTTAAAATAATTATTTTAGGATCAATTGATTTCAAATAGAGAAGTAATTCTCTTGCATTACATCCGTAGGTTCCTAGATGTACATCAGATATTACTAAAAGATCTATAGGCCGAACTTTTGTCATAAATATTTTATTAAAATAAAAGAAAACATGATTTACATAAATTAATTTAAAGTTAAAACTTAGATAAGTTTATGTAAATCAATTCACGGATGAATGTAAAAATAACGACTAAAAAAAATGAAACATATGAAAAAGAACTTAATATATCGGTCCTGGATTAGGTTTTACTTTTACAAAAAATATATTTGAAAATGTAAAGAGTGATTATAGAAAAAAGGCTCTCTTTCATAGGCCCGAATAAAAATTAATTGAAAAGACCGGACTCGCAAGAAAATCAAATTAATTAATTTGATAGAATTAAAAAGTTTTTTTATCTTAAAAATCCAAATTTTAACCAATTGGAATTCGAAGAAAAAGAAATTACCTATCAATTAAACAAGTCAAAACTTCTTTATGCAATTTCAATAGTTGATAAACTGATATCTTCTAAAGATTCGAAAAAAATCAATAATGATCTTCATCTTGTTTGGAAAATTTCTGGATTTAAGAGCAAGAAAATGTTTGAAAATTCATTCAAATTGCATAAAGGTATTTCCCTATATGATTATTGTGAGAAATTGAATCCTAATTGTGATTGTGATAATAGGATATAAAGTTCTCTACTGGAAAATTTATGTAAATCAATTCACTGGTTAATGCAAAATATTGTGGAACTGAAAAGCAGGTGGGAGAATAATTCAGATAAATTGATATCCCATTAAAATCAATAGGGATAAAGACTGTTGAATCATATATATCAATTAGATTTCTTTAAATTGAATATTTAAAAAATTAATAGTTTTTTTACAATTTAAAGACTTTTGTTCGCGCGAACATAAGTTAAAACCGAAGTAATCCTAGTGAGATGATTCATAAAAGAATGGTATAAACCGATGAAAAACTTGAGATGATTATTTATCATAAAAGTTCGTGCGAACAATTAAAATTTAAAGTCGCTTATACCTAAATTTGTCCCCCTATTTATCCCTATTTGAAAAAACAAAACCCCTAAAGTGTTCAACCTTAAGGGTTTAATATTTATTTTAGCGGTCTGGACGGGACTCGAACCCGCGACCCCATGCGTGACAGGCATGTATTCTAACCAACTGAACTACCAGACCTTATAATAAACGATTGCAAATATACATTGCATTTTATGTTTCACAAATTTATAATTAATAAAAGAAAAAATCAGTGTCAATTGATTAATAGAAGGATTCAATATGTAAAAATTATATGTTATTCTTTATATAAATAATAATTAACAAGGGCAGAAAAACCAAGAAATAACATGAGAAAGAGATCTGTTCTAAGGGAAAAAATTTCTTTAGGAAACAAGTTCAAATTTGAAAAAATAAAAATCAAGAGTCCAATAGAAGAGAGAAATATCATTGTAAAGCCTTGAGGTTTTTGAGAAAAAATCCCCAGTAAAATCATTGGGCCCATAAGGGCAGTGCCAGAAAAACTTAATCGCGCTAAAAGTACTAACTCGTCTGAACTTAATAGAGAAAAAATTAATGCTGATATTGCAAACAAAAGTATTACTAATCTTATGGGACGTAAATTATCATTTTCCTTTAACCTTAAAAGTCCCTTAATTTCATTTCCCATTGCAAATAATTGTGAGTCAGAAGTTGACATAGCGGCAGCAAAAAGTCCAATAATTATAAGCGCAGCAATCATTTCATGTTGCTCATTTAACAATACAGCACCTAAAAATTCTGCTGTACTTACCTCAGCATAAAAAATTGCTCCATACATTCCAATTATAATCGTAGGTAGGATAACAAGAATAGCAAAAAAACCAACAGAGGTAGCCATCTTTTTTAAAGCATTGTAATTTTTCATTATTACCAAACGGGTTGATAATTGAGGTTGAGTTACTGGAATCATGAGAATAGCCAAAGCTGAGGCAATTAAAAATTGGGGACTTAACAATCCCGTCGGTCCTGGAGTAGAAAGTAATTTTTTGTCTACAGAAGCCACTTTATCAAAAAGTGCACTCCACCCACCTACCTCATTCAAACAATTAAATGCTACAATCCAAACTACAATTAATAAAAGTGTTCCCTGTAAAGAGTCGGCATAAATAATTGCTTTCAAGCCGCCTAATTCTGAATAAATTAACATTATCAAAACTATACCAATCGACCATCCCCAGACAGGAATAAAATTAGGGAAGGCAGAAACTAAAAAGATCGCTACACCCCTAATTTGTATTGCTATATAAGGGGTAAGAAATAAAAATACTGCTGTAAAGTAAAGATAGCCTGCCAAACGATTTTGATAACAGTTTTGAAGTAATGCAGACATTCCTTGATAAGGAGAATTCCCAACTCTTTTCCTCAAATAAAAACCGAACCATAAAATTAAAAAAACCATAACCGCATCGGAAAAAGCAAGAAATATCCAAGCGCCAACACCATGAACTCTTGAAAAGTCTGGCATCCCCAAAAGGGTAAATGTGCTAAATAATGTTGCTGCGAAAGTCATTAAACCAATTGCAACTCCAATCTTACTTCCACCAAGCATAAAATCCGTAGAGTTTTTAATATTTTTTTTAGTTCTCCATGAAAAAAACATTAAAACTAATATGTAAACTGTTCCAATTATAAGAAGATAATTCAGCATACTAATCTTCTTTTAGTTCCTCAGATTTAAGTCTTGAAAAAACATATCCTCCTATTGCTGTTAAAATAATTATTAATAGACTAATTAAAATACCAAACCATAAAGTAAAAGGCATCCCAAGAAAATTTGGAGCTATTTTATTTTCATCCATAACCAAGGGCGAAAATTGAATAGCTGAACACAAAAAAACTGCAATAACAATAATTCTCCATATATTTTTTAAATTCATAATTAAAGGGTTTGTATGGTCATTCCACCATCAGTTTTTATGATTTGACCTGTAGCATAAGCTATCATTCCTGTGGCTAAGGCAACAACTGTTTTACCCAGATCCTCGGGTTTTCCCCATCGCTTTTGAACCGTAAGTCCCTCAGCTATTAATTTATCGTATTTTTCAATCACTCCAGCTGTCATATCTGTACGGATAACTCCCGGTTGAATTTCATATACAGGGATATCATATTCTCCTAATCTAGCAGCCCAAAGTTTTGTAGACATACTCATGCCAGCCTTAGAAATACAATAGTCTCCTCTATTAACTGAAGCTACAGTTGCTGAGACAGAGGATATATTGATGATAGAAAATACATTTTTAGGATTTTTAATTTTTTGTTTTATCATCCAATTTGCTACCTGCTTAGTAAGAAAATAAGGGCCTTTAAGATTAACATTAATTAATCTATCAAAACTTTTTTCATCTGCTTCCAAAATATCTTTTCTCTCATGTGGAGCAATACCAGCATTGTTAACTAAAACATGAAGATGACCCCATTGATTTTTAATTTCTTCTACAATTTTTTTACGCTCATCAGAGTTTCCAATATCACCTTGACAGTATATCACCTCACCGCCATCTGCTTTGAGGTCATTTAGAGTTTCTTTAATCTGTTGAATTGGCCTTACTCCATTTATTGCAACGCGATAACCTTCCTTTACAAGTGCTTTGGCAATTCCTAGACCTATACCTCTGGAACCACCAGTAATTAGAGCTGCATTTTTCATTGTAAATCTGGTATATTAATCCATGTCTTTTTCTCCCAACTTTCTATTCCTAACTCAGCCAACTGAATTCCTTTAGCCCCCTCCATTAGATTCCATGGAAAAGGCGTGTCAATCAATATGTGTTTAAGGTATAGTTCCCACTGAGCCCTAAATGCATTCTCGAATTCTTTATGCTCAGATACTTTTGTCCAACCCTCTTTAAAGTTTATTGGATTAGGTATATCTGGATTCCAAACAGGCTTTGGAGTACTGTCATAGTCTTGAATCCAGCAGTCCCTTAAACCAACTACAGCAGATCCTTTGGTCCCGTCAACCTGCAAGGTTAAAAGGTCATCTCTTCTTACTCGGGTTGTCCAAGAAGAGTTAAATTGAGCAATAATACCTCCCTCAAGCTCAAAAATTGAATAGGCAGCATCATCGGCAGTACAATTATAAGGTTTTCCATTTTCATCAATACGCTCAGAAATATGTGTGGCGCCTAGACAAAAAACTCCCTTGACTTGACCAAAAATATTATCTAACACATATCTCCAGTGACAAAGCATATCAACAATTATACCTCCATCATCCTCTTTTCTGTAGTTCCAACTAGGTCTTTGAGCAGGAATTTTATGCCCCTCGAAAACCCAATAGCCAAAATCTCCCTTGACTGATAGAATTTTTCCAAAAAAATCATCTTCAATTAAACCCTTCAACTTTAGCATTCCAGGTAGCCAAAGCTTATCCTGTACAACACCGTGCTTAACTCCAGCTTTTTCACACTCTCGGTATAGTTCAAGTGCTATTTCAGTTGAAGTAGCTATGGGCTTTTCACAATAGACATGCTTTCCTGCAGCAACTGCTTTTTTTATTGCATCAGCTCTTCTACCAGTGGTTTGAGCATCGAAATAGATTTTATAATTTTTATCTGCTAAAACCTCCTCCAAATTGGTAGTCCAGTTTTCTATTTGAACTCTTTCTGCAAGTTTTTTAAGTTTATTTTTATTACGTCCCACTAGAACCAAATCAGGTAAAATGATATCGTTTTCGGTAGCTTTTAAACCCCCTTCAGCAATAATAGCTGCGAGAGAACGAATTAAATGTTGATTGGTTCCCATTCTACCGGTAACCCCATTCATGATAATTCCTATTTTATGTGTTTTCATAAAGATATTAACAGTAATTTATGTAAGATTTTTTTATGTCTTTTAAATATTGTTTTTGGTCTCCACTCCACAATCGTTCTGAAAAAACTTCAACTTCATTGTAGCCATCAAAACCAGCCGCCTCAATCCATCCTCTAATTTTTTTAATATCAATACATCCTTCACCCATTAGCCCTCTATCAGTTAAAAAATCAATCGTATTTACACGCCAGTCACAAATATGAAAAGCTAAAATATTTTTATTTTTTCCACACCTAATGATTTCATTCTTTAGCTGATCATCCCACCATAAATGGTATACATCAATTGCGATGCCAACCCAAGGCGAATTAATCAACTCACACATCTCATTCGCCTGACCAAGAGTCAAAATAGCAGATTTTTCTGCAGCATACATTGGGTGAAGAGGCTCAATGGCTAACTTTACCTTTCTCTTTTCAGCTAAAGGAATTAATGCGGTTATACCCTCTTTAATTTGTTGACGAGATGACTCTAAAGATTGTTTAGGCTCAGCACCACAAACTAGGACTACTAATGGAGCCCCAAGGGCAGAAGCCTGTTCGATTGCCAATTGATTATCTTCAATGGCTGATAATCTTTTTTTTGGATCTACTGAAGGGAAAAATCCTCCTCTAACAAGAGAGACCACATCCATTCGATTTGAATCCAATAATAACTTTATTTTATCAAGATCTTTTCCCTCTAAAAGATGTCTCCATATTGAGATTCCCTTAACTCCAGCTGATGCAAAATTTATTATACACTCTTCTAAAGTCCACGGTTTTGTAGTTTGAGTATGAATACAAAGTTTAGAAAAGTCTTTATTTGAAGGTATAATCACAATTTAATTTTTGATACAATTTGTGAATTGGTAGTATGATTCACTATTAATAATTTTCTCAACATAAATAGCCAATTCTCTAAAATGATAGTCCCCCCACATGCAAGACTCCCCATTTGCAATTTTACTTCCCTTTGGGATATGATCCCAACCGTTAGGCTGGTGATATATTGTATGTAATAACAAACCATGATGAGAAGTATCAGTGCTTAGATAAGGTTCTTGTAAAAGAGAATTGAAGACTGTCAGTCCGGCTTGCCAGTATTTTTTTGCTTGTTCCTTTTGGTCCTTATTAATGAGATAGTTACCCAACCGTAATAATCCCTGTGCACCGATTGCAGCTGCAGAACTATCCACCGGCTCCCAATCATTAAATGGATCAGCAGGGTTATTAAGATAATCACCTAATTTATGGAGATTAGGTGCTCCAGTATCCCAGTATGTCACACCACAAGTTGGGGTCTGTTCAATGTAAAAATCACAAGTAGCTTTAGCACCTTCAAGCATTATTTGAGTGATCTTTTCAACTCCTCCAAGGTGTTTAAATTCTTCATCACCAATTAATTCAAATGCTTCTAATTCCTCAGCAAAACCAAGCATTGCCCATGCTAACCCTCGGGTCCACGTGGTAAATCCTGTATAGCCCTGCTGTGAGTTTGGGCATCTATACTGACCATCATTTACATTGAATATGCTCTCATGAGCAGTTCTCCCCCTAATATCGTATTGATCCCTTCCGTCTCCATAATAAATGGAATATTTTGCAGTAGCCTTTATATGATCAATAGCGCGATCTAAAAGTGATATTTTTTTATCTCCTTCACCATGAAAAGTGTGTCCTAACAGATGGCTTACGACTAAAATCCTACAAGATCTAATGGTATCAACAAATAATGAATGAGGTCCATTAAAAGAACTAATAAAACCCCCTAAAGGTAATTCTGTCCATCGAGAGGATTGAACTGCTCCTGAAATTTTTATTGCCAGCTTATAAAAATCAGCCTCCCACTTATTATATTCTATTTTTTCTTCATGCATCAAGCGCAATAAATTTCCATAGGTACTTAAATTATTAAAACCATGGTCATGAACTCCAATATGGCTAACATGAGTTGCCATTTTATCAATAATTTGTTCTTTAGCTAGATCTATAAAGCTAGATTCCCCAGTAGCATCGAACTGCAAAACAGCCGAGCCAAATTGAAAACCATGAGTCCACTCAGTCCATCCGCGTGTAGCATACTTTCCATTTATAGTAAAAACAGGAGCCCCTTTTGACTCATCATACTCAGAAACTATTTTGTGAATTTTTTCTCCCGATAAACTCCAAAGTAATTTAATTTTACTCTTAAAGTCATCAATCTTAAGGTTCTCATTTATCTCAATCATAAGTTTAGTTACTGAAATTTGAAAAAAGTATATTTCACTAATCTAAAATAAAATTCTGAGTTAAAATAGGTTTAATAATATTAAAGGGAGTGAAAAAGTCTCAAAACAAAAATAGATTATTTAGAGGAGTGTTTGTTTTTATAAGCTTACTCGCTTTGCAATTGGATCATTATTTTTCAAATTTTATAATGGCAAACTATTAGAGAAGATTACAAAACTGCATCTATGGCATCAGAGTAGGCTTTTTTTGGAGCAACTCCAACTTGTCTTCCGACCAATTCACCTTTATCAAAAAGTAAAACAGTAGGAATATTTCTAACGCCAAACTTGGCTGCGTAGTCCTGATGAGCATCTACATCAAGTTTACCAACAATGGCTTTACCATCATAATCATTGCTGATTTCGTCAATGATTGGCCCAACCATTCTGCAAGGGCCGCACCAAGCTGCCCAAAAATCAACCATCACAGGTTTTTCAGACTTTAAGACCAGTTCTTCAAAATTTGAATCTGTTATTTCTAATGCCATATTTAATTGGTTTATTTAGTGTAAAATTAATCAATTAAATAATTTTATCCTTTTAGAATCAATCAATTTTAACTAAAAAATCATTACTGAATTTAAATTTCAAACTAATTCAACTTGTAAATCCAATCGTTGTTATCTAGATGATCTAAAAGCTCTGGAGAAATACCGACTTTTTGTTTTCTGCTATTTAGGGTTAGCTTTAAAGATTTCTCAGAGTCAATTATATCAAAACATATTGGTTTATCTCCTCTGAATCTGTTTAGCTCGCTTTTTAACCTTAAAATTCTTTTGGCTTGCAATTTTCGTATATCAAATTCAAGAGTAATTTTTTTTGAATTATTGTTTATGGCATCGTGAAGCATTTCAAATGACAGAAATTGAATACGAGGATCACCAGTTCTTCCAGTATCTTGATTTCGCCATCCCTCCCTGATATTTAATTTTAATCTAACAAATTGGTTGATGTTGATGAAGTGTTTAAACTTAAGAAATTCCTCTCCAAAAATCTTGAATTCATACTGCTCCGAAAAGTCTTCTAGGGTAAACTTCCCCCATTGCCTCCCATTTTTAGATTCTAAAAATTCAACTTCATTAATAATCCCTGCAACGTTAATATTTTTATTAATCAAAGGTTTCAAGTCTTTAAGATTTGAAAGTACCCCATTAGTAAACCAGTGCATCTCCTTTTTAAAATTATCTAACGGGTGACCTGAAAGGTATATACCAACGACCTCTTTTTCCCTTTTTAACTGTTCTAAATTTTGCCATTCTGGTGCATTAGGAATGATAAGTTCCTGATAAACTTCATCTGATTGTTCACTAAATAGGCTAGTTTGAGCAGAATTTAGGTTCTCCTGGTACCTAGCACCAAATCGAATTACTCTTTCCAAAAAAATGATTCCATCACCATCTGGATTGAAATACTGAGCCCTGTGAGTCTTATCAAAAGAATCAAAACCTCCTGCTAAGGCAAGGTTTTCCAATGTTTTTTTATTTGCTGCTCTTAAGTCAACTTTTTTGACTAAATCAAATATATTTTGGTATTTTTCTTTCCTGCGATTTTCTATAATCGTCGCCACCGCACCCTTACCAACACCCTTTATTGCTCCCATCCCGAATCGAATAGCATTGTCTTCATTTACAGTAAACTTGTAAAAAGATTCATTTACATCTGGGCCTAAAACATTTAATCCCATTCGTTTACATTCCTCCATAAAAAAAGTAACCTGCTTGATATCATTCATGTTATTTGATAAAACAGCTGCCATATACTCAGCAGGATAATGGGCTTTTAAATAAGCTGTTTGATATCCAATCCAAGCATAACAAGTAGAGTGAGATTTATTAAATGCATAAGAAGCAAAGGCTTCCCAATCTTTCCATATTTTACCCAAAATTTCTCTGGGATGATTATTCGCTATTCCTCCCTGAATAAATTTTGGCTTTAGTTTTTCCAATAGTTCGAAAATCTTTTTCCCCATGGCCTTTCGAAGTAGGTCAGCTTCGCCTTTAGAAAATCCAGCTAACTTTTGAGACAATAACATTACTTGCTCCTGATAGACTGTAATTCCATATGTCTCTTGGAGATATTCTTCCATCTCTGGTAAATCATATTTAATTTCTTCATCTCCATGTTTGCGTGCAACAAAACTTGGAATATATTCTAAAGGTCCTGGACGATACAATGCATTCATTGCTATCAAATCTGCAAAAAAATTAGGTTTTAAATCTTTCAAATACTTCTGCATTCCTATAGATTCATATTGAAAAATACCAACGGTATCTCCCCTTTGGAATAATTCATAGGTCAATTGATCATCTAATGGAAATTCATCTGGAATTAATTCAATATCGTGAAGGTGTTTTACTAATTTTACAGTATCCTTAATCAAAGTCAAAGTTTTAAGACCCAAAAAATCCATTTTTAATAGCCCAGCCTCCTCTACCACTGAATTATCAAATTGAGTTACATAGAGTTCAGAATCTTTTGCAGTGGCAATTGGGACAAACTGAGTTATATCATCTGGGGTTATAATAACTCCACAGGCGTGAATTCCAGTATTTCTCAAGGATCCTTCCAACACTTTTGCTTGTTGTAAGGTCTGACCTGCCAAATCATCTCCCTGAAAAATCTCTTGTAGCTCTTTAACATGAGTAAATTCATCTGATCTTAACTTCCCTTTGAGCTCGTTGTCATTTAAAGAAAAAATAGTAGCAAGTTTAATATTGGGAACTAATTTAGCAATACGGTCTGCATCCCCAAGGGACAAATCAAGAACCCTTGCAGTGTCACGAATTGATGATTTTGCTGCCATTGTTCCATATGTAATGATCTGAGCTACCTGATTAGCCCCATATTTTTCAATTACATAATCCATTACTTTTCCTCTCCCCTCATCATCAAAATCAATATCGATATCAGGCATACTTACTCGATCTGGATTTAAAAAGCGCTCAAAAAGCAAATCATACTTAATAGGATCCAAATTAGTTATTCTCAAACAATAAGCTACTACAGAACCAGCGGCAGAACCTCTTCCTGGGCCAACAGAAACCCCCATAGATCTTGCCGCAGCGATTAAATCTTGTACAATTAAAAAATAGCCTGGATATCCCGTATTAGCAATGACTTCTAATTCAAAATTTAATCTTTCTTTAATTGAATTATTAATTTCACCATATCTTTTCTTTGCACCTTCTAGGGTTAAAAAACGTAAATAAGCATTTTCTTTTGCATTATTTTTAAATTCTTGTTTTGTTGTAAAATCGTTTGGAATTTCAAATTTAGGGAGTAACACTTCTCGAGCAAGGTCAAAGACCTCGACCTTATCAACTATTTCTTGAATGTTAATAATTGCCTTGGGGAGATCAGCAAAGAGTATTTTCATTTCCTTTTGAGATTTGAAATAGTACTCTTGATTAGGAAAACCATATCTGAAGCCTCTTCCTTTTCCTATGGGAGTCAATTGCTTTTCTCCTTCCTTAACACATAATAAAATATCATGTGCATTAGCCTCTGCTTTTGAGGTGTAATAGGAATTATTGGTAGCTATAATCTTAACTTCGTGTTTTTTTGCCAAATCCAATAAAACTTTATTTACTCGCGTTTCATCCTCTTGATTGTGACGCATCAATTCAATATATAAATCTTCCCCAAATTGATTTTGCCACCATATTAAAGCATCTTCGGCTTGTCGATCACCAACATTTAATATTTTTGAAGGAACTTCACCATACAAGTTTCCAGTAAGTACAATCAAATCAGATTTGAATTGCTTAACAATATTTCGATCTATTCTAGGGACATAATAAAACCCTTCGGTGTAAGCAATTGAACTCATTTTGGACAAATTTTCATAGCCCTTTTTATTTTTTGCAATAAAAACAATTTGATAACCATTGTCTCTTCGAGAACGATCTTTGTGGTCATCACATATGAAAAACTCACACCCCAAAATAGCTTTTAAAGCTTGCTTCCCCTCTTCTAAATCGGAATTGTGTTTTTTTATGGCTTTTATAAAATGAAAAGCCCCCATCATATTAGCATGATCTGTCAAAGTAAGGGCGCTCATTCCGTCATTGGAGGCAGTCTTAATCAAATCATTTATCCGAGAGGTAGACTGTAGAACAGAAAATTGAGAATGGGTATGAAGATGATTAAATATAGCTTGATTTAATAACGTCTCATCTGACTCATTAAATTCCCTAGGTATTTGCTCCTCCAGGTCAGACATAGCAAGCTTTAAAGAAGCTTTCTTTAGATTTTGGTGATTTAATCCAATCCCTTGAACAGGTAGTTTTAAGACTTCTTTGAGATTATTTAAAATATTCGTTTGATTTTTTAATGTTTCAGGTTGAATAAGTCCTTTTCTAAAAAGCTCAAAGAAGCATCTTGTAGTTGCCTCTACATCAGCTGTTGCATTATGAACCTCTTGAAAATCTATCCCAAAAAGATAATGATGAAGTTCACTTAGAGTAGGTAGTTTAAACTTTCCTCCTCTACCTCCTGGCAACTTACACAAGGAGGCTGTTTGGTCTGTACAGGTGTCAATAATTGAGACTTTTTCAAGGGAGTTTTTTTGACCCATTCGAAAAAATTCAGCCCCAATAATATTAAGGTCGAACTTTACATTATGTCCTCCTACAAATTCACTTTGATCCAGGGCCAAATTAAATTTTTCTAAAACTTCAACTAATGAAATCCCCTGTTGTTCTGCCAATGCTGTAGAAATACCATGAATCTTTTCAGAATCATAGGGAATTGTATAGCCATCTGGCTTTACCAAAAAGTCTTCATGAGAGATACAAATACCATTTTTATCATGAAGCTGCCAAGCAATCTGAACGCATCGAGGCCAATTTTCAGTATCAGTAAGAGGTGCATTCCAGTTTCTAGGTAAACCAGTAGTTTCAGTATCAAAAATTAAAAACATACTAAAGTTTTATAAATTAAAAATAGCACTTTGAAAGTGTAAACTGAAAAGGTTTTATTATGAGTTATCAACTGAAAAACTTTGCTTTGGAAAATGTTTTTTTAATAATAAACTGGAATTGATAGTATCTTTAGTAAAAAATATAATTATCGAACAACTGTTTGATAAATTTTCTCAAACCTCTTCGCAAAAGGCCATTGAAAAGGCACTTTTAAAAAAAACTTGTACCCTAATTAAAGGAATTGTAGGATCAGGCTTAAGTTTTAGATTAGTTACAGCCTTCCATAAACTTGATCTTAACCTACTTTTAGTAATGGATAACGCTGAGCAAGCTGCTTATTATTTCAATGACCTAGAACAGTTATTGAATACAACTCAGGTTTTTTACTTTCCCGCTAGCTACCGTGAAGCGTATCGTCCTGAAGCTACTAATAATGCGAATGTATTGCAACGTTCTGAGGTACTTAAGAAATTAGGTAACAATAAAAAAAAGAAAATTATTGTTACCTATCCGGAAGCCTTGTTTGAAAAAGTAATCTCTCAAAAAACACTTAAAAGAAAAACCTTACCTCTGAAACTAGGAGAAAATATAGGCTTAGATTTCATCAATGAGACCTTATTTGAATATGATTTTGAAAGAGTGAATTTCGTCACACAACCGGGGGAATTTTCTGTTAGAGGAGGTATCATAGATGTATTTTCATTTTCTCACCAACACCCATACCGGATAGAGTTTTTTGATGAAAAAATTGAAAGCCTAAGGAGTTTTGATGTCAATACTCAACTCTCTATAAGCAGTCTTTCTAAAATAGATATATTGCCTAACACTTCAAAGATTTCATTTAGAGATAAAAGAAAGTCGATAATAGAGTCCCTTTCTGATGAATGCGGATTGATAATCAACCAACTCGATATTTGTTTGGATCGTCTTGGAAATTTATTTAAAAAAGCGCAAAAACAGTTTGAAACTCTTGAAACCACCATCCAATATCCCCCAGAAACTTTATTTTTAAACCAACAAGGTTTGATTGATGAATTGGAAAACAAATCCTTACTGTTGATAAATAGTTCCGAAAAGTTTAACTACCATGAAAAAATAAGCTTTAAGCAAAGTCCCCAACCATCAATCAATAAGCAATTTGACAGACTGATTCAAATTTTAAATGACAACCATAAGTCTGGATTTGAAAATTTTATTTTTTGCTCCAATGAGTCTCAAATAAAACGTCTAAATGATATTTTTGAGGAAAATGAAAGTACTATTCATTATAAGACCGGGTTATGTTCACTTTATGAGGGTTTTGAAGATTTAGAAGCAAAGCTTGCCTGTTTTACGGATCATCAAATTTTTGAACGCTATCATAAATATAAGATCCGTTCCTCAGTCGCTAAAAAAGAAATACTTACCCTCAAAGAATTGACAAACCTTAAAATTGGTGATTTTGTCACTCATATTGATCACGGAATAGGAAAGTTTGGTGGATTAAAAAAAATCGACGTAGAAGGCGTTCAACAAGAGGCAATAAAACTTAACTATGGAGATAGGGATATTCTTTATCTCAGTATTCACTCACTTCATAAAATTACTAAGTTTAACGGTAAAGAAGGGCATATTCCTAAACTGTATAAACTCGGATCTAAAGCTTGGAAAATTTTAAAACAAAAAGCCAAATCCAAGGTAAAGGATATCGCTTTTAACCTTATCAAAATTTACGCCAAAAGAAGAGAGAAAATAGGTCACGCTTTTCCCCCAGATAGTTACCTCCAATTAGAACTGGAGGCTTCCTTTATTTTTGAAGACACCCCTGATCAAAGTAAGACTACAGCCGCAGTAAAAACCGATATGGAAAACAGTAAGCCAATGGATCGATTGATTTGTGGAGATGTAGGGTTTGGAAAAACTGAAGTTGCGATTCGAGCTGCTTTTAAAGCAGTAGATGATAGTAAGCAAGTAGCAGTTTTGGTCCCAACAACCATATTGGCATTTCAACATCAAAATACTTTCTCCAAAAGGTTGAAAGACTTTCCAGTTAGGGTTGATTATTTAAATCGATTCCGATCTCCAAAAGATCGAAAAAAAATTTTAGAAGAGCTCGAACAAGGGAAGATTGATATATTAATTGGTACCCATCAATTAGTAAATAAATCCGTAAAATTTAAAGATTTAGGACTTTTAATTGTTGACGAGGAACAGAAATTTGGAGTTGCAGTAAAAGAAAAATTAAGGGATATAAAAACCAATGTAGATGTCTTGACCCTAACTGCCACTCCAATCCCTAGAACATTACAATTCAGCTTAATGGCAGCAAGAGACTTATCCGTAATTGCTACAGCCCCACCAAATCGCTATCCCATTGAAAGTGATATAGTAAGGTTTAATGAGTCCTTTATCCGAGATGGAATTCAATATGAATTACAAAGAGGAGGACAAATTTTTTTCATCCACAATCGTGTAGAAAATATTTTGGAAGTGGCCGGTATGATACAACGATTGGTCCCGGATGCTAGAGTTACAATTGGTCATGGGCAAATGGAAGGAAATAAATTAGAAAAAACCTTGCTAGGGTTCATGGAAGGAAAATACGATATTTTAATCGCTACAACTATAATTGAAAACGGATTGGACGTCCCCAATGCTAATACCATTTTTATAAATGATGCACAAAGGTTTGGACTAAGCGATCTTCACCAAATGAGGGGGAGGGTAGGCAGAAGTAACAAAAAAGCTTTCTGTTACTTTATAACCCCCCCACTAACTGCATTGGCTTCAGATGCGCAAAAAAGAATTAAAGCAATTGAGCAATATTCTGAGCTGGGAGCAGGTATGCATATTGCCATGAAGGATCTAGAGATAAGGGGAGCAGGGGATTTATTAGGTGGGGAACAGAGTGGGTTTATAAACGAAATTGGATTTGAAACCTACCAAAAAATTCTAGAGGAAGCAATTGATGAATTGAAGGAGAATGAATTTAAAACCCTATTCGACAAAAAAGAAACCATTGACAAAATAAACTATATAAAAGAAGTTCAAATTGATACAGATATTGAACTTTTATTACCTGACGATTATGTCAATGTAGTTAGTGAGCGTTTGGCCTTATATAATGAATTGAGTAACATAAAAGATGAAGAAAAACTGGACAGGTTCAAAAAAAATATGGAAGATCGGTTCGGTAAAATTCCACCTCAGGGTATAGAATTATTGAATACTATCCGTTTAAAATGGCTTGCATCTCAATTGGGGCTAGAAAGATTAATTGTAAAAAATAAAAAGTGTGTGGCCTACTTTTTGGCTGATCAAAAAAGTAAATTTTTCAAATCTAAAGTTTTTAAAAAAATTCTATTAGCTGTTCAAAATAATTCTCAATCATTCAAAATAAAAGAAAAACAAACCCGAAAAGGCCTTAGATTAGTTGTATTAATTGATCATATTGATTCTATTAAAGCTCTACATAAAAGGTTAGAAATTATATTAAAATCAAAGTGATTTTAAGTTTTTAATTACCTCAAAGGCTACATTTATAGAGTCCTCATCCATCAAAATAGTAAACTCATTAGAAGTCGAGATCACTTGATTGATATTTACTCCCTCCCATGAAAGTCGTTGAAAAATAAAATAATAAATACCTGGAATTTTTACGTTATCTGTAGGTAATTTAACAGTAATAGCGGAAAGATTATCTAGCTTATCAATACAAATTTCACGTCCAAAAAATTCCTCCAATAAACCCGAAATATTACTGCTAACCACAATATTAGATTCTCCAACCCCCCGTGAAGACGTATAAAACACATCCTTTTTATCCTTGATTTCGGTAAGAAATTTTGATTGTGCCAAAAGCAAAGACTCACTTAATTTAAAACAATAATCCGTCAGTGAGGATCTCACTGTAATATCTCCCAAATTGCGCAGTACATTAACAATACGATATGTAGAAAGAAATTCTTCATTATCTGAAATTCTTTTAAGTGCCATTACAATTGCACCACTTCTTGCTGGCTTTCTGAGAGCTTTTTCAATTTCAGGTTGTATTTGACGTGCAAGTGATGTCAAATTTATAATTCCTTGAGATAATGCAGTGGACAAATAAGGTTTCGTTTTAACGTACTCCGAAACTTGAGAAGCAATTGTTTTCAAATTTTTAGATTGATTTGTTATAATCAAAGTTAATTAAATAAAACAAAATGTTTGATTTACAACATATTTAGAAAAACACAAAAAGTACTGTAGATTACATTGTGCAATATTTACTATTGAATAATTCTCCTTAGGTAAGTAACATACTGATATGTAAAATATCAAAAAGTATTGCTAGATTATAATCATAACACAAAAAATATATTTAATGACTAGAAAAAAAAGTGAATTAATGATTGTTACTAAAGATTTATTAGTCCACAAATAAAATTCTTAGCAGGGCAATAAAATTCTTATTTTTGACAAAAAATTCATGTCTAAGCTGCCAAAACGCTATACCATTACAGCTGCCCTACCATATACCAATGGGCCAATTCATATTGGCCACCTTGCTGGGGTATATGTCCCTGCCGATATATATGTAAGATATCTTAGGCTGAAAAAGAGAGATGTAGCCTTTATTTGCGGCAGTGACGAGCATGGTGTTGCAATTGATATAAAAGCAAAAAAAGAAAAGAAAACACCTAAGCAAATTATAGATCATTATGATCGGATCATTCGGAAATCATTTGATGATTTTGGGATTTCATTTGATAATTACTCAAGAACTTCAAGGAAAGTTCACCATAAAACAGCTAGTGAAATTTTCACCAAATTACATGAAAATTCGAAGTTTTCTATTAAAGAAACAAAGCAATTGTATGACCCTGAAGTGAGATTATTTCTTGCAGATAGATTTGTTGTGGGTACTTGTCCCATTTGCCAAAATGAAGAAGCTTACGGTGATCAATGCGAATCGTGTGGTAGTTCATTAAATTCTACTGATTTAATAAGTCCAAAATCTAAATTATCAGGAAGCCAACCAATACTTAAAAAAACTAAACACTGGTTTTTACCTCTTGATCAATACGAAGATTTCATTAAGGATTGGATATTGAAACAACACAAAAAGGATTGGAAATCTAACGTCTATGGTCAAGTTAAATCTTGGGTGGATAATGGACTTCAGTCCAGAGCAGTAACACGTGACTTGGACTGGGGAATTCCTGTTCCAGTAGAGGGTGGAGAGGGAAAAGTTCTTTATGTATGGTTTGATGCACCCATTGGGTATATCTCATCGACTAAAGAATGGGCAAAGAAAAAAAATATTGACTGGAAGCCCTATTGGAAATCTCAAGATACGAAACTGGTTCATTTTATAGGAAAAGACAACATTGTTTTTCATTGTATAATTTTTCCCATTATTCTAAAAAACGCAGGCAGTTATATTTTACCAGAAAATGTCCCTGCAAATGAATTCTTGAACCTGGAAGGGAATAAAATTTCAACCTCAAATAACTGGGCGGTGTGGCTACATGAATTTTTAGAGGACTTTACCGATAAGCAGGACGTTTTACGTTACACTTTGACTGCTAATGCGCCTGAGACAAAAGATAACGATTTCACGTGGAAAGAATTTCAAACTCGTAATAATAGTGAATTAGTAGCTATTTTTGGAAATTTTATTAACAGGGTAATGGTTTTAACTCATAAATATTATAAAGGTAAAGTTCCAAAAGCTGGGTCATTAAACAAAATTGATCAAGAAGTTCTAACTTCTTTAAAAACATTTCCACTAAAACTAGAAAAAGAAATTGAGGAATTCCATTTCAGAGCTTACAGTCAAGAGTTAATGAATCTAGCACGATTGGGAAACAAATACTTGGCTGACCAGGAACCTTGGAAATTAATTAATGAAGATCCTGAAAGAGTAGAAACAATAATTAATTTAGCCTTGCAAATTGCTGCATGCTTGACTGTATTAAGTGAGCCTTTACTACCATTTACTGCAATCAAAATGAAATCAATGTTAAATATTGATTTAAGTTGGGATGAAGTTTCTACTTGTAAAAATCCTCTGATTACGGCAGGTACGCTTTTGGGGAAACCTGAACTACTTTTTTCTAAAATTGAAGATGATAAAATTAAAATACAACTCGAAAAATTGAAATTAAATACTTAAAAAAATATTTTAATTGATTCCTGTAGCTTTTGATCCTATTTACGTTTTACCACTACCTGAGAACCACCGTTTTCCTATGGAAAAATATGAACTTCTTCACAGACAATTAATTCATGAAGGCACGTGTGAACCTGAAGATTTTTTCACTCCTACTTCAATTGATTATGACTCTGTTACAGCTATTCATAATAAGGTTTACGTAGAACATTTAAAGGGTTTAGAATTGACAAAAGCAGAAATAAGAAAAATCGGATTCCCGATTTCCCAACAACTTATAGATAGAGAGTTTATAATCGCTGGAGGAACATTATCAGGATCTTTAAAAGCTCTAAAGGGCGGTATAGCTTTTAATATTGCAGGAGGAACTCATCATGCTTTTTCTTCTCATGGCGAGGCTTTTTGTTTACTGAATGATCAAGCCATAGCAGCTCAATATTTGTTAGAAAAAAAATTAGCAAAAAAAATTTTAATCATTGATCTAGACGTACACCAAGGTAATGGCACCGCTGAAATATTTCAAAAAGAAGATCAAGTATTTACATTTTCAATGCATGGAAAAAAAAATTACCCTTTTAAAAAAGAAAAAAGTGATTTAGATATTGGCTTGGAAGACAAAACTAATGACAAGACTTATCTAGAAATACTTAAAGAAGTTCTTCCTAAACTCCTGAAAAATGTTAAGCCTGATTTCATATTTTATCTTTCAGGTGTTGATATTTTAAAATCAGATCGTTTAGGTCGTCTGGGGGTCAGTATACAAGGTTGTAAAGAACGTGACCAAATGGTTCTAAAACTTTGCCGCGAAGAGGATATTGCTGTCCAATGTAGTATGGGAGGCGGTTACTCAAAAGATATTAAATTGATAATTGAAGCTCACGCTAATACCTACCGAGTAGCAAAAAAAATCTACTAACGCCAAGTATTGCTTTTCATGTTTAAGGTGGCAATCACTATATCTTTACGGCTAATCTGACCGACTAACTTATCCTTATCTAAAACTGGAAACCGCCTTCGAGAAGTTTTAAAAAAATTAGATGCTGCCTCAAAAATTGTTCTAGAAGCATCAATAGTATCCACTTTTGTAGTCATAAATTTACTTACGCTCTTGTCCAGTATAGGAAGATTAAAATAGCGGCTTTCAGAAACTTCCTTCATACAATCAGCTTCAGAAATGACTCCTATCAAATCTCCTTTTTCATCAACAACGGGTCCTCCTGAAATACGATATTTAATAAATTTACTCATGACTTCATGTATAGTTTCGTTCGGCTTGAAAACAATCAGGTTCCTACTCATTATATCTCCAACCAATAAGGTTTTAGCCTTAGATTTTACTCTTTGCTCTTGCTGGCCTTGAAAACTTTTGATAGGCATAATTGTTTAATATCTTTATTTTAAATATACGGTTTTTTTAGCTTACTCTTGATTTTTAAAAAAATTATGAATATCGTTGTTAAAGAAAAATTATGCTTTAAATGAATATTGCAATTTTAGGGGCAGGGTGGTTAGGTTCAGTTTTGGCTAAAAAATATACTGAAAATAATCACAATGTTATAGTAAGTACAACTTCTAGGGAAAAGCAAAGTCTTTTTGCGAAAAACGGACTTAAAGCAATGCTAATTGAGGTGACTGAGGAAAAAATCATAGAGGATTATAGTTTTTTCAATGGTATAGAATTACTAATAATTACAATTCCTCCAATGTTTCGAAAAAATCGAAATATAAAATATGTAGAAATGATGGAGCGTGTAATTGAAAAAATTGTAAACTTTAGAATAAAAAAGGTAATCTATACTAGTAGCACATCAGTTTATGGATTTCAGAAAGAAAATATTACTGAAAAAAGCAAGACAAATCCAATGTCTAATTCCGCTAAAAAAATTTTAATGTGTGAAAAGAAATTACTCGAGAACCCTTCCTTTGAAAGTTGTATAGTTAGACTCGGAGGATTGATTGGCCCGGGGAGACATCCGATATACTCCCTTAGCGGGAAACAAAATCTTCCTAATCCAAAGTCTCCAATAAATTTGATACACCAAAAAGATGCTGTGGGTATTACTCTTTATTTATCTGAAAACTGGAATGGTAACGAAATTTTTAATGCGGTTACTCAATACCATCCAACAAGAAAGGATTATTATACGAATATTTCAAAAATTGCAAAATTAGCTCCTCCAAAATTTGAAAAAAAAGGTAAAATACGTGGCGAAATAAGCTCATCTAAACTTTTAAAATTAACAAATTACCAGTTTAAAGTGGAAAACTTGTTAATATTAAATTAAGCTTATTAATCTTGAAGTCATCTTTAATATTTACTTTTAAATAAAAAAATATTTGTCTAGCCAAACACAATTTATTGCCAAACTTGAAAAAATTCTCACTTTCTTAAAAAACTCTAAGTTAGAGTATTTAAAAGCATCAGACAGGTTCAATCTTCCACAGAACAAAAGATTTTTTAATATGCAGTCTACTTTAAGAAACCGATTTTTTCAAGACGTCGCCTCTTTACTTAGATCAATGAATGTTGAAATGGACAATCTTGTAATTAATAAATTAAATTTTGAGCAAATTGTTGCTTCATCAAACACTATAATTAAAAAAGGTCATTTGGAAAAATGTATTGAATTAGATAAAAAGTTAGTTAAATTATACGGGGAAGCTCTTGAAATTGATCCTAACCACGATATTTTGATACATCAAAATGAAAAAATCGCTAAAGTCATTCAAGAAAATATTCATTTTTTAGAAAATGCAGGGTATGTTTTAGAATCGTGATTAATCATTATATTATTTCCAAAACTATCTAGAGGAATCTCACGCTCTTCAACAAAACTAACCATACGACTCAACAAAATATTGTATTCCAAATAAAGTTCATCCAGTGAATTATTTAATTTTTGACTCTGATTATTAGATGCGTAAAAATGACACTTAATTATTTGGGTCTGGACTACTTTAATTCTGCTGTAGATTGGAAGTCCATCAAAAGTTTTCGGAAAAGGGGACTGTAGTAATTGCTTTGTGATCTTATAGAGTTCTGATAAAAAAATAATAACACCCTTGGGATTTAGTTTAGACAAGTCCTCCATAGACTCTTTAAATAATATAAAGTCTGGCCACTGATCAATCTTATTTTTCAAAATAAAATCAGATGTAAACTGAGTGAGCTTAACTGCATTTTCCGGAGTAGTAATGAACAAAGAATCTATAAGCTTATCCGCACTAGGATCTTTTATCAAAGCATTATTATTGCATGAGATAAAAAGTAACGTTAATAAAGTGATGTTCTTAAAAACAGACATATTTCAAAAGTAGTGAATTACAATCCGACTGTCGTGTGTTTAATTAACAATACACTGAAAAAAATTATTTGTAATAGGTAGAGATGATATGGAAATGAGCCATTGATTCTTACTTTTAAAAAATAATATCCAAATTGAAGGAAAATAGCCACTGCTGCCCAGCCCAAATAATTTTGTAATGGGGCTTCCTTTCCTTCAAATACCCAAAAATCAAGAACTGGAGCTAAAGGCTCCATAAGTAAGTCTAGAAAAAGCATCAAACCCGCACCAATCAGTACTCGCATAAATTTATTGAAATAAAACTGTTGGGCAATTGCACCAGTAATAACACTTAGTATGGCCCAATTAACTCCTATCAAAAGAGGGACGCCCATTAATTTGGTACCTAGCTGATTACCGTATTGGTAATCTCCAAAAATCCAACCGTATTGAACCCCTAAAATCTCTGTGATCATCCCAATAAAAAAACCTAAAATAATAATAGTTAGAACCCGCTTATTTCCCTTACAATTAATTAATAATAAAATAAAATTGAGGGTTAAGTTTAGCGGTGTAAATGAAATGAACCAATTTGAATTGGCATATATAATGCCCAATAGACCACTTACATGAAACAACCATATTAAAGCAATGGAAATATTTTCAATATTCAGTTTAATCTTTGACATTTGATGCATTAGGTATCAAGTCAGTTGCAATCTTAGCAGAAAGCAAACAAAGTGGAATCCCTCCTCCAGGATGAACACTACCTCCGCAAAAATATAAATTTTTAATTTTTGAACTAAAATTAGGGTGCCTAAGGAAAGCAGCTACCCTACTATTACTTGAATTGCCGTATAAAGCTCCTAAATGACTTCCTGTTTTCTGAGAAATCATTGGTGGAGTCATTACAGATTCCTTTTCAATTATTTTTTCTAATTTGACATTTAAAATAGTGCTTAGTTTATCAATAACTTTTTTTCTTAAATCGTCTTTTATCATATTCCAATCCTGACCTAAATCGGGAGGAGTATTAATCATAACAAACCAATTTTCGCATCCCTTTGGAGCGTCTTGTGGAACATCTTTTGAAGTAACATTAACATAAATTGTAAAGTCATCTGAAACCTCTTTTTTCTGGAAAATTGATTGAAATTCATTTTTATAATCTTTGGAAAAAAATACATTATGGAGATCTAATTGATTGAATTTACTTTTTATCCCCCAATAAAAAATTACTGCTGAGCTTGAGGCCTCCTGATTTAGGATTCTTTTGGGAGCTTTGATCTTTTGCAAAAGGTATTTATAAGTAGGAAATACATCCATGTTAGAAAAAACATAATCATAAAATTTCCTTTTATTTTCGACAGTAATACCAACAGCATTACTTTGTTTCAAAACTATCTCTTGAACTTTACTCCCCATTTTAAAATTCACTCCCTTTCTTTTCGCAAGTTCAAAAAGAGAATTCGTAATCTGAACCATCCCCCCCTCTGGAACAAAAGTGCCATATTCTTGCTCTAAATGCTGAATCAATGTCATAATTCCAGGAGTTTTGAATGGTGATGAGCCATTGTAAGTTGCAAATCGATCGTACATTTGAACTAAATGGGGCTCCTTTAACTGTTTAGAATTAACTGAGTGCAAGTTTTGACTTATTTCAAAACTATTCAATTTTAAGATTGCTTTTATTGTTTGTTTATTTAGAAAACTCGAAAGTTTATGAAGTGATTGCTCCAAAAAAAGAGGAGCCGTTAAATCATATTTGAGCTTTGCATTGAGTAAATATTTTTCTAAGACTTTTGAATCAACACCTAACTTTTTCTCAACTTCATTAAAAAAAAGGATTTTATCTGAATAAGCACTTAACTCAACTCCATCTTCCCAAAAATATTTACAAGCAATTCTTTTCTTTTTATAAGTAAAAAAATCAGAGGGTTTTTCATCAAATAATTGAAAAAGTTCATCAACATAATTTGGCATTGTGAATAATGGTGGGCCAGCATCAAAACGATAATCTCCAATTCGAAATGAGGTTAACTTTCCGCCAGGGTATGAATTCGCCTCAAAGACATCAACTTTATAACCTTTCTTTACAAGTCTTATCGCGCTTGCTATTCCAGCAATGCCAGCTCCAATTACTACTGCTTTTCTCATGAATCTTTTTTAGTGTTAATGAATCCTGTATCCGATAGAACCTGAAATCTGGCAAAAAGATCCTCACTATACCATTTCTGCTTTCTGGTTTTTTTAATAATATCAGAATGAATCTTACTTGAATATGCAAAATTATTTACTGAGTCAAAGCTATCCCATAAGCTTAAAGTAGCTTGCTGAATAAAGGGCCATTCTCCTATACCCTTAAAATATTTGACTCCTTTTGCTTGCTCAATTGCTGCACTTGCGGCTGGAACAGATTTCCAAAAAGAAATCAATTTAGAGAACCGTAAAGTGGCTCTGGTAATGATAGCTACTGGCATTTTTTTTGCACATTTATTAGGTTTTTGCTCAGGAAATGGATTTTGACCACTCCATAAACCGTTACTTTTTAGAGATATCATTTTTATTGTTCTAGTTGCAAATGCTTTGCTTTTATATCGGTTGATTGTCTTATTTTTTTCAAAAAAGTCAGAAGCTGCGTTTTCGGATTCCCAAACTCCTAAAAGAGCATAAGTCCCAAAATCTGGTCGTAAACTAAATCCATTTCCACCTCCTGTTCCCAACAATTTTAGAAAAAAAAGTCCATTTGTTTTTTGAATTTTTCGATGTAAAAGACCCATTTGAGTAAAAGCCCAGGGTTTATTTTTTTTAAATTTGAAAAAAGTAATTGTTGTCAAACTCACCATCCTCCTCATAAAAATTCAAGAGCATAAAATTATGAATAAATCATTTAATTTTTATTAAAATTAAGTCCTTAAAAATGATTCTGTTAGGATTTTAGAATTTCTCTTTATGAGATATAATTGCGAAGGGATCAAGTAAACTACTAGGAAACGAACAACTTAAAGATGATTAAAAAGTTTTTATAAAAATTGTGAAATAAAATAAGAAATGAATTTGAAATGGGTTCTGAGTTTTTTTAAATTGGTTATCTTTAAGAAAATATAAAATTATGTCTCCATCATTTGTAGCCTTTGTTGTTATAGTTACCACTTTAGGTGTTTTAATTGGTATTTTCATAGACATTTCCAAAAAATAAAACATTGAAGTCCTTTTCAAAATTAGATAGATTCATATACCTGCTAATCATTGTGAATGTAATTGCGATGATATTAGAGTCCCATGAAAATATAAGTAATCTTTATGGCAATAGTTTATTTATTTTTGAAGCGATATCGATTTATATTTTTTCTTTTGAATACTTATACAGGGTTTATTTAGCCTTCAGAGAAAAAAAATTTAAAGGGGTATTGAAATATGTTTTTAGTGTCTATGGATTAATTGATCTTATTTCCATTTTACCATTCTACTTGAACCAATTTGTAAAGTTAGATGGAAGGTTCTTTAGGATACTTAGACTATTTCGATTGACTAGAATATTTAAGTTAGGTAGAGATAGCGAATCTTTAAAGCTTTTTATAAAAGCTTTAACAGCTGTAAAAAGCGAACTAAAATTTACGCTTTTCTTATCTATACTTACCATCTTATTTTCCGCCTCTGCAATTTACTATCTAGAAAATGAAGCACAACCCGAAAAGTTTTCAAGTATCACAGAATCAATCTGGTGGGCAACAGTTTCTCTGGCTACAGTTGGTTATGGAGATGTTTATCCAATAACTGCTGGAGGTAAAATCTTTGCTTCTATAATTTCATTAATAGGCATAGGAGTTGTTGCTATTCCAACTGGAATAATTAGCGCCTCTTTTGTAGAAGAAATTCACTCTCAAAGAAGGAGTAAAAATAGAGATAATTAGTTGTTCCTGATATTTGAATTTTAAAAACTAAATTCTTTAGTTAAATAAACTAGTTAATTAATAATTTTGTATACAATGAAAAAGAAAATCACCATTATAGGTTCTGGCTTCTCATCTTTATCTGCTGCATGTTATCTAGCTAAATCAGGTCACAAAGTAAATATTTATGAGAAAAACAGTTCCCCAGGTGGTAGAGCTAGGCAATTAAAAAAAGATGGATTTATATTTGATATTGGCCCTTCTTGGTATTGGATGCCAGACATATTTGAAAGGTTTTTTAATGATTTTGGAAAGTCAGTTGATGATTACTATGAATTAGAGAGATTAGATCCAGGCTATCAAGTTTACTTTGGTAAAAATGATTCTATTTATATTGGAGACCATTTAGAAAAGATTTATAATGTATTTGAGGGAGTTGAAAAGGGAAGTGCACAGAAATTAAAAAAATTCATTCAAAAAGCTTCAGATAATTACAAAATAGCGATGAATGATCTCGTTTATCGTCCTGGTATTTCACCACTTGAACTTATAACACCTGAAACCATTAAAAAGTTTGGTTACTTTTTTTCAAACGTCAAAAAAGAGGTTACTAAAGAATTTAAAAACCCTAAACTAACTCAAATTCTGCAGTTTCCTGTTTTGTTCCTTGGCGCAAAACCTGCTGATACCCCTGCATTTTATAATTTTATGAATTTTGCTGACTTTGGTCTGGGAACTTGGCACCCAAAAAACGGAATGTATAGTATCGTGGAAGCAATGGTCAGCTTGGCCAAAAGCCTCGGGGTAAAGATTTTCTTAAATAGCCCTGTTGAGGAGATTTTATTAGAAAAAAATAAAGCCATAGGGATTAAAATCAAGAATGAAATAATTTTATCAGATATTATTTTGAGTGGAGCAGATTATCACCATACAGAAACTCTGATTCCTTCGAATTTCCGGGCATATAGTGAGGCCTATTGGGATAAAAAAGTTTTTGCTCCCTCATCCTTGCTTTTTTACATAGGCATAGACAAGAAAGTTAAAAACGTTTCCCATCATACACTATTTTTTGATGTTAATTTTGACTCCCATGCAAGTGCAATTTATGATAATGCAAAATGGCCAGATGAACCACTTTTCTATGCAAATTTCCCTTCTATTTCAGATCCTAATATGGCGCCTGAGGGAAAAGAAACATGTTTTCTTCTTATACCAATCGCTCCGGGATTAGAAGATAGTGAATCGCTTAGAAAAAAATATTTTGATATCGTTTTTAATCGACTAGAAAAATTAACTGGTCAGCAACTTAGAAATGATATTCTGTTTAAAGAATCTTTTTGTGTAAATGACTTTATCTCCGCTTACAATTCTTATAAAGGAAATGCTTATGGGATGGCTAATACCCTATTTCAAACTGCTTTTCTTCGTCCTAAATTAAAGAGCAAAAAAGTTGAAAATTTATTTTTTTCGGGACAGCTTACAGTTCCAGGACCTGGTGTGCCTCCAGCACTTATTTCAGGAAAACTAGTTGCTGGACTAATTGAAAAGAATTAAAACCACCACCATATAATTGTAATTTCATCATCCTTTACCTTAATTACAGAGTCAAGTTTCCTTATGCTTTTAGTTAATGTAACGTCATAGTCAACCAATTGCTCTGAAACTTGAGTCCATAGATTAAGCCTCTTAAAAAGATTGTATTTTAGATATTTATCTTTTTGAATATATTTACGATTGTCTACAAAAAAATCCATTTCATATAAATCAATAAAATCAAGATCAAAAATCCATTTGGTCGCTATTCTATCTTCAAACTGATCTACATAAAATTGTTCCTCACGATCCGTATTTAGCATTAAATATTTCAAGTCAGTTCCGTCATAAATGTTGTTTACCACCCTTCCAATTTCTGAGCCTAAAAACCTGAAAGTCCCATCTAGTTTAATTGCTTCATAGACAACTCTTGGGGGATTAAACGGATTATAATTACTATAAATCGATAATGGTGACCACGGTAAACCATCATTTTCGTCAATCCAAACATAAACACTATCATTTTTTATCTCCCAGCTATCATATAATTGCTGAAAGGTGTTTCTAACCCAACTATTCTCCTCAATATATTCTTGAGTATAATTCTTAATATCATTCATCTCATCCCTTAAATTTACTAGGTTATCAATATTAGCTTCTCTATCTCCAAATTCTTCACCTTGATTCTCAACGCTGAAAGAAACTAATACACCAAAAAATACAATTAAAAACTCAACAAAACCCTTTTTGATTCTATCGTAAAAGTCCTGATATGAGAAACGATCACCGAGAGTAATAATTCTGAGAAACCAATTTAGCTTCTTTTTCTCAATACCTTTTTCTTTTTTGTTTATCTCCTCATCCATATCATAAATTTAAAAATATATAATAGTAAATATTAAAATTTGACTTAAAATCATTCAAATACTAGCTTTAAAGGGAATTCTTGAATTAAATATTTCACCTATTAGCTCAAATAATACCTTTTCAAAGTTGTTCAAATTATCATTACTAAGAG
Organism: uncultured Bacteroidota bacterium; assembly: GCA_902584445.1. Classification (GTDB taxonomy): domain Bacteria; phylum Bacteroidota; class Bacteroidia; order Flavobacteriales; family Flavobacteriaceae; genus UBA8316. The sequence goes on along the minus strand of CACHZY010000006.1, from coordinate 20,553 downwards.
CATAACTGTGATTTATTTTTAGTTCAAAGGGCATAAAATATTCAGAGAGATTTCTAAAAGAAATTATTCCTGTAGAGGATTCTTTGTAACGTGAAATTGTATCTGCGTGAACATAAGAATAGATAAGGATCTGGAATAAATAAGCTAAATCATTATCCCCTCTTAATTCTTCCCAATCTTTTAGCCGCAATTGTTTGGGTTGTATTAATCCAGTTTTATAATCAATAATTCTCAAAGTACCATTAAATTGATCCATACGATCCACAATACCAATTAACTTTATTGGAAAATCAAGTTCAGGTATATTTATGCTATGTTCGAAGGATTTTTCCAGGTCTAATATTTTAATCTCATTTCCCTGATTAATCGAGGCTTCCTCTATAGCAAGGAAATCTAGAATAGACTTTTTGAGAACTTCAAAAATAATGTAGTTTCGCCCTGTTCTCCTATTATTTCCATGGTAGATTGATTGATATTTATCTTCCATTATAGGAAATAACTTGTAACGCATTTCATCAAAATCGGAGGCCTTTAAAATCTTATTGTGATATGGTAGATACAAAGTTTCTAAAACCTCATGAACTAAGTTTCCTTTGTCCATATTATTTATGGTAACTTCTAGTGTTTGATTTTCTCGAATCCCCAATACTCTTTGATGATAAAAATCTAAAGGATCTTTGAGAAATAAGGAAAGTGAAGAGGGGGAAAATCCTTTTTTAGCAATTCTTTTTAATCGATCCATAATTAAATCTGTTTTCTCCACTTCAGTAACAGGGGTTAAAGGTCGGCGGTAATCCACCACAAGCTTTTTTTCTAAAATCTGATGAGTAGGAAGCGCATGGTATTTTAATTGATAAAGAAAACGACTTTTTTCCCCAGCATTTAAACCCTCACTCTCAGTATTATATAGGAGAAAAACACGTTTGGATCTTTGCAGTAATCGGTAAAAGTGATAGGTGTAGATGGTATCATTTTCTAGAAATGTGGGAAGATTAAATTTTTTCTTGAGATCAAAAGGTAGAAAAGATTGATGCTTTTTCCCTGAAGGCAGTATGCCCTCATTTACGTTAGTGATAATAAGGTTCTCGAAGTCCAGCAGCCTTGTTTCCAATAAGCCCATGAACTGAATTCCCTCCAAAGGCTCTCCAAAAAAATTTATTTTTTCTCCCCTAATTACCTCCCGTAGTAAAAGTAAAAGTGTTGGTATTGTCTGAATTGCATTGTAACTTTGATTAGTGAAAATCATTTGATTAAAAATTTCTTTAAAACGCTGAAAACAAGAACGATCTAAATAAGCTAGTTCAGCCTTGGATTGATCCAAAAACTCAATAAAGGCCTCACTGATTTGTATACATCGGTTAAGAAACTCAACAATATCTGAGGTTACACCAAAAAACAAGTAGTTAATTGATTCCATTGATGTGGACTCAAACAGATAATTACTTTGAAATCGATAAAGATTCTTTTTTTCTAATTCCTCTAATTTAAATTTGGGATTAAAACCTCTGGATTTAAGCAAATCCATACACCAAGGACTTGTGAAAAGTGCCTTAAGGTCTTTGTAAAAAAAATAATTTTTAGATGCATTGATATGAAGGTTGAAAAAAGCCTCAAAAAATGTAGATACTGAAGTTTCTGGAATTGGTAAGCCCATCGTAACATTCCAATCGAATGACGTATCAGAGATTGCCGATAGAGTCGGGATTAGTAAAGCCTCATTACCCAAAACTACAGCAGTTTTCTCATCTGGAAAATTTTCCGACAATTCTGTAGCCAACTGACCAGCGTATTTTGCTTGTGTAATATTCTTACTAACACCTATCATTTCAATGACTTTGGGCTGAGAAAAGTTATCCTTTAACGATACCTTAGAACCCCTTAAAGTTTTCCAATCGCGATAATATTTACGAATAAATTTTCCTGCAGAATGAACTTTATCTTCATAAAAAAAACGGTCGATATCCCAAATTACATTCCCTTGCCTGGCCGTCAAAAACTCCTGAATAATTACTTCCTCAGCCTCATTAAGGGCATTGAATCCAACAAAATAATGATGGTTAGTATTATTTTGTAGATAGTGCTCTAAGTTATTGACAGCCTCTCGAAAAAGCATTCCTGAAGTGCCTTGATGATTTAGCCACAATAACTCTTTTAATCCACTGTAAAGCTCAGGCATTTGTCTCCAAAATTCAAGTTGATTTTTTATCATCGGGTTAACATCTTCTTTCTTAGCCCACTGCTGTAATTCCTCAAGAGAAAACTGAAAATCAAAAAAAGTTTTTTGATCCACTAAATAAGCATCCATCTGATTAAAGTCGGATAAAATCATCTTAGACCATCCCAAAAATTGATCGAATGTATCTCGATTATTTTCAGTTGTTTTATCCTTGTAAACGGAATAAAGCATGTAAATAAGGTCAACCGGCAAGGATTTTTTTAATCCAGAGATTTCTTCTACAAATGTTTCTATACTAATGATTTCTGGAGCAAAGGCAGGGCGATTAATTTGATTAGAAATAGAGTTTTTTAAGAATAGTGTAGCTCTCTTACTAGGGACAATAATTTTTATTTCTTTAAAAGAATGACCTGAATTAATAATTTCTTTCGCTACCTCATCTAAAAAACTTTTCATCTTTTTTAATAATTTTTAATCATTCAAAACACTGGTTTTACAAAAATTTTTTTACCGATATAAACCAAAAACTTTTTGCATTGCTCTTGAGTCATATCATGGATTATTTCGCTATACTGGCTAATTTGATATTCGTGTTTAACACTATATTTCCCAGTCTTATAATCAATGATAGCCCAATGGGAATGAGTTTTTACAACACGATCGGGACGGATAAAGGACTTCTCAGGAACTAAGATATCTTGTTCTTTATAAATAGTCAAATCTTTGTCAAAATACGCTTTCAACTCTGGGTGATTAACTACATTCAATAAAAGGTTGGTGTAGCGTACTTTTTCAGATCGACTTATCCTTCCTAGTGCTAAAGCATTTTCAATTACCGAACCAATCTCTTCTTGATGGTCAACTTCCCCCAGTAAATCGTGAATTAATATTCCCTCTTGTCGAACTTCTCCCCCTTGTCTTTGATGCTTGAATGAAAGTTGGATCCAGAGTTTGTTTTCCCATTTTGAATCCATTTTGAATTTCGGCTGGATCTGATGTATACTAAAATCTTTTCCCAGACATTTAACTTTCTCACTTGATCCCCATTGAAAAACTTGCTCCACAGAAGGTTCATTACCTTGACTCCTAACGAAGTGATTAAGAAGAGTAGCATAGCTTTTATCAGCTGAAAGTTTATCATTTTCCAAATGAGTAATAATGTAAACTTCTGCAACCGCACGTGTAAGAGCAACATATAGAAGATTTAGTGCATCCATTTTTTCCTCATCTATTTTTTGGTCATAAAAATCTTCACCCTCATTACCTAAATATTTTAACTTATCTGAAAAACTTATCCTTGCCCATTCGAAAGAGGTGTCAAAGTTTTTAGCAATTGGATACCAAACTTTCCGACTGCCTAGATTGGATAATTCCTCTGTAGCAAATGGAATAACGACAACAGGGAATTCCAATCCTTTCGCTTTGTGAATAGTCATAATTTTTACGGCGTCAATGCCCTGTGGTATAACAATACTTTGATGCCTTCCCTTTTTTTCCCAATAGTCAAGATAACTTGCAAAATCAGAATTATTGTTGGTTTTGAATTCAAAAACATTTTCAAGAAAAGCACTCAAATGGGCATCTACATCTGCTTCAAGCCCAAAGTTAGCAATGGAATACTCCAATGCATTATAAATTGGTTTTTTTGAAAAATGATCAAAGTCAAATAAAAATCCAAATTCATGGTTAAGCTTTTTTTGAAATAAAGAAAATGGACTAAAAATTAGATCATTTAATAAAACATCATAATTCTTATTTTTTCCGTTTTCTAAATATAGAAATGCAATTACCTTCTTTCTTTCTCCATAATCTTCTGGATACAATACCAATCGAATCAATGAAATTAAAAAATTAACATGCATTGAACTTTCAAGGGACAATGATTCCGAGGAAACAAATGGGATATCATTTTCTTGTAAAGCAGAGGCGATAGTTGCAGCTTGATCTCTCTTTCTAACCAACACTGCCATATCACTCCATGAAAAATTAACTGCTTTAGCCTCATTTAAAAAGGCTATAGTTTGGGTCTTATAAAACGGTATCGCTATTTCCTTTCTCCTTTTTTTTTCAATAAAGCTTATTGCTACTCGACCACCTTCTTTTTCATTAAATCCCTGTTGGGCATCCCTACCAAACATCTTTCTTTGTTCTAAACTATCAATTTGAGAACCGACAAAAGCAAAAAACTTATTGTTAAAGTCAACTATAGCCTTCTTACTTCTATAATTTTTAGGAAGAACAGTTACTTCAGGTTTAATCTGAAATGGACTCTCCCTATTTAACAAATTCAAAAACTGCTGGTTGTCTCCGCCTCTCCACCGATAGACTGCCTGTTTGGGGTCCCCAACAAGTAACAATGATCCCGGTGTCTGAGAATCATCAAGACTTTCAATAGCATTGGAAATAAGTGGTATCAAATTTTTCCATTGCAAGCGAGAAGTATCTTGAAATTCATCGATAAAATAATGACGGTATTTCTCACCCAAACGTTCATATATGTAGGGAGTGCTTAAAGTTGAAATTTCCTTATTAATGATTTCATTAAAACGACTTAATAGGAGTCTATTAAAAGGTAATTGGAGTGCTTCCAATCCTCTTTCCATTTCACTAATTAGCGACAAAGGGGTCCACTGATTCAAAATATTTTTTAATACAAAAAGTCTTCCGACTTTTAACTTTGCATTCTTGTAATGATCGAAAAGTTCTGGAAGAATTCCATCAATTTTTATCTTTTTTTCTACTGCTAATGATTTGTTGTAAATATTTTCAGACTGCTGGAAATTCTGATCTAATTTATTTTCATAAAGCCGATCCAATTGTCCATTTGAAATTTTTTCAAAATGATTAAAAACAGCTTTTCTTGAAAAATCATCTTGAATCAGTCCATTATCGGAAATTAATTTTAAAGCTTCTATTCCAATCTTCTTGAACTGTTCAAAATCATTCTGATATTGCCTATCAAACTTTGTTTTTTGAGCTTTAAAATCAGCTGAATTCTTGTTTTTAAAACTTAAAATTGGGGTACGGTCATTTTCATTGAGTAATAGTTTAGAAATATCGAATAAGTCTATTCCAATATTCCAACTTTTAAGCTCAGCGGTTTTACTCAAACTAAAATCCACCAATAGCTTGGTTAGTTTTTTTTCAATTCCAGCTTTATCTATAATAGACTCTATCATTTCTTCCAATAATTGATCTGCCTCTAACGTTACCTCAAAACTTGCTGGAATTTTTAAATCCTTTGCAAATGTTCTAATCAGTTTCTGAGTAAAACTATCTATAGTTATCACTTCAAATGCGGCATATTCATGAAGAATTTTTTTTAAAACGCTACTGGCTTTTTCTTCTATTGCTGTTTTATCTATACCTAAGTCAACTAGTAAACTGGATCGATAACCACTTATTTCTTCAAGGTCAATTTTGTAGGCCAACAAATAAAGACTTTTTAAAATCCTGTACTTCATTTCATGGACAGCCTTGTTGGTAAAAGTCAAAGCAAGCATCTTTCGATGACTATTTGAATTATTTGACGAAAGTAATTTCTTTAGGTAGGAATAGACTAAAGAATAAGTTTTACCAGATCCGGCTGCTGCGTTTATGATAAGAAAAGGACTAGATATCACTATTTTATTTATTATTTAAATTTAAGTGATTTGATTTGTAGCTTTGCGAATTGAACAAAAGAAATTTTACTTTTGTTTTAACTAAAAAAAAAATTATGGCTTTTGAACTACCACAATTACCCTATTCATATGATGCATTGACGCCTCATATTGACGCTAAAACAATGGAAATCCATCACGGAAAACACCACGGTGGATATACTACAAAATTAAATGCAGCGCTTAAAGGATCTGAAATGGAGGAAGATTCTATCGAAAATATCCTTAAAAAAATTGATATGAATAATGGCCCGCTAAGAAATAATGGTGGAGGTTATTTCAATCATTGTTTATTTTGGGAAACCATGTCGCCGAATGGAGGCGGAAATCCTGGAGGTTCTCTAGCAGAAGCTATTGACATTACCTTTGGATCTTTTGATTCCTTCAAAGAGGATTTTTCAAATGCTGCGGCTACCAGATTTGGATCCGGTTGGGCTTGGCTTTGTGTTCATGAAGGTGGAAAACTAGAAGTCTGCTCTTCCGCTAATCAAGATAATCCTTTAATGCCAGGCATTGGTTGCGCTGGAGTGCCTATTTTAGGAATTGACGTTTGGGAGCATGCATACTATCTAAATTACCAAAACAGAAGACCAGATTATATATCAGCTTTTTTTAAAGTAGTTAATTGGAAAAAAGTAGGGGAATTATTTGATCTTAGTAAATAAAAATATCTAAAAAAGAGTTTAAGTTTAGGAATAAATAAAAAGGGAGGATAAATCCTCCCTTTTTGCCCCAAATCTTACCATGAACTTAACCTACTTATGTTCTGGTATTTGTAAATTTAGAGATTAATGTTTAAAAACCAAAAAAAAGTCACAAATAGTTTATTTAAAATATTGTTCTTCTCTAAATTGTTTATTAATTTTTTAACTTACTAATTAGGAGAATTATTTTTAATAAGCTCTTACTGACTTACCCTCGTAATAATTCATAAAAGCCCTATTAACAACTCTATTGCCCCCGGGGGTAGGGTAGTTTCCAGAAAAATACCAGTCCCCTAAATTCTCTGGACAAGCCTTGTGCAACCCATCGATTGTTTGAAAAATTATCTCAACATCAGATTTTATAATTTCTCCTTTAAGCATAGAGGCAATCTTATCTGAAATTTGCTTATCTGTGAAGGGTTCATAAAGAGCTTTTAATTGATTTTCTACTTTGTCCAATGAAATTTTCATACTCTTGATACAGCCATCATAAATTTCATCTAAGATTTTGTCAAGTGTCCCCATATCTTCATGTAGTTTTAAAGTAGCCCTAAAGGCAATAAAGTTTTGGATTTTGGCCATGTCAATTCCATAACAATCTGGATATCTAATTTGAGGAGCGCTAGAGACGACGATGATCTTTTTGGGGCTAAGTCTATCAAGCATTTTTAAAATACTTTTTTCCAAAGTTGTTCCTCTGACAATACTATCGTCAATGATTACTAAATTATCAGTAGGTTTAATAACTCCATAAGTTATATCATATATATGGGCAACAAGATCGTCTCTACTTGCATCCTCAGTGATGAAAGTTCTTAATTTTGCATCTTTTATAGCTATCTTTTCGATTCTTGGTCTGAGAGACAAAAGTTTTTTTAAATTACCGTTCTTTATATTATCTTCATTATTTATTGCTTCAGACAAAGACTTTACAATATTGTCTTGTACTGCTCCAAGTAATCCATAAAAAGAAGTCTCTGCAGTATTGGGTATGAATGAAAATACAGTATTCTCCAAATCGTTTGAGATAGCTTTTTGAATTTGTGGAAACAGCAACCTTCCCAATTTTTTCCTCTCCTTGTATATGGTTGCATCTCCTCCTCTTGAAAAATAAATTCGCTCAAATGAACAAGATTTTCGCTCAACTGGTTCTTGAATTTTACTAATACTCATAGCGCCACTTTTTTTGGTCAAAAGGGCATGTCCAGGTGGGATTTCTTGAACATCATCAAAAGAAATATCGAAAACAGTTTGAATTGCAGGACGTTCAGAAGCAACTACTAATAATTCATCATTATCGTAGTAATAGGCAGGTCTTATTCCAGCTGGATCTCTTATAACAAAGGAATCCCCGTGTCCAAGCATTCCTGCAATAGTATATCCTCCATCCCAATTTTTTGAAGCTTTTCTTAATACCTTTTTCATATTCAAACGCTCTGCAATCTGGGGGGAGGCATCCGCTTTATTATAACCCTCTTTCTTGAGAGTCTCATATATTTTAGCGACTGCATCATCTAAAAAATGTCCAATTTTTTCCATGACAGTAATTGTATCTGACCTCTCTTTAGGGTGCTGTCCTAAATCAACTAAAGTATCAAATAGCTCATTTACATTTGTAAGATTAAAATTTCCTGCCACAATTAAATTTCGATGCATCCAGTTATTTTGTCTTAAAAATGGATGAACACTTTCGATACTATTTTTACCAAAAGTTCCATACCTAAGATGACCTAAAAGTATTTCGCCAGCAAAAGGAACCTCATGTTTAAACAGATCTGGATTTTCTAATAAATCAGGAAAATCTTTTTTTGCTTGAGATACTCTTTTATTTATTTTCTTAAAAATGTCTTGAATCGGCTGTTGGCCATTTGAGCGAACCCTACTGATATAACGTTGGCCGGGTTTAACATTTAACTTTATACATCCTAAGCCCGCTCCATCCTGACCACGATTATGCTGCTTCTCCATCATCAAGTACATCTTATTTATTGCAAACATAGAAGTGCCATATTTCTCTTTAAAATAAGCCAAGTCTTTTTTTAAATGGATTAGTGCAATCCCACATTCGTGTTTAATGGCATCACTCATAAGTTATTATTATTGTTTTTTTATTATAACTCAATTTCAAAGGTAGTTAATTCTTTAAAGGCTTTTAGTCGATTAGCCATACTTGAATATGAATAATTAATTAAGCTCTCTGTTCCGAACTTCTCAACAGTAAAAGAAGCCATTGCAGATCCATAAATCACTGCTGATTTCATATTATTAAATGAAAAATCCAAAGTCTGAGTTAGGTAACCTGCAAATCCTCCTGCAAAACTATCTCCTGCTCCTGTAGGGTCAAGTACATTAGCTATTGGTAGTGCTGGAGCAGAAAAAATTTCATTATGATGAAAAAGTAATGCACCATGTTCTCCTTTTTTTATAATTACATATTTCGGACCTAATTGATGAATTAATTTAGCAGCATTAACCAGGGAATACTCTCCTGTCAATTGACGTGCCTCCTCGTCATTAATCGAAATTACATCTACTTTTTCAATAACCTGATCTAATTTAGAGCGGTAGTGATCCATCCAGAAGTTCATCGTGTCTAATATAATCAAGTTTGGCCTATTTTTTAATTGCTCAAGTGCTTTAATTTGAATTTCAGGAGATAAGTTTCCAAGCATTACTACTTCAGGAGACCTGAGACTGCCAGGAATAATTGGGTTAAAATTTTCAAGTACGTTTAATCGGGTTTCTAAAGTTGTTCTAGTGTTAAGATCTTTATGGTACTTTCCGCTCCAAAAAAAAGTTTCTTGACCTTTAACTATTTCCACTCCAGAAACGTCAATTTTCTTATTTTTAAGTAATTGGATGTGTCGCATGTCAAAGTCTTCACCAACAACTGAAATCACGGCAGAGTCTAGAGAAAATTGACAAGCCGATAACCCTATGTAAGTTGCCGCCCCTCCAAGTATCTTATCTACTTTCCCAAAAGGGGTTTCAATTGCATCGTAGGCCATTGTTCCTACTATCAATAATTTATTTTTCATAAACAAATTTACTAAAGTTATTAGGCGTTAAAAATATTTTTTTTAATGATTTATTTATACTTTCTAACAGCTTAAGACTTTGAAATCCCTTTAATACTGTTCTCAAAATAATGATCAATTTTCTTATTCTTTTCTTTTGCAGCATTTACTGCTAATCTATCACATCGCTCATTTTGAGGATGTTTATTATGTCCTTTAACCCATTGAAATCTTACCCTATGTTTACGATGAATTAATAAATATCTTTGCCATAAGTCCTGGTTTTTCTTTCCGCTAAACTGTTTTTTTTCCCAATTAAATACCCATTTTTTCTCTATAGACTCAATAACATATTTTGAATCCGAAAAAACTATCACATTCATGGGTTGAATTTTTAGTGATTCCAAAGCAATAATTACAGCTAATAGCTCCATTCGATTATTTGTTGTCATTTGGTATCCAGCAGAAAATTCTTTTATATATTTTTTATTTACCCACTCCATTATAATTCCATATCCACCAGGACCAGGATTACCAATTGCTGAACCATCAGTATAAATATTTACTCTGTTTGACATACTCTAATAGAAAAGAAGCTTATTTATAAGCTTGGGGTAATAGGTGTACTCTAGTTTATGAACTTTATTAGCTATTTCTTCAACTGAATCTTGGCTCGCAATGTCTACTGATGCTTGAAAAATAATCTCTCCTTGATCAAAATATTCGTTGACTAAGTGAATTGTAATTCCTGTTATTTGCTCACCGGCATCTTTTACACTTTGATGAACTCTATTTCCATACATTCCCTTTCCACCAAATTTAGGTAATAAAGCTGGGTGAATGTTAATTATTCTTTTAGGGAATGCTTTTACAAATTCCTTTGGTATTTTAAGTAAAAAACCTGCTAAAATGATCAAATCTGGATTAATTGTTATAATCTTTCTTAAAATAGATTGATCGAATAATTCTCGCTTTGAAAACAACATTAATGGTTTCATAAGTTTTTCTGCGCGTCTTATAACACCAGCATTGGGATTATTTGTCAATATTAAAGTTATTTCAACAGCCTTATTACCATGAAAATATTTGATGATATTTTCAACATTAGTACCTGAACCAGAAGCAAAAAAAATAATTCTTTTAACAGTTTTATCTCCCATATTTTTTACCAAAATGGCTTAAACACAGTGTTTCTTTATTTTATTTAACAATTAACTTCACAAAGAAAAGTTATAATTTTTATCCTAAATAGTGATTTCATGCAAAGTTTTATATTTTTGTCCACAGTAATTTTAAATCAATTTTGATTATGTCTGACATTTCATCAAGAGTAAAAGCAATTATCGTTGACAAATTAGGTGTTGACGAAAACGAAGTGGTTACTGAAGCCAATTTCACCAATGATCTAGGTGCTGATTCTTTAGACACGGTTGAACTAATTATGGAATTTGAAAAAGAATTTGATATTCAGATTCCGGATGACCAAGCTGAAAATATTGCCACTGTTGGGCAAGCGATTCAATTTATCGATCAAGCAAAATAAATACTTGGCTTAAATGAAACCAAGACGTGTAGTAATTACCGGATTGGGAGCCTTAACTCCTATTGGAAATACCCTCCCTGAATATTGGGGGGGTTTATTGTCTGGAGTCAGTGGTGCTGGACCAATCACACATTTTGATGCATCAAAGTTTAAAACACAATTTGCTTGTGAATTAAAAAATTTTGATCCATTAAACTTTATGGATAGAAAAGAGGCAAGGAAATATGACCGCTTTGCTCAGTATGCTATTGTAAGTGCTGAAGAGGCCATCATCGACTCAGGTTTAATATTTGAAAAAGAGGATTGTGACAGAATAGGGGTTATTTGGGGCGCTGGAATAGGTGGGTTAGAAACTTTTCAAAATGAAGTTCTTGACTTTGCCTCTGGAAATGGTACTCCAAGATTTAATCCCTTTTTCATTCCCAAAATGATTGCGGATATAGCTCCTGGACTAATTTCTATAAAATACGGGCTAAGAGGGCCAAACTTTACTACTGTATCTGCCTGTGCCTCTTCAGCAAATGCACTAATTGATTCGTTAAATTATATTAGGATGGGTTATGCCGATGTATTAGTTTCTGGTGGATCTGAGGCTGCTATTACTATTGCAGGTATTGGGGGATTCAACGGTATGCATGCTTTATCAACTCGAAATGATGACCCCAAAACTGCTTCTCGGCCATTTGATAAAAATCGAGACGGTTTTGTTTTAGGCGAAGGTGCTGGAGCATTAATAGTTGAGGAATACGAACATGCCAAAGCGAGGGGCGCAAAAATATATGCCGAATTAGCGGGAGGAGGACTTTCAGCAGATGCTCATCATATGACTGCTCCTCATCCAGAGGGACTTGGAGCAAAAAGTGTAATGTTAAATTGCCTTAAAGATGCTAATATTAAACCTGAAGAAGTTGATACAATCAACATGCATGGCACCTCTACCCCTTTGGGAGATGTAGCTGAAACCAATGCAGTTAAATCTGTTTTTGGTGAGCACGCTTATAAAATTAATTTAAACTCCACTAAGTCAATGACTGGTCATCTTCTCGGAGCTGCAGGAGCAATTGAATCAATTGCATCGATAATGGCAATGCAAAATGATTTAGTTCCTCCAACTATTAATCACCAAACTATTGATGATCAAATAGATACAAAAATTAATTTTACTTTTGGAAAACCACAGAAAAGAAGAGTTAATGTTGCAATTTCCAATACCTTTGGATTTGGGGGGCATAATGCCTGTGTACTTTTCAAAAAAATTAGCTAATTTAGAATGTGAGTTTTCTTAACAAAATACTAAGATCATCTAATACAAAAGAAAGGATGTTCTTTGGTAGATTAAAGAAAATTACTTCCCTAAAAATCGTTAATGTTGAAATTTACCAAAAAGCTTTTACTCACAGATCTTCAAACTTAAAAGATGATAATGGCAACTCAATAAATTTCGAGAGATTAGAGTTTCTAGGAGATTCAATGCTAAGTATAGTTATATCAGCCCTATTGTTTCAATCATTTCCTGAAGCAAAAGAAGGAACTCTAACCAAGTATAGGGCTAAAATTGTAAGTCGCGAAAATCTTAATAATATTGGGAAAAAACTTGGTTTAATTGAATTCATAGATGGTGAAATAAAAGCAAATTTGGGAAATAACATTCATGGGAATCTATTGGAAGCTTTAGTTGGAGCAATTTTTATTGACCGTGGTTATGATAAGTGTAAAGAATTTATTTTAAAAAAAATAGTATCTGATTATGTTGACCTAGATCAGTTAAAACACACTATACTTAGCTACAAAGGTTTACTATTGGAATGGGGACAAAAAAATAAAAAAATAGTTCAATTTAAAACTGACAGAGATAAAGGTTTGGATCCTAAATTTAACTACACTACAAGTGTTTATTTAAACAATAGGTTAATTGTCAAAGCTAGGGAAATTTCCAAAAAAAAATCAGAAGAAAAATCTGCACGACGAGCTTATCATGCCATGAATATCAAATATAAAATTTGATGAATAAAAAAAAGCGCTACATATTAGAAGATATTGATGAAGGGGAATTCAAACTGATATCTATCCATTCAAACTGTGAAGATTTCAAATTAGCTTATCTAATTAATCTAACTTGCAATTCCAGATTCATTAAATTAAAGAAAAAAGTTTACGAAAATGGATCAAAATTTGAATTCCAGATTTTCGAATGGATTGATATAGCTAGGGGAATATCTTGCTACTTATTCTCAAATCGATCTTTATCATTTAAAGATGATTTAGAAAAGGGAGGAGGCTTATTTGATATACCTGAAACAAAAGAATTATATTTGGTTCAAGATTTGAAAGACGCGGATTACATAATTAAAATTAATTCAGGAATTGATGCAGCTTCATTAATTAAAGAATTAGAGATAATTAAGGAAGTCTCATATTGTTATCAGCCTCATCAAAGCAAAATAACCCTTGATCTTAGTGTAAATTTTTGATTAATGAGTGAAAGAAAAAAAACCAAGATAGTTGCTACTTTAGGTCCTTCAACAGACTCCCCCCTAATAATTAAAAAAATGATTTTAGAGGGAGTGGATGTATTTCGCATTAATTTTTCGCATGCTGACCACAGTGAAGTTGAAAATCGAATTAAAATTATCAGGGAAGTAAGTGAAAAACTTCAATCCAATACCTCAATTTTAGCTGATCTTCAAGGTCCTAAGCTAAGAATTGGTAAGGTTGAGGATGGAATAAGTTTAGAGCCAGGAGACCTAATCACTTTTCAAAACGGTGAAACTTTTATAGGAGACAGGCAAAAAGTCCATATGAATTATAAAAATTTCTCCAAAGATGTTAAGCCTGGAGAAAGAGTGTTATTAGATGACGGTAAATTAATTTTTGAGGTAGTTTCCACTGATAAAAAATCGATAGTTAAAGCAAAAGTAATTCAAGGAGGAAGTCTAAAATCGAAAAAAGGTGTTAACCTTCCTAATACTAAATTATCATTGCCTGCTCTTACTGCAAAGGACGTAATTGATGCTGAATTTGCAATTAAACAAAATGTTGACTGGGTTGCCCTTTCTTTCGTAAGAAACAGTAATGATATAATGGACTTAAAAAATTTGATTGATCAACATACCGTTCACAAAATTCCAATTATTGCTAAAATTGAAAAACCTGAGGCAATTGAGAATATTGATAAAATTATTTCATACTGTGACGGCTTAATGGTCGCAAGAGGTGATTTGGGCGTTGAAATTCCTCCCGCTGAAGTCCCTCTAATTCAAAAAGAATTGGTCAAGCGTGCTAAAAAAGCTAGAATTCCTGTAATCATAGCTACTCAGATGATGGAAAGTATGATTGATTGCTTAACAGCTTCAAGGGCAGAAGTTAATGATGTTGCTAATTCTGTTATGGATGGAGCTGATGCAGTGATGCTTTCCGGGGAAACTTCAGTTGGAAAATATCCTGTTGAAGTAATCCAAACTATGAGCTCAATTATTCACAGCGTAGAACATTCCGAATTAATTACTGTTCCTCAAAAACCACCAAATATTAGGACTGTAAGGTTCGTTACAAAATCTATTTGCTACCATGCTGTTCACATTGCAAATGATGTTCAAGCAAAAGCTATTTGTACATTAACTAATAGTGGATATACTGCATTTCAAGTTTCAGCTTGGCGACCTAATTCACATATTTTGGTATTTACCTCAAACAAACGTATACTCACTCAACTAAATTTGATTTGGGGCGTAAAAGCTTTTTTTTATGACAGCTTTGAAAGCACTGATAAAACAGTAGAACAAATAAATAAAATTGCAAAAGACAAGGGGTATGTAGATAAAGGAGACTTGCTAATTAACCTTACTGCAATGCCAATTATAGATAAGGGAATGGTAAACACTTTAAGGGTTTCAATTGTTTGAGGAAAAAAATATATTTAAATAACTCACTTTTAGTGAGAAGATCTAATCATCGCTCTTAAAGAATAATATTGAATAAAAAATTCTTTTTCTGACCCTGTTTAATTTGCTTTTTGTTTATAATCAAAAATATTTTAATTTAAGAATACTATAAAAAATTGATATTAGTATTTTTTTATTCATAATTAATATATAGATTTTAATTTTTAGTTTATGAAAAAAGAAATCGAAAGAAAATTTTTAGTTATAGGTAGTCTATTTAAAAAGTTCTCTATTGAAAAAAAACATATTTTACAAGGCTATCTCAATAAAGATCCCGATAGAACAGTAAGGGTTAGGCTTATAAACGAAGAGGGGTGTTTAACAATTAAGGGTAGAAGCAATAAAGAGGGTACATCAAGACTTGAGTGGGAAAAATTTATCCCAAAAAGTGAAGCAAAGTCACTACTTGAATTAGCAATGGATATGCCAATTGAAAAAATCAGATATATTATTCCACATGGTTCATTAACAATTGAGGTTGATGAGTTTTTAAGTCATAAAAAAGGATTAGTTTTAGCTGAAATCGAATTGCCAATGGAAAATACACCTTTTAAAAAACCAGATTGGCTGGGAAAAGAAGTAACTGGAAATCCTAATTATTATAATTCAAAGATGTGATAGCATTTATATTTAAAATCTAAGTTAATCTCTTAAAAAATTAAATATTCCATAAATCTTTTATAGATGTATCCACTAATTAGAATCTTGTATTATTATTGGAGTTATCTAACTTTGTTGGTTATAATATATGCTGTTTTTAATGCTTTAATGGGTAAAATTAAAGGTAAAGTTTTTGAGTCAAAAGATCTTAGAATTTCCCTTTTTGGACTAATATTTTCTCACTTTCAACTACTAATCGGACTAATGTTATATTTAGTATCACCTTGGTTTAACCAGTGGTCTAAACTTGGTTTTGTGAATGTAATGTCAAATAGTCAAATTCGTTTTTATTTAGTCGAACATCCCTTTTTAAATATAATTGCAATTGTTTTAATTACCGTGGGATGGTCAGTACACAAAAAACAAAGTGACCCAGAAAAAAAATTCCTAAGAATTGCTATTTTCTATGGTTTGGGGCTTTTACTTACAATAACGAGAATACATTGGGAAAACTTCCGTTAAAATACTCATTAACTATGAATCACTCGATTAGAAGACCTTACTTTAACCATATACTTTTAAAAAATAAACTTAAAATTGCTGTATTAGGTGGAGGAAGTTGGGCCACCGCCTTAATAAAAATTATTACAGAAAATAAAAGGAAGGTTGGGTGGTATATTCGAAAAGATATCAATATTGAATTTATCAAAACAAATCATCACAACCCAAATTACATTAGCTCAATAAGTCTCAATACAAAGCGGCTCAAGATAAGTTCCAACATTAATGAGGTAATTGTGGATGCTGATATTTTAATTATTGCAATTCCATCGGCATTTATTTCGTCTGAATTTGCAAAAATTGATACCTCAATAAATGAAAAAATAATATTTACAGCAGTTAAGGGAGTTGTACCACAAAGTATGTTAATTGTTGGTAAACATTTACATGAAAAATATAAGGTTCCATATGAAAAAATTGGCGTGATAACTGGTCCTTGTCATGCAGAGGAGGTTGCAATGGAACGACTTTCATTTCTAACCGTGGCCTGCTCAAATACTAATTTAGCAAAAGTAATTGCCTTAATGTTGAATACTAATTACATCCGTATTAAAATTTCCAATGACATTATTGGAACTGAATACGCAAGTATGCTCAAAAATATTTATGCAATAGCAGCAGGAATTGCTCATTCAATAGGTTATGGGGATAATTTTCAAAGTGTTTTAATGAGTAATGCGATCCGAGAGATGAAAAGGTTTATAAAAGATGTCTACAACTTTAAACGTAACATTAATAACTCTGCTTACTTGGGCGATCTATTAGTTACTAGTTACTCAGTTTTTAGTCGTAACCGAACCTTTGGTAGCATGATAGGAAAAGGTTATTCTGTAAAGGCTGCTCAAACGGAAATGCAAATGATAGCAGAGGGCTATTATGCAACAAAGTCAGCTAAAATTATCAACAGTGATTATCCTACACGTATTCCAATTATTGATGCGGTCTTCAGCATTCTTTATGAAGGTAAAAATGCGGATAGGGTTTTTAAAAAATTAGTAAAAAAATTAGATTAAATCCCTGATTTAAATTGGGTTAAAAAACGAACGTCATTTTCAAAAAATAATCTAATATCACCTACTTGATAAAGCAACATTGCAATGCGCTCAATTCCCATTCCAAAAGCATACCCAGAATAAACATCAGGATCAATATTACAATTTTTTAAAACATTTGGATCTACCATACCACAACCCATGATTTCCAACCAACCAGTTCCCTTAGTAATTCTATAATCAGTTTCCGTATCTAAACCCCAATATATGTCAACTTCTGCACTTGGTTCCGTAAATGGAAAATAAGAGGGCCTTAGGCGTATTTTGGACTTTCCAAATAGAGCTTTAGTTAAATAAAGTAAAGTTTGCTTTAAATCTGAAAATGAAACATTTTTATCAATGTATAAACCTTCTACCTGATGAAATATACAATGAGATCTTGCAGAAATAGCCTCATTTCTAAAAACTCGCCCAGGAGAAATTGTTCGTATGGGTGGTTGATTATTTTCCATAAATCTGACTTGAACAGATGAGGTGTGGGTTCGCAACAATATATCAGGACTTGTTTGAATAAAAAAGGTATCCTGCATGTCTCTTGCAGGGTGGTGTTCAGGAAGGTTTAGAGCGGTGAAATTATGCCAATCATCCTCTATTTCAGGTCCGTGAGAAATATTAAATCCGATTTGAGTAAATATATCCACTATTCTACTTTTAACCAAGGACAGAGGGTGTCTGGAACCTAAATCAAGGGGGAAACCCGGTCTAGTCAAATCTCCAGAACTACCAATTAAAGAGGAAATATCAGTTTTTAATTGAAAGGCTTTCACTTTTTCTGTTACTGCTTTCTTTAGAAGATTTAATGACTGCCCATATTCCTTCTTTTCAGAAGGAGGTAACACTTTAAATTGAGTAAAAAAATTATTTAAAATACCCTTTTTTCCCAAATACTTAATTCGAAATGCTTCGGCCTCCTCCTTTGATTCGGCACTAAATACCTTAACCAATTCCAAGTTTTTATTAATTTTTTTAATCATCCTTTAAAAATAAACATTTATTGAATTATATCTCGTTTTAAAAAATAGGTTACCAATGCTTCTTTCATTAATATAGTTTGCTCACCAGGCTTGAGTGCTGGCAATGGTTCTAAAAGCTGAAAATGAGGCCAACCATCTTCATCATAGTAGTCAAAACGATAATATCCATAGGGCTCTAATACACTACATATTCCAATATGAATTAAGTTTAAATTGTCATCCTTTCTCATTTTATGATGCACTTGCCCCAATTCTTGCAAACCAACCAAATAGAGAATACCTTCAACATCTAGTGTTTCGCAATCAGAAAACTTATCGCTCAATAAAATAATCAAATTATCCCATCGGTCTTTTAATTTTTGATCTCGACTTAAATTTTTTTGCACCCTACAAAGATACTTGCTTTAAGAAAATCTAGTACTTACTTCCTAAAAATAAAGTACTTTAGTATTGTGAATGTGTTTGATATTATTGTTACCCTTGCTCTAGGATTTGGATTTTTCAAAGGTTTTAAAAAAGGGTTTGTTGTTGAAGTTGCTAGCCTAGGTGCCTTATTTTTAGGAGTCCAAGGGGCGGTAAAATTTTCCAGTTTTATAGGAGAGAAAATTAAAGGTTTTTTTGATTGGAACCCCGTGGCAATAAAAACAATTTCCTATTTATTGGTATTTATCCTTATTGTTTATGGAGTATCAGTTTTAGCAAAAGGTTTGACGAAAATATTAAGCCAGGCCTACTTAGGTTTATTCAACAAGTTCCTCGGTTCTGTTTTTGGCGTTTTAAAATGGGCTGTGCTAAGTAGTGTTGTTCTATTTTTTATTATAAAAATAAATCAATGGATAACAATTATCGACCAGGAAATGATTAATCAGTCTATTTTATATGGTCCCATCACCGAGCTGGGAGAGTATCTTTTTAATTGGGGTAGTAAGTTTAGTGAAGAACTGCCCAATGATCTTATTTAAATCCTTTAAGGCTTCGAACGCTACCGTCCTTAATCCAGCCCTCAGAACCATTAGCAATTCTAATTTTTTGCCATTCTTGGAGGGCATCCAAAAGCTGAACTTTAGTTCCTTCATGGAGAATAAATAATCCTTCTGCTCTAGTATTGGGTTCTGCCCAAACTTCAATCTTTTCATTAAACAAGATGCCATAGGTAGTGGCAGCTTCATCAGCTGATTTAATAATTGAAATAGATACAGAACTTGCTAAAAATAAAGCCGTTAATATTGTGCTAACAAAGAAAATCCTTTTAAATAAGGGTGTTTTATTTTTCAAATAAAGTCCCCAAAAAATAACCAATAACCATGACAAAAGTATCAAAACCAGAGCCCAGCCTTCTTGGTTAAATAATTCAACTAAGCTGTCCTTAAATTTAGTGACTTGAGATATAGGCAACATCTCTACCGCATCTATCGCCATATTCTGAGCAAAAGCACTGTTGATTGATATGTCTTCGTCAAAGGGGTTCAATTTTTTGGCTTTTTCGAAAAAGAAAATACTTTCTGCAACATTATTTAATCGGTAATAACAATTTCCCATATTGAAGTAAAGAGCTGCGCTGTGTTCCCCTGATTCTAAAATTTGTTTGTACAATAGCAATGCCTTTTCAAACTGACCTGCATTGTATGCAGTATTGGCGTTTTCAAACGTCTGATCATTGTCTTGTCCAAAACCCATAGAGATAAAAAGTATTACAAAAAGTAATATCAATAGCTTTCTCATAATTTTTTATCAATATTTGAGATTACCTGAAGCGCTTGATCAAAGTCTTGTTGCATTTTAAAATCAGTAGCGGGCGAATATCTCGCGATTTCACAGTTCTCTAAAAGTGCTACAAATGCACTTGTTTCACTTTGAGATAGGTTTTTCACGGCTAATAATTCCGTTATTTTTTCTTTGCTAAAATCGTCCGTTTTAATTTTCAACTTTGCTTTTAGGTAATTGTAAAGTGCTCGTTCTAAAGCATCATAAAAAAGGGGTTTATTACTCATGTTCTTTTTTGCCTCACCAAGATACTTTTTAGCCAATCGGTTTGCTAGCCTCAATCTCGATCCCTCAACATCATTATAAATTCTCTGGTTGCGTCTCGTAAACATAACAAAGGCAAACAGTAAAATGAATGGTGAAGCAATCAGATTAAAAAATAATTTACTTTTCCAAAATCTCTTCTTAAAAATGGGCTCAAGGTTGGACTTTAACTTAATAAATCGGAAGGATTCATTTGCATTGGTTACCAGCTGTTTGCTTGTAGAAGAAATATTTTCATCAGTATTGGGTAGAACAGGACCTCCATATACATCTACGATTTGGTCATTAGAGCGCA
>CACHZY010000005.1 GCA_902584445.1 uncultured Bacteroidota bacterium | reverse complement strand
ATTTGACGCTGCCCCAGCCTTTAATGGCATTGATAATGTGCCTCGAAAAGCAATTACAATGGGGATTAAAACCATTCTTTCTGCTAAACGCATAATATTACTTGCATGGGGTACTAATAAAAGTGAAATTATTCAAAAGGCAATTGAAGGTGAAATTAATTCTAATTTACCGACCACCTATTTACAAAATCACAATAATACTACTGTGGTTGTTGATCATGAAGCAGCATCCGACTTAACTAGAATCAAAACGCCATGGATTACAGGTGATTGTGATTGGAATAAACAAAATATCCGATCTAGAGCTGTCCATTGGCTTTGTAAAAAAACGAATAAATCAATACTCAAATTGACAGAGGAGAATTATAATTTAAATGGTTTATCTGAACTATTGATTAAAGAGGGAAATTATTATGATTTAAATATTAAAATGTTCAATAGGGTCCAAAATACAATTACTGGTTGGCCAGGGGGAAAACCAAATTCTAATCATCAAAATAGACCTGAGCGAGCAAGTCCTTCCAAGAAGCGATGTCTTGTTTTTAGTCCCCATCCCGACGATGATGTAATTTCTATGGGAGGCACGCTAGATAGATTGGTAAGTCAAGGGCATCAGGTTCATTTAGCTTATCAAACATCGGGAAATCTTGCTGTATCAGATGAAGAGGCATTAAAATATATTGAAGTTATGTCAGATTTAAAATCTGAAGGGAATTTTATAAGCTTAAAAAATGAAATACATAGCAAAAAGAAAAATCATAAAGATTCTGTTTCTCTACGGGAACTCAAGACTGCTATCCGAAAAAGGGAATCCCTTGCAGCATCCAGGTATTTAGGAATTCCGGATAGCCAAGTACATTTCTTGAATCTTCCTTTCTATGAAACAGGGAAAATCCAGAAAAATAACCCTGATAAAAATGACTTTTTAATTACTAATGATATTATTTCAAGTATTAAGCCACATCAAATATATGCTGCAGGTGACTTAGCTGACCCTCACGGTACTCATAGAATTTGCTTAAATATTATTTTTAAAAGTATAAAGCAACTAAAAAAGAAAAAATTCATGAAAAATTGTTGGCTATGGCTCTACAGGGGCGCTTGGCAAGAGTATGAGGTTCATGAAATTGAAATGGCAGTCCCAATGAGTCCAGACCAAGTAATGCGAAAACGTAAAGCAATTTTATATCATCAATCCCAAAAAGATTTCGTAATGTTTCAAGGAAGTGATAACAGAGAATTTTGGGTACGTGCTGAAGAGAGAAACAAAAGAAGTGCCATTGAATATAAAAAACTAGGATTAGCTGATTATCAAGCAATTGAATTATTTAAGAAATATGATTTTAATTTATTATAAGTTACTTTTGAGTTATTACAAAAACCCTTTAACGTACTTAATAGAATAAATTTTTAGAAATAATTAAAAAAAAATAAGAATAATTTATCAAAGCTGTCTTGTATAATTTAAACAAAAAAATGGATTTACTCGAAATAATTAAATCACGTCGGTCTATTATGCCTCATCTATTCAATAATCTAACTATTACCAATGAAGAAATAAATTTAATTCTAGAAGCAGCTAATTGGGCTCCAACTCACAAAAAAACAGAACCTTGGAGGTTTAAGGTTTTAAAAAATAAAACTAAGAATGATCTCGGAAAGTTCTTAGCAGACAAATACAAAGAGGATAATAATAATTTTTCAAAATTTAAATACAATAATTTGATTGAAAAGGCAAAGAAATCTTCTACGATCATATTAATATGTATGCAACGTGATCCAAATGAGTCCGTTCCAGAATGGGAGGAAATAGCTTCTGTTTCCATGTCAGTTCAAAATATGTGGCTTATGGCAACAAGTCTTAATATTGGGTCTTACTGGAGTTCCCCAAAACTTATTAGCTCTATTGGCAAATTTACCCCTCTTAGTGAAGGAGAAAAGTGCCTTGGTATTTTTTATATGGGAAAATATGATGGAGAAACTGTTTCAAGAAATCCTGGTCCAATCGAAAAAAAAGTATCCTGGTTAAATTAGATTCAACAATCAGGAGTAAGAAAACAAAAACGGAAAACAATCTTACGACTGTCTCCCGTTATGTACTCGAGGCGGGACTTGAACCCGCACGACCGCAATGGTCATTGGATTTTAAGTCCAACGTGTCTACCAATTCCACCACTCGAGCAGGACTTAAAAAAGCTGAGCGAAAGACGGGATTTGAACCCGCGACCCTCACCTTGGCAAGGTGATGCTCTACCCCTGAGCTACTTTCGCATGTGGGTTGCAAAAATAGTAAAATATCACATTTTTAATCTAAATTCTACTAAACTTTTATTGTTGAGGAATTAATGAAAAAAATTAATAAATCAAGTATTATTTTAATTGTCTTTTGATCTGATTGAGCTTCATCAATGCCTCTATTGGTGTAAGTTTATCAATATCTAGGTCTGTTATCTCCTCTCGCAAAGATTCTAATAAGGGATCGTCCAAATTAAAAATACTTAATTGCATCTCATCCTTACCCACCTTTAAACTTTCAGTATTAGTTTCAAGAGTATTGGACTTCTCCAAGCCTTTTAATTTTTGGTGGGCTCTACGAACAACAAACTCAGGCATACCTGCCATTTTTGCTACATGAATACCGAAGCTATGAGCACTTCCGCCAGGAATCAATTTTCTTAAAAAGAGCACTTTATCCTCTAACTCCTTTACAGAAACATTGTAGTTTTTTATACGAGTAAAATCATGGATCATTTCATTTAATTCGTGATAATGGGTAGCAAATAGCACTTTCGATTTTGCAGGATGTTCGTGGAGATATTCAGCAATTGCCCAGGCAATAGAAATACCATCATAGGTGCTGGTTCCCCGACCAATTTCGTCAAGTAATACTAGACTGTTTTCTGTAATATTGTTTAGAATTGAAGCGGTTTCATTCATCTCGACCATAAAGGTAGATTCTCCCATAGAGATATTATCACTGGCCCCTACTCTAGTAAATATTTTATCAATAATCCCAGTTTTCATAGCTACCGCTGGCACAAAACTTCCCATTTGAGCCATTAAAACCAGTAGAGCGGTTTGGCGAAGTATCGCTGACTTACCCGACATATTAGGCCCCGTAATCATAATAATTTGTTGACTGGAAGGATCAAGAATTAAATCATTTGCGATAAAGGGAGTCCCAGGCGGTAATTGGTGCTCAATCACAGGGTGGCGGCCTTCTTTGATCTCCAATATAGTTTTATCAAAAAAATGGGGGCGTGAATAGTTGTACTTCAATGCCAAAAAAGCAAAACACCTCATCACATCCAATCTTGCAACCTGCTGCGCATTGGTCTTAAGCAGCTCCAAATGTTTTTGTAGTTCTTTGAGTAGTTCAAAATAAAGCTTACTTTCTAGTGACTTAATTTTTTCTTCCGCTCCAAGAATCTTGGTTTCGAATTCTTTCAACTCCTCTGTGATATATCGTTCAGCACTAACTAGGGTTTGCTTTCTAATCCAATCCCCTGGCACCTTCTCCTTATGAGTATTGCGTACCTCGATATAGTAGCCAAATACATTGTTAAACGCTATTTTTAGTGAGGGGATTTGGGTTCGCTCACTTTCCCGCTCAAGCATGCTATCTAAATGTTCTTTTCCAGAATGCAAAAGTTGCCTCAACTCATCTAACTCAATATTGACTCCATCTGCAATGACCTCACCTTTAACCAACAAAACTGGGGCCTCAGGTTTTAGGGTAGATTTAATTAATTTAATGACCTCCCCAGCATCTAAAAAACCTGCACCTAAAGTATTTAGTTTTTTTGATGAATGGCCGAGAAGATAAACCTTAATCCCAGTAACTTGATCCAAAGATTTACCCAATTGCACAAGTGCCCTTGGACTGATTTTTTGGGTGGCAATCTTTGCGACAATCCTCTCTATATCTGTAATTTCCCTCAAGTGATTAGCGATTTTATCGTGCATTGAATCATCTTTTATAAAAGCCTCTACGACATTTAGTCGGGCTTCAATTTTTGATAAATTTCTTTCGGGAAATGCTAGCCAATGTTTTAACATTCGTCCTCCCATAGGTGTTAGGGTTTGATCCAAAACATCAATCAATGCCACACCATTTGGGTTGGTGGATTGAAAGAGTTCAAGGTTTCGTATTGTAAATCTATCCATCCAGACGTATTCCTCCTCAAAAATTCGGCGAATACTAGTAATGTGGGGTATTTTGTTGTGATGAGCCTCTGATAAATAATGCAAAATAGCCCCCGCGGCAACAACGCCAACTTTCATTTCTTGAATTCCAAAACCTTTAAGTCCAGTGACTTTAAAATGGTCGGTCAATTTTTGTTCTGCATAGCTGCTTTCAAAAACCCAATCCTCCAGGTAGAATACATTAAATTGATTTCCCATTAATTTGGTAAAATTCTTTTTAGAAGGTTTGGCAACCAAAACCTCTGTTGGAGAAAAGTTTTGTAACAATTGTTCCATTTGAATCACACTCCCCTCAGAAACCCAATAGTCTCCAGTAGAAATGTCTAAAAAAGAAATTCCTGTTTTTTGTTTTCCAAAAACAACTGCTGCCAAAAAGTTATTTTTCTTGTGTTCTAAAACCTCATCATTTAATGAAACACCCGGGGTAACCAATTCTGTAACACCTCTTTTTACAATTTTTTTGGTCATTTTTGGATCTTCTAACTGGTCGCATATGGCTACCCTGCAACCGGCCCTCACAAGTTTTGGTAAATAAGTATTTAGGGAGTGATGAGGAAATCCTGCCAATTCTGTTTCACTATTACTACCCACTCCCCTTTTAGTCAGAATTATCCCCAATATTTTTGATGCACGAATGGCGTCAGCTCCAAAAGTTTCGTAAAAATCTCCTACACGAAACAATAATAACGCATCAGGATATTTTACCTTGATCTGGTTATATTGTTTCATTAAAGGGGTTTCCTTCTTAGATTTGGCCACTTGAGAACGGTTTATACGAATGTAATTATTAATAAATTCTTGCAAGAATTGGGTTTGAAAAATTTGTTAACACTCAAGGAGACCCCTGTAATATTTAGTATTTTTAGCCCATGCGTAAACTCAAAAACAGCGAACTGGACCGAAAGACGATAGAAGTATTTAAAAAAGCAGTCAAGACCCCTTTAATTATAATTCTCGACAACATTCGTAGTTTAAACAATGTCGGATCTGTTTTCAGAACTGCTGACGCTTTTTTGATTGAAAAAATCTATCTGTGTGGAATTACTGCAGTACCGCCGCATAAAGACATCCATAAAACTGCATTGGGGGCAACGGAATCAGTAGACTGGGAATACCAAAAAGAAATAGTCTCTTTAATCAAAAAGCTTCAAGAAAAAGGAACAAAAGTTTTCGCTATTGAACAAACTGATGGAGCAATGTCTCTAGAGAATTTTGAGGTTAATAAAGATCATAAATACGCTTTTGTATTGGGTAATGAAGTAAAAGGTGTTTCTCAGGAAGCAGTAAGCCAATGCGATAGTGTGATCGAAATACCACAAGAGGGAACCAAACACTCATTAAATATAGCCGTTGCTAGTGGTGTCGTTTTATGGGATTTTTACCAAAAGCTAAAAAAGCTTTAATCCGCAATAGAATTATTTGATAGGCAGCTTCTTCTTTTACAAAATCCAAATCTGTAAGATCAACAGTACAAAAATCATATTTACTTTCATGACTAAAAAATGATTGATACCCTCGCTCTATTTTCTTTAGGTATTCAGTAGATATTTTTTGCTCAAAAGTCCTCCCCCTTCTAATGATATTCTTCTTTAATCGGTCAATAGTGTGTTTTAGGTAAATTACTTTTACAGGAAAAGAAAAAGTTTTGGACCTTTCTAAATAATGCTTTTTAAATACATCAAAATCGGATGGAGATAGATTAATTTCAGCAAAGATTAGTGATCGAAAAAGTGAATGGTCAGCTACCCCACTAGAATTGCCTTTAGTATCATAAATAACTGTTTGAAATTGCTGAAATCGGTCCTCCATAAAATGATTCTCTAGATCTAGAGCATAAGTTACTGGATCTTCATAAAATTTTTTCAAAAAAGGATTTTCTTTAAAATTCTCCTGTAGAAAGGGAACTCGATATTGTCTAGCAATTTTTTGAGCAAGTAAGGTTTTTCCAACTCCTATATTCCCTTCAAAAATTAGAATTTCCCTTTTCTCAAAGAATGCTGGAGACCAATCGGATAGCGGACTTTTTTTTGGCTTGGTCTTATCTGGAGAAATAGAGAGTAAGTCAATAATATTTTTTTTTAATACAGGATGAACAAGTTCGGGGTTGATTTCATTTAGCGGGTAGAGAACAAAATTACGCTGCGCTATTCTAGGATGTGGTAAAATTAAGTCTAGCGTATTAATGATTTGTTCCTCATAAAATAGAAGATCTAGATCAATGGGTCTTGACTGATAGCCTTTTTCAGGGGAAGGTTCTCTTCCCATAGCTCGCTCAATATCCAATAGCTTATCCAATACATCTAAAGGGTTTAAGCTGGTGTCTATCTCAATACAAGCATTAAGGAAATCTGGACCGTCAAAACCCAGGGATGGAGTTTGGTATAGAGAGGAAAGTGCGATCAGATTACCAATTTTATTTTGAATTCGAGTGACCGCCTCTTGAATGTTTTCAAGGCGTTTTCCTTCATTTGCGCCAAGTGAAATATATGCTTTACTCATTTTAATCCTAAGATTAAATTTCGTAAAACAATTTCACAAACCCTATCTTTGTTATTAAAATCGACTGATATGAATTTCTTCAAAAGTTTTTTAGCATCTCTGTTAGGAACCACTGTAGCTCTTGGTCTGATAATCATTTTCTTTTTCATCAGTATCGCTGCCATCGCCACTTCTGTTAATATAGAGAAAGTTGATTCAGCTTTTGTAAGTGAAAACAGTATTTTAAATCTCAATTTAAATTTGTCTGTTAGGGATCGAAGTCCTGCGTTTAATCCTTTTCAATTTTTATCAGAAAAAGGTCCCTCGATTGTTGGGATGGATGCAATTATTGGCAGCATTAATAAAGCAAAAAAAGATCCTAAAATTAAAGGGATTAGACTCAACTCTGGTTTAATCGCCTCAGGATGGGCTCAGACTCGAGAGATTAGAAACTGTCTTAAAAATTTTAAAAAATCAGGTAAATTTATTTACGCTTATGCTGATTTTATGTCGCAAAAAGGGTATTATCTCAGTTCCGTAGCAGATAGTATTTTTATGAATCCAATGGGGGCAATAGAACTTAAAGGACTTTCCTCAGAGGTACTCTACTATGAAGATTTTCAAAACCAGTTTGGAATAAAAATGGAGGTAATTCGACATGGGAAATACAAAAGTGCTGTTGAGCCTTTTTTACAAAAGAAAATGAGTAATGAAAACCGAGGACAAATCAAAGGTCTGCTGGATGCTTTTTGGACAACCATTCGTGACGAGATAGCAGAAAGTAGAGTGATTTCCAAAACCACCTTGGAAACGCTTGTAGAAGAACTTGCCGTAACCGATGCGGAGGAAGCTATGTCCAATGCAATGATTGACGCGCTAATCTATGAGAAAGATTTTGAAAATAGCCTCAAAGCTGCATTGGAACTAAATAAGTATAACTCCATAAATTCAGTTGAATTTTATGAAATGAATACCCAAATCAAACCATTTGAAAATGACACAAAAGACAGAATAGCAATCATCTATGCTAATGGACCAATTCTTTACACTGAAGGATCAGAGGAAATCATTGGAAAAAAAGCACTGAATCGAGCCCTTGATGAAGTTGTGGAAAATAAAAATATTAAAGGGGTTGTCTTGCGAATTGATTCTCCTGGGGGGGATGCTATGACCTCTGAGATAATTTTGAATACCATGAGAAACTTAAAGGGGAAAAAGCCTATAGTAGTCTCAATGGGAAATGTCGCTGCTTCTGGAGGATATTATATTGCTTGTTTAGGAGATAAAATTTATGCAGATCCAATGACTATAACCGGATCTATAGGTGTATTTGCAGCGTTTCCAAACATTAAAGGGCTTGCAGATAGGATTGGTGTAAACGCGGAACAAGTTAACTCAAATAAGAATTCAATGGGCTACAGCCTTTTCGAGCCATTAAGTGAAGGGTTTAAAAATTCAACCAGAAGTGCAATTAGAAAAATTTATAGCACTTTTAAGTCGCGTGTAGCGGAAGGTCGATCTCTAGAAATGGAAAAAGTAGAGTCCCTATCGCAAGGAAGGGTTTGGTCAGGTAAAGATGCGCAAGAAAATGGATTAGTTGATGCCCTTGGAGGACTTGAGGATGCAATAGAGACTGCTGCGGAAATGGCAGATATTGAAAACTTCAATATTGTTGATTACCCCAAGTATGAGGATGAGTTTGAGCAGATACTTCTTGATGCTTTTTCTTTTGCCCAATTGAAAATATTTGACAACCCAATTGAAAAATTTACCACAGAATTTTTCGAACTTAGCAAGGTGGAAGGTATTCAAGCAAGAATCCCTTTCTTGATAAATATTGAATAAATGAAACCACAACAGCGGCAACTGGCAGCAAAAATCTATTTGTATCTTGCTGCATTATTCATTACCTCACTAGTAGTATCTAATCTGATTTTTCAAAAATTCTTTTTTTGGTATCCGTTTCAGGGTGAGGTATTTGGTATTCGACTGTTTGAACTATCAGTTGGAATTTTACCCTACCCATTAACATTTTTGATTACTGATTTAATCTCTGAAATTTATGGGAAAAAAGCCGCCAACAGGGTTGTAACTGCTGGAATTTTTGCTTCTTTTTTTTCGATGGGGATTTTACTCTTAGCCGATTATGTTCCTGCAATAGAAAATTCTCCAGTTGATGATGGTACCTTCGAAAAAGTTTTTTCACTTTCTCCATTAGCCGTTTTAGCCTCCATGATAGCCTACCTAATTGCACAGTTTGTTGATATAAAAATATATCACTTTTGGAAAAAGCTAACCAAAGGGAGGCTGCTATGGTTGCGAAATAACTTTTCCACTTTTGCATCTCAGTTCTTAGATACTTTTTCAGTAATTATGTTGTTGTCTATTTTCGGAATTCTACCTTGGGATTTATTTTTTGGGTTGGTATTATCTGGGTTTATCTTTAAGATAATCGTTGCCGCACTGGATACCCCACTGTTATATTTATTTGTTTGGCTTTTTAGAAAAAAATTCCAACTCGAAATAGGCGAAGAAATAAGTATTTGATGATATGATTAATGAAGAAAAATCCCTGACCAGAATAAATAAACACCTAAGTGAAATAGGTTATTGTTCCCGAAGAGAAGCAGATAGACTAATCGCAGCAGGACGAGTTTTAGTGAATGGAAAAAAAGCTGAAATGGGACTTAAAATATGTCATGAAGATCAAATCACAGTGAATGGGGAAGCTTTGAATAACCCAAAAAATAAGCTTATTTACCTAGTTTTTAATAAACCTAAAGGAATTGTTTGTACCACTGATACACGTGTAGAAAAAGATAATATCATAGACTTTATTAATTATCCAAAGAGAATTTTCCCGATCGGTCGATTGGACAAGCCCAGCGAAGGGTTGATTTTTTTAACCAATGATGGCGATATTGTGAATAAGATTTTAAGGGCGAGAAATAATCACGAAAAGGAATATTTGGTTACTGTCAATAAACCAATTACCAAGGAATTTATTGATAAAATGGGAAATGGAGTGCCAGTTCTTGATACAGTGACTAAAAAATGTTTTATAAAACAAACGCATAAAAAGAAATTTAAGATCGTTCTGACCCAAGGTCTAAATCGACAAATACGAAGAATGTGTGAGTTTTTAAACTACAAGGTGGTTGATCTTAAAAGGGTAAGAATTATGAATATCAAGCTAGACGTTAAAGTAGGTAAATGGCGTTATTTCAAACCAGAAGAACTTAATAAAATTAATCAACTTTTAAATCAGTCGTCAAAGATACAACGCTAGTCAATCTCAATTTTTACTCTGGTTCCTTCATTTGATCGAATATTATAAACTGTTTGATCTTCAAAAAGAAGGTATTGACCCTTTATACCTTTAAGTAATCCTGAGAATTTATTCTCCTTTTCTAGATTTAGACTTTTTACTTTATCTGGATATTGTAAAACAGGGAAATTAATCTCTGTTACTTTAGTACCACTTATTATATAGGGTTTTAAATCTTTAGGCAATTTATCAATTGCTTCTTTTATAACATTTTCCCATTTTACCTCCTCATATTCATTTTGCAACATTTTTCGCCAATTGGTTTTATCAGAAAAGTGCTCTTTTAATGCAACCTCTGCAACACCAGCCAGGTATCTATTTGGAACCTCTAAAATACCTACTGCTTGATGAGCTCCTTGATCAATCCATCGCGTAGGAATTTGACTTTTACGTGTAACTCCAACCTTCAGATGACTACTTGAAGCGAGATAAACCCAATGAGGTTGTAACTGAACTTTCTTTTCGTACTCTAAATCCCGATCCTCAAGACCTAAATGTGCTTTGCTTAGCTCGGGCCGCATAACCCAATCTCCAGCTGATGGAATATCAAAAAAGCATTGTTTACAAAAACCCTGTCTAAAAATATACTTAGACTGATTACAGTTTAAACATTGACTCCCATCATAAGTGATTTTTAGGTTTCGACCCAAAAATCTATTCATCATCAAAAAGTCATGCTCCAGGTCTAGAAAGTAACGAATTGGAACTTCTTTTTCTGTAATCATTTTCCTAAGAACTCCCCTAAACATCTTTAATTTAAAAGTTTATATTTTTGTTTAAATATACATTATTCTTATGCCAATACCCCTTTTCAATTCTGTCGCTTCTTGGTTTTTAAAAAAACGTATTCATCAAATAGAGCTTTTCATGAAATACCCTAATGAAGTCCAGCAAGAATTATTGTATAGTTTAATCAACACTGCTTCAAAAACAGAGGTTGGTCTGATGAGTGATTTTAGTTCAATTAAAAATTATGAAGATTTTAAAAATAGACTTCCAATAGTTAATTATGAGGATATTTGTGAGCAAATTGAACGCTGTAGAATGGGAGAACAAAATATTTTTTGGCCTACCTCAATTAAGTGGTTTGCCAAATCCAGTGGAACGAGCAATGCTAAGAGTAAATTCATCCCCATCAGCACTGAATCACTTGAAGATTGTCACTATAAAGCAGGAAAAGATTTGCTTTCTATTTATTATAATAACAACGAGAATGCTCAAATTTTAGCAGGAAAGTGTTTACGGTTGGGAGGAAGTAATGAATTGTATCAAAACACCAACAGTTATTTTGGAGATCTTTCAGCAATTATTATTGACAACTTACCTTTCTGGGCTGAGTTAGGTAGCACTCCTAGCTATAAAGTTTCTTTAATGCCTGAATGGGAAGCCAAAATGGAAGCCATAATTGACGAGACACTTAATGAAAAAGTTACGAGCCTTGCAGGAGTTCCTTCATGGATGTTAGTCTTACTCGAGAATGTACTAAGAAAGACAAAAAAAACTTCAATAAATGAAGTTTGGCCATTTGTTGAGGTTTATTTTCACGGTGGGGTAAGTTTTCACCCCTACCGAGAACAATTTGAAAAATTATTCTCGGGGAGTGAATTAAATTTCTTTGAAACTTATAATGCCTCAGAGGGATTCTTTGGAATTCAGGATAGAAATAATTCAAATGAGCTTTTATTGATGCTAGATTATGGTATTTTCTACGAATTCATTCCTATAGACAAAATAAAAAGTGAAGAAAATCAAGTTATAATTCCTCTTTGTGAAGTTGAACTGAATAAAAACTATGCAATGGTGATAACTACAAATGCAGGACTTTGGAGATATAAAATTGGAGATACCATAAAGTTTACATGTCTCAACCCTTATCGTATCCAGATTACAGGTAGAACTAAAGTTCATATTAATGTGTTTGGAGAAGAACTAATGATTGAAAATGCTGAAGTTGCAATGAGTAAAACAGCAAATGAGCTAGGACTCGAGATAATTGATTACACTGCTGGTCCAATATTTATGGAGCAAAACAAAAAAGGTGGACATCAATGGATTGTAGAGTTTAGAGAAAACCCAAAAAAAATTGATGAATTTGAATTGCTATTGGATCGAAATCTTAAAAATGTAAATTCTGATTATGAAGCAAAACGCTATAAAGACATCACTTTATCTGTTCCAAAAATAACAATAGCTAAAAAAGATTTATTTTATAATTGGATGGCATCAAAAAATAAACTTGGTGGACAAAACAAGGTTCCTAGACTTTCAAATTCAAGAGAGATATTGAAAGAATTACTTGAGATGAATACTTAAGAAACCACTTTCAATGCAGGTAATTCTATGTTAGCAAGCTTTTGTTCTGCATAAGTTTTAGTCACCTTTAAGTTTTTAGTATCTGATTCAGGTAGCTCAAACATAGCATCATTCAAAACTGCCTCACATAGAGATCTTAAACCACGAGCGCCCAATTTATATTCTAGAGCCTTTTCTACAATAAAGTTTAATGCACCTTGGGTAAAAGTAAGATCAATTCCGTCCATTTGAAACAATTGAACATATTGTTTTACGAGGGCATTCTTTGGAGTAGTCAGAATTGTACTCAAGGTTTCCTTATCTAGTGGATTCATATATGTCAAAACCGGTAGCCTACCAATGATTTCTGGTATAAGTCCAAATGACTTAATATCTCGGGGAGTAATGTATTGTAGAATATTTTCAGAATCTACCTTTTTTAATTCCTTGTTGGTATTATAACCAATGGCCTGAAGATTTAAACGTTTATTAATTGTTTGTTCAATTCCATCAAAGGCTCCGCCAGCAATGAAAAGTATATTAGAAGTATCTACTTCAATAAATTTTTGGTCAGGATGTTTACGACCTCCCTTAGGAGGAACATTTACAATAGTTCCCTCCAATAATTTTAAGAGCGCTTGTTGGACACCTTCTCCAGAAACATCTCTGGTTATGGAAGGGTTATCCCCCTTTCTTGCGATTTTATCTATTTCATCTATAAATACAATCCCATATTGAGCTTTATCAAGATCGTAATCAGCAGATTGCAAAAGTCGGGTTAGTATACTCTCAACATCTTCGCCAACATAACCAGCTTCAGTAAGAACAGTTGCATCTACAATAGCAAGGGGGACTTTTAAAAATTTTGATATAGTCTGAGCTAAAAGTGTTTTCCCTGTTCCAGTCTCACCAACAAGAATAACATTACTTTTTTGAATTTCAACCTCACTTCTAAAATTATTTTGGTTAATTCTTTTGTAATGATTATAAACTGCTACTGAAAGAATTTTCTTAGCAGATTCTTGACCTATGACATATTGATCGAGAAATGCTTTAATTTTCTTTGGAGGTTGCAATTCTACAGAAATGGAATCATCAGCATTTTCATCGCTTGTTTCTTCTTTTACAATTCCATGAGCTTGAAGAATACATTTGTCACAAATATGTGCATCCAATCCTGCAA
This sequence comes from uncultured Bacteroidota bacterium, assembly GCA_902584445.1. Taxonomy (GTDB): domain Bacteria; phylum Bacteroidota; class Bacteroidia; order Flavobacteriales; family Flavobacteriaceae; genus UBA8316. The sequence goes on along the minus strand of CACHZY010000005.1, from coordinate 74,725 downwards.
TCAGTAATTGAGTTTGAGGTTTTGCACGACCACAGAATGAACAATTTAATTCTTCTTTACTCATTTAAATTTATTTAGCTAGACCAAGGACTTCATCAACCATACCATATGACTTTGCTTCTTCAGCTTTCATCCAATAATCACGATCACTGTCTTTATTGACTTTGTCTATTTTTTGCTTGGAATGCTTCGCGATAATTTGATATAATTCGTCTTTAAGCTTAAGAATTTCTCTTGCTGTAATTTCAATATCAGATGCTTGACCTTGTGCTCCTCCAAGTGGTTGATGAATCATTACTCTAGAGTGGGGTAATGCTGAACGTTTGCCCTCATGACCGGCACATAAAAGTACTGCTCCCATTGAAGCGGCCATTCCTGTACAGATGGTAGCCACGTTAGGAGTGATAAATTGCATAGTATCATAAATTCCTAATCCAGCATAAACTCCACCACCTGGTGAATTAATATAAAGCTGAATATCTCTTTTAGAGTCGACACTCTGTAAAAACAATAGTTGTGCTTGAATCACATTCGCAACACTATCATTTATAGCAGTTCCCAAAAACATAATCCTATCCATCATTAATCTCGAAAACACATCCATCTGGGCAACATTCATTTGTCTTTCCTCGATTATATATGGTGTCATGCTACTGACGATTTTATCCAAATAAATTGAGTTAATCCCATGATGCTTTGTAGCAAACTCTTTAAACTCTTTTCCGTAATCCATTTCTTTTAGAATATAGTATAAAATTAATTAAATAAAATTAGCCCTGGCCGTATACCTCTTTTATAAATTTATCAAAGTCGATCTTTTTCTTTTTGAGAGAAAAATTAGATTTAAAAAATTCCAATAATTTTTTACTCATTAATTGTTCAGATAATCTCCTTGCCTCGTCTTTATTAGACATAACCCTTGCAACGATTCCATCTAATTCTTTATCGGGTAAGCCCGCTTGCCCATACTGTGTCATCTGCATTACTATCATGTCTTTTGCAAAATCTTTCAATTCATCGAAATTTATGTTTAAATTATTATCGGCAATAATTTTACCTTCAATTAATTGATACCTAATACCTTTCTCGGAGCGATCATATTCTTCTTTAGCTGCCTGAGCTGTCATTGGTTCCTTTCCGGAATTTTGAATCCACTTAATTAAGAATTCCGATGGTAAATCAAATTTTGTTTTTTTTATTAGGTACTCTGTTATATCGTTAAGAAGTTTTTGGTCAGATTGTTGTTCAAATTGCTTTTCCATGCTTTCAACTATCTTCTTCCTCATTTCATCCTCAGACTTTACTTGATCTGGACCATAAATTTTATCGAAAAATTCTTGATTCATTTCTGACAAGGTGCGTTCATTAATTTCTTTAATATCAATGGTAATTTCTTTATCAATTTCAGGAATTTTATCAACGGAGATATTTAAAATTCGAGTTGCAGTAGCATCGTCTTTAAAAAGTTTTTTAAAATTCAAATGAAGTACAGTTCCAACCGTTGCCTTTTTTAGTGCAGCAAGGTTTGATTTTCCAAAGATTTGGCTTAAATCAAAAGTATTGGTTGTCTCTATTTTGGCGGCTTCATTTTTAAAAACGGCAGTAATCTCAAACTCATCAAGTGGATTTTGTCTAGGAACCAATTGACCATATTGCTTACGGTGTTGCTTAATTTGGTCATTAATCATGGTTTTAGTTGCTGTGATTTGATACTGGATTATCTTATTTTTTTCGGTAAGATTCACCTCAAGTTCAGGAGCTAAACCCAGCTCAAATGCAAAAGATAGTTTAGAGGCTTTCCAGTCGAGTTCCTCCTTAATTATAGGTAGGGGGTTCCCTAATATATTTATGTTCTGCTCTTTAAGGTATTTGTCTAAGTTTTCTTGAAGCAGTTTGTTCACTTCATCCGCTGTAACAGAAGTTTCATATTGCTTTTTAATCATCCCCATAGGGACATGTCCTTTCCTAAAGCCTGGGATATTTGCTTTTTTTCTATAATCAGTAAGTACATTGGACACTTTTTCTTCAAAGTCTTTACGTTCAATGTCTATTGTAATTACTGCATTTAATGAACTGCTGTCTGATCGTGAAATTTTCATATAAATTTGCTCAAAATATGGGCGCAAAAATAGGGTTTTTTAAATTGCCTAACAAGGAGATTGGTCAACATCCGAAGTTGAACTTGAGATTTTAAAAAAGTGAGTCATCATAAAAAATTTAAAGATTGATACTTTTTTAAATTATTATTCTAAATTTGCACACTCAGAATTAATAATCAGAAGGTCGTGAACCTTCATAAATTAATATGTTATGCCCGTAAGAATAAGACTTCAAAGACACGGAAAAAAAGGTAAACCCTTCTATTGGATAGTTGCTGCAGATTCACGATCAAAAAGAGATGGTCGTTATCTTGAAAAACTAGGTATTTACAACCCAAATACCAACCCAGCAACTGTAGAATTAGATGTAGAGGGTGCAGTTAAATGGTTACAGAATGGTGCACAACCATCAGATACTGCTAGAACTTTACTTTCTTATAAAGGTGCCATGATAAAGCATCACCTAAATGGAGGTGTTCGAAAAGGAGCTTTTACCCAAGATGAAGCAGATAAAAAGTTTACCGCTTGGTTAGAGGAAAAGCAGGCTAAAATTCAAACTAAAATTGATAGTTTGGATAAAGATAAAGCCAAAGACTTGGCCATGCGTTTAAAGTCTGAAAAAGCTGTTAATCAAAAGCGAATTGCTGACTTATTGGCAAAACCTGAAGTTCAAGAAAATGAAGGTGAAGGACCTGAATCTGGGGAAGTAGAAACCACTGAGATTTTAAATGAGGAAGCATCTGCAGTTGATGATACTGCTACAGAGGAAGCTTCCAATGAGACATCAACAACTGAAGAAGTGACCGAAGAATTGGTTGCTACTGAACAACCTTCTGAGGAGACAATTAAAGAAGAACCTGCTGCGGAGACAATTGAGGAAGAACCTGCTACTGAAACAATTGAAGAAGCACCTCCTGCGGAAACAATTGAGGAAGAGCCTGCTACTGAAGCAATTGAAGAAGTGCCTGCTGCGGAGACAATTGAGGAAGAACCTGCTGCTGACGAAGCAACTAGTACCGAGAAAAGTACTGAAGAAGAGGAAAATAAAAAATAGATCCCCTCACAAACCTATCATGCTTAAGGAAGATTGCTTCTTTTTAGGAACTATTATAGGAAAATATAGTTTCAAAGGAGAGATTTTAATTAAACTTGATACTGATAGTCCTGAAAGCTATTTGGATTTAAAGGCAATTTTAGTCAATACAGTAAAAGGCCTTGTCCCCTTTTTTATTGATCGTGCTCAATTACACAAAACAAGATTACTTCGTGTTAAATTTGAAGGTGTAGAATCTGAAACTGAAGCTGACCAATTGATCAAAAAAAAAGTCTTTCTACCCTTGGATCAACTTCCAAAATTGAAAGGAAGTCGTTTCTACTATCATGAGATAAAGGGTTTCATTGCAATTGATCAATTTGAAAAAAAAATTGGTATACTCAAATCAGTTAACGACTCAGGTCCACAAGCACTTTTCATGATTGATAATAACGGAACCGAAATATTAATTCCTGTACACGATAATTTTATCATCAAATTGGATCGCAAAGAAAAAAGAATCCACTTAAATCTTCCAGATGGATTATTAGAGATCTTCAAATAAGTCTAAAAGTCAAAGACCAATCCAAAGGTTGGTATAGGTATATTATTATTCTCATCGGTATCGACCCTTACAAGGGAATTGGGCGAAATCAATTCACCATTTTCATTACGATTAAGACCAAATTCTTCTGGCCGTGGTATACTTTGAGCCAAAAAATTTTGTATTTCAAAATAGAAATTAAAAGAGTAACTTTTAAAATTCCATTTTTTATCAAAGCGAATATCTGCAAGGTTAAAGGGATCTAATTTAGCACTCCCTAACTGATTATAATCTAGGATAATCTCAGGATAGGCGGCCAATGAAGCATCTAAATTAACTGGCACATAAGGAGTGCGACCAGAAAACCTCCAACGGGCGCTAATCTCCCAATTTCTCTTTAATTTGTATCCTCCCGAAAAGGAAATTAAATGACGGCTATCCCAAACAGAGGGAAGAAATTTTCCTGAGCTGGTGGTAAACTGACTGTGAAAATAAGTGTAAGCAAAAACACCATAGAAGTTTTTTGCCAGTTTTTGTTGATATAGAGCTTCTACTCCATAGCTTTTTCCTTTTCCATCACTTGTTATCGCTTCATTACCCAATACTTCAAAACCGCCCCCTTTATTGGCCAAAGAAACGTTATCAATTACTGAAATTGGATACTGACTGTATCTTTTATAAAAACCTTCAAGGGTAATTCTGGCGGCAATACCCGGTGAATACTCCAGGCCAAAAACAGCATGATCACTTTGGGTATATCTTGCGCTTTGATTGACAAAGCTAGCGGAAGGACTTTGAAATCCTAACATTGTATAGGTTGGTATTTTAAAATAGCGTCCAACGGATGCATTAATTTTCCAGCTTTGGTCTTCTGTCAGGTTGTAGGTTAGCGATAGCCTTGGTGAAAAATTATCTGTCATATTTGAGCCTTGGGAAAAGGTATCCGCATCAACTCTAAAACCGAATGAAACGCCAAGATTGTCATCATAAAATTTTCGTTCACCCTTGACAAAAAATCCGTATTTAATAAAATCGATTCTGGTCTTGTAATCCAAATTATTTGACAGACTTTGAGTATCGTTGCCATAATCAGAATACTGGATATTGGCTCCAGCAACTAATTTGAATTGATTGATGTAATGGAGAGTTTGATAACGTAATTTTGTTTCTTGTTCATAGGAATCATTTTTAAATAAAATACCTGATTTCCTTGTGTTATCCTGATAACGAGAAAAAATATTTTGCAATCGATTCGTACTAACGGAAGTGACCATATTCCCTTTTCCATTCTTGTATTTCCGTTTCCAAGACAAGCCTACTGTAGTGGTTTTTTGTTGAATGATTGGTACCTGCTCAATTGCTGCCTGCTGCTCAGCATCAAAATCCTCTGGAGCTTTAACTGAAAAGTCATCTATCGTTCCTACTCCCAAAAAAATAAGTGAATTATACGGATCAATTTCGTGATTGATCTTCCACTGATAATCCCAGTAATCTGGTCGAATTGGTACCCCTATCAATTCAAAAAGAAACTGCAGATAACTTCTTCTAACTGAAAACAAAAGAGTGGTCTTTGCCGGTTTCTCTTTGTCTTTTCTAAAAAGTGGCCCTTCAAGTGTTAGTGCTGCTTCGCTTGCTCCCAATCTGAAATTCCCACCAAAACGATTGGGATTACCATCTCTTTGTTCAAACGATAAAACCCCAGAGAGTGGATTGTCATATTCTGCTCCAAAGGCGGAACTTGAGAGCGTAACTTCCCTTATAAAAGAAACATTTAACATTCCTACAGGTCCCCCAGCACTCCCTTGGGTACTAAAGTGGTTGATATTGGGTATTTCAATTCCATCCAGATAATAAACAGATTCGTTAGGAGCACCTCCTCGGATTATAATATCGTTCCTGAATCCCCCAATAGAGGGTGAAATCCCGGGCATACTTTGAATTACCTTGGTGATATCATTGTTACCTCCAGGATACGTTTCAATCTCGACAGCAGAAAAAGTTTGAGTTGATAATGGAGTTTCGAGGCTAGTTCTGAATGGGCTTTGTTGAATAATTATTTCATCTAATTCATTAGTTGATTCCTCCAAAAGAATTTGTAAGGGAGGTGTCCCAAATGCTTTGATTATTATATTATAAATGGTTTGAGATTGATAGCCAAGATGACTAATATTAATGTTGTAAGTTTTGGCGGGAATATCATTTATGGTAAAATATCCATTGTCATCAGTGGCTACACCCATTAATGAATTTTCTAACAAGACACTCACTCCTTGGATTGGAAGTTGGGTCTGACTGTCAAGTACTCTTCCAGTCAAATTCCCTGCATTCTGTGATGATAAAAAACCAAATGAAAGAAAAACTAAGATTAAGATTAGATTTTTTATGATCATTTATTTATAATTAAACTAAATAACAATTTATTATTTAGTCAACCTTTGTTTATTAGACTTAGACTATTTAAATTAAATTTGGTCAAAATTAGTAATTGTGATCAATAAAAGAAGAAAATTTTTAAAAACTGCTTGCGCTCCTGTAGTGTTTTCTATGTTTGGTGTTTCATTAATTGAAGCTTGTAGTAAGGAAGATGATAGTCCAACAGTAAATAACCTTAACAACCAAGACAATACTAGTGGAAGCAATTCTAATAATAGCGTGACTATTAATCTTGAAGACTCAAACTTTTCTAGTTTAAATAATGTGGGAGGTTGGATTAATTATAGTGCAGAAAACATGTTACTATTAAGAATAACTTCTACCGAAATTAGAGCTTTTAGTAATGTTTGTCCGCATCAAGGCTCTCAAAATAGATGGTCCTATAGCAATTCAAAATTCTCTTGTGCTCAACATAATCGTTCATTTGAAGACAGTTGTTCAGGTGGATTAACATGTTATACTGCAACATTACAGGGAAGTACTTTAACGGTGACCCGTTAATTAAAAAGCTTCTTTTTATTCTTTTCCTTGCTTTTTTCTTTTTTTGGTCTACTTTTTTGTGCCTCCTCCTGCTCCAACCTTTTTTCTTCCTCCTTTAATTCAAACTCCTCTCTAAATTGATTAAGTTCACCGATATTAATCTGCTCTTGATCAGGAGATTGAGGAAGTACATCCTCAACAGTGAAGTAGGCCTTATCTGTCTGTTTTCTCATAATTTCCTTAGCCGCTTTAAGGTTAAAATAAACACCTGGATCTATCATTTTATTGGCTACATAGTTTTCTTTCTTTTTACTATCCCAACGAATAAATACAAAGCCACCATTAACGCTATCGAGTTTCACTCTAAAAACTTTTGCTCTATTAGGTAATGTCTGATAAATTTCAATTTTTTCAGGATTATATCCTGCTATATCCATTAATTCTTTGACAAAAGTAGTTTGTCCCTCTACAGTAGGATCATTGAGGGGATTAAAATAAGAACTAATCTGGCCATTATCATTTTGAGATTTTAGTATTTGCATACTAACAATAAAAAAAAATAGAAACTTTTGGCTATAAAACATCATTCAATCAGTGATTAATCTTTATTTGGATCATAATGTTTCTTCCAAGCTCGTCATTGTAAAACCTCATTCTGTTAAGATAATTTCTATAATTTGCATTTAGAATATTATCAAAAGTAAGAGAAAAGCTTATTTTATTTGAGAAAAGTTTATAAGGTCCCCAATTTAGATCAATTCCTAAATCATGATACCCATTAGGAGGTGTGCTAATATCTACTAACTTCTCTACTTTACTTCCATTCTCTATTATAGTTGTATAAAAATTATTATCAGGGAATTGATTTTGATTAAAAACATATTTACTGATAATAGAACCAAAAAAAGATTTCCATTTAGAAATTGAAAACTGTAACTGACTATTGGTGATTAGTGGTGGAATATTTACAATCGGTGTTTTGGTATTTTCATCAACTCCCTCTATCCAAGATGTGTTATTTTTATATGTAATGTTCTTGTTAAATTTATATGATAGGTCAATATCAAACCCTTTTAATGAAGAGCTAATTGATCTATACTCCCAAACAGGGAATGCCCCCCTAATGGTTTGCTCTACTCCTGCAGGTTCAATTACAATATAATTTTTACCCTTAGTTAAATAAGGATTAAAATTGTATTGGAAATCTCCTTCATTTTTTTCAAAATTAATCACAAATTTATTTGTTCTCTCAGATTTCAAAAATGGATTTCCGTACTCAATTGATGCTATTGCATGATGCAGCCCATCACTAAACATTTCGGCTATATCTGGAGCTCTTTGCGTATAAAAAAAGTTAAAACTTATTTCATGAGATGGAATAATCTTACTTTTAATTCCAAAATTAAATGAAGGATTATTAAAAATTAATCTTCTTTTAACTAATTTTTGAGACAAGGTTTCCTTAATTACATAAGGCCCTAAATCAACTTCATAATTTTCATTATTCCATCGGCTAAAACGATAATATTTTTGAACTAGGTTATTTATGTGTTCAAAACGAAAGCCAAAATTAAAATCTAGATTATTAAAAATGGAATATGATGTGGTGAAAAAGGATCCAAGTCTTACTTTAACATAATCAGGAATTAATCTTTTTATTCCAGTATCAGGGTTTGAATAGTTGTCTTGAAATTGAGAGAATAATCCTAAATCATAGGAAATATTTGATTTATTCCACTGGTAACTTGAAACTAAGTTATGGGTATCTAATGTAAGATCAAGAGCTGGATCATATTTGTCTGATCCTCTTCTAATATCATATTCCTTCCTATTGTTTTTTTGCCAATTATATTTTGTAATCCATTTTCCATTAGAATTATTTCTTACTGAATATTCAATACTCGAGGTATAATGCTTATTGAATTGCTTAGGAAAATTAATCTCATAACTAAAGGGATTAATCACAAATGGCTCATTAGACTGTATAGCTCTTAAAAGGTCACCAACATTCCCAATATGAGAACTTCTTAATATTCCTATTTCCTGGCTATAAAAAGTAAAATTAATTTTTAATTTTTTTAAAATTTTATTTCTACCAATCGTTACACTGAAATTCTCTTCATTATTGCCAGTGTTTGACAAGATATAATTTGGAGTACTATAGTCCCCATTCTTTTTTAAGGTACCTTGTGCTTTGAGAAAAATTCCACTGTTAAAAGACCGAATCCATGAGCTTATAAGATTATATCCCCGACCATTTGACATACCATTAATAATAGTTTTTCCATATAATGAATCAGATATTTTAGGAGTCGAAGACTCTAAAACTATAACACCTCCAGGGGTGTCACCTGTATACTTTAGAAGACCCGCTCCTTTTATTAAACGAATATTATCAAATGCATTTAGGTCAACATTAGGAGCATGATCTAAACCCCACTGCTGATTTTCTAGAACAACTCCGTCGTAAACAATTCCTACTCTACTTCCATACATACCATGAATTACTGGCTTTGCAACACTGTTTCCTGTACTAAGGTTGCTTACTCCACTTATAGAGCCTAATGCTGTAGCTAAATTTCCACTGCTATACCTATCTTTCTCAAGTTGACTTAGTGAGTATGAATTTGCAGTAGTAGATAGGTCTTTTAATTTATTTTCTGAAACAATTATCTCTTCAAGAGATTCAATATGATGTTCCATGAAAAATTTTTTGGAACTGGATTTTTTTAAATCGAATTCCGTCAGGTAGTCTTCACAGCTTACGTGTGAAATTTTTAAACTAAGCTTTCCTTCACATTGATTTTTTATTAAAAATTCTCCGCTGGCATTGGATAGGACATTTTCATTCATCCCAACGAAGCTAATCAAAGCTCCTTCCAAAGGGGTATTATCATGTAAATCGACAACTTTGCCTTTTAATGTTAAATTACAATCTTGAGAAAAAAGTAAACCAGTAGCAAATAAAGAAATACCTGCTACTGATTTAGTTAACTTTGAACAAGATGAGCATTTACATTTTTTGGGCCCGAAGAAAAAATTAAAGATAATCTTTCCAATAAAATGATGCATTTATTCTATGTGAACTTCAAATTCTATCTCTACATCTGTTGCTCCTCCAAAGTCAGCCCTAGTACTTCCAGTTTTAGAGGTTGCCTCATGTATTAAATAAGCCTTAACATCACCAGATGTTTCTGAAGCTGTAGTCCAAGATGTTTTTAAAAAAAGTGGATTTCCGTTACTGTCTTTGGTGTCATCAGATGCAGCTGCAATTGAAAATCCTGGAATTTCTGTCATTTCATAAAAAACCTGATGTACATCAGCTTCTTCAATTATTTCCAGAGTAACGTCTTCGATATTATCTGGATCAGAATCATTGTAGAAAAAAATACTAACGTGATAAGTTGAATTTGTGTCAAGCTCAACCTCAGTGTGTTCATCTCCATGGTCATCATCTCCATGATCATCATCTCCGTGGTCATCATCTCCATGGTCATCGTGTCCATGGTCATCATGGCCTTCAACTTCAAAAGTATATTTTTTAAAGTTTGTTTCACCGTCTTTTTTGACCTCGAGAACAACTCTTGTGAATACTTCATGTTCGTGAACAACTGCTGGCTCTCCTTTATCACAGGAGATTGCTAATAGAAATACTGATATTATTAATATTGAATGTTTGTAAAGATTTTTTAACATAACTTAAATTTTAAAATTTTATAATTGTAATGAATGTATTTACCTATCAAATTGGTAAACATTTATAAAAAACTATCAAGAAAAATTATGCAATAGGAGGGCCTCTTAAGAGGTAGGGATTGATGGGCGATTCAAAAAATAATCGGGAACTTAAAGAATAGTTTAATTTATTAAATATTATAAAATCGTAATATAAAATAGAATTAGAAATCTCAATTTTAGGAGTAAAATAATAATCAAAAACATTACAATCGAAATCAATCTCATGAAAATGTACTACGGATATATCACAGGTTTTATGCTCATGATCCTCAAATAAATGAAGGAGAGATCCACCATAAGGGAGTAATAATATAAAAGTTAAAAAGGTTGGAATGATTATTTTAACCCAACTAGATTTCATAGAAAATTTACTTCTAAATATGTAATCAAATATAGATGTTAATCTTTAAATTAGCACCTTTGCCAATGAAAAAATATATAAAGTGTATAAATCTATAACATTAATCTTTTTATTAATTGGAATAATTGGTTGCCAGTCAAAAACTAAAAAATCTGAACTTAGCCCTGTTGAAAATAAAAAAGGAATGATTTGGATCCCTGGAAGTACTTTTCAAATGGGAAGTGAAGATAATCAGGCTAGACCAGACGAAGGGCCTGTACATCTAGTAAAAGTTGATGGATTTTGGATTGATCAAACTGAAGTAACCAATGCACAGTTTGCAAAATTTATTGAAGAAACAGGATATGTAACCACAGCTGAGAAACCAGTGGATTGGGAGGAAATGAAAAAACAACTACCCCCTGATACCCCCAAACCACATGACACGCTTTTACAAGCTTCTTCATTAGTTTTTAAACCTACCGCTGGTCCAGTGGATTTAAATAACTTTTCAGCTTGGTGGGAATGGAAACCAAAGGCAGATTGGAGAAGCCCTAGAGGCAAGGGAAGTACTATTGAAGGAAAAGAAAATCACCCTGTTGTTCATGTCTCATGGGATGATGCTGTAGCTTATGCAAATTGGGCGGGAAAGCGACTGCCTACTGAAGCTGAATGGGAATGGGCTGCGAGAGGGGGACTAAAGGATAAAAAATATCCATGGGGAGATGAAGAAATTAGTACTGGAAAGGTAAAAGCTAACAGTTGGGAGGGTACCTTTCCATATAATAATTCAAATAAAGACTTATTTTTTTATTCTGCTCCAGTGAAATCTTTTGAGCCCAATGGATATGGGCTTTATGATATGGCAGGAAATGTGTGGGAATGGTGCTCGGATTGGTATAACTATGACTACTATAAAACCATAGCAAAACAGACTACTTTAAATCCCAAGGGAGCTAATGAAAGTTTTGATCCCTATAATCCATACATTGACCAAAAAATTATTCGCGGAGGCTCATTTCTTTGCAATGACACATACTGTTCGGGCTACCGTGTTGCCTCCAAAATGAAGTCGTCTCCTGATACTGGTTCACAGCACACAGGTTTTAGGTGTGTTTTAAATTAACCACGGGAATAAATAACATTCTAAAAAACAAGGCCTCTATTGAGCTATTGAATAATTACCTTTATAGTATCAGTGTTATCTGCGCTGTGGTTAAAAGTGAAGTTATATTTTTTACCCTCAATAGTAACCTCTCCTAAATAATCACCATAGAAACCTTTAAAAACAATTGGTTTCTTTAGTTTTTGAGTAATCTCAGTTTTGGTTGACCAATCCTCTTTAATAAGCTTTTTTAAAGTATAAAAAGCTTTTTTAGGATTGAAGTCTTTATCTAAAATTCCTCCTGCATGGCCTCTCCATGCATTTAGATCCGTTAGGTTCCAAATGGTAATTGAAGTTAATGATGGATGACTAAATGCTAAAGTGAAAAAATCTTTTAGATACTCGGCTTGATAAATTTCATATTCATCCAGACTTTCAAGGTATAAATCCTTACCTTGTTTTAGTAGATCATCTCTATTTTTAAGATAGATTTTATGCTCTTCCCAGTCTTTAAATCTTTTTGAACTGGTAACGGTAATTTCAGTAAAATGAATCTCCTTTTCAAACTTAGAATAATCTTCAAGTAAATTCCAAAGATCCGTTTCAGACAAAACTCCTGAATCTGTTTGCATGTGTGCTTGCATTCCTATAGCACTATAATTTACGTTTTCATCAATAAAATATTGATTAATGGCAATAAATTCTGGCTCCTTAGGATGGTAATGGTTATTTACATACTTTTTAGTAGGGTTTATTTGATTGACCAAATCATACAAGTATTTCATAGCTGGCTCAATACCGCCCTTGTAAGTAATCCATCGTGTAATACCACTTGGATGCACATGGGCTTTGAACGGCGCAACTGGTTCATTATAAACATCCCAATAAGGAATTTTAGGATAAGAATTGATTAATTTAGAAATTCTATTATTAATAATTTTCTCCAACTCCTTCATATCCTCAAAGTCTATAATCCAATTTGGTAAAGATTCATGCCATAAAAGTGGATGTCCTTTTACCCTCAAATTATTTTTATCAGCCCATTGGAGGTTATCATTCATATATTTATTTGCATAGTTAGTATCACCTTTTTCATCAAATAGAACCCAGTAAAAACCAACTGTAATAAAATTGAAAAGTTCTTTAACTCGGTCTCGGTAGATCTCAAATTTAGCTGTTTGAAATAAATCCCTGGATTGAGTCATGGAGACACCAAAATTAAAATTATGACTAATTAACTCTATTTTAAAGTCACCTTTTTTATTTTTTAATCTTTTATTTTCATGATAAAATTCTAAAACTACTTCCCCTTTTCTTATTTTTTCAATTCTTTCTAATGCACCATCAAGCTTCCATGGAATATGCTTACTTCCATCTTGAGCTTTTAGATTTATCACAATAAAAATAACCGTGAAAAAAAATATTATTTTTTTCATTGTTTCAGAGGTCTTTGTTTTTTCCAATTTTATTTTCATTAAGATATTTAAGCTTAAATTGTTTGGGAACCATTCCGGCATACTCTTTAAACCTTTTAGTAAAATAAGATGGGGACGAAAAACCAACATTATAGCATATTTCTGAAATCGAAAAGTTAGATTTTAATAATAATTCTTTTGACCTCTCGATACGTAATTTTCTTATCAATTGATTAGCTGAAATTCCTGAAGTATTTTTAATGTTTCGATAAAGTTTGCTCTTACTTATATTTAATTGATCCGCTATATCCTCAATCACTAAATTTTCATTAGAAAGATTCTCATTGATAAAGCTGATTACATCAGTCAAAAAACTATTGGTATTATTTATTTCAGTATCAATATTTAATTTCCCCATAAAAACTTCAAAGAAATCACTCTTACTTTGCAACAGTTGTTCCAAATGGGACTTTAGTAATTCTATACTAAATGGTTTTTTTAAGTATACATCTGCTCCTGAATTGATCCCCAATATCCTATCCTTATGACTCACTTTTGCGGTAAGCATGACTATTGGTATGGTTTTAGTTAGGCTATCCGCTTTTAGAAGTGAACACATTTCGATTCCATTCATTTCGGGCATCATTACGTCAGTGACTATAATATTTGGTCTTTTGATTTTTGCTATCTCGAGTCCAATTTTTCCATTATTGGCCTCGTATATTTTATAATTATCATTTAGTTCACTTTTTAAATACTTCCTTAATTGAGAGTTATCTTCCACTATAAGTAAGCTGTTTTTTGACTGAGTTTCTGATTGAACGTAGTCTACATTTTCTTCACTTATAATTGTCTCTTTAATTGAACTAATATTTTTGTCTTTATTTGGTTGTTTTCTGAATTGACTCGCAACAAAGTGACTTTTCCCTGCAGGAAAAAAAACTTTCATAGCAGTTCCAATGTTCTCTTCACTTTCAACTTCAATTTTTCCCTTGTGGTATTTTATAAAAGTACTAACTACCTCAAGTCCTATTCCAGTCCCTCCATAGTTTTGCCTATTGTTTTCCTCATCCTGGTAAAAACGCTCAAAAACCTTATCTAAATTTTCTTTTTTAATACCAAATCCACTGTCTCGAATGATTATCTCAAAAGCAGGATAAGTACGAACGGGATTTATGGAGGGGAATAAAACCCCTGAATTATGGTAATTACAGACTATCCCTATTTTCCCATTTTCAGAGGTTGCTTTGAAGGCGTTTGATAAAAGATTAAACACAATTTTTTCAAACATCGAAGTATCTATCCAAATTTCATCCTTTGAAAGATTAAACTCTGTATCTAAAATTATTTTTCGGTCACTAGCCTCAATAGTAAAATTTGAAACTACTGATGATAAACTTTCTGTCAAGCTACACCTTTCAACCTGAAGTTTTGTTCTATTAAATTGAATTTTCCTGAAATCCATTAATTCGTCAATTAATCTGAGCATTCTGTTGGCATTATTGTAGACAGTAATATATTTTTGTCTAACCTCTTTTCCTTCTGATTCAAAGGATCTAGAAATTAATGACTCCATAGGGTTTAAAATTAATGTTAAAGGGGTTCTAAATTCATGAGAGATATTAGTAAAAAACTGGATTTTTTGCTCATTTAACTCCTCAACTTGCTTACGTTTATCTTTTTCCAGCTCAGCTCTCCTTCTTTCTTTATATTGCTGATCAACCAGTTTATAAAAAACAAACAGCAGGCCAGAAAATATAAGAACGTAAATTAAATAAGCAACATTGGTAATCCACCAAGGAGGCCTAATTATAATTGGAAGAACAAAAGGTTCTTCATTCCATGTTCCATCTGAATTAGAAGCATTAAGTTCGAAAGTATAATTTCCTGGTCTAATATTTGTGTAATTGGCACTGCTAGAATTTCCTACATAATTCCAATTTTCCTCAAATCCCTTTAGTCTATATGCGTAATTATTTTGGTTTCCCCGAGTGTAATTAATCCCAACATAATCGATTGAAAAAGATGATTGATAATGGTCAAGCTCAAGGACTTTTAAAGCATCCAGCGCATTTGGAAGCGGACCGCTTTCTCCTACTGCAACTGGCTGATTTGAAATTCTCAATTCCTTCAGTTTAATCTTAGGGGCCAATAAATTGTTGGTTAATTTATTGTAATTGAAAAAATTTACTCCCTTGTTTGTTCCTAAATAAAGAATATCATTATCCTTATAAAAAGTATTCTTATTGATCATGTTACTCATTAATCCATCTGAAGAATTATAAAACTTGATTTCATCTAAAGTAGTGTCAAAGCGAACCAAACCATCATCACCACCAAACCAATGAAAACCATCATTAGTTTGTGTAATGGAGTTTACAGTAAGCAAAGGCATTCTATTATTTTTATTAAACCATTCCAAAGTATCATCCGAAGGGTTATAACAGAAAGCTCCGAAGCCGTCAGTCCCTATCCATATTTTTTTATTAAGATCTTCATAAAGGGAAAAAATTACAATTTCAGAAAATTGTTTCCCAATAAGTTCCTTAATTCTATAATTAAATGATTTTAAAGCAGAAGTTTTTTTATCATAAATAAAAACACCTTGACGTGTTCCTAACCAAATATTATTTCGGGAATCTGCCAATACTTTTCTGATATTGGCTCTATTAAGCCCGTTTTCACGAATACTTGGAGAGTCATGTTTAGTGAAAGTTTTTGAAATAGGCTCATATGAAATTAAACCACTTTGAAAAGTTCCAATCCAAATTTTTCCATTTAAATCCTCTGAGAAACTTGCTATACGATTAGATTTAAAAATTTTAGGGTGGGTTTTCCTGTTAAAGTTAATAAATCCATCTGTACCATTTTTCAATAAATAAACTCCTGAGTACCAAGAAGCAACCCAAATGTTTCCCGATTTGTCTATGTAAAGTGAGGGGATATCAAAACTATTTATACCACTAGCTAATTTGTTCTTAGGATCATTCAAATAATAATAGTAATTGTTACGTGAATTATAAGCATAAACCCCCTGATCTATACTACTAAACCAAATGAGCCCTTTTTTATCTTTTGCTATACCTGAAATAGATTTCGGGAAAGGGTTAGGCTTTGATATTATATTTTTTAAAAAATTAAATTTAAAATGTCTTGGGTCATATTTGTCTAACCCTTTATCATAATAACCAATCCATACCCTATCCTCATCATCAGAAAAAATTGACCAAACAGAGTTGGAAGCTATACTAAAGTTGTCGGTGCTCTTAGAAAGATATCTATCAAGAACATTTCCATTATAATCTAAAATGAATAATCCGTCATTTTCAGTACCACATAAGATTTTCCCATTTTTATATTCTTCTAAAGCAAGAATTCTCTTATTTGTAAGTGAAATTTGATTTACAATTAAATAATTAGAATTATTAGATTGGATTTTAAGGATTCCTGAAGAAGTAGTTCCTAGCCAAATGTTGCTCTGATTATCTACCAATATTGATAAAATATTTTTTTCAAGTAATCGCGACGACTTTTGATCTTGTACTTTAACTCTCTTTAATAAAAAATCATTACTATCAAATTGGAATAGGCCAAGATTTGTAGCAACCCAAATCCTATTAGAAATATCTCTTTTGATATCATGTATTAAAAAATTATTTTTTTCTATGTTAATTGAGAGTTCAATCTCAATTATTGATTTACTTAGGTAATTAATTACAAAAAGACCACTTTGGTGCGTTCCAACTAAAATATTCTCATCATCCAATGATTCAATTGCATGGACTTTAATCGGTTTTCCTTGAAAATTATTTAAAAACCTAAAAAAATTATCTTTTTCAGGGTTATACAAATGAAGTCCATCATTAGATCCTACCCAAAGCTGACCGACCTCATCAATCATCAAATCGTGAATAATAGAGCTTGACAGGGCAGTCTCCTCATATATATCATGACGATAGGTTTTTACATCAATCCCATCAAATTTTTTCAATCCCCCTCCATAAGTACCGACCCATAAAAAAGAATTATTGTCCTTGGCAATAGATGTAATAGGTCGGTTTCCCATCTCACTAGAGGAATTCACAAATAAATATGGTTCTTGCTGTGCAAATACTTGTAGAAAAAAGAACAAAATAAAAGAAAAGAGAGAAGATCTAAGCACCTGTAACGATTTGCGCTAAATTATAACTATTTAGTCATTACAACAATCTCAATATAACATTTTATTCATTTTAATGTATATTTTCAAATAATCAATTTTAAAATTACTTTAATTAGAATATTTATTATAGGTTCGAATAATTTTAACTAGCTAAAGGGAATTTTTACAAATGATATATTTCCTCTATAAGATTTATTTAATATCAATTTTAACTGGACTTATATATGGCAGATATGAGAACAAAACCAGCACACCTCCAAATATCTTTATTTATATTTCAGATGACCAAAATCAATGGGATTATGGTGCCTATGGAAATCCAGAAGTATCAACGTCTGGGGCTGATAGGCTTGCAAGGGAGGGAATAAAATTTAATAACGCCTACACTTCTCAAGCAATCTGTTCTCCAAGTAGATCACAGCTATTTACCGGTTTATACCCTATTAAAAATGGATGTATGGCTAATCACCTTCCGGTAAAAAATGTTAAAGAAATTAATAGTCTTCTTAAACCGTTAGGATACGAGGTAATCCTTGCTGGAAAAGGACACATTTATCCTAATAAAAAATTTAACTGGTCGAAGTTTTTTGGAAAAGAAAAAAGTAGACAAATACCATTAAATAAAGTTGAAGATTATATAAAAAGTACCAATAAACCTTATTGCATAATTTTTTCTTCAGACTATCCACATGGCCCCTACCCCAAAGAAACGTCATATTTAGATATGGATTTAAGTCATGACCCAACAACTCCTAGAGGAAAAGGTCAAAATAGCTCTTTTAAAGCAGGATATTATCAAAATATAAAAGACAATAATATCCAATTGGAAAAAACGATATCAATGCTATCTCGTTTAAATGTACTTGACAATGGGGTCTTTTTTTACTTATCTGACCACAGCTTGAAGGGTAAATGGAGTGTTAAAGAGACTGGCTTAAAAATACCTTTAATCGTACGATGGCCAAAAATTATTAAGAAGGGGATTTCCTCTAATCAAATTGTTTCAGTCATTGACATACTACCTACAATTATTGATCTTGCTGGAGGCAAATCATATGGACTTGATGGTAAAAGTTTTCTCTCAATTTTAAAAGGTAAAGATAAACCCATTAAAGATTATGTATATGGCGTAGCAACTCGTCAGAACATTCAAAAGTGTTATGTTTTCCCCTCTAGATCTGTCAGAGATAAGAAATATAAGTATATAAAAAACTTTAATTCGAATGAAGTAGTTCAAAACAACCTAGGGGATAATGAAGAAGTAAATAAATTTATTATTAGAGGCTCCAATGCTTTTAAAGAAACTCCTTATGAAGAACTATATGATTTGGAAAATGACCCCTATGAACACAATAATATTGCACAAATTGATAGCTATCAAAAAATTAAAGAAAAACTTGAGGTTAAACTACATGATTGGATGGTTGAACAAGGTGATTTCTTAATCACATACAAAATGCCTCTAATAAAGCCGACTTTTCACCCATTGGATCGTATATCCAAATTCAATAAAATTAATCCCTCTTTAGAAGGAATTCTTGAATCAAAGGATTACATTCCTGTACACTATTAAATTTAAAAACTTGGGTATGACGATCTTGTTTTATTTTTTGATCTGTTTCTTATAAAGCAGAGTATTTTCTAGACCTACTTTTGCTTATTAATTTAAAATTTAAAATGTATAATTTTTTTAAAATTACCTGCAAAGAATTATTATTATTAGCTTGTTTGGCTTCATTAAAAATGATTGCTCAGCCAATCGAATTAATTAATCCCAACACCGATTTTAAAAATTCGCCCTTAATAAGTGAGATCTACACGGCTGATCCATCCGCCCACCTTTTTGAAGGAAGAGTTTATATATATGCCTCTCACGATATTGAAACTGGAAGTGTAGAGGACGACACTGGAAATCATTTTAATATGAAGGATTATCATGTAATTTCTATGAATAAAGATGGGAGTGACTTAAAGATTCATCCTGTGGGGCTTTCTGTAGAAGACGTAAAATGGGCCAAAAGCAGATTTTGGGCACCTGACGCAGCTTATAAAAATGGGACTTATTACCTGTATTTTCCCGCAAAAGATAAAGACGAAATTTTCAGAATTGGAGTTGCAACATCAAAAAATCCTGCTGGCCCGTTTAAAGCCAGACCAAAACCTATGAGAGGTAGTTATAGCATAGACCCAACAACATTTATTGATGATGACGGAAGTGCCTATATGTATTTTGGAGGTATTTGGGGAGGTCAATTACAACAATGGGAATCTGGTGAGTTTGATCCAAAAGGATCATTGACAGATCTTGGTGTGGAAAATAATCCAGCCATTATGCCACGTATGGCAAAACTAAAAAATAACATGCTGGAATTTGATGAAGAAGTTAAGCAGATTCAAATCTTAAACAAATCGGGGAAGCCTATACTTACAAAAGAGCTTGAAATTAGATTTTTTGAAGCTCCATGGATTCATAAAATTGGCGATGTTTATTACCTTAGTTACTCCACTGGAGATTCACATAATTTAGCTTATGCAACTGGTGATAACCCTTATGGCCCTTTTACCTATCAAGGAATATTAGGGGAGCCCGTTCAAGGTTGGACTAATCATCACTCGACAATTAAAATTAACGACCAATGGTACCTTTTTTACCATGACACCGAAATCTCTGGTAAAACCCATTTGAGAAATGTTAAATTTACCCGATTTAAACATAACGATGATGGAAGTATTTCGCCAATTAAAACGTATTTTGGTTCTGACTGGAAGTTTTAATTTTTTTTAGATGAAATTTTGAGCTAATTACATCTTAATTAAATAACGATGTTGAAATCAATCATAAATAGTGGCTTTCTTTTTTTTATTTTAATTATTTGTTTAATAAATCAGACACTTTATAGTCAGTTAACGCCTGGAGGAATTGGGAGTTTCGAATCTAATGTTCATGGCAAATGGAAAGCAGCACCTGAGAATTTAGACTTTACTAATTCAGACAGTGATTTTTTCGAACAGTCAGGATCATTAAAAGTGATTTCCGGAGGAGAGCACACCTTAATTAACTATGATGCTTCAAATTTTAATAAACAAATAGGGCAAGAAGTAAATATTTCCTTTTATGCCAAGTCTAAAAAAGGAAATTCTATTAGTGTTACAATAAAAGATGGTTGGGGAAATGCTGCTGAAGAAACCCCTCAGACTCAAACAATAAGATCAAATGAGTGGTCATATTATTCTTTCAAATTTATTCCAACTACAGCGAGTACCTCTGGAAAAATTAAATTAATTTTTGCAAGTTCTGGTACTTATTATATTGATGCGTTAACCCTTGAAAATAAGTCTACGTCTAATCTATACGTATCATCAACCGCTGGAGGAGGTGGAAATGGTAGCTTGGCGAGTCCATTCAATACTATTCAGCAAGCAGTAAACTCTTGGCAAAAGGGAGATGTAATCTATGTCCGCTCAGGAACTTATTACAATAGTAATTATGGATCGGGGACAAATAATAACCAAGTGGTTAACTTGTCATTGGCATACAATAATGCTGCTACCGCGCCAGATATTTACAACCCATTGGTTATAAGAAATTATATTGGAGAGCAACCTAAAATAAAATTTGATGGTATGGGCGGTTTTATTGGAGGTAATTCAGGTACTGAAACAAGCTATCTAGAAATTTCAGGTTTTGAAATTGAGGGGCCTAATGCAAATATTACTTATAGTCAAGCGATTGCTAACAGAACTAATTTTGTGAATCTAGTTGCAAGTAATCCAAATGTACAGCCCCAGAAAAAATTTACTGGGAGAGGTATTGCTATTTGGAGTGGACACCATATTATTTTACATCATAATAAAGTTTATAATTGTCCCAATTCGGGAATTAGGGTAAATAACGGTGATTATGTAGTAATTGCTCATAATCAGGTGTACAATACAACTTGGTGGTCCTTCAATGCGGAAAGTGCAATAGTTATTGCGCAATCTAAACATCTAGATGATAAGACCTATACAATTAAAATGCGTATTACTCATAATAGGACTTATGATAACATTAAT
This sequence comes from uncultured Bacteroidota bacterium, assembly GCA_902584445.1. Classification (GTDB taxonomy): domain Bacteria; phylum Bacteroidota; class Bacteroidia; order Flavobacteriales; family Flavobacteriaceae; genus UBA8316. The sequence continues at coordinate 53,320 of CACHZY010000005.1, read as the reverse complement.
AAAATCCCATATTTCAATAAGACATATATGAACAATGGCACCTGTAATGGAGTAACTGCTAATTCTCCAAAAAGTGATAAATACGGGTGTGATGTTCAAGACTATATCATTGACGGATCAGGTTGTTACATAACTCGAAATAATAGCAATGGATCGGGAGCTAATGACCAAAATCCTAATGGTCAATACAAAGGAACTTTTTACTTTGCTAATAATGTATCCTATGGCAATGGGCTTAATGGTCTTGTCGTACATAAAACCAATAATTCTATTGTTGCTAACAATACCATTTTTGAAAATGGTGAAATCCCCACAAATGTAAATACAACTTATGGAGTAGACTGGAAAGATGCACTTAATCATGGTCGTCAGGGTACTTCTGGTATAACGATCCATAGTTCATATAATGTGAAAGTTTTTAATAATGTAAGCTGGGCAAAACAAGCCAGTGATAATGCATTTCAAATTTTCAGTATAAATACTCAGAATAATCCAAATGCTGTTACAGGATCAAATAATGTTTTGGCTTTTGGAGAGGTTTCCAATACAGGAATATCATTTTTCCCAAATGGTTTTTATGTAGATAAAAGATCTGAAAAAGAGAGTTTATTTAAAAATTCTGCTGCATTTGATTTTGATTTACTACAAAGTAGTTATCTAGTTGATAACGGGGTTCAAAACAATAATATTCCCCTCTACGATATAAATAGTAGTGTTAGAGTCAATCCTGATATCGGGGCTTATGAGTATCCAGTAAGCTATGGCAAACAAAGTGCTGCTGAATCATTAATTGGATTTGAAAACATTAACAAAAATATTGATGACCCTGATTTTAATATTAATGCAAGTTCCAATAGCACTGGTTCGATAACATACACCTCCTTAAACCCAAATGTAGCATCTGTATCTGGAAATACTGTTACTTTAGTTGGAACAGGAACTACCCAAATAACACTTAATCAAGCGGAAGATGATAATTATGAAGCCTTTTCTAAGAATATAACCTTGACTGTAACATCAGGAAATAATAGTAAGCATAGCGCTGCAGCGTCATTAATTGGTTTTGAAAACATTAGTAAAAATTTAAATGACTCACAATTTAATATGAATGCAAGCTCCAGAAGCAGTGGTTTAATTACATACAGTTCTTCCAATTTAAGTGTAGCTACTGTATCTGGAAATACTGTTACTTTGGTTGGAACAGGAACTACCCAAATAACACTTAATCAAGCGGAAGATGATAATTATGAAGCCTTTTCTAAAAATATCACCTTGACTGTAACTGTAAATGAGGGTAATGAATCAGGGGGTAATGAAGGAAATGATCAAACCAGGACATTAGATGAAATTAAAGTAAGTAAGGTTCACAAAAATACAATTGAAAATATGCAAGGGCTGATTGATCTTGCAATTCAAAAATCTGGTTTTACAAAAGACAAACAGATTTTTCTTAACAGATATATGAATTATAGCTCTGATTGGAATGGAGACGGGCTAATTGATCTTGTTATACCAGTTGGAAGTGATCCTGAAGTTGGTTCATTTGCTACTCTTTTAATTCAAAAAAATAATAATGGAATCATATCTTTTGAGTATGATGAAGATTATTCAATTTTTGTTAAAGGAGATGCTGCTCAAATTCATAGAAGTGTTTCAGATTTTAATGGTGATGGGTTGGTAGACATTTTTCATCATACTCAAAATTATCATGGAAGAGATGGGTATCAGCCAGATTTTTATATTGATGGTTGTCCTTTTAACACGCACGATAAATTATTTATCAATACAGGTAATGGCTTCAAAGAATATGAAATTGATGATACATTTCAATATGGGGAGTTCACAAAGTGTCCTTTGAATAGATATAATTCAACGGCTTTTGATATTGACAGAGATGGAGTTGATGAAGTTATAACAAGTGCTTACAATACAAGAGAAAATATGACTTCGATAAATAACAAAAGGGAAGCGCATATAATCAGGTATTATGATATAAATGATTCAAAGGAGGGAAAAGTCTTCAGTTTGAATTTTGCTTTTACCAGGGAGGAATTTCTAAAATATCCTAACTCCTTTGACTCTAATTTGGTCTATGAGAAAGGAGGTAAACTATATTTACCACTATTTAGAAAAAAGTATAAACATGGAAACCATATTGGATTTTCAGGTGACGAATATTGGGAAAATCACGGTTATCAATCTTCATATGATTTACATGAAGAGGCACACCAATTTTTATCTCTTGAAATATTGAATTTTAATATTAATGATCAAATAGATTTTAATTCATATAATACTGTTAATATTTTTGAAGGAATTGATCAGGACTATGTAATTGCTGATGACTGGTGCGTATTTGTAGAAAATTTGGATGAAGATGATGAATATGAATATATTTTATTATTCATGGAAAATTATACCTATAAACAGGGTCACATAAGAGTTTTTGACCATGATGGAGCAGATATTACAAGCAAATGGATAGGTTGGTCCTCATATAAAGATTTCAATATAGATTTAAGTAATAATCATAATGGAGTCATGGATTCCGATAATTTTAATTATGACCTGTCATATAACCATGCTAATGGGATCCACGTAGTCGATCTCGATAATGATGGAGATGTGGATATAGTCCCCCAAAATGGCTGGTACTTCAATTCTACTGGAGCTGATGAAATGTCAAGTAGAGATTACAACTATTTTATTTTTATAAATAATGGAAAAAAATTTATTCCAACAAAGGTTGTGTTTCCAGAAAATCATAAGAATTCGTCTGGGTTTATTGATCCGTCGGGATGGTTCAAAGGATTCAAAATACCGGTTGATTTAGATGGGGACGGTTATTTTGAGATTGTTCAAATGAGAAGTGGTTATCAAGGTTCAGCAAATGATATTAATTATGATGTTGTAGAGCTAATTTATGATTCTGACAAAGACGGAGTAATTAATCAAAATGATGCCAATCCAAATGATCCATACTCAAATTCCAATGATGTAAACGGTAATAAAATATTCTCTCTTCCTAATGATAATTTTTCTATTTCAATTGAAAATTTAAGTTGTCGAGGTTCATCCGATGGTTCAATAGATGTATCTGCCAAAGACAAAAATTTAAACTACACCCTTACAATTAATGGGAACGATACTCATAACTTAAATTCATCAAGTGGATATTCTAAATCAATAACTAATTTAAATACTGGTCAGTACAACCTTTGTTTCACTGTTGAGGATAAGAGTGGTTATAATCAGTGTTTTGATATTAACATCATGGAGCCAGCTCCCCTATCCGCTTCCTCGAGAGTTAATAATGCAAATAGGTCTATTTCGTTTGATCTAAGTGGCTCAGACAAATATACTATCGTTCACAATGGTATTGAAAAAGATTTTGACCATTCAAATCCTAAAATTGATCTCAAAAAAGGTGTAAACTTTCTAATGGTTAGGACTGATAAATCTTGCCAAGGATCATACACAGAGGAAGTATTTATAAGTGAAGAAGTAGAGTTCTATCCCAATCCAACAAAGGATAATGTAAACCTATATATTCATGGAAAAGACAGTACTGTAGATATTAGAGTAATTGATGGAGATGGTAATATCCTTAAAACGAGTTGTAACGAAATTCAATCTAGCAGAAAGGTTCAAATCAATTTAGAAGAATTTTCAAAAGGGATTTACCTGATTCAATTAAGCGGTAAAACAGTTGATAAAACAGTTAAAATAGTTAGAGAATGAAAAAGGTGTTTTTCAAATATTTTGCGTTTGCATCCCTTTTCATAATTTCTTGTGGAGGTGGAGGTGACGGTGGTAGTGATGATGTAATCACCCCTCCCGTTCAAACAGTTGATCCTCCCTCTGTGGCAATGCTAACAAGTCCTACGAACAACAAAGTCTGTGAGGAAGGAACATCTGTAAGTAATTCTCAAAGTAGTGTAAACTTTCAATGGACTGCAGGAAATAATACAGATAGTTATGATCTTAGAATTACTAATTTAAATTCTAATCAAGTAATCAATCAAACAAACATAACGTCTACAAACAAAGCGGTTACACTAAGCAATGGTACACCATACTCATGGAAGGTTACGTCAAAAAGGAATGGCACATCCAAGACTGCTGAATCTTCTACTTGGAAATTCTATTTATCAGGGAATGGAATAAGTAACTATCCCCCTTATCCATCAACTCTTATATCTCCTTCTTCTGGACATGTATTCCCATCAAGCACTACTTCAGTTGAGCTAAGCTGGGAGGGATCTCACCCAGAAAATTCATCCCTTACTTATGGCCTTTATATTGATACAACTGATGGATTACAAGAGCCTATTTCTTCAAACAAAAACCTATCAGCTAAATCTAAGTCTGTACAAGTTAGTTCAGGAAATAATTACTATTGGAGAGTTAAAGCAACTGATTCTAACAACAATAGCTCTTACTCCATAGTCTTTTCATTTAAGGTTGATTAATTTAATTACTCAAAACTAAAGCTTAAAAACTCCTATAAAGGAAATAGACCAGAACAAAGATTTTCCAATTATTGATTAATTTATTATAAAAAATAAACCAAAAGTTGTAAGTTGAAGGTTAGCGACTAGTTAATTTTGAGCAATTAATTTAAACCAAACAAATGAAAAAGTTTTTAATAACACTTTTAATGTTACCCTCATTAATAATGGCCCAAGATTCCATTGTTAGTGGAGTGGTTTTTGACGATACAGGAAACCCACTTCCTGGGGCAACGGTATCTGTTAAAGGATCAGATGGAGTTGGATCTATTACTGATTTTGATGGTAATTACAGTGTAAATATCCCTGAAGGATCTGACACACTAATTTTTTCTTACATTGGCTTTCTTGAAAGCCAAGTCAATATTACTGGCAAAAGTACAGTTAATGTAAATTTAAGTCCTGACGTATCTGAGCTTGACGAGGTAGTAGTTGTCGGATATGGAACAGTATTAAAGCGGGATCTAACAGGGTCCGTAGCTTCTGTGAAAGTGGAGGACAATATTGCTAGACAATCCGTTACTATTGATCAATTACTTCAAGGTAGGGCTGCTGGTGTTCAAGTAACACAAAACGCAGCTAATCCTAACTCAGGAATTAGTGTAAGAATAAGAGGAACAAACAGTTTAAGAGGGAATAACGAGCCTCTTTATGTTGTTGATGGTGTTATTATCTCATCTGCTGGAGAAGGTACTCAAGGAACAGGTGGTTTTGGAAATACTGGCCAAGAGCAACAAAATGGACTAAATGGTATAAATCCTAGAGATATTGAAAGTATGCAAATACTAAAAGATGCATCTGCTACTGCTATATATGGTTCTAGGGGAGCTAATGGTGTAGTTTTAATTACAACTAAAAAAGGTAAAAAAGATAAAAATGATATAAATGTATTCTATAGTTCTTCATTCAGAAGTCTTTCAAAAAGAATTGATGTTCTTGACCCTATGGATTACATAAATTACGATAATGACGTTCAAGACTGGGCAGGCAACCCTCGAAATTGGGAGGTAATTGACGGAACAGTTTTTGGTTATTCAGGTAATGTATTACAAGCTGAACCGGCTTCACTGACTGATTGGCAAGATGAAGTTTTACAAGTTGGTAAAAGCACAAATTTTGGAGCTTCTGTATCTGGAGGGAGTGAGAAGGGAGACTATTATATCTCAGCAGGTTTCAATGACCAAGCTGGACTTGTAAAAAATTCAGGTTTTAAATCGGGAGACATCAGAATTAATGTTAACCAAAATGTTACTGATAATTTAAAAGTTGAGGCTAGATTTAGTGCTTTCTTTTCTGAATCAGATTTTTCTGAAGGTGGCGACCTAATTGGAAACAAGCAAAGTTTTGTAAGAAATATTCTTTCTTTTAGACCAGCTAATCCAAGTATAATAGATGACTTTACCGATCCTGATTTAGCACAAGATGACGATGACTTTAATGCAAACCCTTACACTTGGATAGATGATTATCATGACGAATCAGTAGAGGATAGACTTATTGGTTCTTTGTCTGTAAAATATGATTTCCCTATCAAAGGTCTTTCATACGAATTCAAGGCTGGAGGAAATATGAGAAGTAAAGACAGAAGACGTTTTTATGGAGTAACAACCTTCCAAGGAGCAGTTAATAACGGAATGTTAGTGCTAAACGGTTTAAATCAAAAGTCTTATCAGGTTAATAATTTTTTGAGATTTAACCGAAACTTTAATAAAAATCATAGAGTAAATGCAACACTTGGTGTAACTTATGATGTCAGAGATGTCGAAAAAAGTGTTTACATAGTAACAAATTTTGATTCTACTCAGTTAACCGTAAGGCAACCTTTTCTAGGGTCCAACATAACAACCCCCTTAGCGTATATTGCACAAGACCAAAAGATGTTTTCATTATTGGGAAGATTTAATTACACATTTAGAGACAAATATGTTTTAACCTCAACTTTCAGGAGAGATGGGGTCTCAAAATTCAGTGAAGACAACAGATATGGCTTTTTCCCCTCATTTGCCTTTGCTTGGAGAGCAGGCAGTGAGGATTTTATAAAAGATTTGGATCTTTTTTCTAACTTTAAAGTAAGGGCAGGATGGGGTCAAATTGGAAATCATGGTATAGGATCATACGCAACCCTTTCAAATTTTGGTTCAGATCCAAACGTATTATATGGTACTCCTGGTAATGGAACTACTATTCCTTTAATCTTAAATAATATTGCTAATGATCAATTAACTTGGGAGACTACGGAGCAAATAAATGTTGGAGTTGATTTTGGAATTTTAAATGGTAGGATTTCTGGAACTGTAGATGTGTACGATAAGACTACAAAAGATCTGCTTCAAGTTGCCCCAATACCTACCTCATCAGGTTTTTCTAATATTTCTCTAAACAGAGGGGAACTTGAGAACAAAGGAATTGAACTTGGACTTGATATAGCAGCATTGGAAAGAGAGGACTTAAACCTTTCAATAGGTGGAAACATAGCATTTAATAGAACTAAGATTGTAAATCTAGGTTTGCCACCTGCTGATATTTTGATTGATGGAAAATTAGAGAAAAGAGCTTTTTATCAAGGCCAGTCAATAAGTAGAGGCCAACATTTTTCTCATCCTGCAAATGCATTTATTGATGGTGAGGAAGCTGCGCTTTTTTATGGTTGGAAAACTGATGGTATCTTTCAACAGGATGATCAAATGTATCTAATTGATGGTGTTATGTCTGAGCCAGGTGATCTCAAGATTATTGATTCAAACGGTGATGGCGAGGTAAATACATTAGATAGGACGATTATTGGGAACCCTAATCCTGACTTTGTTTATGGATTTAACATTAATGCTTCATACAAAAATTTATCTTTAAGTATGCTATTTAATGGTGTTGAAGGTAATCAAATAGCTAATGGAGCAACACCACAACTAGGGACAGCAATGGCTGAGGGAGGAAACTTTGCTAGAAATATAATGTCAGATGCCTATTTTAACGCTTGGACCCCTGAAAACCCTAATACCACTTATCCAAAAGTTGGGTATCAAAAACATATAAACAGAAGGACAATGACTGACAACTTTTTAGAAGATGGAAGTTTCCTTAGATTAAATAATGTAACATTGGCTTATGATGTTCCTGTGAATGAGTTCTTTGGAGGCGCGTCAGCATTTAAACCGTCAAAACTAAGTGTTTATGTTACTGGTCAAAACTTGTTTACTTGGACAGACTATACTGGCTTTGATCCTGAGGTCACAAGCTTTATGTGGACAGGTCTTATTCAAGGTGTGGATTGGCACAGTCCTCCAAACGCTAAGAATATTTTGGTAGGAATTAACATGAACTTTTAATATACGAAATCATGAAAAAATTTATAATAAACAATATATCAAATTACTTCAAAGCCCTATTATTTATAATGCTTTCAGGAATTTATCTTTCCTGTGATCTTGATGAATCACCAATTTTTCTTGATAGTAATATATACACTGACCCCAACACAGCTGCAGCTGCAAGGGACGGCGCCTATGAAGCCTTAACCAATTATGATGCCCAAGAAAGAAGGTATTTCGTAGTAAATGGTTTTTCAGGACTATTTGGTACCGGAAAAAATGGTAACAATGTAAACAATGTAAATAATGCTAACTTATATTCATTAAAGCCCACTCTAGATGCTGATTCAGCATTTCTATGGCGGGGACTCTACTCTGCAATTGCTAGGAGTAATGCAATAATTTCATATGTAGCAATCAATGAAAATGATGCACTTGACCCTATTAATGATGTAGCTGGTCATGCATATTTTATTAGAGCATGGTCCTATTTTAATTTAGTTCGTTTGTGGGGAGACATTCCTTTATGGTTAGAATTACCCTCATCTGATAACCTTAATAAAGCTAAATCTACTCAGGCTGAAGTTTACGCTCAAATTGTTTCGGATGCTAAAATGGCTCAAAGCCTTATGAATGGGGATGCTGGCAAGGGTTATCCTAAACAACACGCTGCTTCAATGTTATTGGCAAAATTGTATATGACTATGGCTACCAATGCAACGATTGCTGATCCATCGATTAGTAACTATTGGCAAGAGGCCTATAATGAAGCGAAAAAAGCTTACGGACAATATACTTTAGTTAGCGATTTTGGTAGCCTTTTTAGTACTGATGGAGAAAATTCTACGGAATCAATTTTTGAGCTTCAAATTTCTGAAGCTGCAGCGAATTCTCAAATGGGAAGAAACTATACTCCATTTAAATATAAAATGGGGATGCATTTTGGATGGTTCAGTGTTCTTGCAACTTTTTATGATTATCACGTAGCTACTTACCCTAATGACAATCGAATTGCTGGGACTTATTTATCTTCTTGGAATCGTGCAGATAATGGTAACCCAGTTGAGGTTTGGCCTGTAAGACAAAATAGAAATAACTTCAGGAATGCACATCCCTACTTCTTTAAATTTGTTGAAAAAGACACTTCTCATAACCAACAATACAACAGTCAAAATATTCTTATATATCGTTATGCTGACTTACTTTTGATGTTAGCCGAAATATCAAACGAACTTCAAAATGGTGAGGAAATGATTTATCTTAATGAAGTTCTTTCTAGGGCAGGAGTAACTGCTCGAGCTGAATATAGTCAAGGTCAAGCATCATTTAGAGACGCAATTATGGATGAGTATAAGTTTGAACTTTTAGGAGAGGGACAGGATGCACATAATAACAGAAGAAGAGGTTTCCAATATTTCTTGGAGAATACTATTAAACCAAATAACGATAAAATTGGTACTGCTCATTATGTAGCTAACAGAGATCTTATTCTATCAGAAGATGAAGGTAAAGTTATGTTTTTGCCTTTTCCAACGGATGAAATCAACACTAACGAATTAATTGATTAAAGTATTTAAAATGAAAAAATTATTTTTAATTCTTTTTCTTGCTTTGCCTATAGTTGGCCTTGCACAAACTGCAAATAAATATCAAGTAGATAGAGCAAAACTATTTTCAGATTATGTTGCTAAAAATATGGAACTTACAGAAGAGGACACGGCTTTTATTAATCAAGTTTTTTTAGATCGCGTGGTAAACGCATCGAAAAAAATCAGAGGCAAAGGACTTTCACAAGAGCAAAAAAGAGAGATTTATACTGAAGAATATGTGAACGCTAAAAATAAACTAACTGATCGGTTTGGAAAAAAAATGGCGAATAAGGTCATGAGTCTGAGTAACAAAGCAAGAAAAGAAGCTGATACTAAGTAATTAGTTCTTTATTGTCAAATTATTTTAATGATTAAGTATTTTAAAACCTGCTAATTTTTTAAAATGGCGGGTTTTTTTTTAAGTCATTTCAATAAAATTAACATAGATAATAACTTGAAATAAATTGGTTCTAATTTCATCAAGGAAAAAATACAGAAATACATTTGTTGTAATTTACTTATTGTTTCTGACATTTAGTAAAGCTCAAAACAATACTTCCTATAATATTGTTTTCATCGCAGTTGATGATTTAAAACCAACTATAAGAAGCTATGGTGATGCGATGGCTATAACACCTAATCTTGATTTCTTAGCGCGTAAGTCAACCTTATTTTTAAATAATCACACACAACAAGCGATTTGTAGTCCGTCTAGGATAAGTCTTTTGACAGGAAAACGTCCAGATTATACCAAGGTTTACGATTTAAATACCAAAATGAGAGATAAGAAGCCCAATATTGTCACCCTTCCACAACATTTCAAAGCCATGGGATTTATTACTGCTGGAGTTGGAAAAATATTCGACCCCAGGGGAGTAGATAAAAAAAGCGATGCCCCTTCATGGAGTATTCCATTTGTTAAGCCTCACCAGCTATCTTACCCCAAACCCTTCGGACCCCCTACTCTTGGAGACTATCAAAATGAAAAAATAAAGGCTAACATTAATTCTATCATAAAAAAAGATGGCATAAGCAGAAATGGCAATCTAGGCGAATCACTAAAAAATAAATATAAGCCACCCGTCTCATTTAGTGATAAACCTGATCAGGCATATGCAGATGGAGTTATTGCAGCTAAAGCAGTTGATATGATTGATGATTTGACCAAAGACAGTAAATCTCCATTTTTCCTGGCAGTTGGTTTTAGAAAACCTCATCTTCCGTTTTCCGCCCCAAAACAATATTGGGATCTTTATAAGAGGGAACGTATGCCATTAGCTGAGTTTAGAGAAAGGGCAAAGAATACAGGTAGATTATCGTATCACAATTCCGGTGAAATGCGCTCATTTTCAGCACCTGATTGGGACTATAAATTAGATGAAAATAGACAATTACAACTAGATGATAATTTAGAAAGAGAATTAATCCACGGTTATTATGCATGTGTAACTTTTATCGATTTTCAAATAGGAAAAATCTTAAAGAAATTAAATGCAAAAGGATTAATGGACAACACCATTATAGTTATTTGGGGAGACCACGGTTATCATTTGGGTGATCACCGTTTGTGGAATAAGCATTCCAATTTTGAGCAGGCCACTAGATCCCCTCTAATTATATATGCCCCTCAAGATCAAACACCTAGAAAGGTTTACTCCCCAACTGAATTTGTCGATATTTTTCCAACACTTTGTGAACTAGCCAATATTCCTTTGCATAATGGATTGGATGGCAAATCACTCTTGCCATTAATGGATGGCTCAGTTCAGTCCGTTAAAGAATATGCAGTTAGCCAGTACCTAAGAAATCAAAATATGGGCTACAGCTTTAGATCATCAGATTACAGGTATACCCTTTGGATCAATAAATCAAAAATTGGGAAAGAAATAAGTGAAAAAGATATCATTCAAGAGGAATTATTTGATTATTCTAAAGATCCCTTAGAAACAGAAAATTTGATACAAGTCGATGGATATGAAAGTATTTACAAGAAAATTAAAGCAGATGGATTGGCTTTTTTAAGTCCTCCAAAGAAAACCCTTATCAATAAACCCAAAAGTAAATTTGGAATTGGTATTCAAAAATTATTAGATCAAAATAATTACGATAACAATAATGTAGTCATTGGGGCAACTTTAAATCATGATCAGCTAAATACAAAAGTATCAGATCTATTCTTAGGAGAATTTACTTACTCAACTCCCGAGAATTGCGCAAAACAAGTTAGAGTTCATCCTTCCCCTGGAGTATGGGACTGGACCTTAATAGATGATTATCTAAGTTTTGCAGATAAATACCAAATTAAATTAAGGATACACGGTCCGGTAAGCCCACAAGCTTCGAGGTGGGCAAAAGCAGATAATAGAACCCCAAAAGAACTCGAAAAAAATATGACTGAATATTTCACAGCCCTGTGTAAAAAAATGAATCAAGAGCCGAGTGTAAAGTGGATGGACGTAGTAAATGAGACGATAACAAGAGAAGGAAATTGGTTTAAAGAAAAACCAGGAATGGATAAATGGGAAAACCCGTGGGTACAAATTGGGAGAGATGAAAATGGTTATCCTTCATATATAATTAAGGCTTTTGAAATTGCCAATCGTTATGCACCCAACATCAGTTTGGTTTTCAACCAGCATGGGGGAATGGAGCCCAAAATGTGGAGGCAAGTAAAGAAAACAATTCTTTACCTAAGATCAAAAGGACTGAGAATAAATGGTCTAGGATGGCAAGCACACCTTAGGAGCGACCAACCTTTAGCGAATGATAGTTCACAATTAAAATTTTTAGGCGATTTAATCGATTGGGCACATAAAAACGATTTAGATTTCCATGTAACTGAAATGGATTACCGAATTGAGGATGGAAATAATTCAAATGAAGCACTTCAGAGGCAGGCTAAAGCTTATGCAAATATAATAGGTGTCTTACTTTCAAAAAAAGATCAAGGTGTTGTTACTTTTAACACTTGGGGTATGGTGGATGGTAAACCAGGTCCTCATCATAATAAACATCGATTCATTTTTGATTCTAAATTAAAACCGAAACCTGCCTATTACGCCATTAAAAAAATGATTTTAACCCAACAATAAATTAAACTTGAGATAAATCTCAAGTTCAAAATTTTAAATATGAAATATAAATTCTTTAAATCCATAATTTTTCTGTCACTATTTATTTTTTCACAGGAAATCTTTTCACAGGAAAAAAAACCAAAAAATGTCCTTTTTATTATTGTAGATGACTTAAGACCTGAGCTGCCTAATTATGGGAAAAAACATATTATAGCGCCAAATATTGAGGAACTATCGAAATCATCAGTTCAGTTTAACAATGCTTTTTGTAATATTCCAGTATGTGGTGCCTCGCGTGCAAGTTTACTTACAGGGTTTCGTCCAAATAAAACCCGTTTTGTAAATTATTTCTCAAGAATTGATGAGGAGATGCCAGATGCTATAACGCTTTCTGGATTACTTAAGGATAATGGATACACTACAATAAGTAATGGAAAAGTATCACATAATTCAGCTGACATGAAACACACCTGGTCAGAGGTTTGGGACCCTCCTCAAGAAGTAACTTGGAGAAATTATAAACTAGAGGAAAACATCGAAAACGAAAAATCGAAAAAAGAGGTGCCAGCTTATGAAGCGGCTATAGTGGATGATGACGCCTATTTTGATGGCCAAATTGCAACAAAAACTATCTCTGATCTTATAAAATTAAAAGATGATGGGAAACCGTTTCTGCTATTTAGTGGATTTGTAAAACCTCATCTTCCTTTTAATGCTCCCAAAAAATATTGGGATCTTTATGATCCAACTGAAATTAAATTTCCCATTAACAAAGATTTTCCATTTACGGCTCCTAAAAGAGCTCAGACATGGTATGAACTGACTGCATATAAAGACATTACCAAAAATGTTGATGTAGAGGAAAAGCTTGCAAAAAAACTAATTCATGCTTATTATGCTTGTGTCAGTTATATTGATGCTCAAATCGGTCGTGTTTTAAATGCTTTGGATGAATTGGGTCTTGCTGAGGATACGATAGTAATTTTAACTAGTGATCATGGTTTCAGCTTGTCAGAACATAACAGATGGTCAAAGCATAGTCTCTTCAAGACAGAGTTACAGGTACCATTAATAATTAAAGTTCCAGGATTAACAAAATCTTCTCAATCTGATTCATTTGCTGAATTAGTTGACCTATACCCTACTATTTGTGAACTCCTAAATATAAATGGACCCAAAAATCTTCAAGGAAACTCATTAGTAGAGAATTTAAATGACCCAAATAAAACAACTAAAACATTTGCTTTTTCAAGATATATAAATGGTGACACTTATATGTCTGATAATTTTTTCTACTCTGAATGGAAATATAATATTGGAGATAAGATTTTAGACAGAATGATTTATGAAAATAATTTAGACCCTTTACAAATGAATAATTTATCACATTTAAAATCATATAATAAATTAATGGATAGCCTTGGCAAAAAGATTGATAGTCAACTTATGGAGAATCAATAATATGTTTTGCCATCAATTCAGATTGAAAATAATCGAGTTCAGTGTCATTGATGGAACATTTAAGTTAAAGTAATTCTTATCAGGGGAATAGTAATTTTTTGAAATAAAATCTTCTCCCTCATTGTCAGAGGTAATAATATGTTGAATTGACTTTGAACCTGGAATTACGTCAATAGATAAATTCTGTTCAATACCCTGGTTAAATATTTGTAAAACTACTTTGTCCTCATTTGGAGATTTAAATGCAAGTACAAACATATTTGCCTCACTTAAATCGGCTGAAATTCTAAGGTATCCTGGCTTAATAAGATTAGCAAAGTGTTTTAAGGAATAATATCTTTTTGGTAAAATTATTTCCCCTGAAGGTGTCCAAGCAACTAGACTAGAATAGCCTCTTTCCTCTGCCTCACCATAAAAAAGATGTAACATATATGCTGTCAATCCGCCCTCATTAAACCCTCTAATAATCCACTTGATGTAGTTAGCAGCGTCACTCATAGATTGATCTAAACTTCGATTGACTCCTGACTCTGTAACCCATACAGGCTTATCAGATGCCGCCTGTTTTAATAACCTCCAATTAGCATTATGATTGGGATCTGCATAAGTATGAGTAGCAACAATATCGACTGCATTTTTAACCTTATCATCAGCAAACATCGCATTGATATATGTTGTTGTAGACCTTTCTGAATTTTGATGTACCCTAAAACACTCCGGAGAAACAATTTTTATATCGCTCAAGCCTTCCCGATCAAGACGATCATCAAGATTCAAAATAATGCTAGACAATTCGGTTGGCGGTGTATCCATAGACTCATAAGCAACTTCATAATCTGGCTCATTGGTAGGAGAAATTGCAGTCATATTAATTCCATATCTTGTTTTAAGTCCCTTTAGCGTAGCAATTAAAAATTCACTGTACTCCGATTCACCTCCATTTATTAGTGTTCCACCACCGTTGTGTTTTCCGTTGGATTTTAACCAACCAGGCGGACTATTACAGTTTCCAATTATATGATCAAATCCATTTTTACTTAAAAACATTGCATTATTTAAAGCCTCACCTACATATCGCGTCCTATTTTTATTTGGATCGCTGTCAAAAGGAGTCCAATCCAACTTACTTTCGTCTAATTCTAGAGGATTGTCATTATCGTTAATAGGTTCCAAATCATGATAAATAAAAAAGCGAATCATATTTACCTCTAAATCGTGAAAACAGTATTTTTCAACTTTCTCTCTCAAAGAGCTAGAGAGCTTATATAAATCCTCAGTCCTTCGCTTTATTCCAGCGCCAAATCCATCAACTTTTTGATAGGTAATCGATTTATTTAATGTGAGATATTTTTCAAGCGGTCCACCTATAGTTACTACTCCATTACCTTCAATTTCCTCATTAGGAGTAGTTGAAGAGGAATCCTCAGCTATAGTTCCTCCATTACTAGAATCTTCGATTGTATTTTGAATATTTGAGCTATTTTCAGTTGTCGATTCAGTTGTATTTGAGAAAAATAAGTCTTCTTGAACCTCTTTTTCAGCCCTTGAACAACTGAAAAGTAATAATAAAAATAATTGAAAATATATTTTTCTATTCATGGGCTAAAAGTAGCTAATATTTAATTTTTTTTTGAAATATTATATGCCAAAAACTATAACTTTTTAAATAAAATCAATTGGACTTATTTGAACTATTATGGTCAATTATAAGTAAGCTCAAATTAAATTCATTAAATCCATTTTTTTTAGTTTATTAAATATTTTCAAAGAAAAAACCCCGCAAAAATTGCGAGGTTAAAGTACCTTGGGTGGGAATCGAACCCACACTCCCGAAAGAACTGGATTTTGAATCCAGCGCGTCTACCAGTTCCGCCACCAAGGCAGCGACGCTAAAATTAATAATTTTAAAGAAGTTTCATTCTAAATTATTGATGAATAAGCTTTAACGACTTGATTTTATTTATAAATTTGCAATCCAAAAAGCACTAACCATTGAAAACTCCGGTAAAATTATTTAGTTGTAACCAGTCCTTTGAATTGGCTACTGCCATAGCTAGAGAATATGGCTTGCCACTAGGTCAGGTAAACTTTTCGCACTACAGCGATGGGGAATTTCAACCCTCTTTTGAAGAATCTGTAAGAGGTGCTAGAATTTTTATTGTGGGTTCAACACATCCTAGCTCAGAAAATCTTATGGAAATGCTTTTAATGCTAGACGCTGCGAAAAGAGCTTCAGCTAGACACATCACTGCGGTTATGCCATATTTTGGGTGGGCTCGCCAAGACAGAAAAGATAAACCTAGAGTCCCGATTGGTGCAAAACTTATTGCTAAACTTCTTGAATCTGCAGGTGCTACAAGGATTATTACAATGGACTTACACGCAGATCAAATTCAGGGTTTCTTTGAAAAACCTGTTGACCACCTATTTGCCTCGGCAATTTTCATACCTTATTTGCAACAACTTAATTTAGATAAATTAACTGTCGCCTCACCAGACATGGGTGGTTCAAAAAGAGCATACGCTTATTCTAAATTTTTGGAGTCTGACGTTGTCATTTGTTATAAACAAAGAGCTAAAGCAAATGTGATTACTAATATGGAGCTCATTGGTGATGTGACTGGTAAAAATGTAGTTTTAGTTGATGATATGGTCGATACTGCTGGAACACTTACTCGGGCCGCTGATTTGATGATGGAAAGGGGAGCATTATCTGTTAGAGCAATATGTACACATGCATTACTATCTGCAGATGCTTTTGATAAAATTGAAAAATCTCGTTTAGAGGAACTAATAGTTTCCGATACTATCCCATCAAAGAAGAAAAGTAAAAAAATTAAAGTATTAAGTTGTGCAAAAATATTTGCAAAGACTATGCACAATGTTCACCACAACAAATCTATTAGTAACAACTACATAATATAAATTAAACAAAAATGAAATCTATTACAATAAAAGGATCTAAAAGAGAAAGCGTAGGCAAGTTAGCTACTAAAGCACTTCGTAATGCTGATAAGGTTCCTTGCGTACTATATGGAGGAGAAAATCCAATCCATTTTTCCGCAAACGAACTTGATTTCAGTAAATTAGTTTACACCCCTAATGCCCACACTGTAGTAATTAATTTAGAAGGAGGAGAAAAAATTAATGCCATTTTACAAGATATCCAATTTCATCCTGTTAGTGACAAGATTCTTCACGTTGATTTCTATCAGGTTTTTGACGACAAACCTGTTACTATGGAAATTCCAGTAATTTTTGAAGGTTCCGCACCAGGAGTATTGATTAGCGGCGGTGTCTTATCTATTAATAAACGAAAGCTTAAGGTAAGAGCTGTACCTTCTAACCTACCAGACTTTATAAAGGCCGATATTTCTGAACTTGAATTAGGGGATAAGCTTATTATTGAAGAGCTTAAAACTAGTGATTATATTATTTTACACCCTGACAACATGGTTGTATGTAAAGTGAGAACCTCAAGAGCTTCAATTGAAGTTGAGGAAGTAGAGGATGAAACAACTGAGGATTCTGAGGAAGGAGAAGTAGAAGAAACTAAAAGTGGTACTCCCGCAGAATAATTTCTATAATATTTGATTTTAAATTAAGGCATCTCTTAGATGAGATGCTTTTTTTATTTTTACAAGATGATCCTCCGTTGGCTTAAAGGAAAATCAAAATCGATTGACATGAGAAAATTCTTAATCGTTGGTTTAGGAAATATTGGTGCTGATTATAAAAATACGCGTCATAATATTGGATTTGAAGTAATTGATTACATTGCTGAAAAGTATAAGGCTGATATGGAAGAATCTAAGCTTTGCAAAAAAGGTGTATTACGTTTTAAAGGGGAAAAAATTATTCTTATCAAACCTTCTACCCTGATGAATCGAAGTGGGAAAGCAGTTCGATACTGGGCTTTAAAAGAAAACATAGCCATTGAAAATATCTTAGTAGTTACTGATGATCTCCATCTTCCCCTAGCTAAACTTAGGCTTAAGGGAAAAGGAAGTGATGGAGGTCATAACGGACTAAAAGACATCGAAGCACATCTTAATACACATAACTACCCAAGACTTAGATTCGGAATTAAGAATGATGATAAAAGTTTTAACCAAATTGATTTTGTACTAGGAAAATTTAGCTCTGAAGAAAAAAATCAGGTAGTTAAAGGTATAATAAAATGTGAGGAGATTGCCCTCTCTTTCATCCAAAGAGGACTTGAAAAATCCATGAACTTATATAATGGTAAAACCTCTTAAAAAGAAGTTTTAAAACCTTCAACAGGCGAACTAGAAACATTACCCTCTGAATCTCTAGTTATAACTTTCCAATAATAGAATTGATTGGGATTAAGCGATAACTCAATCGAGTTTAATGATAATCTTTCTGCCAAAAGAGTTAACTCATCAGGATCAGAGCCTAAATAGAAGTCATATTCAATTATGTCTTCATCAAGGTCAGTTGATTCCCATATAAAAATATATTTTCCATCATTCAAACTTATTTGTTCATTAGATTTTGGATTTAAAAGATTTGCAGGAAATGGAAAATGACTTGACTTTTGGGGACCCTCTAGATAAAAAGTCCAAATTCTGCTTTTTGAAAAGGTTTGATCCGCATTGTACTTCGAGATTACCCACCACGAATACTGTTTACCACGGTCTAAAACCACAGGGCTAAAAGTCCGAAACGTATTTAATTGAATGTCTAAATTTGTTTGAATATCTCTAATTACTAATTCATATTCATCTGCATTCAATGCAGCTTGCCAAAGAAAGTTTACTTGACTTTTTTGAGATGTAATAATTGTCTCTGAGGTACAACTATTGTTATTTTCAGGTCCAATTAAAAGGGGTGGATCTGGGGTTATGATTACTTCTTTTTCACAGGCAATGGCTAAAAAAAGAGTTAATATCAAAAATAAATTCTCTAATTTCATCTCTTAAGTAATTTGATATTCTCAATTTTATCTCCACAAATAACATTGATGAGATAAACCCCTTTGGGATAATAATCTAAAGGAATAGTAAAGGTTCGGTTACTAGGTAGATGTTGCTCCTTAAATTGCTCTATTAAATCCCCTTGAATGCTGAAAATAGAGATTATAAAGTCATTGGCTTGTCCTCCTAATAAGACGTTAACCGAATCAAAAGCTGGATTTGGATAAATAGTTGATACATCTGATAGATAAATATTCTCTTCCACTTTTCCATGACATTCTTGGTTAGTTCTAATCTCTAACCTATTTAATCCCTCCTTTAAATAAAGTTGGTGTCTTCCTGAATTTAATTTATAACGGCTATTATTAAGTAATATTTCATAGTTTATAGCTCCTGAAAGATCAATTGTAAGGGATTGATTTTGATAATTTAACTCGGTTAAAACGTTAAGCGGATCCGGACTTTCAAGTAAGGTCTTGAAGCAACTTTCAAAATTGATTTCCTCATCAGAAGTTATACAAATTGAATAATTCCCTGGAGAAAGAT
Source organism: uncultured Bacteroidota bacterium (assembly GCA_902584445.1). Lineage (GTDB taxonomy): Bacteria > Bacteroidota > Bacteroidia > Flavobacteriales > Flavobacteriaceae > UBA8316. The sequence goes on along the minus strand of CACHZY010000005.1, from coordinate 33,891 downwards.
TTTTTATTGTAGCATCATATAAGTGATTAAATCTCTTTTGAGAAAAATACCCATTGGGACCCTTAATATCTGCTTTGTAGCTAAAATGAGCCTTACCATTTATACTTATTATTCCATTGTTCTTTAATGCACAAGTTGGATTTGATTTTGTAATTAAAAAATTATTAAAGGTATTCAAGTCACATAAGTCTCCCAACCCATCTCTATCAATATCAGATTGATCATTATTAGCTATAGTTGGGCAATTATCCTTAAAGTCTGCTATTGAATCATTATCAGTATCTAGAATAATTTCTCCACTGTAGCATATTTGCAATTCAGCGTCAGTTAAATTTCCTGATGTTCCTTCAAAATTATCCTCTATTTGAAGTATCCATTCCCCCTTCATTTCATTGCCATAAAGATCTGATAAATCTTCAATTGGACTAAATGAACCTATAAATGGGGGCAGTGCAAATACAATTGGATTTGAGGACTCCTGATCAAAAACAGTATTTATGTAATTACCCAAATTTTCTCCTAAATTCTGTGATAATTTAATTTTGGTTTGGTTAGGTGCAATTAGATAGATTGAAATATCTTCAATATAGGCATGTTCAATAGATATCTTTACGTTGATATCTTCAATAAAAGCTTGATCAAAAACATTTATAGTGACTTTTGTTACTCCAGGAAAAACCCCTTGACTATCACTAATTTGACTAGGCAGACTTGAGGGGTAATAATTTTTACAATTAATCAAAGTTGTATTAAAAGCTCTAGTTTCAGAAAAGGCACCAGTGCCACAAATATTTAATGGTTTAACCCGCCAAAAATATTCCTCTGCAAAATCTAAATTTTTAAGAAAATACGAGTTCATAATGGTAGAGGTAGAAACAATAATATTTGAAAAATTTACATCTTTCGCTACCTCTAAAATATAAGAAGTAGCACTAGTCTCAACCTCCCAAGTCAACGTAACATTTCTACTAATACCCTCTTCATCCATAGTTGGGCTTAAAAGTTCAATATTGGAAAAATTATCGTTTAAAGCCCTTAGTTCTAACTCAACTGTTTTTGAAATTGTGCTCCCTAGAGCGAAAACCTCTAGTGTTAAATCCTGATTAGATAAATTTTCAAGTCCTAAGAGCCTCAAGGTTCCCGAACTCGAGCCTTGTGTTAATTTAGGTGATGAGAAAACAGCTTCTAATCCTTCAGGTAAGTTGCTTATGCCGAGATTTACTTCTTCATTAAATCCAAGGTAAGTTTCATAGTAATAATTAAAAATAATTTCTGATTCCTCGCAAATCTCTTGATTATATTTATCAAATAAAAAAGTAAATGGCGACTGTTGAATTTCTATATTTTGAGTGTTTACAGTGAAATAAATAGAATTATCAGGAACAATTTTAATTCTCACTTGATCGGAATTGATATCTGCTGGCACAGTTATTTCTTCATTACCATCGTTTGGTGTATTGGCAACTAGAATTTCATTAAAAGTCTGTCCTAAGTCTTTAGATATTAAAATTGAAACGTTTTTGGTGTTAATAGGGCTCTGATCAGTATTTGAAACATCCCAAGAAACGATTTGCCTAGAGCCCCCTTCCCAAAAAATTCCTTCTTCAGCCTGAGATAAAATTTTAAATGGACCAGCTTTAGATGTCACTTTTATTATTCTAGCATCAGAAGTAGTTTTACCTTTTCCATTTGCTAAAGCAGGAAAATAATCTCTAACAGTTACACCCCATGTTAGAGTTCTTTCAATATTTGAAACTGTTTCCCAATTACTTCCAATTGTAGGATTCGTTTCTGTCAGTTTTCCATCCAAAACTGACTCCATCCTTGGAATCGTCCTTATAGCGCTTTCAGTTGGTGGTAGCGAACGAGCCTGACTACCCAAATGAAAATTAGGTCCAAAATTATTAGTTCCTACTTCCCCACTATCCAATTGTTCCCAACAGTAATACAATTTTAGATTATCTGGATCGCTCGCAGTTGCCTTCAATTCATATGCAGTACCTATTGGGATAGTATAATCTATACCAGCATTTACAGTAGGGGGTTCATTTTCATTTAATGTTGTGGTATAGCAGGTTTGATTTTGAACATAATCATTTATATTTTTTAGACTATGATAATGAAAATAAGGATCACTATGCCTTTGTACATTGTCCGATCCAGTAATTCCAGCATAACCCATTATAGTTGAACCACTGCCAGGCTCTGAGCTTACTCCCTCAAATTCATTTTCATAACCAAAAGTATGAAATGCTCCAAATTGGTGAGCCATTTCGTGGGCTACATAATCGATATCAAAATGATCGCTCAAAAAAAGGATCATTAAATGATCCCTCAAAGGGATGATAACTGTAAGCTGACCCTTTTTTATTATCTATGCAGACGTTACCTACTGAACCAGCATTCCCTCCACCGCTTGCTGTAGAATATGCAAATAAGTGCCCAATATCGTAGTTTTGAGAGCCAAATACCTCATCAAGGGTTTCTTGAACCTCAGAACCAAAATCATCAGTGTAGGGGTCATTATCAGGGTCGTCATAAATTAAATCCAGACCATTTACCAACTCCAAGTGAATTCCTAATTCATTTTCAAAAATCTCATTAACTCGATTAATTGTACTAACTACTGCAGCAAAAGCATCTTCTTTATTACTACCATTACTTTGATCATCATCTCCCCAAAAAGAAGTATAACCTCCAGAAGTAGAGATGGCTAACCTGAATATTTTAAGATGGCTATCAGAGGTTCTGAGACTACTTCCCCTTCGTTTTAATTTTTCTTCTACAATCGAATTTTGATCCAATGGAGTAGTACATTCAAAACTACTGATCGTATTATTCTCTGATCGCAAATAAGACAAGTAATTTCTATCTTTATCAATCGGTTGAATAAATCTATTTTTACCGTCTGGAAAACGTATCCAAGCATTGATTCCCATTGGTGTATATGACATTCTTACAGATACATCTGGTCTACTTTTACTTCTTCCCACATAAGTTTTAATCTTAGGAAATTGTCTGGCTAGTTCAGGAGATAGAACAGCAACAGAAGTTAATGAAAATGTTTCTTCAATTCCCTTTTCATTTGGAAGCTCAATCGATATATTATTTTCCTGAGACTCGGAGGTAGAAATGTTTTTAGGTATTAATAAAGCTTTTAATTTATCATTATCCAATGATAAGTAATGCCAATCTTCCCTTGCTTGAAATGTTTGAGGTAAGACTATTTCTTTATCAGCTTTAGACCAATAATCTTGGGCTTGGATCTCGTTAAAGAAAAATAAAATAATGAACAGAAAGAGTAATATTACTCGTCGAATGACCAATGCAATTATTTTTCCTTTAAATTAAAAAAAAAAGACCACAAAACTTAAAGCAATTATAATGTACTTTTGAAGTGATACTTAATTTTAGATGAAAGTATTTGAAAACATATTGGAATACAAACCTTCAAGAGAATCAATTGTAACAATTGGAACATTCGACGGAGTCCATATTGGACATAGGAAAATTATCACTGATATGGTAGCAAAGGGGAAAAAAGAAAATTTACTAACGATATTGCTTACTTTTTTTCCCCATCCCCGCATGGTCTTGCAAAAGGACTCAAATATTAAGATGATCGATACCATGAACGAAAAGAAAAATATTTTCAGAAAATTAGGAGTGGAAGTTTTGATTATTCATCCTTTCACAAAGGATTTTTCTAGAATGTCAGCCATAAAATTTACACGAGATATCTTAGTAAATAGTCTAAAAGTATCAAAACTGATGATTGGTTATGATCACCGTTTTGGCCGAAATAGAGAGGCCACGGTTCAAACCCTAAAGAGTTTTGGTTTAGATTATAATTTTGAGGTTGATGAAATTCCTGCCCAAGATATTAAATCGATTTCGGTAAGTTCAACCAAAGTTCGAAATGCTATAATAAGTGGAGACTTTAAATTAGTTAATAAATTCCTCAGCAGACCATTTAATTTATCTGGAAAAATAATAAAAGGGGATGAATTGGGAAGAAAAATTGGTTACCCCACAGCTAACTTAAATATATTTGAAAAGTATAAGCTCAAACCTCAAAATGGAGTCTATCTTGCAAGGACAAGGCTAAAAAAACAAACCTATTTTGGAATGATGAACATTGGAATTAGACCAACGATATCAGCAAAAAATAATCAAATAGAAACACATTTATTTAATTTTAATGGAAACCTCTATGGCCACGAAATGACTCTTGAAATATTAGAAAAAATTAGAGAGGAAAAAAAGTTTGAATCTATTGAAAAGCTTAAGATTCAATTAGATATTGATAAGAAGCATTGTCAAAAATTGATCCCACAATACCTCTAGTTTAATTAGAAATCCAATGCTTTCACATACCTTTGTAATGAAAAATTAAATTACATGTTATCGCTTGTTTATCTTAGAGAAAACCCGACCAAAGCTAAAGAGGGTTTAGCCAAGAGAAATTTTTCACACCCCGAACTTATTGATCAACTCCTTGAAATTGATCAAAATCGTCGCGCCCTCCAAACTCAATTAGATGAGGTTCTTTCAAAAAGCAATCAACTCTCAAATGATATAGGTATATTATTTAAATCAGGAAAAAAAGTTGAAGCGAACAACCTAAAAGTGGAAACTCTAAACTTGAAAATAGTCACAAAAGATTTGCAAGAACAGATACAAAAGATAGAAGCAGACTTAATGTCGTTGAGAACTCAAATCCCAAATATTCCCGAGGATATTGTACCCTCAGGAAATAACGAGGACAATAATGAAGAAGTTTTTCGTACAGGCTTAATACCTGAGTTTCCTCAAAAGGCATTACCACATTGGGAATTAGCCACAAAATACAATCTAATTGATTTTGATCTTGGGAGTAAAATTACTGGTGCTGGATTCCCTGTATATAAAGGAAAAGGGGCTAAACTTCAAAGAGCGCTAATTCAATATTTTCTCGATAAAAATATTGATGCTGGTTACAAAGAATATCAAGTTCCACACCTAGTTAATGAATTATCAGGATTTGGAACGGGCCAACTTCCAGATAAAGAAGGGCAGATGTATCACATTAAAGAAGATAACTTGTATCTAATTCCAACCGCGGAAGTTCCATTAACTAATATATATAGAAATAAATTACTTAGTAATAAGGAGCTTCCAATCTGTATGACTGGATATACTCCCTGCTTTAGAAGAGAGGCTGGCAGCTATGGAGCAAATGTTAGAGGACTCAATAGACTACATCAATTTGATAAAGTCGAAATCGTCAGAATTGAAAGACCTGATAATTCCAGAGATTCTCTAGATGGAATGGTAGATCATGTAAAAAACATTTTAGCTGAATTAGAATTGCCCTTCAGGATATTAAAGTTATGTGGCGGAGATTTAGGCTTCACCTCAGCCTTAACCTTTGATTTTGAGATTTATTCAGCAGCTCAAGAGCGATGGTTAGAAGTGAGTTCTGTATCCACATTTAACAGTTTTCAGGCAGAACGGCTTAAAATCAGATATAAAGATAGTGAAGGTAAAAAAGCTTTAGTTCATACTTTAAATGGAAGTTCACTCGCCATCCCTAGAGTAGTTGCTGGACTACTAGAGAATTTTCAAGTTAAGAGTGGGATTAAAATACCCGAAGCTTTAATAGCTTATACTGGGTTTGAAATGATTGATTAAAAATGATATTCTTAAATGTAAAGTTTTATTCAAATCCTCCATTGTTCCCTAATATTCTGATTAGGTAAATGGTTACTAAATTTAGCCTAAAACTTTAAATCATAATTTAAAAGTATGAAAGCTGTAACTCCAAAAAAAAAGTTAGGACAACACTTTTTGAATGATTTAAATATTGCAGAAAAAATTACTGATCAGCCATTTATTAATCATGGAAAAAATGTTTTAGAAATTGGCCCAGGAATGGGAGTATTAACAAACTTTTTAATCAAAAAAAATATCAATTTAAAACTTATAGAAATTGATAATGAGGCTGTAAGTTTCTTAACCAAAAAATTTCCGACATTGAAAAATAAAATTATATCTGGAAATTTTATTAAAATGGAATTGAAAAGTTTTTTTGGAAATGAAAAGTTTTCAATTATTGGAAACTTCCCTTACAATATTTCAAGTCAAATAGTATTTAAGACACTTGAAAACAGAGATCGAATTCCTTTTTTTTGTGGAATGTTCCAAAAAGAAGTGGCCAAAAGAATCTGTGAAAGACCAGGAAGTAAAGCCTATGGAATTCTTTCAGTACTTTGTCAAATCTTCTATAATACTGAATACCTTTTCAGTGTAGCTCCATTAGTCTTTTCACCTCCTCCAAAAGTAGATTCTGGGGTCATTGCTCTAACGAGAAAAACGAATTTATCTAATGATTTCGATGAAAGACTGCTCTTTAAAGTCGTAAAACTAAGTTTTCAACAGCGCAGAAAAACCTTAAGAAACAGTCTTAAAAGCCTTGGCATTCCAAAAAATGTTATAGAAGATAGTATCTTTGACCTGCGACCGGAAAAATTATCTGGAGACGAATTCATTGCGCTGACAAAAAAAGTGGAAAATGCCAAAGTTTGAAATCAGTAAATCTGTGATAGATAACATCAAGGAGCTCATAAATAAAAGCTCTGATGTGCGGCTGCGCAAAAGATTAAAGGATTTGCATTACGCAGATATTGCTGAAGTCATTTACGAACTCTCAACTGAACAAGCGACTTATCTAATCAAACTTCTAGAAAGTGAAAAGACAGCTGATGCACTTGCAGAAGTGGATGAAGACATAAGAGAGAGAATACTAGAAAAACTTTCTGCCAAAGAGATTGCAGAAGAAATCGAAGAGCTCGATACAGATGACGCTGCTGACCTTATTTCAGAACTACCAGAAGATAGACAGGAAATTGTCATGTCTCAAATTAAAGATTCTGACCATGTTGAAGATATTCGTGAGCTGCTTACCTATAACGAAAATACTGCAGGAGGTTTGATGGCGAAGGAATTGGTAAAAGTAGAAGAAAATCTCAGTGTTTTAAAATGTCTCAACGCAATGCGTGCTCAGGCAGAAGAGGTTACTCGAGTTCATTCCATTTATGTAGTAGATGAGCACAATATTCTTAAGGGAAGACTCTCTTTAAAAGACTTGATAACGGCCAATTCTAGGGCAATTGTTAAAGATATTTATATTCCCCAAGTTGATGCTGTAACAATCGATCAACCCGGGGAAGAAGTTGCTGATATTATGTCAAAATACGATTTGGAAGCCATTCCTGTTGTGGACAAAAAAAAACAATTAGTGGGAAGAATTACGATTGACGATATCGTTGACCTCATTAAAGAAGAAGCAGAAAAGGATTACCAGCTGGCGGCTGGAATATCTAACGATGTTGAAGCTAATGATGGTGTTTTTGAGCTTACAAAAGCTCGATTACCTTGGCTATTTCTAGGATTACTTGGTGGTTTAGGAGGTGTTTTTATTCTTCAAGACTTTGAAAAAATAATGGAATTACCTGAATTACGGAGTTTATTTTTTTACACTCCACTGATCGCAGCTATGGCTGGAAATGTTGGTGTTCAATCCTCAGCAATCATAGTTCAGGGACTGGCCAATAACCTAGTGAAAGGGTCATTGCTCCCTCTACTGTTTAAAGAAATAGGCTTGGGTCTTATTAATGGACTAGTGTTGGCATTAATTCTTATTTTATTTGGTTTCATTATCAATCAAGACCCTATAATAAGCCTTACCATTGCGGGCGCCATGATGGGGGTAATTATTATCGCTGCATTAGTGGGTACTTTTGTGCCAATTATTCTTAATAAACGAGGGATTGACCCTGCTATTGCTACAGGCCCCTTTATCACCACTGCCAATGATATTTTCGGGATTTTCTTGTTTTTTTACATGGCTAAAATCTTTTTGGGATTTTAATCTATGAAAATGAAAGTTTTACACATTGAAGAAAATCATCCCTCCCTGATTGAAGGACTCGATCTTTTGGGCTTTCAAAATGATTTGGCTTTAGATGACAGCCTACCTGAAGTACTCTCTAAAATTGGTGCGTACGATGGCCTTATTCTGCGGAGTAAATTTAAAATAGATAAGACATTTCTTTTACATGCCAGAAATTTAAAATTTATTGGTCGTGTTGGTGCAGGGATTGAAAATATTGATGATCAAGCTATTAAAAAGAAGAATATTTACTTGATTAATGCACCTGAAGGTAATCGAAATGCTGTGGGCGAACATTGTGTAGGAATGTTACTTAGTTTGATGAATAATCTAAAAGCAGGCCATGATTCTATTAAAGGGGGTCAATGGGACAGGGATGGACATCGAGGTTGGGAACTCAGTGGGAGAACGATTGGGATTATTGGTTATGGAAATACTGGAAAAAGTTTTGCCCAAAGAATTTCTGGTTTTGATGTAACAACGCTTTGCTATGACATTTTAGATAATGTTAGGGATGAAAACGCAATGCAGGTAAGCATGGAAGAACTTATGGCTAAAAGCGAGGTAATTAGTATTCATACACCTCATACAGCTATTACAAGGGGTATTATTGATTATAATTTTATCGAAGAAATGAGCCGCCCTTTTTGGTTGTTGAATACAGCTAGAGGTTCAGCTGTGGTTACAGAGGATCTAGTGAAGGGATTAAAATCCGGAAAAATTATGGGCGCAGGATTGGATGTTTTGGAGTATGAAACCAGATCTTTTTCTTCTATTTTTAATGATGACAAACTTCCCTTAGCCTTGGAATATTTAATGAACGCCAAAAATGTAATCCTTAGCCCGCATGTGGGAGGATGGACTCGTGAAAGCCACATCAAACTAGCAACTACCATCGTGGAAAAGATTAAAAATATATTTTTTTAATCCATCACCACAAATTGGGCAGTGTCTGTTGTTCTTTGTTCTAAAACAATCTTACCCACCTTATTTTTTATAAAGTTGATAGCGGGCTTGTCAAAATGACGAATGGTGTAAAGAGCAACCGGATCAGTAACTTTTACATTAAACTTTGCATTTAATGCCTTAACTAAGAGTTCTAGCTTACTATACTTATTGAAGATACAAATGGAAAAACTGATAGCGGAGTTTTGGATCATTTCAACCCTCATCTTGTATTGGTGCAATAAAGCAAAAATCTCACTGATATTCTCCTCAATGATAAAAGAAAAATCTTTGGAAGACAATTTAAGTAAAGTTTGATTTTTTTTGACAATATAGCAGGGAACATATGGTTCCAAGATTTTTCCTTTTGAAACTGCTGTACCAGGTTCCTTTGGGTTTTCAAAAGACTTAACGTACAATGGAATTTCTTTACGTTGAAGTGGCTGAAGGGTTTTGGGGTGAATGACAGAAGCACCGTAGAAAGCCAGTTCAATTGCTTCGCGGTAGGAAATTTGATTAAGCAATACCGTGTCTTCAAATTCTCGGGGATCTCCATTTAAAACACCTGGAACATCTTTCCAGATGGTTACAGAATCTGCCACTAGGGCATATGCAAAAATCGCTGCGCTATAATCTGAACCTTCGCGGCCAAGGGTAGTGGTCATTCCATTGGGCGCACTGCCGATGAATCCCTGAGAAATCAGTATACTTTTTCCTTTGACCATTTTTAGAATTTCAGTTTTGGTCTTTTCCCAGTCCAAATTTGCATCTCGGTAGTAGGTATCGGTTTTGATACATTTTCTTGCATCCAACCATGTATTTTCTATATCATGATGTCTCATATAATAACTAATTATAGTGGAGGAAGCCAACTCTCCGATACTGACTACTTGATCATAAACCAGACTGTAATTAGAGATTGCGTTATCAGATAAAAAGTTTAAAGCCTCATTAAAAAGAGCATCTATTTTTTCGGAGACCAGCATTTTGTCATCAGTGAAAAGACCTTCTATAATTTTATGATGATTGGAACGAACTGCTTCGAATTTTTTGGGGAACTGCTCTTTATTCTCAAAATAGCTCTGAACGACCTTCTCTAATTCATTGGTGGTTTTACCCATAGCAGACACCACAATAAAAGTGTCTTTAAAACCAGTATGTTTTAAAACACATAAAATATTTCTGACCCCATCAGCATCTTTAACGGAAGCTCCTCCAAACTTAAATATCTTCATGAATTAATTTTTTGAAAATAGTTTTGTATACTTTTTTTATCCATTTGAACGGTTCTCCAATCACTCAAAACTTTAGCTCCACTTTGTTGATAAAAAGTTATCGCTGTGCGATTCCAGTCTAGGACTGCCCATTCTACTCTCTCCACCCCGGCTTTGTCCGCATATTCTAGGAAAGCAGTGTAAAGCATGGATCCGATTCCTTTGCCTTTCATTTCTTCGGTCACGATCAGGTCTTCCAAATGCAGAGTAGGACCTTTCCATGTAGAGTATCTTGAGTAGAAAAGGGCAATTCCGACAACCTTTTCATTGATTTCTGCAACAAAGCACTTAAACAAAGGCTTTTTTCCAAAACCATGTTCTTTAAAAGTTCTTTTATTTATAATTACTGCATCAGGCTCTTTTTCATAAACAGCTAGTTCTTTAATCAATGTAAATATTGCCTCAGTATCAGATTTTTCTGCTTTTCGAATTATCGTTTCCATAAGATATTTACCAAATTTAAGGTTAGCCATATATCCCTTTACAATTTCTTATATTTTATAACATTTTTGAGCTTGAATGTAGAAATGTAAACAATTCAATCTATCCAAGAGATTAAGTGATTAAAGAAAAGATTTGGTTGTTCTGCATGAGGCCAGTGTCCTGCACCTTTAATTTCGATCATTTCTGTTTTAAGAAAATAACTTGAAATCATATGATTATCATTATTTTTATCAACATAATTTGATTTGGATCCAATCATAAATAAGGTGGGCTTATCAAAAACTTTATCGCAATTGACTGCCTGTCCAATCGCTTCCCCACTATTTTTTAGAGCTTCTATATTTATCCTCAGACCCAATTTACCATTCTCAAGCCAGTGAAGGTTTTTCAATAAAAACTGTCGAGTTCCAAAATCACTGATGTAATTGGATAATTGTTCCTCTGCCGCTTTTCTTGATCTAATAACTTGAAAATCAAGACTCACTAAACCTGCTAAAATATTCTGGTGGTGAGGTGCATAATATCTAGGTGAAATATCGATAATAATTAGTTTTTCTACGAGTTCAGAGTATCTTAAGGCAAAATTCATAGCTGTTTTTCCACCCATAGAATGTCCTAGGAGAATAGCAGAGGATATTTGGTGATGATCCATGTAATACTTAAGGTCTTCAACCATAAGCTTATAGCTAAAATCTACACTCCAAAAACTTCTTCCGTGATTTCTCTGGTCTATTAAGTGAACACAATAACCTTTTTCGGCTAGATTTTTAGCATGGGTCTTCCAGTTGTCACCCATTCCCAAAAAGCCGTGAAGTATAAGTAAGTTTTTTTCTCCTTCTCCTATAATATTGCTATTCAATAGCTCCATTATGAGAGTCGTTGAAGGTACATGGGAATGACATTCTCAAAGCCAAAATATAGTGACTCGCTAATAAGCGCATGACCAATAGAAACCTCCAATAGTTGGGGAATTTTTTTGGCGAAGAAAGCTATATTTTCTAAATTTAAATCATGCCCAGCATTGATTCCAATATCTAACTTGTTGGCCACTTTAGCGACTTTAACATATGCTGCAATAGCTTTCTCAGGATTTTGTGGGTAGTTTGTCGCATAGGCTTCAGTATAGAGTTCAATTCTGTCTGCTCCAGTTGCTTTTGCACCCTCGATCATTTTTTCATTTGGATCAACAAAAATAGAAGTTCTGATCCCATTGCCTTGGAATTCATTGATGACTTCTTTTAAAAAATCCCGATGTTTTAAAGTGTCCCATCCTGTATTTGATGTAAGGGCATTTTCTTCATCAGGTACAAGAGTGACCTGATCGGGTTTTATACGATTTACCAAATCAACAAACTTGGTAATGGGATTTCCCTCGATATTAAATTCGGTAGTTAAAACTTCGGGTAATGCCAAGGCGTCATCATATTTGATATGACGTTGATCTGGTCTTGGATGAATTGTAATTCCCTGGGCTCCATAATCTTGTAGGTCACTAGCAACTGTAAGTAGATTGGGTACACTCCCTCCCCTAGAATTTCTTAAAGTAGCAATTTTATTGATGTTTACGCTTAGCTTAGTCATATAATTACTTTTAATTCAAAATTAAGAACTTCTTCTCGCATCTTCTAAATTTTACAAATCAAAAGCCAAGCCGAATAAAGTTTCGTAATTTTACAAAGAAATTAAGCTAAATGAAAATAGCCATATTTTGTGCGTTTGATACACCCGAGACGATTGAGTATGCTCTAGCTACTGTTTCATATTTAGAAAAAAAAGGTCATAAGCTAGATATAGATAATAGATTAATTGAATACATTTCCAGGCCAATTGATCACAGTCAATTTGAGGCTTCAGGCACAATCAACTCTAATATTGATTTTTTATTTTCCATTGGGGGCGATGGGACATTACTTCGCTCAATTCCATTTGTTAAAGATTCTAAAATCCCAATTTTAGGAATAAATACAGGAAGATTGGGATTTTTGACAAGTCTTCAAAAAGAAACACTTAATGAAGCTTTAGACGAATTTTTTGATGAAAAATTTAAACTTGTTGAGCGAAGCTTGCTATCTGTAGCACTTTCCGGTACTGATCATGCTTTTAGCAATTCGTTTTCATTTGCTTTAAATGAAATTAGTATCAATAGAATGAATACTACCTCAATGTTAAGTATTCAGACTAAAATCAATGAGGAATATCTTACAACTTATTGGGCTGACGGACTAATAATTGCTACCTCTACAGGCTCAACAGGCTACTCGTTGAGTAGTAATGGTCCAATTTTAACTCCTGAAACTAAAGGAATTATACTTAATCCAATTGCCCCTCATAATCTGAATATAAGACCACTGGTTGTTCCAGATGAAGTTGCAATTAAGATTAGTGTTGACGGAAGAGGAGATGGATATTTAATGTCGTTAGACTCTAGGTTATTTAGTGTAGAAAATGGTTCTTCAATAACCATCAAGAAAGCGGCTTTTCCTGTCTTTACAGTTGAGCTTAATGGAGACAATTATTTTAAAACACTTCGCAACAAGCTTTTTTGGGGCCAAGACACCCGCAACAGACAATAAATTTAACTTTTCTTAGTTTAAGATTACAACTGGTGTTTCTAGCTAAAATTTATGGCTAGGTTAGCTACTTATGTTTTAAATGAAAAAAGATTGGTTGCTTGTTGTTGTTGTTTTCACACAATACATTGTTCATTCTCAATACCATGAAATTGGAATATTTATAGGAGGAGCCAATTATGTGGGTGATGTAGGCTCTTCAAATTATGTATATCCTGAAAACCCTGCTTTAGGATTGATTTACAAGTGGAATCGAACTACGCGTTATTCTTTGCGTGCAAATTTCATGTATACATCTATAGATAAAAGTGATTATAACCCTAATGATTTTGCTAGATTTATGAGAAGGTATCGGTTTGAAAATTCAATTTTGGAGTTTTCTGCAGGTACCGAAATAAATTTTTTTGATTTTAATTTACATGGATCAGATAAACTATTTACACCATATTTATTTTTAGGAGTGGGATATATTAAATATGATTTATTTTATCATGATCCAAAAACATTTGAAAATATCGAATATGCAAAAGGCAGTAACATCTCTCTTCCTATTATAATTGGACTTAAAGCTAATGTCTCTCCAGTAGTTATACTTGGAATAGAAATTGGAGCGAGATATACCTTTTCAGATAATTTAGATGGAAGTCTTCCAAAATCTGATTCTGGAGTTCCTAACGGAAATGAATTTGGAAACATAAATAATAATGACTGGTATGTTTTTACAGGTTTAACAATTTCATTTACCTTTGGCGATCTGCCTTGTTACTGCAAAGAATAATTATGATAGATAATAAAAATCACTTGCCAAACCATCTAGCTATTATTATGGATGGCAACGGACGTTGGGCTGAGCAGAAAGGTAAAAAAAGAATTTTTGGTCATAAAAATGGTATAAAAGCGGTACAAAAAGTTGTTGAAGAAGCTGTTGAGTTAAAAAATAAGATACCTTACTCTTTATGCTTTTTCAACAGAAAATTGGAATCGTCCAAGAGAAGAAATAGGGGTCTTAATGAAATTATTAGTGAATAGTTTAAAAAATGAATTTGAAAAACTTCTTGAGAATAGAATTAAATTGAATGTTATTGGAAACATAGATCAATTACCAAAAATAGTTCAGAACGAATTGAAATATGTAATAAAAAAAAACAATAAATAATAAAAAGATGACTTTGACCCTTGCGCTTAGTTATGGAGGAAGAGAGGAAATTGCAAGTACATTTAAACAGTTAGCAATCAAAGTCAAAAATAATATAATTTCCCCCGAAAAAATTGACCAATCCATTATAAATGAGCATCTTTACACGCAAAATTTACCAGATGTGGACTTGCTTATAAGAACAAGCGGGGAAAAGCGTATTAGTAACTTTCTGTTGTGGCAAATTGCCTATGCCGAATTGTATTTTTCAAAAGTGCTGTGGCCAGATTTCAATAAAAGACATCTGCACAAAGCAATAATAAATTACCAAAAAAGAGAACGTAGATTTGGAAAAACGAGCGAGCAGCTTCTTAAATAATTATTTATTTAAGACAGGTTTATTTTTGTGTTCAATCTTTTTATTAGGGACTAAACTTTCCCAAGCTCAAAGCTTGGATAAATTTGTCAAAGGAAAACTCTACACTATAGATTCTATTTCAGTAAGTGGTATAAAAACTTTTAGCGACCAAACCGTAATTTCATACAGTCAACTCAGGAAAGGGCAAAAAATTAATATTCCTGGTGATGAAATTAGTAGCATAATTAAAAAACTTTGGAACCTGCAATTATTTAGTGATATAAATTTTTATGTTACAAAATTTGATGGAGATAGAGTTGGGCTTGAAATAGAAATTGAGGAACTTCCCACTCTTGGTGAGGTAAAAATTACAGGACTTAAGTCTAGTAAAATAGATCCACTAATCGATGAAACCGAACTCTCTCCAGGAAAGAAACTTTCTGAAAGCTTTTTAACCAATACAAAAAACTATATTATTAATAAATTCAAAAAAGATGGGTTTATAAATACTAAAGTTAATTTTAATATGTTAGAAGACTCTTTAAAGAGTAATACATTTAAGATGTTGGTTAATGTCGACTTGGGTGAGAGAGTGAAAATCAAGGACATTGATTTTGAAGGGAATAAAATTTTTAGTGATAAAAAACTTCGATCTCAGCTAAAAAAGACTAAAAAGAGTTTCCCATTACGTTTTTGGAAAAAATCTAAATTACTTGAGGAAGAATATGCTGAAGACAAACAAAATTTATTAGATTTTTTTAAAGAAAAGGGCTATCGTGATGCAAGGATCATAAAGGATAGTTTGTCAATGAATGATGACAACACGCTTTCAATTAATTTCAAGGTAGAAGAGGGTAATAGGTATTATTTTGGTGATATTAATTTTCTTGGAAACTCTATATATAGTGATTTTCAATTAGCTCAGATTCTTGGAATAAAAAAAGGAGATGCATACAACGGTGTACTCCTAAAAAAACGTATTGCAGACGAAAAACCTGACGCCAATGATCTTTCAAACTTATATCAAAATAATGGCTACCTTTTTTCAAGTATCAATGCAGTTGAGGTAAGTGCAGAAAATGATACAATCGATTTTGAAATACGAGTTAATGAAGGTAAAATTGCCCAATTCAATAAAATATCTGTAATTGGAAATACAAAGACCAATGACCATGTTATTTTCAGAGAATTGAGAACAAAACCTGGAGAATTATACAGTAAAGACATGGTCGTTAGAACAGTGAGAGAATTAGGTCAACTAGGTTTTTTTGATGCTGAGAATATAAATCCTGATTTTAAAAATGTAGATCCAAATGCAGGAACAGTTGATATAGAATATGGATTAACAGAGGCTGGCGCCAGCCAAATTGAGCTGCAGGGAGGTTATGGCGGTGGAGGTTTTATTGGAACTCTTGGGCTTTCATTCAATAATTTTTCTATGAAAAATATTTTTAATCTTGATACATATAAGCCTCTTCCAATGGGAGATGGACAAAGTCTAAGTCTTCGATTGCAAGCAAGTCAGTTTTACAGTACTTATAGTTTTAGTTTTGCTGAACCTTGGCTAGGTGGAAGGCAGCCTGTACAATTTTCTACATCTCTATCCCATACTGTTCAGTATAGGTATGACTTCTTCACTGGTCGAGCTGATAAAAGCCAATATTTTCAAATTAGTGGTCTTACCCTTGGATTGGCAAAAAGACTTAAAGTTCCTGACGACTTTTTCACCCTATCACAAGCAATTGCTTATCAATATTACGATCTAAACAACTACTATACAGGTCTTTTCACATTTGGAGATGGTCAAGCAAATAACTTGGCCTATACCATAGCACTGTCCAGAAATAATACCTTTACAAATCCTATTTTTCCAGTAGGAGGCTCAAAATTTACAATAAGTGCTAAACTAACTCCTCCGTATTCTCTTATAAATGGAGTGGACTATTCGAATTTAAAAAGCCAGAAAGAGTTTCAACTTTCAAATGGCAATCCTAATACGGAGAAAATTGACCAAGAAAAATTTAGATGGTTAGAATACTACAAACTCAAGTTTAATGGGGAGTGGTATACAACTCTAATTGGGAAATTAGTTCTTAAGACTCAAACAGACTTTGGTTTTATTGGTGCTTATAATAATGAAAGAGGAAATATCCCTTTTGAAAGATTTTACTTGGGGGGAGACGGAATGCAAAATTATGCATTAGATGGACGAGAGACAATTGCTCTAAGGGGATATAAAAATCAATCGCTTTCCAGTCAAGATGGCTCATTAATCTACAATAAATTTACTGTGGAATTGAGGTATCCATTGACTTTAAAGCCAAGTGCTTCAATATTTGCATTATCATTTCTTGAATCAGGAAATGGTTATAATAGTTTTAGAGATTTTAATCCTTTTAATTCAAAGCGTTCAGCTGGTATGGGTGTAAGAATTTTCATGCCTGCATTTGGACTTTTAGGAATTGACTTTGGTTATGGCTTTGATAATCCAACTGGTGCTAATGAGCCAAATGGTTGGGAAACTCATTTTATTATTGGACAACAATTTTAAAATTTATAACTAAAATATTTGTTCGTTTTTATCGTTATTAATTTAGTACAATATTCTTAAGAGCATAATGAAAAGAATTTTAAATTTAATTTTTATAATTTACATGATTCCCTCAATACTTCAGGGTCAAAGAGGAGCTCGCATTGCATATATTGATATGGATATAATATTAAGCAATAACAAAGAGTTTAGTACTGCAAATATCCTACTAGATGAAAAAATTTCTCAGTGGAAAAAAGAGATAGAATTAAAAAAAATCAAACTCAAACAAATCCAAGATCAGTTTACGGTTGAAAAAATACTTTTAACCCCTGAGCTCATTGAAGATAGGGAATTAGAAATTAGAGATTTTGCTTCCGAAATAGTAAGTCTTCAGGAGAAAAGATTTGGTCCCAACGGAGATATGATAATCCAAAAAAATCAGCTAATAAAACCTGTTCAAGATCAAGTATTGTCAATTGTGCAAGATATTGCAAAAGAACGTAAGTACGACTTTGTTTTCGATCGATCTTCCGATATAATTATGTTGTATTCAGCAAAAAATTACGATATTAGCGACCTGGTTTTGAAAAGAATTCAAGTCCAAGAAAGAATTAAAGAAAGAAAAGAGAAAATTAGCTCCAGAAAAAATTGAAACCTGTATACAAAAATTAAAACTATTACGATGAAAAAATTAAAAAATCTTTTTATTCCCCTTTTATTTTTAATTACTCCATTGAGTATTATTAGTGGGCAAGTAAAAGTAGCACATATTGAAGTTCAGAAACTAATTAGTGAAATGCCAGAAGTCATTGCCGCTCAAAAGGAATTAAAAAAACTAGAAGATACATATACTGCCGATATGGAAAGTACTTACAAGGAATTGCAAACAAAAGCTCAAACTTACGCTGCTGATGCTAATAACCAAACTGAAATTATAAATCAAAAAAGACAAAAAGAGCTTGAAGATATGCAGAGAGGAATTCAAGAATTCCAGCAAACTGTTTCTCAGGAGCTTCAAAAAAAGTCTGTAGATATGATGCAGCCATTAATAGAAAAAGCCCGAGCTGCCATAGACAAGATCGCAGTACAATTGGGGTTTGATTATGTGTTAGATTCTTCTGCCGGTGGCAGTGTTATCATCGCAAAAGGTAAAGATATTATGTCTGATGTAAAAGTTGAATTAGGATTCTAATTTTTCCAACGTTTAAAAGAAGATTAAACTCCCATAATTGGGAGTTTTTTTATTTAAACCAAGAAGCATAGGTAAGATAATTCTTAGCAATCCTCTCTATTTCTCCCTTTTGAAGGCCGAGATCAATTTCTTTAATTTTTTTTGCAGGTACCCCAGCAAAAACAGATCCTGTGGGAACAATTGTATTTCTCGGTAAAACACTTCCTGCAGCTATGATACTGTTGGACTCTATGACACTATCGTCCATTATTATACTTCCCATGCCAACCAAAACACTATCTTTTATTGTACAACCATGAATAATAGCATTATGTCCAACAGAAACATGATTTCCGATTTTTGTCCCTGATTGCTCATAAGTCCCGTGCACAACAGCGCCATCCTGAATATTAACACAATTACCTATCTCTATAGAGTTAACATCCCCTCGAATAATCGCTTGATACCAGACGGAACAATTGTCTCCCATGATGACTTCACCGATAATTGTAGAATTTTCTGCAAAAAAACAATCGATACCATATTTTGGGGTAAAACCCCGAACTGATTTGATTAACATAATTGGATATTTCCTCTAAATTAAAAAATAGATACAAAGCGCAAGCAGATTTCTTAAATGGAAATGGATTTTTGTAAATTTGTAAAAAAAGAATGCAGAGGATACAGATTGTCGCAAGTTGCAAAAGCGGAGCCAAACTGGCAAAGTTTACCATTAATCAGACCGCCAAAATTAATTTTACTAAAACCTATACGAATATAGACCAAGCTGTCGACTCACCATTGGTAAAACAATTATTTTATCTTCCATTTGTCAAAAGAGTATCTATTAAGAATAATACAATTATAGTAGAACGATTTGATATACTAGATTGGGAGGAAGTAATAACTGAAGTTGCTTCGCAGATTGAGGATTACTTGAATGATGGTGGATCGATTATCGATGAGCCAAAAAATATGAAAAAATCACCTATTACGATCTACGCAGAAAGCACTCCCAATCCATCAGTAATGAAGTTTGTGGCCAATATAAAACTTACCGATCAATCTATTTCATTTGAAAGTATAGATGACTCTATTGATGCTCCTTTAGTCAAAGCCCTTTTTAATTTCTCTTTTGTGAGAGAAGTTTTTTTAGACGAAAACTATATTTCAATTTCTAAACACGATGGAACAGAATGGGAGGAAATCGTAATGGACTTAAGAAGTTTTATCAAAAGTTATTTAGAGAATGAAAAAATAATTTTAGGCAGCTCTTTTCTAAAGGTTGAAAAAAAAGTCACCTCAGTAAGCTTTGATAGTTTAAATAAAACAGAGAAAGAAATAATTAAAGTTTTGGACGAATATGTGAAGCCTGCTGTGGCGTCAGATGGTGGTAATATTATATTTGACTCTTACAATAAAAAAGAAAAATTAGTAAAGGTTCTACTTCAAGGTGCCTGCAGTGGTTGTCCCTCCTCTACTTTTACTTTAAAAAACGGTATTGAAAATATCTTAAAAGAAATGCTACCTGGAAAGGTAAATTTAGTAGAGGCAGTGAATGGATAACTAATCCTAAATTTTCTTCTTTGCATTAGTAAAAAACTCCTTAAGGTAAAAAGGCTCGAAATAGGCAACATCCTCGAATTTTTTAACTTTGTAGGACTCCCATGCCAATGGAATCATTTCCTTAGTTGAGGGGAATTTCAAATCATCCCTGTAATCAATATGAGGTGCATTGAGAAGGGTTTTACACTTTTGAGCACCTTCACCCATAAAAATCCACTTTTTGTCCTTAGGGAAATAATCAAAGCTGTTTTCTGTAATGATCTCAGCAAAGGTAGGTTTCAAAACTTCTTTTTTCTCATTAAGCACCATTGTGTAAACTTCCATTCTTCGGGCATCAAACATTGGAAACAACAAGGTCTCCTCGATCAGGTTTGCTTTTCCCGCAAGAACTTCGAGGGAATTGATTCCAATAAGTGGAAGATCTAAAGCAAAACAAATACCTTTAGCTGCAGCAACTCCGATTCTTAGGCCAGTATAGGAGCCTGGACCTTTACTTACAGCAACAGCGTCAATAAAAGAAGCTTGCATATCAGCCTTTTTTAAAACCTTTTGGATAAACCCGTGCAATTGTTCACTATGACTATAATTTTCAGAATAATTTTCCATTAAAGCCAATAGTTTTCCTGAATGGCTTAAAGCGACAGAACAGTTTCTAGTAGCTGTTTCTATATGTAAAATAATACTCACTTCACAAAAGTAAAAAAACGGATCTAAAGCGTTATGGTCAGACCAAAATAGAACTCAAGGACTTTCAGCTTAAAAATATAATCAAACTTAGCACGAACGACATCCGATGTGGCTACATCAAAGCGCTGCTTGATTTGATTAAAATCAAAAGAATTCATTACGCCTGCCTCAAAGCGATTGATAGCATCTTGATAAGCCCTATCCCTAGCGAGTGCGGTTTTCTTTGATGCCTCATATAACTTATAAGCCCCCTTAGCACTATTATATGCCTCATTGATTGTGCTTTCCAAGTTTAGTTTTTCTTGTTCTAATTGATTTTGCTGACGGAGTAAATTAACTTTAGATCTTTCTACATTATTTCTAGCAGCATTACCATTAAAAATAGGGACGTTTAATCTCAAACCTAGGTTATGCCCTTTATTAAAATTGAATTGGTCTTCAAAAGAAAGTGGTCCAACCGTTTTACTCCCCTCAACAGATCTTAAAACAGTCTCATTTGTCGAAGGGACAAATCCAATGGGTACATCGTTAAAAATCCCATTCCCAGTAAACCTATCTGCGTAAGAGACCCGACTGTTAAAACCGTAAAAGGCGGTAAGGTTTGGCTGTAAACCTCCTTTAGCTAATTGAATATCTTTTTCTGCAATCTCAATATTGGTCAAAAGCAGTTTAATATCATTGCGATGTGTAAGTGCTTTTTCGTAAATAGTCTTTGGATTTTGGGCTAATATCTGAGCAAAAGGAACGTCCATATCCATAACTACGATATCAAAGTTTTCATAATCAGTAATTGAGAGCATCTGTGCTAAATTAATTTTTGATAATCTCAAATTATTTTCGGCGATTACAACAGCCTGCTCTTGTGATGCCATGGTTGCTTCAATCTCAAGTAAATCAGCTTTTATACGAATTCCTGATTCAATCATTTTTTGGGTTCTATCAGCATCTGCTTTGGTAACCTCCAATTGGGATTTTTGAACATCCAGGATTTCGATGTTAAACATGATCTGAAGATAGGAATTAGCTACCATAAGACGAATATCGTCCTTTACGTCATCGAGCTGCAGCTGACTCGCCAATATTGCTAAATTAGCACGGTACATTTGATTTAAGTTTCGTAATCCACGATATAGATCAACGCTTAAGTTAGCACCCATAGATGTATATTGGGTAGTTCTATTCTCAAGTGTCCCTCTTGTAATATCTTGGTTTAAACCTATATTCCAAGAGTGATTGGCCTGAGCGTTGATCGATGGCAAAAAGTTTCCTTTAGCATCATTTTTATCGATTGCTGCCTCAAGACCTCTAAGTTCAATTTGCTTAACGGAAATATTTTTTTTCACCGCCATTTCTACGCACTCAATTAGGTTCATGTTAACCTTTTGGGATTGAAGGCTGTAGATTGTAAACAAAAAATAAATCGATAAAAGTACTCTGAAGTTTTTCATATTAAATTAATTTTTGTCTTCCTCTTCTTCATCGAGTTTGAAAGGCTCAGTTTTATTCCAAACCTTAATCTTATCTTCCAGTTCAAGACCTGACAAAATTTCAACATTTATACCATCCGAAATTCCAGTTTCTATTTTTTTTCGAACAAACTTTCCTTTTTCATCTTTGATCTCAACATAGGGTTTATTTGTCTCCCTGTCAAATTGCAGAAGTGCCTCTGGAATACTCATGACGCTATCTTTTTTCTCAAGAAGCAAAGAGGCATTTGCGCTATAACCTGCACGAACAAAAACCGAATCATCAAGAAATACTTCTCCTTCAACCTTAAACTGAACTGTCCCTTGCTCCTCATTTCCCTTAGGGGCAATAAATTTTAATTGGGCATCAAACTCTTTATTCTCTATTGCTCCAAGTGTGACTTTAAGAGGCATATCAATTTTCAATTTGGCAACTTCAGCCTCATCTACTTTTCCTTCAAAAATCATTTTATTAAGATCCGCTACGGTCGCGATCGTTGTTCCTGCGTTAAAAGTATTACTCTCAATTACTTGGTCTCCTTCTTTAACTGGAATTTCTAAAATAGTTCCGGGGACAATCGCCCTAATATTTGTATTTGCAATTGTAGAACCCCCAGTAGAACCCAATTGAATAATCTCAAGATCAGATTTTGCATTTTCAACATTTTGTTTTGCTTGGTTATAACTTAGTTCTACATTATCAAAATTTTGTCTTGAAATAATCTCTTTATCAAAAAGCTGCTTATTTCTATCGTATTCGACCTCAGCGTTTCTCAAAACAAGCTTAGCGTTTGAAAGTCTCCCTTTAGCAGAATTTAGTGATTGTTCATTTGGAACGACTTTTACCTTGGCTAAAAGGTCTCCGTTTGTAACTAAATCTCCTTCTTCGACAAAAAGTTTTTCGATAATACCCGATATTTGAGGTTTAATCTCAACCTCATCCTCAGGAATAACTTTTCCAGTCACTACTGTTTTATTTTCAATAGATAAAATTCTGGGAGTTTTGGTTTCATATTCAATTAGTGATTTAGCATTGGTTTTGATAAAGTATCCCATAGCAAATGCCATTCCAAAAAACAAGAATGCAATTGCTGTATTTTTTAAAATTTTCATATTAGGTGTTATTAATTATTCTTCTCTAAGTGCATCTATAGGTTTTATACTAACTGCTCGCTGTGCAGGAATTAACCCTATTAGTGTTCCCATAACAGTCATGATCAATAGCGCTCCCAAAACCAATGGAGTTGGAACGGTTGGATTAGTATATGGAAAATCAGCTAAGTCTTGAGTAAAAAAATTGATAGTCGCCAAAGCAACTGCGCCTAAAATTATCCCTAAAACTCCTGCAATCAATGTCAAGAAAATAGATTCTAAAACAATCTGAATCCTTACCTCTGCTGGCGTAGCTCCTAGTGCACGTCTTACTCCCAGCTCTTTAGTTCTTTCCTTAACCGATATTAAAAGGATATTACCTATACCGATCACACCTGCAATAATAGTTGCCATTCCTACCACTAGAGACAAGAAGGTCATTCCATCGGCGAATCCTTTAATGCGATTAAAAAGTTCTCCTAAATTAAATGAACCAAAAGCCCTTTCATCATCAGGAGATACATTATGAATTCTCTTAAGTACCTTTTTAACCTTTTTTTCTACCGCAATTACATCGGCATTATCGTATGCGGCAATAACAAACCAGTTGACCTTGTCACCTGTATTGTAGAGATTTCTAAAGGTTTCAAAAGGAATAAAGATATCCCCATCAGTTTCAAAACCTCCACCTGGATTATATTTATGTACTCCAACCACTTGAAAATATACGTTATCTATTCTAATAAATTTCCCTACTGGATTATCATCCTTTTCAAATAATTCTTTTTTTGTCCTTTCCCCAATTACACAAACTTTACGTTTATTCGTTATATCTGAATTATTGATAAACCTACCCCCTTTATAGATTTTCTTTGTGGAGATTTCAGTGTATTCAGGATAGTCTCCATAAATATTATAAGTTCTCGAAATATCACCATAAACTACACTAGCTGGTGGACCGCTTCTTACTCCACGGGCATTTCTTGGAGCGATATATTGAATCTCAGGAACTTGTTGCTTGAGCATTTTGACATTTTGAATGGTCAAACGTGGCGATCTGCCAATTTTAAATCCAGCATACGGTATGCTTGTACTTTGAGGCCAAACAAACATCGAATTCATTGCCATATCCTGAAATTCGCGGTCAAATCCATTGTCCAATCCTTTTGCAGAGCCGGAGAGAGTGATATAAATAAATATCCCCCATAGCACCCCAATTATAGTAACAACTGTTCGGGTTTTGTTCTTCGCGATAGAGCTAAAAATCTCTTGCCAAGTGTCGTAGTCAAAAATGATTTTTAAGCTATTCATCTCTCAAGGCTACTATGGGTTTGATACTAGCTGCTCTTTTGGCGGGAATAAATCCGGCAATGGCTCCAAAAAAAATGAGTAGAAAAGTGGCTATTAATGCTGTTAGGGAATCAACATAAGGATCTAATATAAAATATTGCTCTAACTGATCATCCAGCCTGCTGAGCATAAAAATACCTATAAGTAAACCAAAAATTCCAGACAGTGTGGTAATGAAAATTGATTCGTTTAAGATCATTGCAACAATACTAATTGGATTAGCTCCCAAGGCTTTTCTTATACCTAACTCTTTAGTTCTCTCCTTAACTACAAAAACCATAATATTGGAAATGCCTATAATCCCTGCGATCAATGTTCCAATACCTACAAAGGCAACAATAATTTGAAGTGTTGAAGCAAATCGCTGATTTTGTCTCACTCTTTCTGTAGTATTTCTTATATATAATCCACTCTTATCAGTTGGATCTATAACTTTTTTACTTTTAAAAAAATCACCTAGCTGTTTTTCAAAGGCCAATGCACCAACATAACCTAACTCTTGCTTAAAGCTTACAATTATCTGGTCAATTTTATCATTATTTTTTTCCATTAATTGTCGGGTTGTATAGGGCAAGTAAACGAGTCGCTCCTCTCTATCTCCACTTTTATCCTGAAAAACACCCACTACTTTAAAGGCGCTTTCTCCAATTTCGATATACTTTCCCATAGGATCTTCCTTTTTAAATATATCTTGTGCAACTAGCCTACCAATTGTAATGTTCTTAGTTCTTTCGTCTATGTCTTTTTGATTAATAAACCGTCCTTTCATTATAATAGTTTTCTCTACATTCTGATGAGCCGGAGCTACAGCTCTAATGTTATAAATATTAGATTGACCTTTGTAACTCAGGACCTCCCTTCTATTTATTCTTGGGGTAATGTTTTCTAAAAAAAAAGTAAAGTTTTCCTTAATATCAATTAAATCGCTATTTTCAAATTCAATTCTTCTATTGTCTTTAAATCCTTGGTAGGCTTTTGAAGTTACCCCCGGATATAGCCAAAGGGTATTAGTGGCATCGTCAAGAAAAAATTGTTCAAAACTGTTTTTTAATCCATTGCCAAATCCAAATAGAATAATGAAAATAAAAATCCCTAGGGCTACGGTAAAACCAGACAGAATGGTTCTAAGCTTATTCTTACGAATAGTTTCAAATATTTCCTGCCATTGGTCTCTACTAAACATAATCTTATAATAAAATTTGATCTGTTTTTTTATCTTCTATAATGACCCCATCTTTAAGGGTTATGATTCTTTTACACATCTTGGCAATATCAATTTCATGGGTTACAACTAAAATGGTCTTTCCCTCGTCATTGATTTTTTGAATGAGACTCATTACCTCACGAGAAGTATTGGAGTCCAATGCACCCGTTGGCTCATCAGCAAGAAGTACTTTCGGTTCTGATGCCATTGCTCTGGCAATAGCAACGCGTTGCTTTTGGCCTCCAGAAAGCTCACTGGGTAAATGCTTAGCCCAATCTAATAAGCCAACTTTTTTGAGGTACTCTAAAGCTTTTTGTTGTCGGGTTTTTCTTCTTAAACCCTGATAGTACAGTGGCAAAGCAACATTTTCCAATGCATTTTTATAATTTATCAGATTAAAAGATTGGAAAACGAAGCCTAAAAATCGGTTGCGGTAATTGGCAGCAATTGTTTCTGTTAAGTCTTTTATTAATACATTATCAAGCAAGTAATTTCCTTCATCGGCAATATCTAGCATTCCAAGTATATTAAGTAAAGTTGACTTTCCTGATCCTGAAGAGCCCATTATGGCAACCAATTCCCCCTCATCAATTTTAAAATTAATTCCCTTCAATACATGTAAGGAATTAGAACCCATTTTATAGGATTTATGAAGGTTGCTGATTTGAATCATTGGGTTGTATTTTAAATAAAATATACTATTTCCCTTTTTTTGACTGTATAAAACTCAAAAGGTTTTATTTGAATTAAAAAGGAAACAGTATTTATTTTAATTTGCTAAACATTATTTTTTGATGAGTTTAAAAATTTGATAACCAACAAAAGCAACTAAAACATAGGGGATGGCCATCAAATAAATTATTCCATTATTTATTCCTTTTGCAGTTTCTTTAGCATCTCCAGATTCTAATACAGCTCTACACATTGAGCACTGGGCTGAAGCTTCTCCCAAAAGCAAAAGACTTACAAATAAAAATAAAAGAATCCTCATAATATTAATAGTAGGGTGAGATCATAAGATAAACAATCACTCCAGTGACAGCAATATACAGCCAAATTGGAAAGGTAATCACAGCAATTTTTTTGTGGTCTACAAACCTTTTTGAAATGGCACGTACATAGGTGACAAGAACCATTGGAATGATTCCAATCGAGAAAATGATATGAGAAATCAAAATAAAATAGTAGACGTATCTTTTCATTCCTTGACCTCCATATGGGGTTGAGTCGGAGGTCATATGATATGCCACATACATGGCTAGGAAAGCCAGAGATAGACCAATCGCAATTTTCATCAACCTTTCGTGAAGTTTAATTTTTTTATTTCTTATAGCTATATAAGCTATGATTAAAATTACCGCAGTTAATGCATTAATGGTAGCATAAATGGGTGGTAAAAAGTCAAAGGATGCAACATTGGGAATTCTTACCGTAAAAAGAACTGCCACCAATACTGGAACCGCAATTGAGATTAGGGTAATTAGTTTGGTGTACTTTTGGGACTCTTGAATCTCTTTATTAATTTTCATTTTCTAAACTTTTATTCCTTTAAGAGCAGCTCAATATCCTCTAGTAGCATATCTACCCCCTGGATGTCTTGATCATCTCTGTCAATTCCTGAATAGTATACGATCGGATTGTCAAAGCGATCGACTCTGGATCTTATATATCCCTTTTTATCAATCAAGGCAAAATACCCTTGGTGCTCAAAACCGCCTGCTACTGATGGATTTATACTTGCAAAGATACTAAATCCTGAATTTGCTAGCTCATATACCTGATCTTTCTTATCGTTAAGAAAATGCCAATTTTTAGATTTTACTTTATAATTCTGGGCGTATTCTTTTAAAATAATCGGAGTATCATGAGCAGGGTCAATAGTAAAAGAGGCTATACCGAAATCTTGTCTTTTCCAAAATCTATCATCCAAAATTTTCATATTTCTATTCATTATTGGACAAATAGTAGGACAACGACTAAAAAAAAACTCTGCTAAATATACCTTACCTAAAAAATCTTCATTACTAATCAATAGGCTATCTTGATTATACATTAAAAAATCAGGAACCTTTTTAGCTTCTCCATTAAGTTTAATATACGCTAAAGGCTTTGCGGGGGCTGATCGGTTATCCTGAATGGCAGTATCACTTCTCAATCTCTCAATAATCTTTGGAATAAAAAGAAGAGCAAAGACAATAATGATGACGATCAATCCAAGGTATTTATAATTTTTCCTCATATTAATTATGGTTGTACTTTTTCCAAGCTCGTCGATACTCTGCTAAAATTACCTTTACATCATCCACCATCTTATTGTTTATTTCGGCAACTGACTGAGAATTGAAACCATATAAGGTTCCTACATCCTCGTCGTCATCTCGGCCTCTTAGGTTAACTTCTTTATCGATAATAAAAACAAAAGGAGAACTTTTCCCTTGAGAAAGATTTAAATTAGTTCTCAGACTGTCAAATAAATCTTGTATTTCGTCCGGAGTGCCAAAAACAAATCTCCACTTAACTAAATCTGTCCCAGCTCCCTCTTGTAGTTCTTCTTTCAAAGTATTAACCTGATCCTGTTGACCATTTTCTAAAACCATTACAAATTGGAAGTCGTTAAATTGATAAAAACGTTTATAAATCTTTTGATTGAGGTTTAAGGCATGACCTTTTTTTTCGGAAAGATCTTCTCCCCAAAAACCTAAAATGGAAATTTTATCTTCCAATTGAATCTTTGCTCCAGAAAGAGTTTTGAAGTTTTTGATCTCGTTAACATTCTCAGTTAAAACTGGAAGTAATGCGAAATTATTTTTACCAGATGCAAAAAACAGGTAAATGACTATTGGGAATATAAAAAGAATGCAGAGAACAAAATATTTTTTTGTTTTTTGACTCATGAAAAGTCTTTTGCTAATTAAAGATTTTTATTAAAAGTTCCAACTTTGAAAACCAGTATTCATGACATCAAAAATATAGTCTGCCTCTAATACTAATATGAATATTAAATAAGGGATCAATATAATTAGTGGAAGAACAATAGAGCCTTGAAGACTCCCCCTTTCATCTCTTATATGCATAAAATCCCAGGCTATATAATATGCTTTAACCAAGGTTAATATAATGAATATCCAATTCAATAATTTCATATTTAGGAAATACGAAAGCAGAAACTCAGGTTTTAAAATCCCAAGAACGACCTCAATTGTAGTTACAATTGATAGAAAAATCAAAACCCCCCAAATTTTTTGAACGTTTGATTTAAATTTTAACAGTCCTCTAAAAATAGCTAGTTTGTGAAAGTCTTCAGCCATAAGCAAAATTTATTATTAAACTAAATAGAAAAATGTGAAAACAAATACCCATACTAAATCGACAAAATGCCAATATAAACCAACTTTTTTTCAACCATTTCATAATGCCCTCTTCTTTCATAAGTTCCAATTATAACATTGAAAAATATGATTAAATTAATTACAACACCTGAAAACACATGAAATCCATGAAACCCAGTAATGAAGAAAAAGAAATCTGCAAATAAGCGATTTCCATACTCATTATGAACTAAATTTGCACCTTCGACTACAGCAACAGCATTTTCAACTTTATCTAAAGAATCATCTCGAGAAAGAATAATCTTTTGACCATTTTCATCGAGCTTCTCAATTCTGATTACCAGATTTTTATTACCCTGAAATCCCTCGACTACTTCATTGACAGAGTAGGATGGTAAAGTACCTTCACTTTTATACCATACTCCATTACTGCCTTTGTGAGCACTTCTTTCTGTGGGAATTGAAATCGAAAAATCTGCAATGGAAACTCTTTCACCATTATCAGCATTGATAAATTGAAGAATCTGACCTCCTTTTGTTTCAAGAGCACCATATTCTCCCTTGATAAAATTTTTCCATTCCCAAGCCTGTGAACCCACAAAAACTGCACCACCAATAATTGTTAAAAGCATATAAAATGTTACTTTGGATTTATTCATATGATGTCCAGCGTCAACAGCTAAAACCATTGTAACAGAGGAAAAAATTAATATAAATGTCATCAAAGCAACATAATACATCGGAGCGTCTATACCATGTAAAAATGGGAAATGAGTAAAAACTTCGTCTGCAATGGGCCAAGAGTCGATGTTTTTAAATCTTGAAAATCCATATGAAACCAAGAAGCCTGAGAAAGTCAAGGCATCAGAAACAATGAAAAACCACATCATTAATTTTCCATAGCTCGCGTTAAGGGGTCTTTGGCCTCCAGACCAAAGATTTGCCTCCTTTTCAGCTGCAGTCAATTCCATAAAGTATAATTCAAATTAGTTATTACAAATTTATATATTTTACCTGTACAGTATAATAAATAGATACAAATAAATCCACAACAAATCTAGAAAATGCCAGAACAAATGAGCCAATTCAAAACCTAAAGTATTTGATCCAAAATAACGCCCTTTTTGCAATTGATAATAAACAACCATTAATACAATTAATCCGGAAAATAGGTGAGCCAAGTGAAGTAAAATTAATACATACAAAAAGGAAGTAGTAATTGAACTTTCTGCTCCAGTAAAGTAATATCCTTGATCAATAATATCTCCAAAACCTTTAAATTGAAAATAAACAAAAAGAAGAGCCAATCCTAGGGTACTTAATATTAACAACTTAGTACTTTTTTTATTTCCATTATTAAGAGATTGTTTAGCCAAAAAAAACGTCAAACTGCTAGTAGCAATTAAAAAAGTACTAATTGTAAAAGCGCTTGGTAGATCAAATTTGGAAAGCCAATCAGCTCTTGTGCTACTTACAACATACGCACTTGTCAACCCAGCAAATGTCATAGACATACTAATCATTCCTACCCAAAGCATCATTTTCTTTGCCCTTTCTTGTTTTATTTGTAAATCATTCATCCCTAAATCCATTTATCGATAACATAAATAATTTGTAGAAAACTGATATATAAAATACTAGCATACATTAGTTTTCTAGCTGCCCTTTTAGTTTTTTCTTGCATTAACTTAAAAGCAAAGTAGAGAAAATAAATACCTATTATAACTAAGGCAAAAGTAGCTTGGATAGATAGATTTAAGTCTCCTGAGTATCTAGTGTAGGGTAAAATCGAAACAACAATAGTCCAAAAAGAATAAAAAACAATTAGAAATGCTGTAGTTTTATCTGGACTTCCTGTTGGTAACATTTTAAATCCTGCCTTTTTATAATCTTCATCCACCATCCAACCGATTGCCCAAAAGTGTGGAAACTGCCAGAAAAATTGTATCATAAAGAGAATCCCAGGTTCAATTCCAAAGCTTCCTGTAGCTGCAACCCAACCCAACATGAAGGGAATGGCTCCTGGAAATGCGCCAATAAAAACTGCTAAAGAAGTTTTCGACTTTAATGGGGTGTAAACACAGGTATATAGAAATATAGATAAAGCTCCAAAAATTGCAGTCTTATAATTGATATAGTGTAAAATTATAACTCCAGTAATAGCTAAGAAAATGGCGATTGTGATAGCTAAAGTATTTGTCATTCTCCCACCAGGAAGGGGCCGATTTTGAGTCCTTAACATTAATGAGTCTTTGTTCTTTTCAATCAATTGATTAAAAGCATTGGATGCGCCTACCATAGCATAGCCTCCAAAGGATAAACCCAATAAAATATTAGTTTCGATTTTATCCACAGCCAGTAAATATCCAGCTAATGAAGAAAAAACAACACTAATTGCAAGACGAAACTTGGTTAACTGCAAAAAATCAGTAACTATTAGTCCAATATTAAAGGTTGTAGATGGTAAACTATTAGAATAAAACTTCATCATCATTTTTCCAAAGACAAAGATAGTTTACAAATTATCATTGACCAAAGACCAGAATGTAATTTTAAAAATAATAAGTTGATGTTACTGAAGTCTGAAAGTAATAGGGATACTAAATGGAACTCGAACAGGTCTACCTCTTTGCTTTCCTGGAGTCATTTTTGGTAATCTCCCTATAATTCGAGCAGCTTCTTTTTCAAGATTTTTATCTGGACCCCGCATTCTTATATTAGTAATAGATCCGTTCTTTGAAATAATAAAATTAACATAAACCCTCCCTTGTATTCCCATTTCTTGGGCTATTTCAGGGTATCTGAAATTTTTTCGAATATGCTTATTAATTTGTTCTTGAAAACACTGTCTTCTTTTTGATTTAGCAACTCTTTCACAGCCAGGGTAAATAGGAACATCCTCTATCACAGCAAATGGAACATCTACGTCTTCAAATTCTTCCTCGACTTCAACTATTTCAACTATTTCTTCTTGATCTGTTTCAGTAGATTCAATCACCGTTTCCTCAACCTCTTCCTCATCTTCAACTACTTCAATTATTTCAGGAGCAGGTGGTGGAGGTGGTGGGGGTGGTGGGACTTTAATTTGTTCGGTTATAGGAACATCCTCATCATCATCATCATCAACATTCAATGCCTCATATCCATATCCACTTCGGTCATATGTTTTCCATTCAATAGCTATCCATGTGAAAAGTAAAATTGATGATAAGCCTATAATAAAATATAAGCTGCTGTTCTTGGATAAATCGGCTTTTTCATTTTTTTTTGGCTGCATGGAGGATTAAATATAGTTTGCTAAACTAAAAAAAAAACAATAAAAAACAAGGTTTTTTTAATGATATAGATTTTTATTTCTAAGCTTTGATTAATTGTTTGTAGGCATCAAAGTCAAGTAAGTCAGATATTTGACTTGGATCTTCAATTTTAACTTTAATCATCCAACCAGATTTGTAAGGGTCATCATTAACAGATTCGGGTGTATCTTCTAAAGCGGCATTAAATTCTAATACCTCTCCACTTAATGGCATAAAAAGGTCAGAAACGGTTTTAACGGCTTCAACAGTGCCAAAAACTTCTTCTGCATCCAATGTCTCTCCAATTGATTCGATTTCAATATAAACAATGTCACCTAATTCTTGTTGAGCAAAATCAGTAATACCAATTGTAGCTATTTCACCATCTATTTTTACCCATTCATGGTCTTTAGTGTACTTTAGTTCTGTAGGAATATTCATTTACCAAAATTAGATTTGACAAAGTAATGTAATTCACTTTTAGTTTCCAAAATTATATCGAATGGTTATTCCAGAGCGAATTGATGTTTGGGGAAAAGCAGTCGATATGGCAAATTCTGAGAAATTATGATCATAGAACAATAAGCTTGTTAAATTTTTCGACAAGTTGTACCCCGCAGAAAATTTAATCGACATAAGTGTTTGTCCAGCAGTGACCTGATTATTATCGTATTCCAAGTTTCTAAGTAGTGTTATATTTTTTCTGTAGGAGAAATCTGCTTTGAGATTAAGATCGCCACTAAGCGTAACTCTATTACCGCCCAGACGAGTTCTAATTCTAAGGTCTTTCAATCGATATCCCATACCAACCACATATTCATTCCCCGTTTGTTCGGTTAACAAGCTATTGTCTAAACTAAGTGAAAGGCTCCGATCTTTTCTTAACTCAGCTAAAATTTTAAAAGAGTTTTTAAACTCAATATCCAGACGAATTAAGGGATTGAATTGCTCTGCCAAGTTAATATTAGAATAAAATCGAGAAGTCATATAGTTTCCAACGCGGTCTTTTTGAAATGGTTGGGAGGAATCAAATTCTAAATTTGTTTGATAATTTGTTAATGTATAACTGGATCGATATCCATGTGAAATTGAAAAACGGTTAAAAATTCGACCTATAGATTTAATTTTTGTGAATCCAGTGTATGTAAGGTTCCAATTTGGTAATGGCGTAGATTGAATTGGGTTTAAGGAAATTTTATTGGGACTTGTTCCGGTATATGCAGACAAAAAGGATGCAACCATTATCGTCTGATGATTTTTATTATACCCTTCAGGAAAACCATCTTGATCATATAAAATTGTCCCTTCTTGGTTTTTCTGAGCTATTCTTTCTGCAATAATCAATCGATTATCCCTAAACTTTTGAAAATTTTTATTTACAATTCCTGTCCCACCTGAGAAGGCTGTTTTTATTAGAATAGTAGACATTCCAAAATTACCATATTCATTGGTATTCAGTGAAATATAATTCTGATCCTCTATCCTATAGTTTTCTGATAAATTATTGGAATGGTTTCGCTCAGCATTTAGGTCAATTG
>CACHZY010000004.1 GCA_902584445.1 uncultured Bacteroidota bacterium | reverse complement strand
ACGTACCATCCCAGCAAATGGTATATACAGTCAAGCTCAGCGAGAACTTTACGAAATTGTTTACGAGGCACAGGAAAAAGCAATTCAGGCTTCTCAAGTAGGGATTAGTTTTGATTCACTATATAAGTTGTCATATGAAATTGTTTCGTCAGGATTGATTCGTTTGGGTATAATTGATGATCTTTCTGATGCTCGTAGTTATTATCCTCATGGACTATCGCATCACATTGGATTGGATGTTCACGACCCTGGGAACTATGTTGATTTAGCAGCTGACATGGTCATTACAATAGAACCAGGAATATATATTCCCGCGGGAAGCCCCTGTGATCCAAAATGGTGGAATATTGGCATTCGAATAGAAGATGATATTCTTATCACCGAAAATGGCCCCGTTAACCTTTCAGAAGGTGCTCCAAGAAAGTGGAAAGAAGTTGAATTACTTATGAAGCAGGAAAGTGTTTTAGATGCTTTTATACTTCCTGAAATCGAAACTCTAATCAAGTAAATATGACCTGAGTTCATTGTAATCCCTGATGGGAATGCTGACTTTTTTTTTAGATAATGTTTCCTTTAAACGATTAGGAATAGGTACTTTCAGGTTTAGTGTTTTTTCAACGGTATCTTTAAATTTTACAGGATGAGCTGTTTCTAAAAATACTCCATAAATGTCATCTTTTTGAGTACTTATATATTCTTGTAATCCCAGATAACCGACTGCTCCATGAGGATCCGCTATATATTTTTTTTTAGAATAAATTTTTTTTAGGGCTTTTTTAGTTTGATCATCAGTATAACTATATCCAGAAAAGTTTTTCTTCATTCTGTAAATGTCGTTATTGAAAATTTTTTGAATTCTTATAAAATTACTTGGATCTCCAACGTCCATTGCGTTTGAGACTGTTTGTTTGGTTGGGAGAGGCTCGTAGTTTGCACTTTTTAAATATCTAGGTACTGTGTCATTTACATTGGTACTTGCTATAAAATGGCTTACTGGGAGTCCCATCTGCTGGCTCATTATACCTGCACAAATATTTCCGAAATTTCCACTTGGGACGGAAAATACTAAATTTTTATTTTTGTTTTTCAAAGCTCGATAAGCTATAAAATAATAAAACATTTGGGGTAGCCATCTCCCAATATTAATAGAATTTGCTGAGGTAAGCTGAACTGAGGAAAGACTTGTATCTAAAAAAGCATTTTTTACCATTTCTTGACAATCATCAAATACCCCGTCTACTTCTAGAGCGGTTATATTCTGCCCTAATGTAGTAAGCTGTTTTTCTTGAATCTCACTTACTTTGCCCTTAGGATAAAGAATCACAACTTTTACTCCTTCGACTCCTAAAAATCCATTTGCAACTGCTCCTCCGGTATCTCCTGAGGTGGCTACCATAACAGTAATTTTTTCTTTAGAACCTTTTTTAAGGTACCCTAGAGTTCTAGCCATGAATCTTGCTCCAACATCTTTAAATGCAAGTGTAGGTCCCTGAAAAAGCTCTAAGGCAGCAATGTTTTTTGTTATTTCAACGACCGGAAATTTGAAATCTAAAGTTTCTTTAACTATTTCTAATAACTTATTGTTATTAATTTGTTTTCCAATGAATGGCTTTATTACTTTAAAGGCCATTTCCGGGATACTCTGATCTTGAATTTCATTAAAGAATTTTTTTGGGAGTATTGGTATTTTTTCAGGAAAATATAATCCACGATCAGGAGCTAAACCTTTTTTTACCGCATCTGCAAATGAGCAGGGTTTAGAATTATGGTTGAGACTATAATATTTCATTTGCAGGAGATAACTTTAATACCTTGATTATTTATTGCTGATATGTGTATTTCAAAATCTATACCAACTTGATTTATATTGCCACTCATTGCATCAGCAATCGCATTAGTGTCTTTAATTCCATTCGCTAAAGCATATACTGAGGGTCCAGATCCAGAAATTCCAAAACCTAATGCTCCTGCCTCCATAGCTGCTTTTTTAAGTTTTTCGAATTCAGGAATTAGTAATGATCTCATTGGTTCAACAATTTCATCTACAAGACTTCTAGACATCAATTCGAAATCTTCAGTATAAAGGGCGCTAATGAAAGCTGCTAAATTTCCCCATTGCGTAACAGCTTTCTCTAATGAAACATTTTTTTTTAAAATTTCCCTAGCATGCATTGTTTTTAGTTCAATTTTAGGATGTAATATAATGGCTTTCAATTCACTAGGACATGGAAGCTTTATAACATCTACGGGATTCATGCTTCTGACCAAGGTAAAACCTCCTAACAACACTGGAGCTACATTATCAGCATGAGGAGATCCACTGGCAAGTCCTTCCCCTTCCATAGCAAATTGTATTAGATCGTGAGCACTGAAGGGTTTTCCTATTAGTTGATTAATCCCAAAAACTGCCCCAGCGGCACTTGCAGCACTACTGCCAATACCACTTCCAGCTTTAATATTTTTATGAATTTCTATTTCAAATCCAAACTTTGAAGGGTATGCAGCAAGCATGGCTTCGGCTGCAACACCTGCTACGTTTTTTTTAATTTCAAAAGGTAGTTTTTGCCCGAGGATTTTTGAAATTTTGACACCTGGTGTTTTAATTTTACGAATGATCATCTCGTCACCAACCGGATCCAAGCAAAACCCCAATACGTCAAATCCACAGGATACATTGGCTACACTTGCAGGTGCAAAAATTTTAATTTCTTCCATTTACTGTTTTCCTATTCTAATAATATCAGCAAAAATACCGGAGGCAGTAACATCAGCACCTGCACCAGCTCCTTTTACAATAAGTGGTTGTTTATTATAACGATTGGTATAAAAAAGGATAATATTATCACTTCCTTCAAGATTATAGAAATCATGTCCTTCTTTTACCAACTGTATACCAACTTTTGCTTTACCATTTTCTAATTGGGCAACATATTTCATTTTTGAATTTTTATTAGTGGCATCTTCCAACATCTTATCAAAATGCATGCTGTGTTTAATTAAGGAATCAAAAAAAGATTTATTATCCTTTGTTGACAAGCAGGCTTCGGGTAAAAATGATTCGTTTTCAATTTCTTCTAGTTCAATATTCATACCACTCTCTCTTGCTAAAATCAATATCTTTCTGGCAACATCGACCCCACTAAGGTCAATTTTTGGATCGGGTTCTGTATAACCTTCTTTTTGTGCTTGTAAAACAACATCATGGAATGAACTTCCTTTTTTAAAGTTATTGAAAACAAAGTTGAGACTTCCTGATAAAACAGCCTGAATCTTAATTATCTGATCTCCTGATGCAATCAGATTGTTTAGAGTATCTATAATTGGTAGGCCAGCACCAACATTAGTTTCAAATAAATATGGACTACCAAATTTTCGAGATATTTTTTTAAGGTTTAGGTAGTTTTTTAGTTCATCTGCAGCAGCTATTTTATTACAAGTAACCACTCCAATATTATTATTTAAATACCTATCATATTCTTGTGCAATAATCTTGTTGGCAGTATTATCAACAAAAATACTATTTCGAAGATTTAATTTTTTTACGTGATTAAAAAACAATTCTCTATCTGCTTTTGAATCACTTTCATCTAATATTTCTTTCCAATTTTTCAAATTAATATTCTTTTCACTTAGAATCATTTTTCTTGAATTTGAAATAGCTATAACACGAAATTTTAATCTCAGATTTTCTTTAAGGTAATCAGTTTGTTTTTCAATTTGCTCTAAAAGTTTACTTCCAACATTTCCAACACCAGTTACAAAAAGGTTTAGTTCTTTGATTTGTGATTCAAAAAAGCTTTCGTGCAACGTATTGATAGCTTTGACCACATTTTTCTTATCAATAATAATCGAGATATTCCTTTCTGAAGCCCCTTGAGCTATAGCTCTAATATTGATATTGTTTGCACCTAAAGTACTAAATAGTTTTCCACTTATCCCTTGATGATCTTTCATTTTTTCACCCACTATGGCAATGTTAACCATGTTTTTTTCTATTTTGGCAGGTGCCACTTTATTGAGTGAAATTTCAAAATCAAATTTATTATCAATAGCTTTTTTTGCGATAGCTGAATCCTCTTCTTTTACTCCAATACATATGGAATGTTCCGATGAAGCCTGAGTTATCATTATTACATTAATATGGACATCAGATAGCGCTTCAAACAGACGCTTAGAGAAACCAGTAATTCCTATCATTCCACTTCCTTCTAGATTGATCAAAGCGACATTATCAATATGACTTATTCCTTTAACGATTTCAGGATTCTCTGAAATTTTAGAGCTATCAATTAGTGTTCCCAAGTCATGAGGAGCAAAAGTGTTTTTAACAACAATTGGGATATTTTTTTCAATTATAGGTTGAAGGGTGGGAGGATAAATGACCTTGGCACCAAAATGAGAAAGTTCCATAGCTTCGTAATAGCTTAATTTTTTTATTGGCTTCGCTTGAGTCACTATTTTCGGATGAGCAGTGTATATTCCACTTACATCAGTCCAAATTTCAAACATGTCTGCTTCAACTGAATTTGCAATTATAGCAGCTGAGTAATCAGAGCCACCTCTACCAAGTGTTGTAGTAACACCACTTTTATTACACGCAATAAATCCTGGCACTATTACTACCCTAGACTTATTATTACTAAAGTAATTTTTAATCTGGTGATCTGTGATTTTTTCGTTTACTACTTCAATTCCATTATGAGTCGAGGTCTGTATTAATTCTCTGGCATCTTTTAATTCTGAGTCGATTTTGTTATTTTTAAATATCTCGTGGATAATATTGCTCGACAAAATTTCTCCATATGATGCCACCGAAGCGTTATTTTTTTTTGTTACCTCTTCTAAAAGAAAAATTGCGTCTAAGCGAGATTCTAATTCATTAAGATGTTTTTTTAAGTAACTTATGATTGCACTTTGGTTTTGAATGGGAATACACCTTTTAATAGGTTCAAGGTGAAGTTTCTCAATTTTAGATAAATTACTTTTGAAATTATCTTTTCTTGATTCAGCCAGTGAGAGCATTTCCATCAATAAATCGGTAATTCCTGCAAGTGCAGAAACTACAACAACAATCGAACCGTTTTGATTTTTAATAATTTCTAAAACCTTATTTAGGCTTTTTGAATTAGCAACTGATGTTCCGCCAAATTTTAAAACTTTCATTTTTATTTAATCTTTTTCAACTAGACCGTAAACTTGGTAATGGCTGATTAATAAATTGTTTATGAGAAATTTTGTTTGTATGTCAGTGATTTGAAGACAATTGGTCATATGATTATATGTAATGATTTACCCCAAAGGGGGTAGTCATAGTACTCGTTACAGCATTTGTAACAGAATCCATATTCATTTGAACAGAAGAATAGTTTTTTGTATTTATAACATTTACAAACATTTCACAAAAATATTACAAAAGGTTCAGCTTTAAAATTATTTGACTATAATTTTAATCTATAAAACTATTGAGTAAAAAAAAACTTACGTGTAGCGGGCTTTATGAATTATTTTTTCTCAGCCGAAAGGGTCTTTATGCTGAGAAATTCATCACCTTTTTGGTGATAAATTTTAAGTATATCGCCTTCTACAATTTTATTATTTACTATTTGGTCAGCGAGAAGGTCTTCAATATATTTTTGAATTGATCTTTTTAAAGGTCTGGCCCCATTTTTTTTATCAAACCCTTTTTCGCTTATGAAAGATTTTGCTTCAGGAGTAAGAGATACTTCATAACCAAGTTTTTTTATTCTTAAAATAAGCCCTTTTAATTCGATTTCAACTATTTTATCAATGTCTTGCTTTTCAAGAGAGTTGAATATAATTACATCATCTATACGGTTAAGAAATTCAGGTGCAAATGTTTTTTTTAGGGCGCTCTGAATTACATTTTTCTCAATATCGACAGCCTGTGATTTTAAGCTTGAGGTCTCGAAACCAACTCCTCTTCCAAAATCTTTTACTTGTCTTGCACCAATATTAGAGGTCATAATTATTATTGTGTTTTGAAAATTAATTTTCCTTCCAAGACTGTCAGTTAAAAATCCATCATCTAGGACCTGTAGAAGCATATTGAATACATCGGGGTGAGCTTTTTCAACTTCATCTAATAGAATTACGGAGTAGGGTCGACGTCTAACTTTTTCACTAAGTTGCCCACCTTCCTCGTATCCTACATAACCTGGTGGTGCACCTATTAGTCTAGAAACAGCGAATTTTTCCATGTATTCGCTCATGTCAATTCTAATAAGATTTTCATCAGATTCAAAAATTTCCTCAGCTAAAATTTTTGCTAACTGTGTTTTACCAACTCCAGTTTGTCCTAAGAAAATAAATGACCCAATAGGTTTGTCAGGCTCTTTTAGTCCTGCTCGGTTTCTTTGGATTGATTTAACTACTTTTTTTACTGCTTCTTCTTGTCCAATTAGCTTTGTGCTAATTTTTTCCGAGAGAGATGCAAGCTTATTTTTTTCACTTTTAACAATCTTCGTAACAGGTATATTAGTCATCATAGAAACTACGTCAGAAATATCAGTTTCATTAACCGTTACTCGATTTAATTTAGATTCCTCCTGCCATCTATCTTGAGCCTCAAACAAAGTTCTTTCTACTCTTTTTTCATCATCTCTGAGTCTAGCGGCCTCTTCATATTTCTGTTTTTTTACTACTGAATTTTTTAGATCTTTAACCTTTTCTAGCTCTTCTTCAAGTTTAATAATTTCGTCTGGAACATTCATGTTATTGATATGAACTCTTGATCCTGCCTCATCCAATGCATCTATAGCTTTATCGGGTAGATACCGATCCGACATGTATCTGTAAGTAAGTTCAGCACATGCTTTAATAGCGTCGTCAGTATAAATTACATTATGGTGGTTTTCATATTTTTCTTTGATATTTTCTAGTATTTCAATAGTTTCTTCAACATCAGTTTCTTCGACCAAAACCTTTTGAAATCTTCGTTCAAGCGCACCGTCCTTTTCGATGTTTTGTCGGTACTCATCAAGTGTAGTTGCACCTATACATTGAATTTCACCCCTTGCAAGGGCAGGTTTAAACATATTTGAAGCATCTAAACTTCCTGTAGCTCCACCAGCCCCAACAATCGTATGAATTTCGTCTATGAAAAGAATTATGTTATCATTTTTTTCCAATTCATTCATTACGGCTTTCATTCTTTCCTCAAACTGACCACGATATTTCGTTCCAGCAACAAGGCTAGCAAGATCAAGTGATACAACACGTTTTCCATATAATATTCTTGATACTTGCTTTTTAATAATTCTAAGAGCTAGTCCCTCAGCAATTGCAGACTTACCGACTCCAGGTTCACCAATTAAAAGGGGATTGTTCTTCTTTCTTCTGCTGAGAATTTGAGAAACACGTTCAATTTCTTTTTCTCTTCCAACCACTGGGTCTAAATTATTTTTTTCAGCCAGAGCAGTAATATCTCTACCAAAGTTGTCTAAAACAGGTGTTTTAGATTTTACATTTACTTTTGACTCAGTAGTTGGGACAAATGGATTTTCTTTTCCCGAATCTCCAACATCTTCTTTTTCATCAGGGAAAGATGAGGATGTAGGTAGGTCAACATAATTCTGGTCATCACTTGCAATCATTAATTTAAACTGCTCTTTAACTACATCATAATCAATATTAAGTTTCAATAATAACTTAGTAGTTGGATCGTTTTCGTTTCTAAGTATACACAAAAGAAGATGTACTGTATTAATAATATCGCTTTGAAAAAGCTTTGCTTCTAAAAAGGTGGTTTTTAATGCTCTTTCAGCTTGTCGTGTTAAATGAAGGTTTTTTTTATTGTTAATAGTAGCAGAGTTCTCAATTACTGCAGGATTAAGAATTTCAACTTTTCTTCTTAATTCATCAAGATCAACTTCTATAGATTTTAAAATTGATACCGCCTTCCCACTACCATCTCTTAATATACCCAACATAAGGTGTTCAGTTCCTATAGAATTATGTCCTAGACGAAGGGCTTCTTCTTTGCTATAAGAAATAACATCTTTTACTCTAGGTGAAAAATTATCATCCATAACAGAATTAAATTTAAGATTTAAATCTAAAAAGAGCTTCTAATGCTTTTATACAGCTAAGAGACAAAAAAATAATGATTTGGCAAAATGACTTTTACAAAAAATTTATTAGCTAAATAGAATATTATCATGTTGATAAATTCATTAAAAATTATTGAGGAAATCTTAAAAAATGGTACACATTAAAGTATTTTAGCAACAATCACATTAATAACTAATTAAATGATTGACGGAGAGAAACTAATTCCTATTAACATTGAGGATGAGATGAAGTCGGCTTACATTGACTACTCAATGTCTGTAATCGTTTCACGCGCATTACCTGATGTTCGTGATGGACTAAAACCTGTTCATAGGAGGGTATTATATGGAATGCATGAGTTAGGAATAAGATCAAATACTGCTTACAAAAAGTCTGCTAGGATCGTTGGAGAGGTATTAGGTAAATATCACCCACACGGAGATAGTTCTGTTTATGACACGATGGTTCGAATGGCGCAAACATGGAGTTTGCGATATTTATTGGTTGATGGTCAAGGGAATTTTGGCTCAATTGATGGTGATAGTCCAGCTGCAATGAGATACACAGAGGCACGAATGCGGAAAATGTCAGAAGATTTGCTAGCTGACATAGAAAAAGAAACTGTAGATCTTCAACTCAATTTTGATGATACCCTTTCTGAGCCAACAGTACTTCCCACTAGAGTTCCTAACCTTCTAATTAATGGTGCCTCAGGAATTGCGGTAGGAATGGCAACCAATATGCCTCCTCACAACCTGACTGAAGTTGTCGATGGTACAATCCAATACATAGATAACAATGAAATAACTATTGATGAACTTATTCAAACGATTAAGGCTCCTGATTTTCCAACAGGAGGTACTATATATGGTTATGAGGGTGTCAAGGAAGCTTTTTTGACCGGGAGAGGTAGAATTGTAATGCGCGCTAACGCAAATATTGAGTTAGTTAGTGATAAAGAGTGTATAGTAGTAACAGAAATACCTTACCAAGTAAATAAAGCGGAAATGATCAGGAAAACTGCTGAATTGGTAAATGATAAAAAAATTGAGGGAATTAGTAACATAAGAGATGAATCAGATAGAAATGGCATGCGTATCGTTTATGTGCTTAAGCGTGATGCAATTCCTAACATCGTTCTAAACAAACTTTATAAATTTACTTCCCTTCAATCCTCTTTTAGTGTTAACAATATTGCGTTAGTTGATGGACGTCCCCAGCTACTTAATTTAAAACAACTAATTCATTTTTTTGTTGAACACCGTCACGATGTTGTAGTTCGCAGAACAAAATATGAATTGAGAAAAGCTGAGGAACGTGCCCATGTACTAGAGGGATTAATAATAGCATCAGATAATATTGACGAGGTTATTGCAATTATTAGGGCCTCTGTTAACCCTGAGGAGGCTAAAAACAATTTGATCACTACGTTTAAATTAAGTGAAATTCAGGCCAAAGCAATTGTAGATATGAGACTTCGACAATTGACGGGATTGGAACAGGATAAGCTAAGATCTGAATTTAACGAATTGGTAAAAACAATTGCTGATCTCAAAGATATTCTAGATAAAAAAGATCGTAGAATGGCTATAATTAAGGAAGAATTGACAGAAATTAGAGAGAAGTATGGTGATGAAAGACGCTCTAAAATTGAATATGCTGGCGGCAATTTTAGTGTTGAGGATATGATACCCGATGAGAAAGTTGTTATTACTATTTCTCACTTAGGTTATATTAAACGAACACCCTTGTCTGATTATAAAATCCAGAATAGAGGTGGGGTTGGTCAAAAGGCTTCCACGACTCGTGATGAAGATTTCTTAGAACATCTTTTTGTAGGAACGAATCATCAATACATGCTATTTTTTACTCAAAAAGGAAAATGTTTCTGGATGCGAGTTTATGAAATTCCTGAAGGATCAAGGATTTCTAAGGGTAGGGCAATTCAAAATTTAGTCAATATAGAACAAGATGATCGTGTAAAGGCATTTATTTGCACTCAAGATCTAAAAGATGAGGATTACATCAACAATCATTTTGTAATAATGGCCACAAAAAAAGGTCAGGTTAAAAAGACTAGCTTAGAAAAATATTCAAGACCTAGAGCAAATGGAATTAATGCTATAACTATTAGAGAGGATGATGAGTTACTGGAGGCAAAACTAACCAATGGAAACAGTCAAATTTTACTTGGTGTTAAATCTGGAAAAGCGATTCGTTTTGAGGAGGGTAAAACAAGGCCTATGGGGCGTGGTGCGTCCGGTGTCAGGGGAATCACCCTGGCCAATCATGATGATGAGGTAGTTGGAATGGTTTCAGTAAATGATATGGATACCAATGTTTTAGTTGTTTCTGAAAATGGTTTTGGAAAACGTTCAGACTTGGAGGATTATCGAATGACCAACAGGGGTGGTAAAGGTGTAAAAACAATTTCTATAACTGAAAAAAC
Source organism: uncultured Bacteroidota bacterium (assembly GCA_902584445.1). Classification (GTDB taxonomy): domain Bacteria; phylum Bacteroidota; class Bacteroidia; order Flavobacteriales; family Flavobacteriaceae; genus UBA8316. The sequence continues at coordinate 92,981 of CACHZY010000004.1, read as the reverse complement.
TGGAACACTTGTTACATTGAAAAATGTAAATGATGAAGATGATTTGATGATTATTAACAAATCTGGCATAGCAATCAGAATGGCAGTTTCAGACCTCAGGGTTATGGGTAGAGCTACTCAGGGAGTTAAGTTAATAAACCTAAAAGAGGGAGATGCTATCGCAGCCGTTGCTAAAGTCATGAAAGATGATGATGATGACTTAGAGGATATTAGCGACATTAATGTAGAGGGCGATACAATTATTGATTAATTAATAACAATTTTTAAATTTGTATTTTAGTAAATATTACAATTAAATTTTAATCGAAATTTTATCAATGAAACGTATTATTTTACTACTTTTTTTTATTGTATTTAATTTTTCTTTTGCTCAAAAAAAAGAATTACGAAAAGCTCAAAAACTCTATGATAATGGAGATCTCTCCGGATCTGAAAAAATTTTAACAGACTTTCAATCTCTTCTTGAAAATATTGATGATAAGTTAAAACCAAACTATTACCTTCTTAAGGGTAAAATAGCTAAGGATAATAAACAGTTCAATAAAGCTTTTGATGTTTTAATGCCTCTTAAAGACGTCAAATCTATTGAGGAGGATCTCGAAAGGACTTTAGCACTTTTAGCGGCTGATATAGTTAATAGCGCCATAGAAGATAATAGTAAAGGAGATTTTAAATCTTCAGCTGAGAAATTATATTTGGCATATGAGGTAGATAAAGAACAAAATGTTGACTATTTGTATTTTGCCGCTTCAAGCGCAGTAAATGCAGAACAGTTTGAAAAATCCCTTGAGTATTATACCCTATTAAAGGACATAAATTATACTGGAGTTGTCACTAAGTATTTTGTAACTGAGGCTGATACTGAGACAGAAACTGAGGTAACTAAATCAGAATATGATCTTTATAAAAGGTCTAAGTCATATAAAGATTTTAGAGAAGAAAAAACCGAGTCAAAGTTTCCAGAGATTGTAAAAAATATTGCTCTTATTTATGCTCAAATGGGTGATGACGATAAAGCTATGATGGCAGTGCAAGAAGCTAGAAAATCTAGTCCAAATGACATTAATCTGATTTTGACTGAAGCTAATATTTATATTCAGCTCGGAGAAAAAGTTAAGTTCCAAGAATTAATGAATCAAGCAATCGCTCAAGACCCAAATAATCCTGGCTTATTTTACAATTTGGCTGTTGTTACATCTGATTTAGGTGATAAAAATTCGGCCCGAGAGTATTATGAAAAGGCTATCGAGATAGATCCTAATTATCAAAATGCTTATTTAAATTTGGTTGCTTTAATTCTAGAGGGAGAGCAGCAAATTGTTGAGGAAATGAATAGTCTAGGAACTTCATCTAAGGACAATGCTCGATATGATACACTAAAGCTTGAAAGAGAGAAATTATACCAGGAGTGTGTACCTATTTTAAAAAAGCTAATTGATCTTGAAAAAAATGAGGATGCTATTAAAACTTTAATGAATATTTACGGTACTCTCGGAAATAACGAAGGATTCAAGAAGATGAAAGCTTTATTATCAGATTAGTTTTTTAATCATTCTAAGACTGTGAGTATGGGTCTCACCATTATAGATACCTGATTGATCAATTCGATCAATTCTTACAGTTCCATGTGCATGTATTATATAATTATCTTTCAGAAGTAAACCAACGTGTGCTATTTTGCCTTCAAGATCATCAAAAAAAGCTAAATCACCGGCCTCACTTTCCTCGATAAAACTCAGCGTCTGCCCTTGATTTGCCTGTTCGTGTGCATCCCTACTTAATTTCACCCCATTGATTTTATATACTATTTGTGTAAAACCAGAGCAGTCTATCCCAAGAGGGGTTCTACCTCCCCAAAGGTAGGGGGAGTTCAGATACATAAAAGCAGTTTTAGATAACTTTTTTTTATTAGTTTTTGGATAATACGATTCTCCATTAAAAGTATGATTAAGTTTTTTTAGGGCTCTTAAGTCGCTTCCAATTAGAATAGGGAAAATAAGATTATCTTGATTAGAAACATAATTCATTATATCACTCGATATAATTGTATCAGTTGAAATTATTTCATTGTAAATTCCCTCTGATACCTGATAGGATTGAGACTCTGTTATCCAGCCTTCGTATCCATCCCATTCCATACGAATCTTAAACCATTTCTTTCTCTTGTCAATTATCTTATAGCAATCACCATAAAGAAGCTGGGAAACCATTTCACTTTTATGATCATATTCTTTCCTAAGAGGTATTAAACCTAAGTGGCAAATTCCGTAGTCCAAGCTGCTTAAATTGTTTTAAATTAAATGATAAGCTTTGAAACAAAATTAATCAAATTGATGGCATAAGTGTGAAAATACATTTTCAAAATTACCTCATCAAGCACTAGATTTCATTAAATTTGGATTTAATTGTAATTTTCAATTGAAAAATCTTTGGCAATTTATTCTTAAAAATCAATCTTTTATTTATAAGGGATTGCTACTTATAGGATCAAGTTTTTTAATAGTCTATTTATTTCCTAAAGGCGGAACCTTTAAGTATGAATTTCAAAAGGGTAAACCTTGGCAACATCCTACTCTTTATGCCCCCTTTGATTATTCAATCATCAAATCTGAGTCTGAGTTGGAAACTGAGAAAAAGGCTATAATTCAGGGTCAGAGTAAATACTATCGCGCAGATTTATCAGTTATAAATGAGGTTAAAAACTCTTATAATATCCAGTTTAAAAATTTCTTTAAAATTCCAGTTTCAAATAAAGATTATAATCTACTTTTTGATTTTGGTAAAAATTTAATTGATGAAATATATAAATATGGAATTTTACCTATCTCTCTTGAGCATAGTGGAAACAAGTCGATTTTTTTGATTAAAGGTAATAATGAGTCTACTTTAAATATTGATGATTTTATTAAGCTTAAGAATTTAAAAAATAAATTGAACGAATATTTTGTGAACTCACCCTTTGATGGATATTTTAATATTTATTACGAATTACTATTTGAGGTTGTACAGCCAAATATTACTTTAGATGATAAATTCACAAAAAATGCTGTTAATCAGGCAATCAAGAAAGTTTCTGTTTTCCGTGGATTAGTTCAGCAAAACATGAAAATTATTTCAAAGGGAGAAGTGGTTGAGGGAGAAAAATATCTTAGCTTATTATCCCTGAAAAATGAATATTCGTCTAAGCTCTGGAATCAATACAGTTATTATTGGATAATTTTTGGTTATTCTATTTTAGTTCTTCTAACCTTTTTTTCGTTGATGCTTTTTATCAATAATTATCGTCCTGAAATATTTGATAATAATCTTGAAATGACTTTCATTTTTCTCAATGTGGTAATTATTATTGCTTTGACTACTGTCATAGTGAATTTTGATGTTAAGCTATTATATGCTGTCCCAATTTGTATTTTACCTTTAATTTTAAAAACTTTTTTTGACCCAAGATTAGGCCTTTTTACTCATGTAATTACAATTTTAAACCTTGGATTTATTGTCCCTAATAGTTTTGAATTTGTCTTTTTACAAACCATGGCTGGGATTGTAACAATTCTATCTATTACACAATTACAGAACCGTGCAAACTTGTTTATAACTGTTGGTCGAATTGTCATGATCTATCTTTTGGGATATATTTCCTTCACAATTATTCATGAGGGTGGAATATCTAATGTGAATTTTGTCATTATTGGATTGTTTTTACTTAATGGATTATTAACCTTATTTGCTCAACCATTAATTTATCTTTATGAAAGGATTTTTAAATTGGTTTCAGATGTATCACTTTTGGAACTTTCAGACACTAATTCAAAACTCTTAAAAGATTTGTCCAATAAAGCTCCAGGTTCATTTCATCATTCTCTTCAAGTTGCCAACCTAGCTGAGACTGCAGCTGCTGAAATTGGAGCAAATACGCTCTTGGTAAGGGTAGGAGCACTTTATCATGATATTGGTAAAATGAATACTCCAGCGTATTTTTCAGAAAATCAAACTGGGGGTGTTTCTCCACACGAGGAATTGAGGCCAGATCAGAGTGCAAAAATTATTATCAACCATGTTAAGGAAGGTATCGAAATGGCAAAACAATATAAACTTCCCGATCGAATTATCGATTTCATTAGAACTCATCACGGCAACTCTTGGGTATACTATTTTTATAAAAAGGCTCAAGAGACTGAACAATCAATTAATGAAAAAGACTTTCAATATCCAGGCCCAAAGCCTTTTTCGAAAGAAACAGCTATTTTGATGATGTCTGACTCAGTTGAGGCTGCTTCAAAAAGTTTAAGAGAACCTACAGTAGATAAAATAGAACAGTTTGTAAATACTATCATAGATAAACAAATTGATGAAAAGCAGTTCAATGATTGCAATATAACCCTATCAGAAATTGAGACAGTCAAAAAAGTTCTTTCAAAAAAGTTAATTAATGTTTATCACCTAAGAGTTGAGTATCCTGAGTAATTTTTATAATTGGAAATTTCTATTGTTTTGTTAATTTGTAACAATTACATTTGCACTGCCCAATAGGAGAGGTGCCAGAGTGGTAATGGAGCAGATTGCTAATCTGTCAACGTGTAAGCGTTGCCAGGGTTCGAATCCCTGTCTCTCCGCCATACTAATCCCTAATACATTTTTAATCAATGTTTTAGGGATTTTTTATTTCATTTATGTACGATATTTGTACGGCTGTAATATTTTAAACCTAAAAACTTCCTAACCTATTTGATTACCTGACGGTGGGGTGGGTTTTGTAGAATGGTTTTTCCAAGAGTTAATTGGGTGTGTATTTAGATTTAAGCAAATCTTTTCTTATGTAAGAATCAAATCTAAAGTAACATCAAAAATGTTTAGTTATTTTTAAATCAAAATAATTAATATTAATGCATGAACCATCTCAACCAATTGATTTAAAAAACAGAATTCATACTCTAGACTTGCTTCGTGGGTTTGCTGTTTTGGGAATTCTAATAATGAATATAACGTCTTTTTCTCAAATCAGTATTGCTTATATGAACCCCAAAATTGGTGGTGGGTTAGAAGGCTATAACCAATATTTTCATGCCTTCAACTACATTTTTGCTGATACTCGATTTATGTCTATTTTCTCAATACTTTTCGGAGCAGGTGTGGTTTTATTCACGCAAAGAATAGAAGCGAAAGGTAAACGAGTTAATGCATTGCATTATAAAAGAATGTTTTGGCTTTTAATATTTGGTTTAATCCATGCCTATTTCATCTGGGCTGGAGATATACTAGTGACCTATGCAATTTGTGGAATTTTGGTTTTCTTTTTTAGAAAAAAGTCAATTCAGAAACTTTTTATATTAGCAGTTATCCTGTTTCTAGTTCCTATAAGTTTTAACTTTATGACCTATTATGGAATGCCAGCAGTCGAGCTAGAAAGTACTTTTGCTTTCTTTGACCCTTCCGTAGAGAAGATCGCCTCTCAAACCAAAGCAATGCGTGGCTCTTATCTTAAACAAATGCCACTAAGAGTGGATGATGCAATACAAATTCAAACTATTGGTTTTATCATTGAAATGTTTTGGCGTTCATGTGCCATGATGTTTTTAGGGATGATTTTATATCGAAAGGGTATTCTGTCAGCTGAAAAATCCACAGTATATTATAGAAAGTTAATGTGGGGAGGATTTATTCCAGGATTGATGCTTTCTGGAATTGGCTTAAATCAGGCATATGACTTCGAGTGGAATGCTGCTTATATAATGAATATTGGTGCGAATTATAAATTTGTATCTGGTCTTTTCATGGCATTAGGCTATATTGGATTGGTTATTTGGTGTTATAAAAAAGGAATTTTAAAAAAATTTCAAAATCGATTACAAGCCGCTGGACGAATGGCATTTACTAACTATATAGGTATGTCTGTAATTTGCACACTCATTTTTAATGGCCATGGATTAGGGCTTTTCGGTATGTTTGACAGATTACAGCAGTTTCTAATTGTAATTTCTGTCTGGGTTTTAATTTTGATACTTTCTCCTTTAGTTTTAAAAAATTATCGATTTGGGCCATTAGAATGGTTGTGGAGAAAATTGACTTATTTTTCATTGAGAAATTGAATAAGAGAGAATATGAATTTGAACCAGTGGGTGGGTTTTGTAGAGTGGTTTTTTATTAGATTTAATTGGTTGTATATCAGTTTATAACTAAATATTTTATTATATTTTAACATCAAATATCTAATTCAATGAAAAAAGCTTTATTACCCATAACTCTAGTTACCCTATTCTCAATATTCATCTGTTCTTGTTCATCTAAAAGTCAAACTGTAGGGATCAGCCAGGAGGACCTCCGTGATATGATCCATGGGGGTATTCTCGGTCAGTTTTTTGGAAACCTCAACGGTTTAATCCACGAACACAAGTACGAAGAGGAACCTGGAAATGTTACAACTTATGTACCTGATCTTTCTGAAGGAGCACACACTGACGATGATACAGATATTGAATTCGTCTATATATATCATATGGCTAAAGAAGATAAAATCATTCTGCCCTATGAACAGATTAAAGTACTTTGGGAAGAATTCATTAACAATTATATTTATTCTTCTAATCGCTACGCTCGAAATTTGATGAAAATAGGATTTGAGCCTCCTTATACTGGACGTATTGCATTCAATCCCAGGGCTATATATAATATTTCAGGACAATTTCTTTGCGAGCAGTTCGCACTTATTGCACCGGGGATGCCTCAGACAGCCTCAAAGATTGGAACGCATTACACTCACGTAGCTATCGATGGGGAACCCACCCAGACTACTCAGCTATATAATACCATGATCGCTCATGCTTTTTTTGAAAAGGATCATCTAGCAATTATCGACGCGGGACTTATGGCGCTTGACCCCAAAAGTGAAATTCATCAGATTGTATCAGATGTAAAAAAATGGTACTTGATCAACGGCAATGACTGGCGAGCTACACGTCAAGCAATCAAAAGTAAATATTGGAATGGCGCAAGAGGAGGACCTAGCGGGGGTAACGGATACCGCACCATTACAGCAGTCACCGTAGCGGCTCTACTTCATGGAGAAGGTGATTTTGTTGAGTCCATTCGCTTGGCTTTTAATTTAGGGTGGGACGCTGATAATACTGCCGCCATGGTGGGAACAATCATGGGAGTGATAAAGGGAGAAAAATGGATTCGAGACCAGGGTTGGGAAATTAAGGACGAGTACAGAAATAACCGTAGACCTGGAATGCCCACGGATTTGACTATTGGAGATTTTGCTGATCTTCATGTCGAGATTGCTCAAAGGATTATTCTTGCAAATGGAGGTGAAAAAATCAAGATTAAAGGTGTCCCTGGATACAGAATTAAGATCCAAAAGCCATCTAATATTGAAAAATTGCCAGAACCCTTGCACCGTATAGAAGAAATGCGAAAATATTGGTGGCCTATCATTCTCCGGGATATTGAAGGGGATAAAAAAGCTCGGGCAGCTTATGCTGCCATCTGCCTTGATATGATGAGCAAACTTGTCGAAGAAAAACCCGATGCAGTAGCACCGGCAATTGATGCATTAGAACCACATTATGATGGACTTTATGGAAACAAACAATGGTCTGATAAAGCCCATCAGTATTTTCTAGAAGTGGTAAAAAACAGAAATTTAGATGCCAGAGCTCCTTTTGGATATTAAACCCAAGTTTACAAGGTTGGGACCAATCCAAATCCATTGTAAATCACTATCATCATTGATCTAACAGGGCTTTTAATGATGCCTTTAATAGGGCTTCTTTTTTTAGAGATAGTTTTAAAAACAGTTTAGCTAAAAGTTAGCTGTAATTTTTAAAGATTCATTATATAATTAAGGGCAGTGTGTCCACCAATAACAACAAGGTTAGAAATGGATTCAGAAATTATTTCTAAGATTAATTATGAATTTAAAAAATAGTTTTATTTTGCACCTGGAGGGCAGTTTTTTCTTAAAAAATCTGTGAACATTAGGGTTAGATGAGGGTAGGCATTATCTTCACGGATAGAGTGAGAGCGGTTAGGGTAAGGCACCATATAAAATACTTTTTTGTGTTTAATGAGTTCATTTGCAAGTAATTCTGCATTCTGATAGTGTACATTGTCATCACCAGTGCCATGAATGTAAAGTAGGTTACCTTTAAAATTTTTTACATGTTTAAGTGGTGAGCCATTTATGTAATTATTAAGGCCAGTAAATGGGTCACCCATATAGCGTTCTTGATAAATATTATCATAGGTTAGCTGATTGGTAATTGCAGATATTGCAATCCCTGTATGAAAAATTTCAGGGTATTGGAACAAACAATTTAGGGTAGCAGCTCCACCGCCACTCCAACCATGAACGGCTACTCTGGTGGTATCAATAAAGTTGTATTTTTGAAATAATGCCTTGGCACCCATAGCCATGTCCCTTACATTTATTTGACCAATTTTTTTATAAATAGCTTTTCTCCAATCTCTACCTTTTGGTGCGGGAGTCCCCCTACCATCAAAAGTTACATATACATAACCGTCATCAGATAAGTTTCCTTTATACAGGCTGTTTATTCCTGCGCCATAGCGGTTTAAGCTAGTTTGTTTTGCTGGTTCACTATAAAAATAAAATAGAACTGGATACTTCTTTTCAGGATCTAAGTCTTTTGGTTTTACAACCCACCCTTCAAGGGTTATATTGTCTATTGTGGTCACTTGAAAAAACTCCAATGGATGATGCTTTTTCAATTCTGAATCGAATTTTTTAAGCATGTTTTCTCGCTGGTTGAGATAGTCATGTTTTGGAAGGGATACTATTGCTTTCATGGGCTGGGTGTAATAATTAGAAAAGGTTTGGAAAGCGAATTTAGCATTGGTGCTGATGCTATAACTGTGGACGCCTTCTAAGGACTCGGGAGTAATTTTTTTTACTATTCCCTCTCCTGTAACCTTACAAGAATAAAGGTAACGTTCCGTAGGATTGTCTTTAGAAGCAATGAAGTATACCTGACTGTTGTTTTTATCATAGGTTAATGGATTTATAACATCGAAAGCACCTTTAGTAACAAGTTTTTCTTTTTTTGTCTTTAGATTGAAGTTATATATGTGCGCCCAACCATCCTTTTCTGAAAGGTAAAGAAATGATTTCCCATCATCTATAAACTTCCAACCCGAAAGTTGATTTTTGCTCCAGGAGGTTCTTACATCTACCCACGCAGCGTCAGTGTCTTCAAATAACAAACTAGTGTCTCCATTTTTGGTATCATGAACATAAATTTTACTCAGATTTTGTTTTCTGTTCAATTGTTGAATCATAAGCTTTTCTGATTTAGGTATCCATGTCATTCTAGGTAAATAAAACTTATCTGGTTCGCCAGGTATTGGAATCCAGGTGATTTTTTCATCCTTTAGATTGATTACTCCAATTTTGACAGAAGTTAAATTTTCCCCTACCTTGGGGTATTCAACAGGAATGGTGAAGGAATAAATAGAATCAGTAGTGTTGATCATGTAAAAATCCTTTACAGCACTTGCATCTACTTGCCAAAAGGCGATTTTAGTGCCACTATCACTAAACATAAAGCCATCTCTACAGCTAAATTCCTCTTCATAAACCCAATCAAAAGTTCCATTGATTAGTTTTTGTTTACCTTCAGAACTAGTTAATTTTTTTATTATCCCTTTTTCCAGATCCTCAATAAAAATATTTGAAATGTTACTGCCATTTCTTACCTTATTTTTTAAATCCCCTTTAACAACATAAGCGATACTTTTTTCATCTTTGGAAAACTTTGCAAACATTAAGCTTGATTTTGGAAAAATCTTTCCAATTTTGATTAATTCTTGCTGGTTAAAATCATAAACAAAATAATCACCTCTAGTTTTATAACGCCAAACTTTTTTTGCATTAGTAAATAGTAGAATTTTATTTTTGGTTTTTGAAAAAATGAAAGCCTCAACTAAGATTTCCCCTAATTCATCTGAAGACAAAATTGTAGTGTCTCCTTCTCCTGTTACACTTACTAATATTATTTTGTTTTCTTTAATGGTGTAGTAACCAGTATCGTTTTCATTCCATTGTAAATCTGAAGGTAAAATTTGGCTGTAGATCCCTTGAAAGAATAAGGAAAAAGTACTTAAAAGTATAAAAGTAATTTTCATTAATAAAAAGTTTAAAAATTAAGTAACAAAAATAAATGCTATGTTATAATTGTAAATATAAAATTTGGTTAGAAATATTTATTTTAATTTATAGAAATTAAATCCATCTGCCTAGTAACTCAATTGAATTAATTGATTTGGAGTAAAAGGGAAGAAATTTTTCTTTGAGAAAAATTTGAAAATAATATTTAGTATATATTTTGAGACCAGGGAGATTTTAGTAACTATAATAATATAATCTTAGGAATTTAAGAAACCAATGAATACAGTTTTTTTTGATTTTACTATGTTAGTTACAATACCTTAAAATTAATACAATAATAAAGCTTATTAAAATAGTCAAATTAACCCAGCCAAAGAACCAATGATTTCTCCAATTCATTATACTAATTTAAAAAAGATAATGATAGGAATTCTTACTTTATATTATTTATCGTAAATACAATTCAATTTTTTAATATTTTGGTCTCTCAGGTATAGCCAGTGCTGCCGTTTCGTAAGATGCCCCAAATTCTTTTTCGAATACCGCAACTAGTTTTTGTTTTTGTTTTTCGTATCTGGGACTTTTGGCTATGTTATTAATTTGACTGGGGTCTCTTTTAAGGTCATACAGCTCCTCGTAAGGACGTTTTTCGAAGGCTAATTTAAAAAGTTTCATAAACCTGGGGTTTTCCTGATTGACTTCCATATATGCCTTTGTAGGAGATGGGTCTACCTCGCCATATTTCCCTCTGTTTTCTCTGAATGCAATTGGATCGCCTGATGGCCATCGGTCGGGTTTATAGTTCCTTATGTAGAGAAAATCTGAAGTTCGAAGTGCACGAGCAGGATAACCGGTGTCGTCTGCACGACACTGGAAATCATGGTATCCCCTGCCGGTGAATGTTTTATTGCGTTTTGAATCGACCTGGCCCTGCTTTTGAGACATTAATACATTTATAAAACTCTTTGTAGTCATGGTTTTAAGTGGTTTTAATCCTGCTGCTTCCATAAATGTTGGTCCTAGCTCGGCAAGGTTAACAAAATCATCAACAACGCGCCCGCCTTTGATTACTGATGGCCAGGAGATTGCCAGTGGCACATGGGTGCCTGCGTCATATATTTCAACCTTACTACGTGGGAAAGGAAGACCATTATCTCCGGAAATTACAACGAGGGTATTTTCGAGTTCACCTCGCTCCTCGATTAGAGTAAGCATTTTGCCAAGTCTTTGGTCAAAACGCTGTACCTCGAAATAATAATCACATATATCCTTTCGTATTACCTCATCGTCGGGAAGGTAAGCAGGAACGGCAACATCTTTTGGATTCATTCCACTTTCCACTCCGCTATCTTTTTTGTATGCTCGATGAGCATCATGGCTACCAAACCAAAAGCAGAACGGTTTGTCATCATTCCGTTTATCCATGAACTCCACAAAGTCTTTATATTTCTGCCCTGCAGGATCAGTCCTCCCATCAATAAATTTCATTGGTGTGCATCCTTTGTCGATGTGTCCTACATGATAACCTGCTTCTTCAAGAGCGTCAGTATAAACGCCAAACTTGTTGGGGAAGACACCCCGTAAGTTTGCTCCGGTTTCAAGTTGCCACATGTTTCTACCAGTTAGAATTGCTGATCTTGAAGGACCGCAGGAAGGAGCACTGCAAAATGCATTTTTAAAAAGAACCCCCCCACGGGCTATACGATCAAAATTGGGAGTTTTAATAACGTTGTCGCTACCGGGTATGGACATTTCGTAGGCTATGCTTGCATGTGGCCATGACCAATCGTCTCCTAATGCGAATAGTATATTAGGTTGCTGTATGGATTTATTTTCCTTACACCCAAAAAGGATAACTGATTCGATTAATAATATAAATATTAATAAGTTTTTTTTCATTTTGAAATAGTTTGAGTATTTGATTCAAGCTAAGTACCCATCTTCTCCATCTTAAAATGCTTTCCTGAAATTAGAATATTTGGGTTTACTCTCAAGATATGTTTTATCTGTATTTCAGTTCATCAAGTGGATTCCCGTTAGGATCACAGATAACAGATGCAAATTGCCAACTGCCGGAGCTTTGCAACGACTTGACAAGCAATAAATTCCAACCTTTTGACAGATTTATGTTAACTTGCTTAGCATCAGGTTCAAAACCGTCTCTCTCTTTTTTTTCCGCTATTACAGTACCGTTCAACCAGATTCTAACACCTTCATCTGCTCCATAATATAACATTGCCTCCATATCTTTACTGGAGTATACTTCCGTCACCAAATAAGCTACAGCATTGTCTCTCCAAAGGCGATAAAACATCCCTAGGTCTGCAATCCATATACTAGACCCATTCCCAAAAGGCATTTCCTCCCATGTTGCAGCATTGTGATCCTTTTCTGGATCGAATGCTATATCTAAAAGTTGAACGGATGTGAGACCCGTCCTCAGGAAAGGACCTGCAGTTTTCCAGACTGTTATATGATTCCTGCCTGAGTTTGGCGGATAGCTTATCCTGGATACTTCCTTGTCTGTGAAGTAAACATCCTCAATGGCACTATCAGAATCCCAGCTTTGAACCAGTTCACCTGGATCTGGTTCAATAACGGGAATGAGGAAATACTCCTTCCCGTCACTCCCTTGCTCGATTTTCCCTCCCATTCTTTTAACGGCCTGCCTTGCTAGTTTTTCCGATACATTTATCAATTCCCTGAAATTATAATTCGTGGACAGGAATTTGATATCATATTTCAGAGAGTCTGTATATTTCTGTGGGAGGTTCTCATAACCCATGGATGTTGCAATGATTCCGGCAGCATTAGAAGGATTACAATCCGAATCCTGACCGCAGCGTGTTGAAATAATAATTGTATTATCCATGTCTCTCTGTCCATAAAGCATTCCCATGGCAATATAGGTCCCATTTATCTTGGCATCAATATTGAATTCCGGCTGTCCAGAGCCGCAGGAGAACTTCCTGTATTTAGGATTAAGATGGTACTTCTGATTGATGAACTCCCAGGCCTTTACCCAGTCCCCCGGGTGTTGATGGTACTGGCTGATGACATCCGTGATAGCCTCATGGTATTGTGAACCCTCCGGTATACATTTCAGCCCCGCCAGTATAATCTTTTCAGCATCATCTTCAAAGAAAGCCTCCGCATACATCCCTGCAACAAAATTCCCCCCGTACAATCCATCACCGTAATTCATTAGTCGCCCGAAGATATTCCCCAGTCCAACTGCCATGGCCGGCATACCGGGTGAGATAAGTCCCGCATAATCAGCCTCGATCTGGTAATCGATATCATCGGCGTGTTCATTATACTTTGGATGGCCTGACCAGGGTGGTGCAATTCCTCCCCTTAGATTGTCCCTACCCCTGAAGTTTGCATGTGCAGTCCAGTACCTGCTGTTTGCAAAATCAATTCCTGCATCCCTGATGTCAAGGTCAAATCCATATTTTTCGAGGGACCTAAGGAAGGTCATTTCAACGAATATGTCATCCTGTTTGAACTGGTTGATCATCCCGGGGGTCCATTCGGGCATATCATCCTCAGGTATAATTTCACCTTTCCATTTGAATTCTGTAGGCGCACCCCAACCTACACCGGCCATCTGACCGATCCACCCGGCCTTTGCCTTGCTGATGTATTCTTCGACGGAGATTTTCCTGTATTCAGATACTTTATCGGAAACAGAGGTCGCTAGTTGTGCTGCTACATTTATACAATTAAAAAACAGTAATAATTTAAGTAATAGAGGACTTCGCATTGATTCTTTTTGAATTGCTCTGGATTTTTCTTTGAAAAATGACAACAGAGTACTTGTAAAAAGATATTTTAATGAGTTATTAAATAATTAATTATTTGTGTCAATTATTTCAGTAGACCCAAAAAGTTGACCTATAAATTTTGAAAAAATTGGACGTCCAGAGGTTTTGTCACCGGTTTCTCCATCAAATAATTGAAAAGAAACATATTTAACAATTCGTTTATTGTGGAATCTTAGAAGTAATTTATCGCCCTCATTTTTCCCACCTTCTAAAACATGCGAAATGTCAGCATACATTATTTTTTTTACAATTGGATGAGCTTTAAACTCCTTGTATCCTTGAATCATTAATTCATGAAGAAGGTTAAACTTTTCCTCATTTGCTAGGTTAAAACTTGAAATTTTTGAAGTAGGATTTTCAACCCCAAACTGCGTTAACTCAGTATCAAAGCCAATTGAGAACATACTGACAAAAAACACAGTATATGATCCATCCGTGTTTAGTTCACTTTGTGTTAAATAAACATCACTTAGACCACCAGTAAGTTTAGACATAGCTTTTCCTAATTGACAGCATTTTCCAATTGTTTCAGAGGTTTTTTTCAAAGGAATAATCTCTTCGCTAGTTTTGTAAAGCTTAAATTCTGATTCAATAAAATCATCTTGAGCTTTTAAGTTTGAGAATATAAAAATTATTAAAATAAGAAGTCTCATGGTTTAAAGGTTTTATAATCAGGAACTTAATAAATATTTATATATTGTAAAAATTAATTATATATTTTTATTCCAACATCATTAAATATTATATTTTTTTTATCAAGCACCAATAAAAGGATTAAATATTAATAGATATGAATTATAATTAGCACCATATAGGTTAATATGATACACATGTAGTTTTGAAATGAATAACAAGAATCATTTTTTTATCTTTAGTCGAGACTGAATATTAATTTTATAGATGAGTAATTTGTTAATATCCTTTAACAGTTTTTTTTCCTTTTTCATTTTATGTTTTCTTTTTTTGAATTTAGGTTCAGCTCAATCAATATTAAAGGAACGTCCAAATGTACTCTTATTCATTACTGATGATCAGAGTTGGATACATACTTCTTTCGCTGGGGAAGTTGCTATTTCAACTCCAGGTTTTGATAAAGTAGCAGGTGAGGGAATTTATTTTGAAAATGCCATATGTGCAGCACCCTCCTGTTCACCATCTCGAGGTGCTATAATAACTGGTCAAGAAATTTGGCGACTTAGTGAAGCTGCACAACTCTTTAGCGCAGTACCTAAAGAATTATCTAAATTAAGTTTTCCTCTTTTACTTCAAGATAATGGCTATTATATAGGTTATACTCAAAAGGGTTGGGCTCCTAACGACTTTGATGTATATGGATGGGAAAAATATCCACTTGGAGAATCTTTTAACAAAGAACAAATTGAACCGTTAACCGATCGAATTGTGAAAAATAATTACTTTGGGAATTTTAAGACTTTTTTGGATGCGAAAATTGAAGGAGACCCGTTTTTCTTTTGGTGTGGAACCTCTGAACCTCATAGAGCATTTAAAAAAGGCTCTGGTTTATCTAACGGTATAGATTTAAAAAAAATAAAAGTTCCAGGGTTTCTTCCAGATGAAATAATCGTCAAAAAAGACATCTCTGACTATTTATTGGAAATAAAATGGACTGACCTACATTTAGAAAGAATGATAGATCTTCTTGAAAGGGAGGGTGAACTTGAAAATACTATTATAATAGTCACAAGTGATAATGGTATGGCATTTCCAGGAGCAAAAGCTACTCTTTATGAGTTTGGAATTCATATTCCTCTAGCGATTCGGTGGGGAATGGGTATAAAATCAGCAGGAAGATCTTCTGATGCATTGGTAAGTCTAACAGATTTAGCGCCTACAATCTTAGAAGCAGCAGAAGTTGAGATTCCTCCAGAAGTGACAGGTAAAAGTTTGATAGATATTTTTTTAGGTTTGGAAACAAAAGAAAGATCATATGTATTCTCTGGAAAAGAACGTCATACTGTTTGTAGGGAAGGAGATCTACCTTATCCTCAGCGAGCTGTTCGTGACAGTCGTTTTCTATATATTAAAAATTTTAAGCCAGACCGATGGCCAGCAGGTTCACCTAAAATAAAATCATCACACGGGTGGGAATACGGAGATATTGATTTTTCACCAACCTTTTCCTACATGCAGAATAATACTAAAAAAGCTAAAGTTAAAAACCTTTTTGATTTTGCTACAGGAAAAAGACCTCATGAAGAACTCTTTGATGTTATAAATGATCCTTATTGCCAAAATAACCTTATAAATGAAAAACTTTTTAAAGTTGATAAAGTTAGATTATCACAAGTTTTAAACGCCTATCTTATTAAAACCAAAGATCCCAGAGTAATCTATAAACAGTCATTTTGGGATGATTATCCATATTATTTTCAAAATCCAAAGGGAATTGTACCATATCAAAATTCTAGAAAATGAATAAAAACTTATTATCAATCTTCTCATTTTTAATTTTCTCATTGCAACTTTATTCTCAATTTGGAACAATTGGATATGATTTTAAAGATTCTTATGTGAGTTTTGCTGATTTGAATTTTGCAGTTCGACTGTCCACAGATAACAATATTTATTGTCCGAATCCAGAAAAATTGACTATTGAAAAACCTTCTAAAAATGAAATTATATTAAGAAGTAACTCACTGTCGGCTGCAGGAGGACAGTTAATATCTAATGGATTTATTGAGCTTAAAATTTCGAGGGGGATCAACCAGCGAATCTCTATTTTAGCTTCAGCAAGTCATAATACAGAATTAGCAAAGAGTATATTGGTGCTTATTAAGGGTATAAATGTAAAATATATGGTTTCTGAGCAGCCTCAGGCCAAAGGGGAGCAAGAGTTCAAAGACAAGATAGGGATTCGTGTTAGTTATCCTTCTCGATCTGCAACTATGCCTCTGGTCTTTTTAACTACTCCAAATGAGGAATGGTACGTACTATCTAAAGATAAAAAAATCAGGAGAAAAGGTTTTGCATGTTCATACGATCATTTAAGTGATGAACCCGTCTTTTTTATTAGTCATGATTCTGATATGCGTAAAAGATCAACTAGAATCCAGTCGCCTAAGTGGGTTATGGGTAAAAATAGAAATAGAGAACAAATTGTCAGGGAAAGGTGTATTGATTTAGAGAAATATTTTGATGTTTTACCATACAGCAGAAAAAATGATTTTCATACTGATTGGATAGACAATTTAAAGGTAGTTACTTTTTTGCATGGTGTGCATTGGACAGATCACGTATTTAATACCTATGATCAGATGGGAGAACAATTGGAATGGATTACAGAAACGATTGATGGGAGTCAAGTACTGGCATTTTTGCCTGCTTGGGATGGACGTTATTATGTAAATTATCCAGAACACAAGCCAGATAGCCGAATGGGTGGAAGTGAGGGTCTTAAAAGACTGGTTAAAAAGGCTCATCAATTGGGGGTCAAAGTTGTTCTTATGTTTGGAGGACCAAACTTATCTACTTTTGACTTTTTAAAAAAAAATAATATGATGGAAGCTGGTTTAAAAACACCTTCTGGCCAAGTTGAGCTTCAAAATTGGCTTGATTGGAATACTGATCTCCAAAAAGAGACTTTGGGTTTGATAATGAATTTCGGTCATCCAAAATATCTAGATTACATGATTAATAAGACAGCAGAACTTTTTGATACATTTGGAATTGATGGAATTTTTTTAGATGGTACACTTCGTTGGCAAAATAGTCCTGATTATTCCCCTTATGAGGGCTTGGTTGAATATACTAGAGAAATTAGAAAACGTTATCCTGAAAAATTACTAATGGGTGAGGATGGTTACGACGCAATTTATGGGCATTTTGATCTCTTTCATACATCTGGTGGACCATTAGGTCTTGAAAATTATTTGCTAAGATATACCCGCCAATTTTACTATTTAGCTTATCCAGCCGAAAACGGAAGTGCTGGTATTCATGAAATTGGCTGGTCTAATGATTCTCCGACCATAAATAACGCCGATCCAAAATTTACAATTCCCTCAATTTCGCTTTTTTATGGTGATAAGGAAAAATATAGCCTTAGAATTAAATCAAAGTTAGAGGTTTACAAAAACTGGAAAATTATGCCTACTCCACTAATGAAGAATTAATGATTGTTTAAAAAATAATTATACATTTATTATCATTAGGTGTTCTTGCACTTGTTAAATTAATATAAGAATAGAATGCATTCAAACAGAAGAAAATTTATTAAGAAGTCAGCTCTTTCAACCGCTGGGTTAGCTATTGGTACTGAGGTGTTTTCAGCTCCTTTTGATAAAAAGGTGTTAGGATCAAATGATAAGATAAGAGTAGGATTTATAGGTTTGGGCAATCGAGGATCTCAATTGCTTAATTGGTTCATGAAAAATAAGGATGTTGAGGTTGCTGCATATTGCGATGTATATGAACCCTATATTCTTCGAGACCGGTCTATCGTATCAAAAAGATTTTTGAAGATGGGAAAAGTCCCAAAAATGAACGAAAAGTTAGTTTCAAATGTTAAACATTACAAAGATTATCGCAAACTCTTATCCCAAAAAGATATAGATGCTGTTTGTATCGCTACACCTGACCATTGGCATGCACTGCAGACTATTCACGCATTTGAGGCAGGTAAACATGTGTATGTAGAAAAACCCTTAACAATCACAATCAAGGAAGGTAGGGAAATGATAAATTTTCAAAAAAAATATGGAAAAGTTTGTGCTGTTGGATTGAATAGGAGGGGGTCACCGATTTATCAAAAATTGGCAAATGATGTTCAAAGCGGTTTAATTGGAAAGGTAACGACTGCTCGTGCACAAAGAACTAGTAATATGTATCCAACTGGAATAGGAATTCTCCAACCAGAGGCTCCTCCAAAAGATTTTGACTGGAATATGTGGTTAGGGCCCAGAGCCTTCAAGCCATACAAGTATAATATGGCCCCCTACTTTTTCCGTTGGTGGAAGGAATATTCTTCTCAAATGGGTAATTGGGGCGTTCACTATATGGATGTTATTCGTTGGATGATGGGAGAGACTGCACCTCTCGCTATTACTGCTACAGGTGGTAAATATGCTGTGGAAGATGATCGGAATATACCTGATACCATGGAAGTACTATTCGAGATGCCCTCAAAAGCAATTATAAAATTTAGTATACATGAAGCTAATGGTGGAGGTGGTATCAAGGGTGGTGAGGTAGAGCTTAATGGGTCAAAAGGAAATTTGTTAGCAAGTCAAAATGGTTATGTGATTTCACCCTCAAAACCTGGCCAATTTCAGCCTTGGAATCAACTATTAGAGCCATCAGCAAAAGAATTGAAAGGGGTCAGAAGTAATGATTCTACAGAAAACCTTATCAGAAATTTTCTGGACTGCATAAAAAATGGCGATGAACCTATTTGTCCTTTGGAGGAAGGTCATCGATCTACATGTTTTGCTCATTTGGCAAATATTTCACTTGAACTTGGACAGCGAATTGAATGGGATTCTGTTCAAGAGAAGATCACAAATAGTGAAAAAGCAAATGATTTTTTACATTATAAGTATAGAGCCCCTTGGAAATTATAACGCTTTATTAATGAGTAATAATCGCAGGAACTTTATAAAAAAAATGGTTGCTTCATCAGTTGCAATTCCGTTTTCAAATTTTTTATATTCTTCTGAAAACATTGAAAATAGAAAAAAATATCCTATCAATTTTTTTACCAAACCATTAGACAAATACGGTCATGATTTTATGATTGATACTTTAAAAATGGGAGGCGTAGATGGTTTAGATCTGACTGTAAGGCCAAAAGGTTCGGTTTTACCTGAAAGGGTTGAAAAAGATCTTCCCCTTGTTGCTGAAATGGCAAAAACCAATGGTTTACTTCTTGAAATGATGGTGAGTAATATTACTAGCGATCAAACTCCTTATGCCAGGAAAGTACTTAATATTGCTGCCAGAAACGGAATAAAACATTACAGGCTGGGCTATTTCCGTTATAATGAAGATGAAAAGGCCAAACAAACAATTGAGCGAGCTAAGTCTCAAATACACTCTCTGATTGATCTCAATAAACATTATGGTATCCAGGGTGGTTACCAAAATCATACTGGTAATTATTTTGGATCCCCTTTATGGGATTTGATTGGTGTACTTGATAGTTTATCAAGTCATTGGATGAGTAGTCAATTTGATATTTACCATGCTTACAGCGAAGGTTATAAATCTTGGTTAGTAACCTTGGAGATGATTGCAGCAAAAATAGGATCATTTGCCTTAAAAGATTTTACCTGGGAAATAATGAATGGTAAAGCGAAAATTAAAAAGGTTCCTTTAGGTCATGGAATTGTTGATTTAGATGGTTTTTTCAAATCGATAAAAAGAATGAATATTGTCGCTCCCATCACATTACATATTGAATATCCTTTGTTGAAAGAACATGACGATAAGCTCTCGCTGATTCAAAAACAAAAAATAATTGTTACTAAAATCCAAAATGACGTGCGATTTATCAGATCAAAACTGCGTCAATACGAACTCATTTAAAATTATGAAGTATCAAAACAGAAGAACATTTATAAAAAACAGTATGCTTACCGGAAGTGCTTTTACCATAAATAATCCATTAAATATTTTTGGCCAGGATTCTATCAAGCCACTCAAAGAAATTCGAATTAAAGAAGTCGATTCTAATTTTGAGCGGGAACCATTAATTCGACCCTTTGGATTTAAAGGAGGTTACATGAGTGAGATATGGCAAACTGTAAGTTATTTAGAGAGCTATTCAGGTCAGCACCAAATAGGTCTCTGTACTCAAAATGTATTATGGTCAGATGCAAATGTTTTTTCATCAAATTCTGAAGCAGCTGGAAATGCTTTGATGTACGCTGTTACTGAATTTACTCAACAAATTATTAGAGGGCAAACCTTCAGTAATCCAGTAAGTTTATTGGATGAAATTTTACCTAAGGTTTATTCTTACGCCAAAAAAGTCACCTCTAATACCAAACTTAGAAAAACTTTCGCCCTAAACGCGTTAGTAGGTGTTGACAATGCACTTTGGTTATTATACGCCCAGGAAAATGGTTTTAAAACCTTTGACGATATGATCCCTGAAATATATAAACCCTGTTTGTCTTATCATCATAAAAATGCTGCTGCAATTCCACTTATGGCATACAATATTCCGATTAATGAGATCAGTGAAGCTGTTAATCAGGGATATTTCTTCATGAAAATCAAAATTGGTCAACCGGGAACACAACAGGAAATGCTTGAAAAAGATAAAGCTCGACTTTCAGCTATCCATAGTGCAATTGGAAATGTAAGAACCAAATACTCAAAAGACGGAAAGCTACCTTATTATTTTGATGCAAATGGTCGTTATGAAAAAAAAGAAACACTAATGCGCTTATTGGATCATGCCATGAAAATTGGTGCTTTTGATCAAATATCAGTAATTGAAGAGCCTTTCAGTGAAGCCTTAGAAATTGATGTTTCTGATATCCCCGTTCGTTTAGCTGCTGATGAGAGTGCCCACACAGATGAGGATGCAATTAAAAGAATTGAAATGGGTTACAGGGCAATTGCCCTTAAGCCTATAGCAAAAACACTTAGTATGACAATGAAAATTGCATTAGCAGCACATGAGAGAAATATACCATGTTTTTGTGCTGATTTGACCGTAAATCCAATTCTAATTGAGTGGAATAAAAATGTAGCATCGCGACTGAAATCATTCCCAGGAATGAATAATTTGGGACTTATAGAAAGTAATGGGCATCAAAATTATAAGAATTGGGAAAAAATGATGAGCTACCATCCTAGTAATTCTGAATCATGGGTAAAGGCAAAAAACGGTGTTTATCAACTTGGAAGTGATTTTTATGAAAATAGTGGAGGAATATTTGAGCGCTCATCTCACTACGAAAACATGTTTTTAAAAAAATAACAAAATATTACTCCAAAAGATAATTGGATATTTTTGTCAAATCTTTCAATAAACTTTAGATTAAATTTTATAAAATAATACAACCATAGATAGTCTCCTTTATAGTCAAAATTAGAATGGATTTGAGGGCATTATTTCCCATGATTTTAAAGATTTCACATTTATATTACCACCAATCGAAAACAATGTAACTCCATTACCCTTTTTTTCAGGATAAATTCTTCTATGTATTGCTTGTCTGTCATTTGCAAAAACTTCGATAATCGAATTATCTATAAAAACTCTCAAATTAATATTTTCTTTAACTTTTAATTTTAGCGGTGCCTCCTCAATAATTTTATTTCCGAAATCAAGACCTGAGTCACTATTGTTAACAACAATTTTATTTTCTAGAGAGTCATAGTAAATTACAGTTTTCTCAAGTCCATCCTCTGAGACTCCAATTTCTATTCCAAATTTATGGGCGTTATTAGGTTCAATAATAACCTCTAATTCCATCAATCCTGAATTAAAACCATCTAAATTCATTTTACTTTCAGAATTTACTTTTAAATCCTTAAATGATTTTTCATTAATTCTTAGGGATTTTAGCTCTTCAACAGGCCTTATCCTTAGTGTTCCATCTTTTCCAAGCCATAAAGATCTTGGGAGGGAATAAGTTCCTGACCATCCAGATTTATTTACAATAGACTTTGGACGGTAATCAAAAACCCAGGCCCACATTATTTGTCTTCCATTTCCATCTATCATAGCCTCTGGCGCAAAAAAACCATTGTCATTCCAGCTCATTCTTCCGTGATTATTAGGATAAAAATTATTATTCTTATAATCACCTACGTAATATTGACATCCTCTATTGTGACTTATAAAAAGTAGTAGGTGTTTCGAGCTTGATTTACCGCCAGAGGGTTTTGATGGCAAGGGCAAGAAACTTGGGCACATATTATCCTCTGTTTTGCTAGTCCACTCTCGATTTGAATTGTAAAATTCTTTGAGGTAATTCCAGTCAACTAAATTTTCTGATTCAAAAAGGTATAGTCTATCTCCTTGATAACTTATAGAATCTTTTGGTAATACATTCTCATCTTTATTAGCAGGGAGTCCTTTACCTTTCGAACCAAATTTTCTTAACACTAATAAATTCCCAGTCAATAGGTAATATTTTCCATTCTTTTTCCAAATATTAGAGGGATCCGCAGAACCAACAAATGTATTTTTACCTGATGGATCTTTAAGATTGGTGATACCCCATTCGGTCGATTCAATTACTGGGTTTTCTTTAAATTTTTCCCATTTATCCATATTATTATCAATATTTTTAGCAAGTCCTACGCCCCTTTTTTCGCCTTTAATTTTCCAGTAAGATAAAATTACTTTACCGTCATCATCAACAAATGCACCTCCACTAAATGATCCTTCTTTTTTACTATTTGCTATTAAAGCATCCGGATGATTTCTCCAATTTATAAGATCATTACTTGAAACATGTCCCCAGGTCCAACCATACGATTCTCCGCCAAGACGCTTATATAAGTACATTAAATGATAGCGACCATTTTTAAAAAACGCAGCATTTGGGTCAAAAGGCATGTTATTTGGGGTTTTACTTGTACTTAAGCCTTCTGGAATACAAAAATGATATGCAGGTCGATAGGGATCTTTAAGAAGTTTCTCTCTATAAAGTTTAAAGGATAATATTAATTCTTTTGTAATTTCTTTATCAGAATTAAAATCTACATTAATTCTGTCTTTTTGAGCTTTCAATTCTAACGGGATTATTATAAATCCAATTAATAATAATTTATAAATCATTCTTATAGATTCCACTTTATGCTAACGTAGGATTTTTATAAATCATAAAAAAACATTAGGAGTATTGAATTAGACTTCGTTTGCCATCCAATTATTTGCAATTTTTAAGATTTTTAAAATTATTTTAAATTTCAATATACTTTTTTTATTAGTTCAATTTTGATTTTTAAATAAAATAATAAATATATTCTTATTTAGATTGATTATAAATAGTTATATTTATAAAATGATTTTAAATACCAATAAGAACGGATTTTTTTGCTATTGTGAGGATTGTAGTGAATACCATATTCAATTTAATAATGTATTCTTGACGCTTACAGATGAAAAGTTTGAAAGATTTTTGGGTTACTTAAAAGAAATTGACGAAAATGCACCATTAATTGAAGAACATGAGTTTGTTACTGATAAAAATATAATACTCCCAATTTTACATCCGCACATGGTCATTCTACTTAACATTGAAGAACTTCGAATGCTTAAAAAGTTAATTATATTAGAGGAAAATAGTGTAAGTTCAATTTCTTATGAAGATTTTCCTTTTAAAATAAGTGATAATTAATTTCACATAAAATGTTTAAAAAAATGCTAATAAAGAAGTTTTTAATTTTGATAAGTTTAATCTTTTTTATGCCCTACCAGCTAATTTCACAATCAAAGCACAAAAAAGATCGTGACGCAATTCTGAAGATGTGTGGTTGTTTCGAAATCAATTTTAATTTTATTGAAACTTTTAATTATTCAGATAATGAAGCATATGTTCGCTCAGATGACTATAGCTCACATGCTTTGGAATTGGCATTGCCAATAATTAATGAGAAAAATAAAATTTCCATTCAACATCTCTTAATAGTTGGAATGGGAAAAAATAAATCTATAATAAAACATTGGAGACAAGATTGGCTTTATCAAAATACTCATTTATATGAATTTGTTGGTGATAGAGTTTGGGAAAGCATTAACCTTAAAAAAAGAGATGTAAAGGGACAGTGGACTCAGAAAGTTTATCAGGTTGATGACAGTCCAAGATACGAGGGGTCATCTACTTGGATTCATGTAGATGGAAAAAGTTTTTGGGAAAATGAGACCAATACACCATTACCTAGACGTGAGTATACCAAACGTAATGATTATAACTTGATGAGAAGAGGAAACCGCCATGAAATAACCAATTATGGCTGGGTGCATAAGCAGAATAACTCGAAAATTATTAAGAATGATATTGAATCAGAGATAATTGCTAAGGAAATTGGTCTTTCACCATATAAAAAAGTAAACGATAAAAGATGTAAGGAAGCCTTGGATTGGTGGAACTTGAATAGATCAAAATGGGACAGTGTAAGATTTGAGTGGAATAAAATTTATAATCTTGAAAGTAATATTTCTATGAAAAAGAAGGTTAAAGGAATGTTTTTGTACGAACATCTTATGTTTACAAATAATTATGAATCTATTGAAACCCACAGCAAATTAATTCGATCTTTCTTGAAATAGCAGTGAAACCCTTCTTAACAAAAATGTATTTTTATAAAATATAATCTTTTATAAAACGTCCCATCCATTTATTAAGTTACTATTTATAGAAGTTCAGATAAAATATAACTTTTAAACTTACATTGTATACACTCAAACCCAAATAGGAAATTTATAATTTTTGCAAAATTTTTATATTGTATCAAACAATCAAACAATGAAAAATTATATGAGAGGTCGTAGGAAGTTTATAAAAAACTCTGGATTAGCTTTAGGTTTATTATCTCTAAATGAAAATCTTCTGATATCAAGTGAATATGCAAGATCAAGTAATGATATTCTTAAAAAACTTTCTTTAATAAATGATTCTAAGATTGAAACCTTACTAATTATGCAGATTAGTGAACCTAAAAGCAGATGGGATGGAGGTGTAATGGATATTTATCATGTTCCCAATGCACATTCTACAATGAACTTTATAATTAAGTTATGCAGCTCATATGCTTCGCCAAATTCCAAATTCTATAATTCACAGAGGTTAGAGAGGGCTATGACTCGGGCTATGAATTGTATAGTTGAAGTTCAACATGATGACGGAACAATTGATTTGCACAGCACTAATTTTCATTCCACTCCCGATACAGCTTTTTTTGTTAACTACCTAAGTCCTGTGTATTTGACCCTCAGAAATTTAAACCAACCCCGATTAGTAAACCTAATTACTGATTTTGAAATTTTCTTAAAAAACACGTCTAAATGTTTATTAGTTGGTGGTGCCCATACTGCAAATCATCGATGGGTTATTTGCTCAGCTTTGGCAAGAATTAACTCATTTTTTCCATCACCTAAATTGATTGATAGAATTCAAGTATGGTTGAATGAAGGCATTGATCTCGATCCCGACGGGCAGTACACCGAAAAAAGTGTTGGGGGTTATTCCCCTGTCTGCGATGAAATGTTTATTACCATGGGGCGTTTGCTGAATCGAAATGACCTGTTCGATGTAGCGCGTAAAAATCTCGATATGACGCTTTATTACATTCAACCTGGAGGAGAAGTCTTGACAGATGCCAGTGGCAGGCAGGACAGTGACAAAATTAGTGATTTAGCAGAATACTACTACAGCTATCTGTACTTTTCCAATAGAGACAAAAACCCTGTCTATGCAGCCGTTTGTGATTTTATCGAAAATAATTTAACCCATAAGTTAATAAGATTTATTCCCTACCTTTTTGAAAATCAATACTTGTTAAACAAAAGAGTTTCACCAACTAAATTTCCCACTTCATATTTCAAAAGATTTAAACATTCAGGAGTTTTAAGAATCAGACAATCAAACTTCGATGTCTCTATCATAGAAAATAATCTTACTTTTATGTCACTGATTAAAGGTTCAGCAGTTTTACAGTCCTTACGATTGGGATCTACTTTTTTTGGTTCTAGAGGCCAGTTTACTGCAGAAAATATAGAAGTAAACAAAAATCAGGTTATACTTACTAAATCAATTAAACACGGATATTTTCAACCCTTCCCTAAGGACAAAATAACTGGAGATGGAGTTTATAGCAAAATGCCGCGTGAGCAGAGAAAATTGTCTGAGCCTCAAGTTTTAAATTATAAAATAACGATCACTTTACTTGATAAAAAAACTGAGTTAGCCCTCGAAGTACTAGGTACTAATAATGTACTTGTATCTTTAGAAATGAATTTCAGAAAGGGAGGCAAACTCTCGGGAGTCATTTCAGATCAAAATCGTCCAGATTCTTATTTCTTAAAAGACGGTTGGGGAACTTATTCTAAAGAGGGCAGCGTCATTACTTTTGGCCCTGGAAAAATTGAGCATCAGTGGGGAACTATGAGAGGGATGGAGGAAAAGCCTAATGGAAATACTGTTTATGTCAATGGACATACTCCCTTTAATCATGTCCTTGAAATTTATTAATTTAAACTTTAGCTAATTTCTAAATGAAAATTATAAATTCAAAATTCAATTTTTCTTGTTTTGTAATTGCTGTTTGTGTTATTTTAATTTCATGTAATAAATCTATAGAAATTGTCCCACCAAACGTTGTAATGATAATTGCAGATGATCTTGGCTGGTCACAAATTGGGTGTTATGGAAGTTCTTTCTACAAAACACCAAATATTGATAAATTAGCAAAATCAGGTATTAAATTTACAAATGCCTACAGTGCTGCATCTATTTGTTCACCCACTCGCGCAGCGATTATGACGGGTAAATACCCTGCTAGATTAGATTTGACTGATTTTATTCCCGGCAATACTCCAAAAAACAAGCCATTATTAACCCCTGAGGATTGGCAAAAATATTTACCGTTAAAAGAATTAACCATAGCTGAAAAAATGGAATCATCAGGATATTCTACGGGTTTTTATGGCAAATGGCATTTGAGCAAGGAAAAACTACCTCCTGAATCCTTATCTCATAATCCAAAGATGCAAGGTTTTAAGGAATCTTTTGTAACATATAAACCCTCTAGTAATTTAATTCAACAATGGCAAATGGAAAATAAAGATTTCCATAATGTTGATACAATAACTAAAAGCGGGTTAGAATTTTTAGATCAAAATCAGAAATCACCTTTTTTACTTATTCTATCTCACAATACTATTCACGACCCATTAATAGAAAGTGAAAAGTTGATTAATAAATATGAAAACAAAATTCATTCAGATAAGGGGGAAAATAATCCTATAATTGGGGCTATGATTGAAACTCTTGATAAGTCGGTAGGTGAAATTATTAATAAACTTAAAATATTAGATTTATTTGATAATACTTTATTAATATTCTGTTCTGACAATGGCGGAAAACATAAACATGCTCTACAAACACCTTTTAAAAAAGGTAAAGGATGGCTATATGAAGGAGGGATAAGAGTTCCTTTAATCATCTCGTGGCCTAAAAAAATTAAAAAACCTTTTATTTCTCATCTGATGACAAGTTCTATTGACTTTTTACCAACCATATTAAAGGTCACAAATTCTAATTTAGACAGTAAAAATGAACATGATGGGATAGATATCAGTTCAGTTTTTTCCAATCAAACCAAACTAATTAATCGTGATGAACTTTTTTGGCATTATCCACACTATCATAATGGCTCTGGAATGAAGCCTGCAAGTGCTATACGCTGGAAAAATTATAAACTCATTGAGTGGCATGAAGCTACCCTTTTAAATAAGGATAATCAAATAGAGTTATATGATTTGACGGTTGATCCAGGAGAGAATAATAATTTGACCTCAAAAATCCCAGATATTGCTATTAAAATGAGAAATAAATTAAGGGACTGGGCCAATGAGGTTGATGCAAAAATGCCTCAAGTGAATGAAGCTCAAATTATTGCTAAATAATGACAATCATCTGATTGAACTTTTTGATTTCTTATTTAAAAATTCAATTTTCTTTTTTTGGGGCAGTTCCTCTGTTATTGGATAAGGCGAGTAAATTACTATCTCTTGATCTTTTTGTTTTTCTATCCATTGGTCAAGTTTTTCTCTCAATTTTCTTATTTCTTTTGTAAGAGATTTACTTGTTATTAAATTATTTTGTTCGTTAGGGTCTATTAGTAAATCATAAAACTCTTCCTTTGGCCTTATATGATAATTTAAAATCACATTCTCGGATTTTATATTTTGCTTTGAAGATTTATACCATGAATCCCAATAAGCGCCAGCTCCATCCTTTCTTAATAAGTCTGAGTGATTGGTATGGTAATAATCAGGTAAGAGATTTCTGATGTATTTATAACGTCTAGTCCGTACACTTCTAATAGGAAAAACATTAAAAACTCCATCACCAGTATGTGTTGTAAAAATTTCATCTCTAAAATTTTCGGTTTTTCCCATTAAAACCTTCAAAAAAGATTTTCCATCTATATTCTCCTCACTTTCTGAGTCTGTTAAATCTAGTATCGTAGGTAGAATGTCAATCCAACTGACCATAGCATCAGTAGTGGTGTTAGCCATAATTTTACTTGGCCATTTAATCACCAATGGTGTTCTAATTCCATCATCATAAAGATTCCATTTACCAAAGGGCCATTGACCACCATGGTCACTAGTCATTATCGTTATAGTATTTTCGCCTAATTTAATGTCAAGAAATTCTAATATATTTCCAAGAGACTTATCAAAACCAGTTATATCTGAGTAATATCTAGCTCGATGCTCTCTTGTTTCTCGTGTGTCAATGAAATATGAAGGTAAGTCTACTTTTTCAGCATTATAAATAATTTTTTCTGTCCATGGTACATGAGGTCTACGGTCACCAATAAAAATACAAATAGGACTGTCAATATTAGTCTTAAAAAAAAAATCTCTGATATTTTTTTCAAGATTGATTGACTCATTGTGATAAAAATCAAATCCACACTCACCATTCATCTTACCATGTGCAACCTTTCCAAATGCATAGATCTTATATCCGTTTTCTTGAAGTTTCTTGGTTAATAAATTAATTCCCTCTTTTGGATAGGTATGATTATTTTCTGCTCCATTTCTTGCAGGCATAAGCCCAGTAAGAAAAGCTGCACGACTTGGAGCACATGCTGGCGATGCTACAAAGGCATTTTTAAAAAAAATTCCCTCAGATGCAAGTTTATCTAGATGTGGAGTTTTTACAACTTTAGCGTCATTGAAACCAATATCTTTCCATCCAAGATCATCAGCTAGGTAAATGATGATATTAGGTTTTGAAACATCAATTAGATTATCATTACATGCAATAATATAAGTTCCAAAATAAATCAAGAATACATACTTGAATAAAAACAAATATTTTTTTTTAGTTAAATATCTAAAAAATGTAATCATAAAATTTATAAGCTTAGTTTGATGATTTTCAATTCCTGAAGTTATTAAAATGTCGAATTTTTAATAAAAAATTAGTATTACATACCAACTGATTCAGGTAATGATTGAATATATCCAAGATTTACTAGAAAGTCATCTACTTTTCTCATGGTATCAACAAAAGGACCATTATTCTCTAGACCATAATTAAAGAATCCGTGAGTTTTACCTTCATATAAATATAATTCCGAATTATTTCCAAATTTTTTCATTTTTTGGTTGAATAGAACAACTGTTTTCGGATCAATTGTAGTGTCATTTTTTCCATGAAAAATAATTGTTGGTGGTGTTTTATCATTTATATAGTTATACGGTGAAAAAAATTTAGGTTCAACACCTATATTCAATTTTGATGCACTTTTTTTTCTTCTTTCACTCATTACACTTAGTGGGTATTCTTTAACAGGCGACATAATTACTCCTGGATTGAACAATACCATTGCATTTGGTTTTGAACTAATATTTAAATCCTCATTTTCTTCGTCAAACATTGATACCGTGCCTGTCAAGGCTGCCAATGCTCCACCTGCAGATCCACCACCTGCAATAATTCTGTTTGGATCAATCCCTAAGCTTTTTGAATGTTTTCTAACCCATCTGATTGCGGATTTTGCATCATTTAGACATTTAATTGGTCGTGTTTTGTTCCTTGAAGACACTCTGTAATCAGCCACTATTGAAACTATTCCTCTGGCACTTAGATATTTTGAATGCTCTAAAAACTGTTTGGGGGTTCCAGCTCTAAATCCACCTCCAAAGAAAAAAATAATTGCAGGCTTTTCGCTAGAGTTATAGCGTTTTGATGGATTGAAAACCCACAGGTTTAATTTAGTTTCATCTATTGTTTTATATGTAAATGTAGTGTCACTATCAATTTCTGGAGGCCAATTTTTATTGTTTTGATTTTGACCAAATTGTGCATGCAAAATCAGTGGAAATAGAATTATTAAATATTTAATTGTTTTCATAATAAAAATCTTTTGATTATTAATTTATTGGGATACATCAGTTTCAAGTACTATTCAAGGTTAATCCAAGATTTATTTTTATAGTAGGTTTTTTAAAATTATTCTAAAATATAAAAAACAAATTAGAGTATTAAGTCTAGTTATTTAGATCCATATTCAAAATAATTATTTGCAAATAAGTATAAATTTGATATTTCATGAATTTAAATCTACAAAACCACATCTAATTCTGTAGATTTTAAATAATTTCAAGTAATTTTTTTTTTCATAATTTTATAATAATGATTATTGTGATGAAATTCAATCTTAAGTTTTCTTGTTTAGTTCTGTTTTTTCTTTTCAGCCTTAATTTAATTGCCCAAAGGGGGCAGACAGGGGACAAGACTTTTGCTGATAGATATCCGCCAGATGTAAATAATCAGACTACTAGTACCTACTTAAAAGTTGAAAATACTGTTGATCATGATATTATTGTATGCATTAGAGATCAAAATAAAAAATACTTAAATCATGTTTACATTCGTAATAAAGACGAATATGTATTCACTGACCTACCAATATCAAGAATTTATGTTCAGTATAAGTCAAAAGAGTTTTTCTTTGAGGACAAAACATTTACTGTAATTAACTTTGGTGAACGTCACACATTTTCATTTTTCTTTGATGCTTCCAAAGCAGGAAATTTTTTTAGGATTACGGAGGAGGAGTTTTTTAAACCCTAAAACCTAGTTAGGGCAATCTTTCATTTAAATATTTACTGTAAATCCAAACACTACATCTGAGTTATACTTGACTTTTTTAACATATTTTACTGATGGTTCGTTTATAAAGTATCTTACAAAAGTTGATATATTTTTGTTTACTATAAATCGAATATTTTGATTAAAAAAGAGCCTGTAGTCTCCAGAAATATCCTTTGAACTCCATTGGCTATAAATAGTTGTGAAGGATTTAATATTTTTAGCCAAATCAATTTTTGAGAAAATATTAGCAGTTAGCCTAATTCTATCAGCTGATCTAGCATCATAATTTTCTCCATTAAATTTATAAGCAGGATATTTTTCTGATTCATGCATTGCTCCTACTGCAATGTCAAAATAACCCTTTTTTTTCTTCACTAGGTTCATTCTATAACCACCACCTATAAGCTCCCTATCGTCCATAAAGGATCTAAAGTCATTACCTTTTTGATAAAAAAGGAAAATACTGTTATTTTTTATTATTTTGTTGTAACGGAATTGAAAAGTACTAGTTTTTAAAACTCTTCTTCCATCTAAATCATTTGAATTATATCTCCCTGTCAATCTAAAGAGATTATTTCCAAACCTTGAACCAACTGTCAGGCTTGATCTAATAATTAGCATATCTACATTACCTTTTTTAATATCACCCATAAAATTTGCAAATACGTGAAAAACAGAGTCAATTTTGTGAAGATGGACTTCAGTATCAACAATAGATGACTGACCGTTTAAATTAATTGACAATAATTGAAATAAATTAAAAAACAGCAATGAACAAATCGTTTTTACTTTTTTTATCATGTGTTTTTTTTGCCAAATTAGATATTTTTGTTTAAAATGTATAAATTTGAATCTAACCATATTTAAATCAATGATAAAATGAAATCTCTTAAACCAATAATATTTTTGTTAATTATAGCTGTGGGTTGTTCCTCCCCAGAAGAAAATAACTATAATGAATATCAAGGAGTATGGAAGCGCATTGGAACAATTAAATATGAAAACCAAGTTGCTGTTGATACATTCTTTTTTCCAGAGGGCAAAGTTATTCCTAATCGTAGAGAGCCTGAAGTTTCCGTTACTGGTGCAAGATATAAAGTATATGCCGATGGTCATACAATATGGTTTTACTCAAGAGATGGATATGATAAAGGGCCCGATGGCTATGCAAAATTGACCTATTCTATGAGAAATGACTCCTTGTTTGAAACCTTCAAGGGAGGTTTTTGGCATGATAAATTTTCTAAAAGCCCAAATATAAATAGGCTTATGAATGAAGGTTATAAAGCTAAAATATCCATCGATGGCGATATTTACACACAAGTCAGAATGAATCCTAATGGAAAATTTTCATATGGAGAAATTTATAAAAGAATAGATACTTATAATGTTAATCCAACAAATCTGACAGGTACTTATAATCGAGTATCAACTATCCGAATAAGGAATGGAAAAAAATCTGATACCATTGATTGGGGATCTTCAACTGGGAAAAATATAGGTGCATTTCAAATTGTAGCTGATTCAAAAAGGATTTGGGCATTTAATTTTGAATCACTTGATAGCCTTGGAAAAGATAGAAATCCTGGTTCTGTTTTATTATCTAATTATAAAATAAATGGAGATATAATAAATGATACACTTATTTGGGCAACCAATCCGGCCAGAAATACATGGTCAAGAATACGTAATAATAAAAGAACAAGAAATTTTGAATTAAATGACGGAAAGTATGGAATTATTACTCTTGATGAGAATAAAAACGGTCAAATTGCAATTTTTGAAAAGCAGTAGCTAATTAATGCTAGATTCAGAAAAGTTTATAACTGACGATTATTGGCAACTAATTAAATATAATTACGACCAGATCCGCCACGCTGAACTGAAAGCGAGTATAATAATTTCTATTTACAGCATATTCTTTACAGTTGCATACACTATTGACATATTAGATGAAGAAAACGTTTACGACTTTAATTTTGATGATAAAGTTATTTACCTGAAGATATTGGCTGTTTTACCTGGGATTTTTTTTACCATTAGATCCTTTGTTGCATGTATAAGTTGTTTCCTGCCGAGATTAAAATTATCAGTAAAACCATCTCCTCTTTTTTTTGGAGATGTTCAAAAAAATTGGCCATTGATAGAAAATTACTCGGATGAGCTTATAAAGTTAATGGATGATGATAATAAATATAAAATTCATTTATCTCAAATGGCATTTGTGACCGGAACCATTGCTGATACAAAGTTTAAGTATGTAGGTAGCGGAATAAGAAATTTAGTTCGTTCAGTAGTTTTCTTCCTCATTTTTTTTATTTTAGTATATATTTAATTAACCATAAAAACTTAATTACTCCAAATTAAGTCACATTAATTTTTCCCTAATATGAGGTACCTTTTTGTTCTTTCAACGATATATTTTTTCTTTATTTCCTGCTCTGAGGAAAATACAAGTGCTGATCAGATTCCAATTTCATCAACAAATGATGAGGCAATTAGTTTTTTTAATAAAGCCCTAATTCATGAAATGAATTTTGAGTTTGATGAAGCCGATAATTATTATAGGTCTGCTATTAGTATAGACCCAAATTTTATACTGGCACATATTCATTTGTTTAGGCAAGCAAGCTCTAATACTAGTTATATTGATTTATCAAATAAAAATACTGATCTAATTGAATCATTAATATCTAATGGAACAGAATATGAAAAGATTCTTTTTGAAATGTATAAAATTCCATTTAGGAGAAGTGACTCTGCCGTTTTTAATAAGCGTCTTAAAATTGCACAAAAATTAGTCGATTTATATCCTAAAACGGTTGAACCTTTAACTCTTTTGGCTAGACAAATTCCAAACTATACATTGAATAATGATTGGAAAAATCTCAGAAAAAACTCTCTAATTAAAGCTCTAGAAATTGATCCAAACAATATTGTTGCTTCAGAAGAATTATTCTATTTTAACTATGGTGGTACTGAAAACTCAATAAGATTTAGAACAGATCTTGAATATTATAAGTCATTCGATAAGGATGCACAAGAACTAATTTCAAAATTTCCAAATTCAACGCGAGTTTTAAGACGTGTTGGCAATCTATATAGAAACTCATATGATTATATAGATGCATCTAGATATGAGAAATCTATTGATGTTTTTGATAAATTATTATCAATTTTAAAGAAAACAGAAAGTTCGTTTATGAAAGATGTTTTGAAATTTAAAGCCGATCTATTAATTAACATTGAAAGAAGAGAGGAATGCTATCAGACAATGATGCTAGCTGTTGATTCATCAAAGTCCTTAAATAAAAAACTTGATGCAATGTTTGCCACAATTATATCTTTCATTTCTGGTGGAGATTATTTGAGGGCTATTAAGTATATAGATAAATTCGATGAATCTCTGGATGAGGGTTTTTACGGCTTTGATAATGAAGAAATTTCAAGAAAATTATGGCTTAAATGTAAATTGAGTTTAAACCTTTATAAAGCATTGATATATGCTCATGCAAACCAGTCTGAAAGAGCTTTGGAGTCATTGAATGAATACAAGCGCTATGCCAAAGATACATTTGATTATAATAATATTAAGACAAATGAGGATTTACAGAAATATTATTCTGAAACTGACATAAGCTGGGCTAGATTAAGGTGGAGAACAATTCACCCTCAACAAATATTAAATAATGAAGCATGGGTCTCAGTGTTAATTGGTGATGATAGCAGGACTAAAGAGATACTTAATAATCTACCTGATAATTCAATGTGGATGGGTATACATACGGTCATAAAAGGTGATTTTGATAAGGGACTAGAAATTTTATCTAATCATGATAGTTTTTATTCACAATATTTTAAAGCTCAGGCATTAATTGGACTTGGAAAAATTGGAGACGCGAAGGATATTTTGGATAATTTACGTTACCTTCCTTATCACAATTTTGATACTTCATGGACAAAAAATAGAGCTGCTAGATTGTACCAAACACTTTAACTTTAAATTAATTTTTTAAAATGTTCTATATTAAAAGGTTATTTATTTTTTTTCAGTTTTTGTTTTATACAATTGGTGTAATCAATTTTTCCTTCGGTCAGATAAGTGAATTCACATCTGAACTATCTTCAAAAAAAATAAATACCACTATACAAGATTCTTATGGACTAACTTGGATTGCAACCGAGGAAGGGTTGAACATGTTTGACGGTAAAATAGTCCATAATTTTGAATCTATTTTGGCCGATAATACAACTCTAATTAATAATTCAATTTTTAATATTATCGAACTAAATAACAAAGAATTACTTTTTATAAGTAAAGATGGTATTAGTGTTTTCAATAGAGATTTGTTCAATTTTAAAAGAGTAAAACTTCCAGTTCCAATATCAATATTAGCTGACGATATTAACAAAAAAATATTTATAACTACCTCTTACAGTGGAATTTATGTGTTAGATTTTCAATTTAACATTTTAAATAATTTCAAAAGTGATCCATTAAATCTTTTTTCAATTTCAACAAACTCTTTTGAAAGAAGAAACCGGCAAAAGTCAATTAAGATCATTAATGATAAAGGGGATGTTGCATTTGGAGTTTCTAACGGCGTTAATATTTATTCCTCTACTAAAGATAATTTTGAAAGATTTCTCAGTAATACTGGCGTAGGAGTAGAACTTAACGTTTTATCAGTTATTAGCGACAACAAGTTTCTTATTGGATCTAATTCTGGCCTTGTATTATTCAATTATGATGATAAATCATTTCAAAATTTTGAAGAATTCAATAATACTAATATAATAGATATATATACTCATTCAGTATCAATCGATGGTGACTCCGAGGGACAAAGTTCTTCTGATTTAGATAGTGAAACAGCTTATTTTTCTTTTGTTTTAACTGAAAGCGGATTATTTAGAGTTTCTATTGATTACTATTTTGAAATACTTTCTATTAAAAAGATATATGAAAATCAAGTAAAGAATTTAGACAAGCTTTCTGTTAGTGATAAATATTTTTTCTTGTGGGGTTCAAATAGATCTGAAGTTGTAAAATTTGATTTTTTTGGTAATCAAATAGAGGGATATTCTTCTGATTACCCCTTAAACTACTTGTGTATTAATAAGAATGAAGATTTATTCTTTTCATCAATTAATGGCCTTTATACTACTCTTAAAGACCCTGTTTATGTATCAAATAAAAACATCCTTGTTGGTCAAACCACTGATGAGAAACTAATTAGATTTTATAAGGCTTTTGACAGTAACAACTTTATACTAGTGGATAAGGAGTTCATTTATTTATCAAAAAATAATTTAAATACTTCAAAAAAACTTAAGGATTTTGTGGATGAAAATTCACTATCGAATATTTTAAATGCAAATATTAATTTTCAAAATGATAAAATATTTCTTTTAGTTTCCAATGTTTTGAAAATTATAAATACTAATGATTGGAGTTTAAGGAACATCCCCCTCCCTAACTACAATTTAAGTTATGATAGAATTAAAATTCTCAATGAAAAAGGATATTTTTCTTTTTCAAATGGAATAGTTGAGCTAGACTTTTCTGATATTTCTTTCCGAAAATTTGAGCATGATGATTTATTTAATGACCAGTTTCCTAGAGGGTTTTCTGATATTGAATATATAGACGATAAAATATGGGTGTCAAATTTAGAGTCAGGCCTACATTCTTTTGATGGCCATTTAAGTTCTGATGTAGAGTATTTATCATCTGATGTTCCCGATAGCGCGAAAATTCAATCATTTTCAGTTAACAAATTATTATACGATAAAAACAAACGTCAGACGCTTTTATCCACTAATGGGGATGGACTTTTTATCTACTCAAACAGTCAAAAAAAATTTACAGAACATTTTACCCAAAAAGACGGTCTTCTGTCTAACAATATAATTGACTCTAAATTTGGAGATAATTTTATTTGGGTCCTAACCAATAAGGGTTTAAACTATTTTAACGAGAACGAAAAATTTATGTATGTAGTTGATCAAAACAATGGCTTGAATGTCTTAGTTTTTAATGAGGATCCTCTATCAATAAATATCAAAGAATCAGTTGATGAAGAGGATTTCGGTTTTTCAGAAAATCAAAATGAGGTTTTTATTGAAGTAGTTGGAGCAAAAAATATATTTAATTTTTATAAAAATAAGATCATCGACGATGATCAGTCTTATGATATTAATCTTTTAAATTTAAAATTGTTTAATTTTTCTCGTGATTTTTCTTACGCAAATATTATTGATCAACAACTAAATATTGATAGTGAAATTGATTTTATTGAATTGCAAATGTTTACAAATAATAAAAACAAAAGAGATCAAGTCGAGTATTTTTTTAGTTCAAGTGCTACTGGAAATAAATTTGTTTCTAATGGTTATAATAATTCAATAAGAATTCAATCAATTCCTAATTATAAATCTGAAGTTAAAATTAAAGCAGTCAATAAAAGTAGCTTAGAAAGCTCTAACGCAATAAGTTTCGTCATAAATAAAACACCACCATTGTATCAAAGAGTAGAGTCAATTGTAGCATACATAATTGTGCTATTGATAACAATTTTCCTTTACTCTAAATGGAGAGAGAAAGCTACATCTAAAAAACTTGAGGATGAACGAAGAAATCAAGAACTGGAAGAGGCAAGAAAATTACAAAACAGCTTATTGCCCAAGAAAATTCCATCTAGAAAGGAATACGACATTAGTGTTTATTTAAAATCTGCAACAGAAGTAGGTGGAGATTATTACGATTTTATTGAAAATGAAAATAATGATCTTTATGCAATTTGTGGCGATGCGACTGGCCATGGAGTAGTATCAGGTATAATGGTTTCAGTTACAAAGGCGGGATTAAATGGAATCAATATGGATAATCCTAGTAAAATTCTTAATAACCTTAATTCAATTGTCAAAAGAGTGAATTTTGGTAGACTTAGAATGAGCCTGAGCGTGGCCAAAATTAATAATGGTTCAATTGAGCTGTCATCTGCTGCTATGCCACCAACTTATTATTATGATGCTAAAAACGATAATGTGGAAGAAATATTAGTTCCAAATTTACCTCTTGGCGGTATTGAGGGTGAAAAATTCGATGGAGTTAAAAAAGACTTTAAAAAAGGCGATGTTGTTGTTATGATTTCAGACGGTCTACCTGAGCTTCCTAATAAAGAAGATGTTCTTTTAGATTACCCAAAAGTATTTGAATGCATTAAAAAAAATTGTAATGAAAGTGCTGATGAAATTAAAGATGCGCTTGTAAGAATGTCTGATTCTTGGGCTGATGGGCTAATGAATCCAGATGACATAACTATTGTTGTAATAAAGAAAGCTTCCTAGTTTTTTGCATCAAAAATCCAATTCTGCACTTTTTTTGATTTTCCTTTAAGTTCGATAGGATTCATACTTTTAAATCCTTTGTGATCATCAAGGTTTTCAAAGACACTCTTAGAGATTACAATTTGACCGGGCTTTGCATGAGAGCACAATCGTGCTGCTAAATTAACATTGTCTCCTATAACAGTATAATTCATTTGTCTATCAGAACCAATATTCCCCGAAATTACCTCTCCGTAATTAATTCCAATTCCAACTTTAATTTCAGGATAACCTTTTGAAGAATTATCTCTATTGAACTCCTTAAGTCTAATAAACATCTCTTTTGCAGTGTTTACTGCTTTTTGAGGATCATTTTCTGACCCAATAGGGACTCCGTAAAGCACCATTAATTCATCTCCTATAATTTTGTCAAGTGTTCCATTGTTTTCAAAAACTACATCAATCATTGCCTGAAAATAATTATTTAATAGACTTACAACATCTTCAGGGTTCATCCTTTCTGACATAGCCGTAAAACCTCTTATGTCGCAAAAAAGCATACAAACTTTATTCTTTCCACCTCCCAATTCTAAAGATTGTTCAGTATTCAATAATTCGTCAACGATATTCTCAGAAACGTATTTTTTAAAAGTTGACTTTATCTTATTTACATTTGATAAGTCTTCAAAAGCTAATACAAGGCCTGAGAACTCATTATTTTCAGCAAAAACAGGGGAGAGGGTTAAATTAATTTCCCGCTCTTCGCCATTGAGGTCTTTTATTATAAAATTATTTTCATAGATGACTTTTGGATCAGTTTCAATTTTTTCAATTAAAGAAATTAAGTCGTTATTTTCTATGAAAATTGCTATGTAGTGATTATGTAAAACTTCCTCACTATTGAATCCAAAAACTTTTTCCGCTGAGTCATTTACATATTCAATTTCACCCAATAAATCAATCTTAATAATCCCGGTTGTGATTGATGACATAATATTATCTACTAATTTGGTAGAGTTTTTTAAAGAATCTATTAGCTTAATATTATCATATGCCAAACTGACCTTTTTGGTAAGGCTATCAAATAGTCTTAAATCCTCTTTTGTAAATCGTGTTATTCCTGAAATACTCTCTTTATTTGCTATTATAATTGCTCCCACGAGACCATTATTTGAAACTAAGGGCCCTACTAAGGAGTTTTTTTCAGCAAACTTCAAAAGTTCATATTTCTTTACTTCTTCAACCAAAACAGAATTCATATTTGTATTGAGTTCCTTTAAAATTCCCTTACTAGCCCTTATAATTTTTCGAGAAGAATCTTGTCCGGGGATATTAAATTTTGAGATTACATTAAAAAAACCTGATTTCTCGTCCTTTAAAACGATCATTCCACTAGAGGCGTTAAGTGTTGATATAAAGGTAAATAGTATATTTTCAAATAGACCTTCAACGTTATCATTTTGATTATAAATTATTTCAGTTAGGTCAATTAATGATTCAATTTCAAGTAATTTGTTACTCAATACTCTGCCCTGTTGTTTTGATTTAAATTTAGAATACTTAGCGCTTAAAAAGCCGTCAAAATGAGCAGCTAGGTAAAGAATAGATTCAATTTTATTCTCATGATTTTTTTGAAATTCACGCTCTATCTTTAAATAAATATAGCCTACAGGTTCTTCGCCTAAGTAGAGGTTTTTAATTATTACTTTAAAATTTTTGTTGTTTTTATGAGACTGATTTAAACCTAGCTTATTAAACTGGCTAATACTAAGCTCAAATATGTCCTCAAGACTAATTTTTGCCTGAATTGGTTTTGGTGAAATGAATTCAGACCCACCAATATACTTTAATAAAGTCTTTTTAGCGAAATAAGAAATACCCAAACTTTCTAATCCAGGTTGCTGCTGAATAAATTCAAGTTTTTTGCTTAATGTGTTTAGTTTTATTAGATCACTAAACTTGGCAATATAGCTTGACATTTAAGTAAGTTGTTCAAGCGCAGCCTCCTGATTTTCAAAAGTATCACAGTATTTAGTGAGTCCCATGATTTTGAAAGTTTTTTCAATGATACTGGGTAGTTCACAAAACGATAAGCTTCCATTAACCTCCTGAAGTTTCTCAATAAGTTCAATAATTATTGAAGCTCCAATACTATTTACAATATTCGATTTGCTGAGATTAATCAAAATATTAATGGTGCCATTATCAATATGCGTAGAGGCTTCCTCCATTACAGCTAGAGCAAGATCTTTGTTTAGGTACCCCTCAGTTGAAATAATGACAACGCCTCCTTTTTCCTCAGTGCCAATAATTTTACTCATTGTTAATTTTATTTTTTACCATGGTTAATGTTGTTCCGTCATTAGAGGACTCGAAATCTACAGAGTCCATTAATTCTTTTATTAATAAAATTCCCCAGCCTCTCTTTCTCTCATTAGATTTAAGTTTCTTTTCAATATTGGGAATTTTGACATTTGAGGTATCAAAACCCTTGCCTTTATCAATTACCTTAATTGTAAGCCTATCATCTGAAATAATAAAGTGAATATAAATTTCGCTTTTGGTTTCGGAGTGTTCGAAAGCATTTATACAGGCTTCAATTAAAGCCATAGATATCTCGCTAGTCTTTTCTTCAGAGAGATCCATATGTTTGCTAACAACCTCTGAGGTTTGGGTAGCTACAAGCTCCATGTTTTCAATAATAGGAAGCTTTAGCTCTACAGTTGGATTTGCTTCTGACATTCTTTTGCTTTTAATTAACAAGTTAATAAATATAGTAAAAAGTACATTATCAAGGATTAATTGATTTTATTTATTTTCCTAAGTTTTTATTTTTTCATTAAAGATTGAATTGTTTGTCTAATATATTCCGGAATAGGAGTCGGTTTATTACTATTAGGTTCGACTAGTACATGAATAAACTCTCCATAAGCAGCAGCACTAATTCCACCTTTTTTAAATACACTGACCCCATAGGTAATAGAAGTCTTTCCAATTTTCTTTAACATTACACCTGCCTCAATTTCTTCTGGATAGGAGAGGCTTGTAATAAAATTACAGCTTGTATGAACAACATAAAAAACTATTGGATTGTTTTTAATCTTTAAACATCCAGCTTCAATTAGAAAATGAGTAACTGCAGTATCAAAAAAAGAGTAGTAAACAACATTATTAATATGCCCAAACATGTCATTATCCATCCACCTTGTTGAGAGAGGATAAAATTTTTGATAGTCCTCTCTTGAAATTAATTTTTTTTCAGACATACGAATCTTTTAAATTATATTACTACAACACATATACTTTATTTATAGATAGTCTTCAATCCCATATTTAGATCCCTCTCTGCCAAGGCCAGAAAACTTAACCCCTCCAAAAGATGTTTTTTTTGGTTAGACCATTTAACATTAACAAAAGATCTATCAAAAATTAAGTCGTTAGTTTTCATTTAAAAATTTAATCAAATAAAATAATTTGTCTTAGCGCATCACCTTGGGCTAATCTTTCAAAACCATCATTTATGTCCTCTAATTTTATACGATGAGAAATTAATTTCTCAACATCAAGCCTACCAGTTTTATATAACTCTATATATGCAGGAATATCTCTAGAGGGAATACAACTACCAAGATAAGAACCTTTTAGGCTTTTCTCTTGGCCCACAAGAGTAACTGGAGAAATTTCAAGTTTAGCATCAGGGTGGGGTAGTGCAGCAGTTACCGTTGTCCCTCCTCTTTTTGTTGCATGAAAGGCAAACTCAAGTGCAGAAATTGCACCTGCAAATTCTAAAGCTACATCAACCCCTCCACCAGATAAATCTTTTAAGAACTGTAAAGCATTTTTCTTTGAGGAATCTATTGTGTAGTGAGCTCCTAATTTCTTTCCAATAGCTCTTTTTTGGGGATTTAAGTCAGCAGCAATTATATTGCTTGCTCCTGCAGCTTTTGCTCCTAAAATTGCAGATAAACCTACCCCGCCTAAACCTACTATCAATATACTTTCGCCAAATTTGAGTTGAGCAGTATTTACAACAGCACCAACTCCTGTCATTATTGCGCAACCGAAAAGAGCTGCAATTTCAAAAGGGATTTCTTGATCAATTTTAACCAATGAATCAATTGATACTACAGCAAATTCTGCAAAACCTGAAACACCAAGATGGTGATGGTAATAGTTACCTTCATTATGTATTCTTTTGTGGCCTCCTAGAAGAGTCCCCTTGCCATTAGCCTCTGCTCCTGGTTCGCATAGTGCTGCTCGCCCGGTATTGCAATATCTACAGCTACCACAGGAAGGTAAAAACGCAAAAACAACATGATCTCCTACTGATAATTTGTCGACTCCTTCACCTAATTCGACTACTACTCCTGAAGCTTCGTGACCAAGTGCCATTGGAAGCGGGCGAGGACGGTTACCGTCAATAACAGATAAATCTGAATGACAAAGACCTGCTGCTTTTATTTTGACAACCACCTCATTAAAACCTGGATCATCAAGAGTAACATCTTCTATTTTTAACGGATTCGAAACTGAATAGGGTCGTTCCAATTCCATCTGGTGAAGTATTGCCGCTTTAGTATTCATTTATTATTTTTTTAAATAGTAAATTTACTATTGTTGTCTTGTCCACCATCTTTAAAAAAACTTTTACCGTATAATAAAAATACTAAAAGTATCCCTACACTAAATGCCCAGGTAGCTCCTTTTACTACAAGTAATGCAGCAGTTACTCCTGCTATACCTAAATCTTTTTGACTTTTTGATTCCAGTACCCCTACACGAACACTAACAAAACCTTGAATTATAAGAGTCAAA
Organism: uncultured Bacteroidota bacterium; assembly: GCA_902584445.1. Lineage (GTDB taxonomy): Bacteria > Bacteroidota > Bacteroidia > Flavobacteriales > Flavobacteriaceae > UBA8316. Next base: position 49,059 of record CACHZY010000004.1, on the reverse strand, counting down.
GCTAATGCTACTCCAAGAATCGGCTTAACTAAACTTACAATAGGTAGTAGTAAAAGTCCAGTATTAGTTCCCCACCTAAAGGACCCACTCCCGCCTATTATAGAATGCATAGCTTTTTTTCCTTGTTTATAACGCTCTACAATAACTACATGCATTGCAGCCCATATAGGACCACACATAGTGACGTCAGGACCAATAAAACTCATTATACTATTTCTTGCCCCTAAGATTATATGAGCACGATTGGAATTGTAATCAATTTTTTCATCTCCCCTTAGACTGTCTGCCTCTTCTAGTATGGCTTTACTTTGTAAAACATCTCCAAATAAAACTATATAAGTAGCCAAAACAGTGGGAATAGCAGTTAAAAACATACTTACTGGAGGTAATCCTACTCCAAAAATTGTGTAATTGCTTATTAAAAGGTTAAAGTCCGGATTTGAAAAACCCCATTCTATTTGCGGCCAATTCGCTTCTTTAAAGAGCGGGGCTATAAATACAGCGAGAAGTATTATTGGGAAGATTCCTAATTTATTAATTAAATTAAGTAAACGATATTTTTCTTTATTCTGATGAAAGTGCTGAGAATAGATTAAATAAAAAGCAATACTAACAGATATGGTGATAGTGTATGGAAATATATCAAATCTTCCTCCAGCTTTGAAAACGGTCGTAACTGCTGCAATTCCTGCACCAATTATTATTCCTGATTTTATGGCCGAAGGAATTAGACGTATAATTTTAGTTGCTAGTTTAGTTGTTCCAAGAAAAACCGATAGTAATCCAAGCATAAATTGAAAAGCCATTAACGCTTTTACCCGATCAGGACCTATTGAAAATGTCTCTATGTAAACTATAATAATAGGGATTGCAGGGGTAATCCACCCTGGTACTACTGGATCTCCCAATAAATGGTGAAGTAGATAAAAGAAACCATTAAGAATCACAATTGCCATTGCTGCCTCAAAAGGCATTCCAAGTAGTTCAATAATTAATGGAATGGCAGCTAGATCGACAGCACACATGAGTAGGCCTTGAAAATAATCAGGCCATTCAAAGCGGTAATGTATAAAAGGGAAACGTATTCTGAATATACCGAGGTTAATTCCAGGGTTTTCTTTGCCTTCTTCTCGGTTTTTCCAGTAACTCATGTGTCTAAAAATAAGCTAAAATCACAAAGGAAAAAAACGAAATAGTTTCTGTAAAATAAGATATTAACGACGAGAGTTTAGTTTTGCAAGTAGTCTTAAAATCTCTAGGTATAACCAAATTAAGGTAACTAAAAGCCCAAAGGCTCCATACCATTCCATATATTTGGGTGCTCCCTTTTCTGCTCCTTCTTCAATAAAATCAAAATCTAAAACAAGATTCAAGGCAGCGATAATGACTACTATAGCGCTGAATCCTATGCTCATTGGTGAAGCATTATCTATCTGCATCACGCCCATACTAGAGCCAAAAAAACTCATGATAAAATTTATAAGGTAAACTATTGCAATACCTCCAGTAGCAGCAAATACACCAAGCTTAAAATTTTCTGTCGCTTTAATATAGCCAGATCTGTATGCAGTTAACAATGATAGAAGAATACCAACAGTTAAAAAAATAGCGTTTGTGACAATACCATCATATAAACTATTATACATAAATGAAACACCACCTAAAAGACCACCTTCAAGTATGGCATAAATGGGAACAGTAATTGGTGCCCACTCCTTCTTGAAAACAGTAATAATTGCAACAATAAAACCTCCAATCCCACAGCCAATAAGTAAACCTGGATTAATAGTTGTAAAAGTTAAATACCCTGTCCCAACTAATAGTAAAAGACTAATTGCAGTCTTATTTACTGTCCCATTTATAGTCATTTTTTCGGAGATACTGCCAGTGTTTGAAAAAGTGCTTTTCGACAGAACAGGATTTCCCGATCTTAAAGAAAGATGATTACTCATTTAATAAAGTTTAAATTTATAATGTAAAGATAAAGTGATTTTTTATAAATAATAAATAAATTAATACTACTACTGCTGTTGTTGCTGTTGCTGTTGGATCATTTCTAAATTTTTTTGGTAGCTATTTTGGAAACTTATTTCTTTAACCTCTTCAACATCAACATCTTGGTTTATAAGTTCATAATTTAAATTTCTTTTTCTTGTATCAAGCTGAACCCTAACATCCATAAATTGTTTTTCGTTTCCCCGAAAAACTCCTTTAACTGGAGCGCAATCGTCATAATTTCTTCCAACCGCTAAGCGAATATGAAACTTATCCGCTATACAATTATTAGTTGGATCGAGTCCTAGCCAACCATGTCCTGGGATAAAAATTTCTACCCATGCATGAGTTGCACCAGCTCCTCTTAGGCCTTCGTCAGCAAATACATAGCCACTTACATATCGTGAGGGTATTTTTGCAGTCCTGCAAAGCTGAATCATTACATTGGTGAAGTCTTGACATACACCAGTCTTGATTTTCCATACCTCATCTATTGTTGAAAAGACATTTGTAATACCTTTTTCATAATTGAAGTTTTCGTTTATAAATAAACATATGTTTCTTGCAAACAAATATGGAGTTTCGCTGGTTTTCTTTAAATCAGTAACAATCCTATTGAATTCACTTAATGAATCATTTTTTTCAACGCAAAGGAATGGTAAGTAGTCCACGGTATTACCAATTTCATCTAGATATTTCCACTGATCTTTTGATTCCATTTTTTCTTCAAAAACTGGTTGACTTTTAGATATTATTTCGGCCTCTGAATTAATTGCTAGTGATTTATGAGGTGGGGTATATGTAAAAAATCCCACACGGTTATTATAGTCGTCAAGGTAGGTTGAAACGTTAGGATTTCCAGAGATTGTCAACCTATGGTTTACCAATTGTTGAAATAGGTCGTTGTAGGGGTATAGAAGAATTTTATTTGTGCTTTCAATAACAGGATTAGTATAACTGTAAATTGTTGTGTGATATAAGAAAAATTTTATCATCAGATTAATAGGATTGTGAAAAGTAGATTTTATTAATATTATTCGAGATGTTATTAAGACTATACTTGATTTCATCTAAAAATTTCTGAAGCCCAGTTTTTTTAATCGAATGTATCGTAGTGTATTGTAATGTGTTTTTGAGCTTTCCCACATGAAATAATAATTCTTTGTCATTAAGTTGATTGTAATTATTTAATCTTTCTATATGTATGAAAAGCTTTATTAAACTATATCTAATAGATCTTGGGAAGTTTTCATTAATAGTAATCATTTCTATAATATTTTCAACATTAAAAATTGATTTGTAAGTTTTAACATATAACTGATAACCTCCAATAGATATTAGTAGATTTTTCCAGAAAAAACTCTCCGAAAGCTTTTGGTTTTTTTCACTCAAACTGTTAATTCTTACACTAAGGAATTCAACGCTTTGAACTACCCGTTCAAGATATTTCCCTAAATTCATGAAACAATAGGCATTTCCTCTCTCTTGGGTAATGTCTGCAACGCTATAATATATATGGTTGAATTGTAGCATTTCATTGACAAATTCAATTGGATCAGTTTTTTTAAAAGTTGAAGATAAATTTTCGTCAGATATATTTAGATAATATTTGTTAACAGATAGCCAAAGCTCTCTAGAAATATGTTCTTGAACACTCCTGGCATTCTCTCTAGCTTTTGTTACAATATTTGCCATTGTATTCGGATTCTCCAGATCAAATAACATGAAGTTAATAACGGATATAGAATCGAGGTAGTCATCACGTTCTTTTGATTCATCTATACCCATGTATGTTTTAAGAATATTATTCCATGATGAATAGTCACCGGAGTCTAAAGTAGAGTTATAATTCGTTTTAATTAAGTTTAGTAGACCATAACTACGCTCCATATAACGGTCCATCCAAAATAAATTATTTGCTACACGACTTAACATTCCTAATTATCTTTAATTACCCAAGTATCTTTACTACCACCTCCCTGAGAGCTATTAACTACTAGTGAACCTTTTTTTAAGGCAACTCTTGACAACCCTCCAGGACAAACCTTTATTCCATTAGCTCCATAAACTGCAAATGGTCGAAGGTCTACACACCTAGGAGTAAGCTCATTGTCTATAATACAGGGGCTAGTAGATAAACTTAAAGTCGGTTGAGCAATATAATTGTCAGGTTTTTGCTCAATTTTCTTAATGTAATCTTCGATCTCTTTTTGAGAAGCACTTGTACCCATGAGCATTCCGTAACCCCCACTACCATCAGTTTTTTTTACAACCATTTGATCAATATTTTTAATTACATAATCTTTCTCATCGGAATTACTTAATTGGAAAGTTTTTATGTTATTTAAAATAGGATCTTCATTTAGATAGTAATTTATGATTGCTGGGATGTAAGTGTATACTGCCTTATCATCAGCAACTCCTGTACCTGGTGCATTAACAATTACAACGTTTCCTTGTCTGTAAGATTCCATTATTCCAGCAAGTCCCAACACACTGCTGGAATTAAAACTCAGTGGATCTAAATAGTCATCATCGATTCGCCTGTAAATAATATCTACTTTTTTTAGTCCACCAGCGGTTTTCATATAAACATTGTGATTTTTAAGTACCAAATCACTGCCCTCTACCAATTCAACCCCCATTAACCTTGCTAATGTTGAATGTTCATAATAAGCTGAGTTATATAATCCCGGGGTCAATAATACAATTTCTGGATCATCAACATCAACCAAGGTTTTTAATTGATTGTATAAAAGTTGTGGATAATTATTTATTGGTAATACCCTTTTTCTGGGCATTAGTTTGGGATAGAGTCGTCTAGTAATTTCCCTATTTTCAAGCATATAGCTAACTCCAGATGGAGTTCGTAAGTTATCTTCCAACACGTAAAACTCTCCATCTCTATCTTTAATTAAATCTACTCCAGATATGTGGGTATAAATATTTTTAGGTACACTAATATTTCTCATATCACGAATATAATTCGGATGGTATAAAATTAAGTCAGCAGGTATTACACCGTCTTTGATGATGAATTGTTCATTATAAATGTCTTTAAGGAAAAAGTTTAAAGCCTTTATTCGCTGTTTAATTCCACTTTGGATTATTTTCCACTCTCTTTCTTTAATTATCCTTGGAATTATGTCAAATGGAAAAATTCGTTCAACACCTTTTTTATTGTTATAAACAGTGAAAGTCACACCTTGATTCATGAAAAATTGTTTTGAGAATTCCTGCATTTTATTGAGACTTTCAATTGGAACAGATTCAAGGTAATTTCCAAATTCACTGTAAAGCTCTCTCACATGACCTTCTTCATTGAACATTTCGTCCCATGTATTGTCATATTGTACGTAATTACTTATAATTGAATTAAGAGAACTCATACAATGTAAAAGTAATTACTTGACTTTACTATATGCTTTGCATCAGTCACTTAAGTCATAAAAATGAGAAGTTGACAAATTATTAAATGAAATCTTGCGTTGGCTGAAATATTAATAGCAATAAATCAAAGGATTGATAATAAAAATCTTTTTAAAGTCAGTACATAACTTAGTTAAGGTAATCCTCCAGTTTGGATATATCCTCTTTTGAAGTTAAATCTGGAACATTTTCACCTACAGTTATCCCAAATATTTTATGATTGTCTGCTATCATATTCATTATTGCAGATGGTAATTCCTTTTCATCTCTATCAGGGTGAATTGGGCATTCTTCCAAGTATTTAAAAAATATTTTACCATTAAATAAGAAGATATTCATACTAATCCTAACCTTATTTTCTTTATCTAAGTAATCAGGGATTTTCTTTTGATCAGGTTTTTCAATTATTTCGGTAAGTTGATAATTTTCAAAAAAACTCATAACAGCAAATCTTGAAATTCTTTCTTTTGGATAAAGAAGTTTTTCTCTATCATAGGCTATTAGAGCTTGCTCATAATTACTTTCTCTAAGTAAACGAAATACCTCTAGAGAATACAAATTATCACTGTTACAAACACAAAACTTTTTGTTTTTGAGCTCAGGATATTGAATAATTGATTGATAAACTGCATCTGCTGTCCCAAAAGGTTTAACCCTTTCTTTAGGGATGTATTGAGTAGCAAATTTGATATTAAGATTTAAAAACTCTTCATTTTTATCATAAATGGATCGAAAAAGTTCAGAGTTCTCACCAGTTATAATAATGACATTTTTAAACCCTGCTTTTAAAACATTATCAAGTAGATAACTTAAAAAAGGTTTGCCATTAACTTCAATTAATCCTTTACTTCTTTTGTTGGCCTGCGCAGATTTCTCAGGCGATAAATTTGAATCAATAGAATTTTTCATTCGAGAGGAGGCTCCACCTGCAAGTATTATAAGAGTGTCTGTCATTATAAAGTTTTAATTTTTACTCCATTGGAAATATTAACAGAAAAAGCATCTATTGCTCCAGCTTCTACTAAAGAATTAATTATTTTTTCTTTGTTATTATTCCCTATAGCAACTATGCAACCACCACCACCTGAACCAACAATTTTAGAGCCTAAAGCCCCTGATTTATTTGCACTATCAACCATTTTATCAATAAGGGGTGTAGTTGTTTTTAAATAGTTTTTTAAAATGAAGTGGTGTTGATTCATTAGTTTTCCTATTGATTTTTGATCTAATTGTTTTTTTTCAAATTCTTTTTTAGCAGCTAATGTAATACTGTGGTTTTTTATGGCAGCATGTAAAAATGGTCTCAAATCGCCGTCAATCAAATCTAATATATCATTTTTTGTATTTTTTTTTATATCGTCAATTTTAAAATCAGGTAGTTTATTTTGCATCTTTTTAATTGCCTTTAAAGCATTTGATTTTAAATGAGCTAGCCCACCATAAGTATCCTTTTTTATGCCAGATACTCCAATAATCAACTCTAGATTTAATTCTTTATAAGATTTAACCTCATCTGTCTTAGTGTCTAAAAAGATTGTATCGCCTAAAGAAATAGAAAAGTGATCCATTTTGCCACCAGAGGTTTTTTGTTCAATTACCTCTGTTTCATATGCAAGTAGTGCTAGTTCAGTGGGAGAAATTTTTTTTTTACAAAAAGCAGCTAACAAAAAATTAATCCAAACAATTGTTAAAGCCGATGAACTTGACAAACCAGAATTGATAGGAATATTACTATTAATTAATATTCTATACCCTTTTGTTGGGATTACATTTCTTCTTTCCAATACTTTTAAGGCAGCTTTTAAGTAGTCACCTTTTTTTATATTTCTCAAGTTATCTTTTAGTGGTATTCTAATCCTTTGATCAAGATCTGAGAAAATTATTTCAAAAAACTTTGAGTTGTTCTCGACGGCCTCTAACCTCATAAATCGATCTATCGAACAGGCAATTACAGGTAGACTTAAGTAGTCTTGATGATCACCAAACAAGCAAATCCTGCCAGGGGCTTCCGAAATAATTTTAGACATTAATAAATTTTAAGCTTATGTTGGCAATTTATGCCCGTTATGGTATTCTTTCATTAAGTATTTATCGTTCACCCTAGAGTCAGAGAATTTATTTTTATCAGGATCCCAGGATAGTTTCTGATTGGTTTTAAATGAAATATTTCCCATCTGAGCAACTTTTGCAACGTGAGCAGCGTCTTGAACGTTACATGTTAATATCTCTGGTTTATTTTCCCTTATTGCTTGAATAAAGTTTTTTTGGTGGTCTCTGTGGCCATTATTTGATTTTTTTTGAAGAGGCAACAAAACCTTATTTTCACTTCTTTTTTCTTCTATAATTTCCCATCCACTTCTATCAACAACCAGTGTTCCATAATTTCCAACAAAAGCAATTCCATGATCTCTTCCATAAGAGCCATTATCAATACCCATTGCTGAATCCCAAACCAAATTAAATTTATCGAATTCATAAAGTGTGGTTAATGTATCAGGCGTTTCTTGACTTAAGTCTGGGTACGCAAATTGACCACCTAAGCCGACGATGGTTTTTGGTAATGAGGCTTTCATTCCAATTAGGGCGTAATCAAGTAGATGTACACCCCAATCCGTCATTAGACCCCCAGCATAATCCCAGAACCAACGAAAATGAAAGTGGAATCTACTGGCATTAAATGGTAGTTTAGGCGCTGGACCTAACCAGGAGTCATAGTCAATACCTTTTGGTACCGGGGTGTTTGCAACTTTTGGTTGTGGACGCATCCATCCCTGATAGCAAAAAACTTTTACAGTTCTAATTGGTCCTAATTTCCTGCTATGAACAAAGCTCATTGCATCCTGGAAATGTGTTGAACTCCTTTGCCATTGTCCGACTTGAATTATATTTCCATACCTTTTTTGAGCCGCTACCATAGCCTCGCATTCGCCAATAGAATTACCAATTGGTTTTTCTACATAAATATGCTTACCAGCAGCAGCTGCATTTATCATCATTAGCGCATGCCAATGATCTGGGGTGCCGATATACACAACGTCGATATCCTTTTGATCCAACATTTTTCTGTAATCTGAATATATTTTGATTTTATTCTTAATAGACTTACCCTCTTTAGAGTTTAATCTTCTTTTTATTACATTTTCATCTACATCGCAGACCGCAACTAATTTAACACCGGGTACTTCCAGTGCTTTTTGGACATTTCCCCATCCCATACCATTAATTCCAATCGCACCAATATTAATTTGATCACTAGCGCTATTACTTACAGTTGAATATCCTGATAGAGTAGGCAGAAACATGCTTCCAGCACCTAAAAAAACTGACTTTTTCAAAAATTCTTTCCTTTTCATTTTTTATTAATTAACATTGACTTTTTTACTGAACTTATCCTCAAACAATTTAATTGGATCATAATCAGATTTGTTATATAGTTTTTGTTGCCTAGGAATCCTACTATATGGGTAGTAATCAAAAATCTCACCTTTACCCAGAATTCTAGGATCCTGGTGCTCAATCAATTTAGTTTTTAAACTCAGCCATAAGCTGTCTTTAATTTTAGAATAAACTGAATTACTTGCTAAATTAACAATACAATCTGGATCATTTGTAACAATATATAATTCTTCCTCAGGTCTTTTTCCGAAATTCATATTATAATAATTTCCATTTTTTTTATCATCTTTCAAATTTATTAAGTAACTTTTAGTAGGTGAGTTGTCACAGTTCAATAATCCGTATTCTGGGTTTCCTACGGGCCATCGAGAGGGAATAAAATTCTTCACATACAAATATTGGTCTGTTCTAATTGCCCTTACCGGATAAGAAACAGACAACTTATCCCCCTCGACTCTTCCAATGTCGTGCCTCTCCTTTCCAAGAAGAGTATGGTTTCTACCTGGATCTATCCTCCCGTTATTATCAGCAAGAAGTTGTTCTTTAAAACTTTTTCCCGTCATTTGATCTATGATTGGAATTCCTGTTATGTCTAAAAGGGTAGGGGCTATATCAGGAAAAGTAACAAAATCTGTTACTGTTCTACCACTTTTTATTTTATTTTTCCAAACGACAATTAATGGAACACTAAAACCCTCCTCATAAATTTGCCCCTTAACTCTTGGAAAAGGCATTCCGTGGTCAGATGTTACAATGATAATAGTATTTTCCAAAAGATTATTATTTTTTAAATGGTCAACAGCTTCTCCCACGTGTTTATCATACCACTCTACTTCAATATCATAATCTGCAATGTCTCCTACTACATCTGGGTGGTCAGGATAGAATTTCGGTACTTTAATTTTGGAGGTATCCCTTTGTTGTTTTTTCCATGAATCTTTTTCATATGATCTGTGAGGCTCATGTGTTCCAAGCCAAAAACAAAATGGTTGATTTTTTGGAACTACTTTTAAAAAATTACCAAAATTTGCTGAATAATTTTTTTTACTTATACCATCATACGGTCTGATTAATTTTTCACCTTCAAATAGGTGTCCAGCTGGATTTAATTTAGTTTCTGAAATATCTATTCCCTTATATACACCAGGGCCCCAGCCTTTTCCAGTGTAACCAATAAAATAACCCTTTTCTTCTAATATAAATGGATAATATTTCCATTTTTCACTTAGATAAGGTCTATGATTTGCAGCTTCTTCCAATTGCCATGAATATCTTCCTGTTAATATTGCGGCTCTGGCAGGGGAGCATTTTGGGTTATTATTGTATGCATTTGTAAATAGAACTCCTTGCTCTGATAATGAATCAATTGCAGGAGTATTAGCAGATTTTCCTCCATAAGCACCAAAACTATTTTTCGAGGCATCATCTGCAATAATGAAAAGTATATTTGGTCTTTGATTTACTTTATTTTGAGTACAACCCAAATGGATTATAATTAAAATAAAACAAACTATAGTTGGTTTGAAAATAAGTGACATTTTTTTAAATTTTAATATTCTATGAGTTTATTAGAATTAATCGATTCAAGAATTAAAGCCTAATCTAAAGAATAAACCTCATTTCCGGCTACAAATGTTTTTTTAATATCAATTTTATTATCTGACATAGTGAACATAACAATGTCTCCTCTCCTTCCTTTTTTTATTAAACCTCTATCGTTTAAAGAAAATATTTTTGCAGGATTTGAACTGGTCATTTTAATTGCATCCTCCAAACTACAATTTGTAAAATCCATGACCACTTCAACACATTTGGAAATTGGGGATGCAGCACCTGCCAATGCATTTATGCCGGGAAATTTAACTACATTGGATGTTAGTAATAGTTTCCTCTCTCCACGAATATATTCTCCGGGGGGTAATCCGGCTAAATCCAATGCATCAGACACTAAAATTGTATTGTCAGCTCCTTTAGTTTTGTAGAATGTTCTTATTTCCTCCCTATTCAAATGAAAACCATCAGCAATTAAACTAGGAGTGATAAGATCTTCAGATAATTGAGGCCATATTGGATTATTATGTCTGTTTATCATATTTGCGCAGCCATTCCCAAGATGAGTTGCCATTCTAGCTCCCGCATTAACAGCATCTTTAATTTGAGAGGCAGAACCATTATGATGCCCTAAGGAAACCATAACACCACTATCCACTATTTTTTTAATAAAAGGTATTGCTCCATCAAGTTCTGGAGCTACAGTTATTAGGATTATATTATTTTTTGCAGCATTTTGAAGCTCTAAAAATTCCTGCCAGCTGGGCTCCCTAGTGTATTTCTTAAGATGAGCACCTCTATACCCATCAATAGGTGATATATATGGTCCCTCTAAATGAAATCCAGGGATAGAATTTCCTATTTCTTTATCCTCCATAGCCTTTGCAAGTATTGCAAAGTTTTTTTTCATTAATGAAAAGTCACTAGTTATTATTGTTGGAAAATAGGATGTAACTCCGACCTTCCATAGTGCTTTAGTAGCTTTTTTTACCGCCTTAACTGTGAGATTGGGGCCAGAAAAGTCGACTCCCATATAACCATTGATTTGAATATCAATTAGTCCAGGTGCTAAAAACCAAGTTGAGTTTTTGACTAGTTTATTTGTACGTATAATTTCTGAAATATAACCATCATTGAATTCTAATGTTACTGGTTTGCCGTCCATATAATGAACTCCACTGACTGACTCTATAGAATTCATTTGATTACTTGTAGTTTGAATTAAAAGCGTAATTAAAAATGTGCTAATAATCGCACTTTTCATAATTATTTGATTTAGTATTAAAAATAGTAAATACTCAGATAAATTACCCAAGTATTTAAAGAGGAAAATCATTATCTTGTAATTAATTAACCATCAACTAGATGAAAAGGGTTCTTTTAACTTTAACGATTCTATTAATTCTATCTACTTGTAAAAAAGAAGATGATCCTACTGTTGTTGTAAATGCATCTGTAGCTGATTCCTCAATGGGAAGTATTGACTTCAAAGCCGGTTCATACGCAGTTGGTGCAGCAGTTACATTTAGCGCTACTCCACAATCCGGATATACTTTTGTTAATTGGACTGATTCAAGCACAAACCATATCTACTCTAATAATCCACTAACGCTTAATCCAAATCAGAATACAACCCTGGTTGCAAACTTTGAAAAGACGGCCTACAACATTAACATCAATGTTACAGGAAACGGGGAGGTTCAAAAACAAGTTGTTGGAGGCGGAACAAGCTTTACTCACGGAGCTACAGTTGAGTTAACCGCAGTTCCTGCTGATCAATACTCTTTCTTTTATTGGGATAATGATCCTAGTGATACAACTAATCCAAAAACAATAACACTTGATGGAAACAAAGATTTAAGTGCAAAGTTTGATTATGAGGTAGCTAAAAATCTTGTTGGAGATTGGGAATTTGAAATAGGTGGAGATTCTTCTTCAAGGAATGTTACGGTAATAAGAATGTCAGTTGACATAAGATTAAATGTTCTAATGACCACCATTGTAAATGGAGTAATGATCTCTCAGGTGTTTAGTCAAATAATCCCAATAAGCACAACCGCAATTGTGATTGGAGATTTTGCTGTGATGACTAATGTTGTTGTAGCCTCAGCAACTAGTCTTAGTATGAGTATGGTCACTTTACCAGAAAACACTCCAGTTCCTAAAAAAGAATCAGAAATACCTGACAACGCCACTCCATTAAATCTATCAGGTAAGAAAAGTGAAGAGGCTCCTCAAAAAGATGAGAGTGGTATTATAATTCCTCCGACAGAAGCTACTACCTCATCCTCAACAACAGAAGATATTGGAAGTGTTTTTGCTGACAGTATTAATCAAATTGCCGATACTCAAACTTCGACTGTAGCTAGTGAAACTGGCACAACCTCAAATACCACAGGGACATCAACATCAACTGAATCTTCTAATTTTTGCACTAATCACGCTGGGAAAATATGGGCAGATCAGGAAAACAGTGGTGTTAACTCCTCTTTCATAATGTTTTTAGAGAATACTTTAACAGTAGATGAAAAAATTGCTATTGAATATGAGCAAAATAATAATGAAGATGATGGATGTGATATAAAGAAAATTGGAGACAATTTTGAAGAAATCAGTAATGGATGCTCTATAAATGCTTTTATTGAAGTTGTTGAAAATTCAAGTAATTATTTTAGGATTAAACTCACTGAAATTTACTGTAATAGTTCGATACCAACCACTACAGGGTATATGAGTTTTAGCGTTAACAATAATATTATGACTCGAACTTACGAGAAAAATGGTTTAATTGAAGAATCAAATACCTACAATATTTTCACTGGTAATTTAAATACCAATTGCTTTGACTTGACTTCAACAACTGGAACTACAACCTCAACTATAGGGACTACTACTTCAACAACCGGCACTACAACACCTAGGGGTGGAGGCGGTGGTAATACAGGAACAACTACTTCAACTGACTGTAGTATTCCGGGTAATGTTCCTCCTCCATTACAGCTGGCAGGCGGAACAACTGCTAACGTAGTAACTGAAACTGGTAAGTACTTTGAAATTAAGTATGAAAACGGCAAAGAACACTCTGGAGGAGGATACAATATTACCTGGGATAATCAGCCTGATAATGTAGTGGTTGAGGGCTATATTGTTGGTATTAAAATTAAAGGAACTCCTACCACAGTTGGAACCTATAACTACACCTTAACAAGTAATGCACAATATAATTGCAGCACTGCTCCAGTTTCTGGAACAATAACAATTCAAGAGGCCTCTACCTCTGGTACTTCAACAGCAACTGACACCACTTCTCCAATCACCATACATTCTGGAAGCTCTGAAGAGTCTGTATGTATAGGTAGTCCAATGTATCCTGTAGTTTATCAACTAGCATCGGATGTCACAAGTGCAAATGTCTCTGGATTACCCAATGGGGTGACAGCAACATACTATAATAATAATCGTGTCCACATTTCCGGAACACCTAATTCAACCAATTCACCTACTACATTCACTTATACTGTAAATTCAATTGGAGGATCTCAAGCTCAATCAATTAATGGATCAATCACCCTTAATTCTAATTCATATATAACTTTGACTTCTCAAGCAAATACTGCAAGTCAAACAGTAAGTTCAGATAATCAAATAAATGATGTTATTTTTCTATTTGGAGGTGGTGCAACAAGTGTAAATGTTTCTGGGCTTCCAAATGGAGTAACAGCAACAATTACTCAAAATAATCAAGTACTATTATCAGGACAGCCAATTTTATCAGATAATTCTGCTAGTAATGAGGTTTATAATTATACTATAACAACAGTTGGAAACCAAAAAGGGTGCAGTGAGGCCTCTTTCAATGGCTCAATCAATGTAATAAATTCATCAACATCTAGTTCAACCAACTCTTCGAATACTACTACAGCTGAAACCTATACAATTAATGTAACAGCCTCCAATGCAAGTAATTACACACTAAATGGAACAGATAGAAACGGAAATGTCTCAGGAAATGATCCTACAGTAACAATTAAAGTTGGAGATACCGTAAACTTTGCCGTAAATGCATCAGGTCATCCTTTTTATCTTAAAACAGTACAAGGAACTGGCACTGCAAATACTATCAGTGGGGTTACAAACAATGGAACTACTAATGGAACTGTTTCTTGGACACCTACTCAAGCAGGTACTTACTACTATATTTGTTCTTTACACGCAGGTATGGTAGGTACTATTACTGTAAATTAAATAATAAGTATATCCTACTGTTTAAGTTCAGGTACTTACAACCCCATTTGTAAGTTTTATTATATTAGCAATTATTAACCATAAATTATTTAAAATGAAAAAATATTTAATTGTATTATTAACCCTTTTTAGTGTCCTATTAACAGCTCAAAATGTTTTTTTCCTTCACGGAATAAGTGTTCCTAATCAGTACAGAAAAACTTTTGAATCTATTCAAGTAGAATACCTGTCCAAAATGGCTCAGGATGAAGTTGACGCTGGAAGAATGGAGGGTTGGGCTTTATTAAAAAGGGTTCAAGGAATTGGAAATTCCTCTGATTATAAGTATAATTATTTTTGGGTTCATTCTTTTGAAAATATTGATCAGATGGTAAACAGAAGGTCTTTTTGGCGGAACTTTAAATCAAAATTTGGGATTGAAAGAAGTTCATTAGGTAAGGTAGAATATGGGGCTAACGGTAGGTATTTTTTTAAAACCGTCAGTGCATTTCAAACTGGTGAAGTGGGGAAATATGTTATTTTAAATGACGGACGACCTAAAGATCTTAATAAAGCGATTGAATTATCTGAAAAAGCAGGTAAAATTTTTGAAAAGAACGCAAAAAAACACGGTATGACGGGATGGGGAGTAGCTACAACAATTGCCCCACAAGATATGCATAACCCAAGTAATATATTCTTTTGGGATATTTACGATTCAATGTCGGGCGTAATGAAGCATATGGCATACGAATCAGTTATTTCTGAGGTTCCTCAAGAAATGAATATGGAGTTTAGTGAAAATATGCCAAATGGGTTTAATCACCGAAATATTTGTGAGATATTATCAATAACTAAGCCTAAAATGTAAACTGATTATTTATTACTTAACTAAAATTATTAAAAACCCTCTATCGTGAGGGTTTTTTTATATTAGTGGTATGAGTTGTCCTATAAATTCACTTATTGGCATTATTTATTTAAGTTCCTATATCCTCTTCTCTCAAGGCTTTAAAATTGACACCGATAATGGTACTGAGTTTATCCCTGATAAAATGATATGTAATGGTCGTCATTGGACCGAGTCAGAGGGTAAAGCCAATATGCAGAAATTTTCTAAGTTATGGAATGATTCTGAATCTTGGAGTAAAAGAGCAAAAACCATAAAAGAAAATATTTTAATTGGGATTCAATGGGATAAGATTTCTTTCTATGGTAATGAACTTAACGTAATTAAACATTCCAAGAAAATAATGAATGGATACAGCGTAGAAAACATAGCTATTGAGAGTTTTCCTGGGTTCTACATTACAGGAAACCTATACCGCCCTCTAGCAAATCAAAAAAAATATGCAGCTATTTTAAGCCCTCATGGACACCTAAAGGACAAACGTTTTACAGACTATGTTCAGCTGCGAGGCGCTTACTTAGCAAGAAAAGGTGCAATTGTATTTGCTTATGACATGGTTGGTTATGGTGAGAGCACACAGGTTAGACATAAAATGCCAATAAGTATGCTACTTCAAACATGGAACAGCAAGAGGGTTTTAGATTATCTTCTCAGCCTCCCAGAAGTTGATAAAGAGAGGGTAGGTATGACTGGAGGATCAGGAGGAGGAACTCAAACATTTGTTCTTACTGCCATCGATCAAAGAATCAAAGTATCTGTCCCCGTTGTGCAAGTTTCAGCACATTTTTTCGGTGGATGTGTCTGTGAGAGTGGTATGCCAGTTCATAAAACTCAAAATTTTCAAACTAATAATGTTGAATTTGCAGCACTTGCTGCCCCTAGACCACAGCTTTTAATATCAAATGGTGATGATTGGACCCGAAATACCCCAAATGTAGAATTTCCTTATCTTCAAAAGGTTTATGCCACTTTTGGAGCGAGTGATCAAGTTGAAAATGTTCATCTTGCTAATGAAAAACACGATTATGGTTATTCAAAAAGAATTGCTGCATATGCTTTTTTTACAAAACACCTAAAGCTAAATTCTGAAACTGCATCAGATGGATTTGATGTTGATGAAAGCTTTATTGAAGTCCTTTCCCCAAATAAACTTATGGTTTTTAATGATGATAATCCAAGACCTCCCGCCGCCTTTAAAAATGAAATAGAAATCATGCAATTTCTTAAATTTCCAATTCATAAATCACCCTATAATTTTTATAAAAAGTGACTTTTATAACCCTTCCTAGCTTATTCCAATCTTATAATTTCAATTGTTTTACGTTTTTAAAATAGCATAACGATCTATTAGTTTTGAAAATAACTAATTCCCTAAAAATTTTTTATTTAGCATATGATATAAAAAGCTTATTTTTGGGCACGTTATTATATTAGGACGCGTAGCTCAGCTGGATAGAGCATCTGCCTTCTAAGCAGACGGTCACAGGTTCGAATCCTGTCGCGTTCACTTTAAATCAATACTTTACTCAAAAACAAATAATTGAGAAAAAAAATTTTAAAGTTTAATCTCTATACCTTTTTTAATCTACCCTCGGCCTGGTGGTCTGGTGTTCGAGTAACGAGTTTTGATGATAATTTGGCTGAGGTCTCTGTTAAACATCGTTGGGTAAATCAAAATCCTTTTGGATCAATTTTTTGGGCTGTTCAAGGAATGGCAGCTGAACTTTCCACAGCAATTTTTGTAATGAGAGCTATAAAAAAAACAGGTGTCCCAGTATCAATGTTAGTTATAAACAATAATGCTACCTTTAAAAAAAAAGCTAGAGGATTGATAAAATTCAACTGTAATCAAGGAATTGAAGTAACTGAAGTGGTTCGAAATGCAATTAGCAGCGGTGAGGCAAAGAAAATCACTTTAAAATCAGAAGGTAAAGATATGAGTGGTGATGTGGTATCAGCCTTTGAGTTTGAATGGACAATTAAAAGAAAATAAATAAAATGAATAAAGACTTTTACAAATCATTAGACCTGCCTTTAATTGCCGCACCTTTATTTCTTATATCAGGACCTGAAATGGTCATCGAATGTTGCAAAAATGGGATAGTAGGAACTTTTCCTGCATTAAACCAACGAACTACGGAGGGATTTGAGGATTGGGTAATTCAAATTAAGGATGCCTTAGAATTATTTGAAAAAGAAACAGGAAAAAAACCTGCTCCATTTGGTGTAAATTTAATTGTACACCCAACTAATATTAGAGTAAAGGCTGATCTGGATGTTTGCGAAAAACATAAAGTGCCACTAATTATAACATCCCTTGGTGCTGTGCCTCAGATAGTTGATATTGTTCATAATTATGGTGGAATTGTATATCATGACATTATCAAAAAAAGACATGCTGAAAAAGCATCAGAAGCTGGGGTTGATGGACTTATATTAGTTGCTGTTGGTGCAGGAGGGCACGCTGGAACCCTTCACCCGATTCCTTTAATTAATGAGGTTAAGAAAATATTTAATAAAACGATTGTCCTTTCGGGTTGTCTTAGCAATGGTAATGATATTGCCAGTGCTCTTCAAATGGGCGCAGACATAGCTTATATGGGGACTAGATTTATTAATGTAAAAGAAAGCAGGGCAGAGCAAAACTATAAAGACATGATAATGCAAAGTAGCGCAGAAGATATAGTATATACTGCAGCAGTCTCAGGTGTTAATGCAAACTTTTTACGACCTAGTCTTGAAGCTATGGGTATTACTGAAGAGCAATGGAAAGACACTAAAAAAATAGATTTTGGAAACACCTCTGATCTAGCAGAATCAGAAGCAAAAGCATGGAAAACAATCTGGTCAGCAGGGCAGGGAGTCACATCAATAAAAGATTCACCCAGTGTTTCAGGATTAGTTCCACTGTTAAAAGAAGAGTTTATTTTTGCTCTTAGTAAACAAAAAAAACTGCTTGAGAACTACAGTTAAGCTATCAAATTAAATATCTTTTGTTATAGACTTAACTATTTTATTATCGAATAAAAATTCCTTTAAAATTACTTTTAAAGAAGTGTAAAGTGGAATTGCTACAATCATCCCGGTAGTACCCAAAAGAGTTCCCCCAGCAAGAATTACTATAAAAATTTCCAATGGATGAGATTTAACCGAATTTGAAAAAATGTAAGGCTGACTAAAAATATTGTCAATAAGTTGTCCAATTATAAAACCTATTAACACATAGATTGTTTTTGGTAAAATAACAGTACTAAAGTCAGCTCCAATATTACTTGTCATTGTCAAGAACATCATTAGAAAAATACCAATTAGAGGACCTATGTATGGTATTAAGTTTAAAAGGGCACATAAAAAGGCTATTACAAATGCATTTTCAATACTGAATACTGTCAAAACTATAGTATAGAAAATTAGTAGAATACTTATTTGTAGGAGCAAGCCTAGAAAATATCGTGATAATAAGTTTTTAATTTTCTCTATTGACTTTTCAAGTTTTTCTTGATTTTTATCATTAACTAGTAAAAGTATTGTATTCTCAAGTATTCTGCTGTCTTTGAGTAAGAAAAATGAAATGAACATCACTGAAAATAATCCTGCTGTGAAACTACCTAATAAACTTAAAAGATAGTTTAGGAAATTAGGTATTGCCTCCAAGTTCTCAATATTTAGAATACTATTTAGATTTCTTGAATTATTAAAGCTATCTAGATTGAAATAATTCGATATTTCAATCATTAATTGATTAAGATTATTCTCTAAAGCTTTTAAATTAAGTAATGATAAATTTTCTCCCTGCTTTAAAATTAGAGGAATTATTAAAGATATTAGACCAAAAATTAAACTAACTAAAAATAGTAAAGCAAATAAGGCTGCGAAGAGTTTTCTAAATTTGAGTTTTTCCTCAAGGAAAATAACTATTGGTCGCCCAATAAGAGATATAACTGCTGCAACAATAAAATATATTAGTACAATATTGAGTTTTAAAAATATAAAAACACCAAAAGCAATTAACGAAAGCTTCAAAACTGCATTAACGATAATGTTGGATATGTTCTTATTTTCCACAATTCAAAGATAAGTAAATTTAAAGCCGTATGTTAATTAGTCCTTCTGAGAATCTCAACTGAATTACAAGCAAACACTCCTGCAGTCTCGGTTCTTAGCCTTTTATTGCCAAGCGAGATTTCAATAAATGAATTTGCCCTTGCTATTTCAATTTCTTTTTCTGAAAAATCTCCCTCAGGCCCAATTAGAATTAATATTGGTGATTGAATTATTTTTATTTTATGTAGCTCTTTTTTTATTCCCTCTCCACAATGAGCAATCATTTTAATTTCCGAAAATTTTTTTTCCACAAAACTTTTGTAATCGCAAATTGGGTTCATTTGGGGAAGGTAAAATTGGTTGGATTGCTTAATAGCCCCTATAAGAATTTTTTTCATTCGTAAATCCTTAATGACTTTTCGTTCAGAGTGATCGCAAATAATAGGAGTAATTTGACTAATCCCAATTTCAGTAGACTTTTCCAAAAACCATTCCATCCTATCAATATTTTTAGTAGGTGCAATTGCAATATGAAGTTTAGGAGCTTTATTTTTATGAAGGATTGAATTAACCTTTTTTGCAATTACTTTCTTATTATTAGAATGAGTTATTTCTCCATTCCACTGCAGCCCTTTTCCATTAGTTACAGAAATCTGGTCTCCATTTTTTTTTCTCAAAACTTTAACAATATGCTTGCTCTCCTCTGAGGAAAAAACTACATCTAGCTGATTATTCTCTATATTTTCTTGATAAAAGAGCTCCATAACTAAATGACTAGTCTAGCATTGACAGATTGATTTATTTCTCCTAATTGATTTTTTTTGAGTTTATAATAAGCTGCAATTCCAATCATCGCAGCATTATCGGTTGTATATTGAAATGGAGGTATAAATATTTCCCAATCGGATGAAACTGACATATCATTTAAAACTCTTCTAATTTCTGAATTTGCAGCAACTCCTCCACCAATTACAACCCGATTTATTTTCAATGAATTTTTAGCTTTTTCTATTTTATTCATAATTATTTCAACTAATGTTTTTTGTATCGAAGCGCATAGATCATTGAGATTATCTTTAATAAAATTTTGGTTTTTATTTATGTTTTTTGAAATTAAATTTAAAAATGCTGTTTTAACACCGCTATATGAAACGTCAAAGTGTTGCACTTTTGGTATTGGAAATTCAAATGCCTTTGGATTACCACTTCTTGCTAATTTATCTATTTCTGGCCCTGCTGGGTAATTGAGACCCATTTTTTTTCCACATTTATCAAAAGCCTCCCCTATAGCATCATCAAGGGTTGTTCCTATTTCAGTCATTTTAAAATAATCCTCTACCAATATTAGCTGGGTATGTCCTCCAGAAATAGTTACACCAAGAAAAGGAAATCTTGGAGGCTTTTTTTCTTCATTTTTAATAAAATGACATAGTATATGAGCCTGCATGTGGTTTACCTCTATAAGCGGGATATCTAAACTTAAGGATAATGACTTAGCAAAAGAACTTCCCACAAGAAGTGACCCTACTAATCCAGGACCACGGGTATATGCAATTGCAGTGAGCTGTTTTTTATCGATATTTGCAATTGATAAGGCTTGTTGAACTACAGGAACTATATTTACCTGATGAGCTCTTGAAGCTAACTCAGGAACTACACCGCCGTAGTCTCGGTGGATTTCCTGATTGGCGATGCAGTTGGAAAGTACTTCGTTGTCCTTTAAAACTGCAGCTGCTGTATCATCGCATGAGGACTCAATCGCGAGTATGTAAGATGATATTTTTTTCATATTAGACTGCAAGATTTTAAAACAAAATTAAAATTTTACCATTAAAAAGAATTATAAAATAATTATCATATCATTACTTGCTTTAGTAGGTTTTTTAATAGTTGCTTTAATTATTCTCAGTATTCCTTTCGTCCAATCTAAAGTTGCTTATGGTATTACTTCTAAAATCAATGAGAATTATCATACTAATATTAGAGTTGGTGGGGTTTCTATAGGGGCTAATGGTTCAATTTCATTAAAATCTTTTTTTATTGCTGACCACCACTCTGATACACTATTTTTTGCTGAAAACTTCAAAACTGATCTTTACAGTTTTAGTCAATGGGTAGATGGTAATTTATTTTTTAGGACAGCGGAGCTTAAAAATCCATATGTTAAGATTAGAAGATATAAAAATGAAGGGAAGAATTCATTTTCTCATTTTTCCAATAAATTACTTTCTCACCTACCACCTGTGGAAAGGAATCCAGTTTTTATTAGATTGAACAAAATAAAAATTAATGGAGGTCAAATTTCATTAAATGATAGCCTTATTAAAAAAAATACTCTGAAGATTGATGGTGTAAATCTTTTAGCTGAAGATTTCTTCATTGTTAACGATTTGTTTCAGATTGACTTAAAGGATTTTTCACTCAAATCGGATGATTTTGGAAATTTAACCTCTTTAAAAACGAAAATTACTATAGACCCATGTGAAATTGGAGTTGAATCATTTCAGGCAAAATTAGAAGAAAGTATTCTAAATGGAAGCTTTAAGTTGGAAAAACAAAATCCAGAATTAGGTTTTCTTAATAATCAGTCACTTATTAATCTAACCATAAATAGATCAAGTGTCTCTGGTCAATTAATAAAAAATTTTATGTCAGTTCCAGAAAATTTCAAACCACTCAATATAAGTTTCAATGCTAATGGTTTGTTATCGGACCTTCAATTAAATGGATTAACAGTCAAAAATGAGCATGTAGATTTTGCTGCTAATTTGAATATTGAAAATGACCTTTCAAGTAGTTTTTTTAAGCTTAGTACAAACATTAATAATTTTATATTCACGCCAAGTAATCTTCCTTCTTTCTTAACCAAAAGTTTAATTGAGAAAATACCAAAGAAACTTTTAGCTTATGAAGAGGTTAAAGTTTTTGGAGATGTTTTTTATGAGGGTAAATCATTGACTACCAATTTAAATTACTCATTTGATAATAGTAATGTAATACAAAAAGGTGTGGTAACCTTTAAAGATAATAAACCAAATCAGTTTAATGGAAGCTTTGATATTAATAACTTATCCCTAAAGCCTTTAGATAAAAGGCTTGATGGATTAAATGCTAAATTATATGTGTCTGTTAATAATATTCTTAAAGAATCTATTTATTTAAATTATAATCTATCTATTAGCAAAGTATTTTTCAATCAAACACCTATATCGAACTTATCTTTTATTGGTGATTATAGATCTAATACCTTTGTTTCAGATATATCTATAAATGATGATCAAATTTCTGCGATATCTGCAATAAGCTTTTCATTATCAGATTTACAAAAAAAGTATCAGTTTGATTTAAATTTAGATCATTTAAACCTTAATTTATTCAATGAGAATTTAGGTTTTGGAAAGGCAATTATTTCTGGTGATTTGACTATTTTCTTGGTAGGAAACTCTTTTGATGAAATTCAAGGTAATTTATTATTCAAAAATTTAAAACTCGTAAATGCAAATCAAAGTTATAGCTACAATGACTTTATAATTGAAACAAAGTTTATTAATGGATTACGCTCATTGAAAACAATTAATTCTAATCTTGTCAATTTTGACTTAAATGGTGAATTCCTATTATCGGAATTACCATATTTATTCCAAAATGCCATTGCAGAGGTTTATTCTTTTATACCATCGAGAAAAGTTAAACTTAGACAAAATGTGACATTTGATTTAAGTGTATTTTCGGGTAATTTAAACGCTATTTTCCCTGATTTATCTTTATATGACGGGGTATCTTTTAAAGGAGTTTTGTCAGCTGATAAGCAAGTCTCAAGATTAAAATTAAATATACCTAAAATAAGCTATAAGGAAACATCTTTTCAAAATATTGATTTTCAGTTAGACAATCAAAACCCCTTTTTTAATACTTTTTTAACAATTGGAATTATTAATACAGATGCTTTTGAAATTAAAGAATTTTTTTCAATGAGTAAAGATTCGAAAGAGGGGCTCCTATTTAGAACGGAGTTTGAGGGAGGAAATAGTGTGTCTAATATGTTTGAACTTAATTACATTTATTTATCTGATAATAATAAATCGACTTTTGAATTAAAAAAATCAATTGCATTAATTAATGGAAATCAATGGTTAATAAATCCTAACAATGAATCAGATCACTTTTTTGAATTTGACAATTTAACAAAAAAAATAGATATCAGTAAGTTTGAGGCTTCTTCTGGAAATGAAAAAATTAATTTCTCAATGAGTTATTTTAACAATAATGATTTTGATTTTCAATTTTTTGCAGATAAAGTTTTAATTGAGCAATTGGATTTATCGAATAAAAATTTTCAAGTGAAGGGGTTGCTTGATCTAGATTTAGCTTATGAAAGATCTACATTAAAAAATAATTTAAATTTCGACGGTAATGTTTATGGATTTAGCCTTAATGATTTAAAAATGGGCGATTTAAGTTTCTTTACGGATGGAAATACTCAGTCAAATTCATATGATATTAATTTATTGCTCTCAGATGAAGGAAATGAAAAACTTTTTGGAAACGGAAAAATTATTGGAATTAATGACAAACCCAACTTAGATATTGATTTATACTTAAAACAATTCAATTTATCTTTCCTCAATCCAATTGGAAAGGGAGAAATTGATAATATTAGAGGTATGGTTTCGGGTGAGATTAATCTGAATGGTACAATTAAAGATTTAAAACATGATGGAAAGCTTATTCTTGAAAATGGAGGTTTAGCAATTACCGATGTAAATACAGACTATAACTTTAAATCCGGTACGATTGTAAACTTAAATAATCAAACTTTTAATTTTCAACCTACTACTTTTAAGGATATTAAGTTTGGTACGGAAGGACAAGTCAGTGGTAAAATTGAACATAATAGTTTTAGGAATTGGGCATTTGATTTTGATATTTCTTCAGATAGAATTTTGATGATAAATATTAATGAAAATGATGATTCCGTTTTTTTCGGAGATGGATTTATAGGAGGTAAAATTGATCTATACGGTCCATCAAAAAATCTTACCATTGATGTTGTTGGATCTACAAAAGAGGGGACTAAAATAAAAATCCCATGGTCCAAAGACTATGGTTTAGTTGACACTTCTTTTATAAAATATGTTGACAAAAAATCCCTTAATAATTCAAAGTATAAGGCTTCTGAAGGTGGTGAGCCTATTAAAGGATTAGAGATGAACTTTGAGCTGGATGTAAATCCTAGTGCTGAAATTGGAATTGTGATTGATAAAGAAACAGGCAGCTATCTAAGTGGACGTGGTGCTGGAAATATTTTGATGGAAATTGATACTAATGGAAAATTTAATATGTGGGGTGATTTTATAACATTTGATGGGATTTATAATTTTAAAAACTTAAGTGTAATAGATAAAAAGTTTAATCTTAAACAAGGGGGTACAATTGTATGGGAGGGAGATCCTCTTTCAGCTCAAATGGATTTGGAGGCTGTTTATAGTGTTCCAGGTGGAGCTAATCCTGCTTTGCTTCTTGATAACCCTAACTTTAATAGAAAAATTCCAACAGAAGTTCTTGTTCGTCTTCAGGGTAATCTATTGAAACCTGATGACCCTATATTTGAAATTGATTTTCCCAACACGAATGCAGTGGTTACCTCTGATATTAATTATCGTTTGGCTGATCCACAAACAAGCCAATTACAGGCAATTTCTTTGCTCTCCCAGGGTATATTTATAAACGAAGTAAGTTTAAGTGTAGAGGGTATAACCAATAACCTTTATGAAAAAGCCTCTGATATATTTAGTAATATTATGGGGAACGGTCAAGGTAAGCTTGAGGTAGGCCTAAACTACCTTCAAGGAGACAGAAGTCAAGTATTGGATGTTGATTCAGAGGATAGGCTTGGCTTCACACTTTCAACACAAATAACTGATAAAATATTAATTAATGGTAAAATAGGTGTTCCAGTAGGAGGTATTGAAGAGACTTTGATTGTTGGAGACTTACAAATAGATTTTATTTTAAATGAAGAAGGAAGCTTGAAGGCAAAGGTATTTAATAAAGAAAATGAGTTTAGATATATTGGCGATGAATTGGGATATACCCAGGGATTAGGTTTATCCTATCGGGTTGATTTTGAAACGTTTAAAGATTTGATATTTAAAATAGTAAATGGTAGTAATTCTGATAGTATTACTTCTGTGAAGCCTTAGACAGATAATGCAAATGAATCGGGGGTAAAATTTATCAATAAAAATTAATTTAAAAAAGATCTTTACAAACTGGTTAACTTTGGATTAATAGTTAAATTTGACACAATATTTATGCATTTATGCCCAGTAAAATTAATAAGATTGGTGTTCTTACATCTGGTGGAGACTCTCCTGGGATGAACGCTGCGGTTAGAGCGGTAGTTAGAACTTGTGCATATCACAAGTTGGAGTGCATGGGAATCTATCAGGGTTACCAAGGATTAATTGATAATAATTTAACCCCCATGAATGCTAGAAGCGTAAAGGATATAATAAATAAAGGTGGTACCTTTCTTAAGTCTGCTAGATGTCTTGAGTTTAGAACACCTGAGGGAAGAAAATCTGCTTTTGAAAACGTAAAGAAAAATGATATTGACGCTCTTGTAATTATCGGAGGGGATGGCTCTTTTACTGGTGCAATGATTTTTCAGAAAGAATTTTCAATTCCAGTAATTGGAATCCCAGGAACTATTGACAATGATATTGGAGGCACCCGCTTTACGCTGGGTTATGATACCGCGCTTAATACCATCACAGATGCAATTGATAAAATACGAGATACAGCTAGTTCTCATAACCGTCTTTTTTTTGTAGAGGTGATGGGCAGAGATGCTGGGCATGTTGCACTAAACGCTGGTGTTGGAGCTGGTGCTGAAGAGATACTTATTCCTGAGGAAGATATGGGCTTAGAACGCCTTCTAGAATCTCTTAAGCGAAGTGAAAAATCTGGAAAAACATCTAGTATTGTCGTTGTAGCTGAGGGGGATAAAACTGGAGAAAATGTTTTTGAAATAGCATCATATGTAGAGCAAAATTTGCCATATTATGAGGTTCGTGTCTCTGTAATGGGACATATGCAAAGAGGGGGTGCACCGACTTGCTTTGATCGCGTTCTTGCTTCGAGAATGGGAGTTTTTGCTGTTGAAAGTCTCATGAGAGGAAAATCAAATGTCATGGTTGGTATTAACGACGACCAAATAACTCTTTGTCCATTAGAAAAAGCTATTAAAGGAAAATCTAAAATCGATGAAGACCTTATTAGGGTCTCTGACATATTATCCATATAAAGTAATTTAATTAAAACTAATTTATAAAATGTCAATAAAAATAGGAATAAATGGTTTCGGAAGAATTGGAAGACTTGTTTTTCGTTCAGCTATGAAACAATCTGATGTATCAATTTTAGCAATAAATGATTTACTGGATGTGAATCATCTTGCTTATCTTTTAAAATATGACTCTGTTCATGGAAAATATGATGGAGAAGTAAAAGTAAAAGGAAATAATTTAATTGTTGATGGCGAGGAAATAATAATTACTGCTGAGCGCAACCCAACTGATATTGGTTGGGGACGAATTGGTGTTGATATTGTTGCTGAATGTACAGGTATTTTTACAACTTTAGATAAAGCACATGCACATATTGATGGTGGGGCAAAAAAAGTAGTTATCTCAGCACCATCTGCTGATGCACCCATGTTTGTGATGGGTGTTAATCACTTAGAGGCTAACGCTAATCAAAATATTGTGTCAAATGCTTCTTGTACAACAAACTGTCTTGCCCCAATTTCAAAAGTATTAAATGATAATTTTGGAATTGTCGAGGGTTTGATGACTACTGTTCATGCAACAACAGCAACTCAATTTACTGTTGATGGACCATCTAAAAAAGATTTTAGAGGAGGTAGAAGTGCCTTGGTCAACATAATGCCTGCTTCAACAGGAGCAGCAAAAGCTGTTACTAAAGTTATCCCTTCTTTAGTTGGTAAGTTAACTGGAATGGCTTTTAGGGTTCCTACTGCTAATGTTTCCGTAGTTGATTTAACCGTGAAGTTAAATAAGGAAACCTCCTATGATAAAATTAAAGACGCCATGAAATTAGCTTCTGAAAATGAAATGAAGGGTGTTTTAGGTTATTGTGACGAAGCGTTGGTATCTCAAGACTTTGTTGGTGACAAAAGAACATCAATTTTTGATGTAAATGCTGGAATGGAATTAAACCCAAGTTTTTACAAAATTATTTCTTGGTATGACAATGAATGTGGTTATTCTAATAAGTTGATTGATTTAGCCAAGCATATTTATCAACTCTAAAGCCAAACAATGATTTTTGTTGTTGATAGTGGTTCCACTAAAACTGATTGGATTTCATTAAATTATAAAGGAGATGTCCTTTTTTCTACGCAGACTCTGGGACTAAACCCTCAAGTTTTACCTAGTGCTATCCTGACAGAAAGAATAATTAATAATTATGATCTTTATCAAAATAGAGAAAAAGTTTCTCACATATATTTCTATGGAGCAGGCTGTGGTGTTGAGACCCCTGTTAAAAGAATAGAAAAAGTCTTCAAAGAAATTTTCGTAAAAGCCAAGTTTTCAATAAAAGAAGATACCTATGCAGCTGTTTATTCGACAAGTTCTGTTGGTCAACCTGCCATTGTATGTATATTGGGTACAGGTTCAAATTGCACTTATTTTGATGGAAGTCAAATAGAACAAAGAATAGATTCACTTGGATATGTTCTTATGGATGAAGCTAGTGGAAATTTTTATGGAAAGCAGTTGATTAGAGCGTATTATTTTAAAACCATGCCCACTCAATTAGCAAAGGAGCTTAAAAAACAATTTGATCTCTCTGCTGATACAATAAAAGAAAATGTCTACCGAAAGGAGAATCCTAATACTTATCTAGCTAAATTTGCTCAATTTGTTATTGAGCACAAGGAAGTACCCGAAATGAAAGCTATTATTCATAATGGTCTTCAGAGATTTATATCTCATCAAATTCTTCAATTTGAGGATGCCAAAAACATACCAATACATTTTGTAGGGTCTATTGCTTTTTATTTAAAGACAGAGGTAGAAGAAGCTCTAATTAATAATGGATTAAAAATAGGAAATGTCATTAAAAGACCTATTGATGGTCTTGTAGCACATCATAAACGATTATTAGACACTTCTT
This sequence comes from uncultured Bacteroidota bacterium, assembly GCA_902584445.1. GTDB lineage: Bacteria > Bacteroidota > Bacteroidia > Flavobacteriales > Flavobacteriaceae > UBA8316. The sequence goes on along the minus strand of CACHZY010000004.1, from coordinate 20,306 downwards.
ACATTTAACATTAAACATTTATTTTACAGCAATCATTGAAATTTCGATCCTGACATTTTTAGGTAACGTCTTTACAGCTAATGTTTCCCTGGCAGGAGCTGATTTATTTTCAAAATAACTACTGTATATTTGATTAACTTGTCCAAAATTTTCCATCTCAGAAAGAAAAATAGTTGATTTTACTACATTTTCGAATTTCATCTCTGCAGCATCCAAAATATAACCAAGATTTTCCATAACCTGTTGTGTTTCCTTTTTAATATCACCTTGAACTAATTCCATATTTTCTGATTTTAATGGAATTTGACCCGATATATAAAGAGTGTCATTTGCCATTACTGCCTGATTATATGGGCCTATCGGTGTTGGAGCATTTAATGTTGATATTATTCTTTTTTTCATAGTTTTAAATTTATCTTAAACGCCTGTCTGGCTCTCTATTTTTCTCATATTTTATATCACTTAACAAACCTGATTTAATCCCTATAAAAAAGTTCCATGATGCGCGATTACTAAAAGGTATCCAACTGAAGTCTAATCGCCAGCTGTCAAGATCACGATTAAACCTTAGTTGGGTATAAGTGAATCCGTGATTTTTAAAATCAAATCCTGATGATCCTCCTATTTTCCATTTCGGAGTAAGCTCTATATCTCCGGAGAACATTAATGAATTATTAGAGAAGTCATTTTGTCTTCTTGAATTGTTATATGTTAAAGAGTATGTTAATCTAAATTTCCATGGAATTTTAGATCGATATGAGGGATATTTTGTTTTATCACCCTCTTCCTGGTCTTCCTCTGATTCGTATGAATAGTCTTGATTTCCTCTTCCAATTGTGTCACCAAAAAGATCATCTGCTCTCCCTCCTCCAGTAGCGTTTTCATAAAAACTAAATGGGTCATCTTCTTCATCTTCTTTTTTCTTTTTTTTATCTCTATCCTTTTCAAAATCTTTACTTGAAAAGGCATATCCTGTATTTAAATTAGCACTTGTAATTCTAAAAAGTCCACCATCGGTGTCAAAGTGAAACTTATTGACTCTTAAGTTATCCTCATTTAAACCATATGGGTCTAGTGTAGCACCAAGGTTAACAGCCATTTTTTTATCAAATAAATCAATTCCAGTTGAAACTCTGACCGGACTCCATTTGAATTGATCAGCTATGAAATTATAGCTGGTGCTAAGATTAAGTTGTTTGATCAATTGAACTTTTTTAAGCTCTGTTTTCGTTGTATCGGGATCAACCACTTTTGCCTCGAAAAGATTATTTATACTAATTCCCATACTTTTTGAGATTCCTCTTGAGGGCTGTCCAAATAAACCACCCTCAAATTGGGTATATTCCCTTGTATTTCCATCTGCATCAATAATATATTCATCATAATATTGATCAAAACTTGGAGCGGAACTATAACTAATTGATGGTCGAATAGTATGGCGAATAGATCGTATTTTTTTATCTTCCTTGAAGTTAACTGTTCCATAAATATTAGTTGCAAGACTTAAACCATAACTATATGTTCTAAAGGCTTTTAATCCACTTATTGTATCCTTTACAGCAACTCCTAATGTGGAATCATAGTCATTATATTTAATGGTCTTTGGCTGCCAAACCTCTAGATAATTTGCACTTGCAGCCATATTAAAATATTTAAATATTTTAAAATTTGTACTCAGAGGAATTGTGTGTTGAATTCCAGATTTCGCGTTTTCAAACATCCTGCTAGTAAACAGATCATCCTCTGTCGTTACTATTCTGTTTTCTGCTCTTGTGCTATATTGAAAATTAATATTTTGAATTAAACCTTTTTTTGGCTTGTCTTTGGGTTCAAAGGGAAAAATTCTATCCATATTTCCCTGAAAAGTTGGTAGAGTTAGATTAACACTTTTAGTGTTTGAATTCTGAGATAAATTTGCATTAATACTCATATTAATACTCGGATTACCAGGAATCCTTTTAGAATACGCCACTGATGAACTCAATGTGTTATTTAAAAAATTTGGACTATTTAATTGATTAACTGACTCCCGAAAATAATCACTACTTCCAAAGTTTACTGATGCCGAAAAATTAGAGTTTGGACTTGCTTTTGGATCTTTAGAGTGATTCCATCTTACATTAAATACAGTTGATTTTGAATAACCGGGAAGACCCTTTTCTCCACTAATTAGATTTTCAAACCTTAGACTCAATGCACCACTAAAATTGTACATCATTCTGTACTTAGAGTCAATTCTAATTCCATAACTCCCGTTACTGTAGTAGTCTCCTGTCAATGCCAAATCATAATAATCAGATAAAGCAAGGTAGTAACCTCCGTTTTGTAAAAAGTATCCTCTATTGTTATTTTCCCCGATTGTTGGGAATAAAAAACCAGATTGTTGTTTTTGTGAAGATGGAAAGTAAGCAAAGGGTAATGCTACCGGCGTTGGTACATCAGCTATGTACATATTTGTAAATCCAGTAACAATTTTTCCTTGAGGGACCATCTTTCCTTTTCTTATTCTAAAGTAATAATCTGAATCATCAAGTTCACCTCCAGTAGTTACTTTTGCGTCTTTGATATAATAAACCGAGTCGTTTTCTTTTTTAGTAAATGCCGCATAAACATTCATTCCGTTTTGAGCAGATTTAGAATTCCAGATTAAAGCTTTCTTAGTATCAAAATTGAATCGCATGGAGTCAGGATAGATTTCGTTATTAATTTGCTTGAAAAATGGATTCTGAATTAAATTACCCAATGAATCTGGAATTCGTCCAGCAGTAACCTCATTTTTAGAATAATCTAAAATTATGATTCCTGCTCTTAACTCCATGTCTTGATAATATAACTCAGCTTCATTATAAAGTATTAATTTACTCTCTTTTCTATTTATTCTCACATAGTCAGCTGCATTGTATTTGACTTTATCCAAAAGTGTAGGCTCTTTTTTTGGGATAGAGTCATTGATTAAATTTTCTTTAGCAGAAAATGTTTCTTTATTTTCAAAATTTATAAAACGCTGGTCAGGACGCTGAGAATCTGACATAGATTGTGAATACAATTGGTTAAGCCAAAAAAATATTAACAAACTGACTGTATAAAATGACTTTGATTGCAAACCGAATAGTCCTAAATTTGTGTGAGATGATTCATCTGAAGGCTAAAATTAGTGATATTTTTATAGTTGATTGCAGATTTAACCCTTTTATAAATGCTTTTAAAATCAAGACTTAAGCTCTTTTTAGCATTATTTTCCTCTTTAACTTTATTTGCAGAGAGGCCAATAATTCATTCTAAGTTTAAGATAAACTACCCAAAACCGTTTGTTGTAGTTTTAGATGCAGGACATGGAGGTCATGATAGTGGAAACAGAGGAAATGGTTACTTTGAGAAAAACATAGCCTTGAATATTGCTTTAGGAATTGGAAAAATACTTCAAAAAAATCAAGGTATAAAAGTTATATATACACGAAAGACCGATGTATTTGTTAAACTAGTAGACAGGGCAAATATAGCAAATGAAGCTGATGCTGATTTGTTTGTTTCAATTCATTGTGATGCATTTAAATCCTCTGCAGTATTTGGTGCTGGCACATTTGTTCTTGGACTTCATGCTAATCAAAGGAATTTTGAAGTAGCTAAAAGAGAAAATTCTGTAATTTTTTATGAAGAGGATTACGAAAAAAACTATGAAGGTTTTGATCCCAATAATCCGGAGTCAGTTATAAGTTTAACCTTAATGCAAGAAGCCTACTCAAATCAAAGTATTGAAGCGGCTGACGCTATTCAAAAAAGCTTTATTTCCTCTCTTGGAAGAAAAAATAGAACAGTAAAACAAGCTGGTTTTGTTGTATTAAAGTATACTTACATGCCAAGCGTTTTAGTAGAGGCCGGATTTTTAACAAATAAAAAAGAAGGGGCATATCTTAACTCGAAAAAAGGGCAAAATGATATGGCTAAGTCAATTGCAAAAGCAATCGTTAATTATAAAAATGACATAGAAAAATCTACAATTGATGTAGAAACGTTTAACCAAGAAAAAAATTTAACGTACAATAAAAGTAATCAGGAAATTTTTTTCAGAGTTCAAATTGCTGCAAGTAAAAATTCATTAGACCCAAATTCATATAATTTTAATGGATTAGAGCCAATCCATAAGTTAAAAGATGGTGGTTACTTTAAATATTATTTCTCAAAATCAAAAAGTTATAAGCAAATTCAAAAAGAAAAGAGAAAAGCCAAAAAAAAAGGCTTTAAATCTGCATTTATTGTCGCATTTAAAGGGGATAAACAAATAAAATTATCTGATGTATTAGACAAATGAAAAGAATCATTGTGTATAAAAAAAGAGTAGATTTGTAACTATAAATAATACGCTATTAATTTGAAAACATCCCGTGAAATAAAAACAGCTTTTTTGGTTATAGGTGGGATAGCTTTATTTATTTATGGATTTAGTTTTTTAAAGGGTACTTCGCTTTTAGAAAGAGATAAGACGATTTACACAATTTATAACGAAGTTGAGGGGCTTGTTCCAGGTGCTAAAGTGACTATTAATGGACTTTCTGTTGGCAAGATTTCTGAAATTGATTTCCTGCCAAATTCCACTAAAATACTCATAACAATGAAGATTAGAGATGAGTTAGTTTTTTCTACTCGCAGCACTGCTCTTCTATATGAAACAGGATTAATTGGAGGAATGGCAGTAGCTATTAAACCAGTTTTTGATAATGAAAATCAAATTATTTCGGGAGATACTCTAGCTTCTGAAGTAAAGCCAGGTTTAACGGAGTTAATAAATCGTCAGATTGAACCTCTACAAGCAAAAATTTCAAGTATGTTATCTAGTGCTGATTCCCTATTTATAGGTGTCAGTAATGTTCTTGATAATAATACTCAATTAAATCTAAAAAGTACACTACAAAACCTCTCTAACACGACTCAAAACCTTAATGAAGCTTCCTCTTCTTTGATTAAAATTTTAGACGATAATCAGAGTTATATTAATACAACCTTTAATAATTTTTCTGATACTTCTGCAAACTTAAAATCCATAACAGACTCAATTTCAGAAGCTAATATTACGGCTACAATGAGAGAGCTTAATGAAACTGTTAGGGGTTTAAATTTAATTGTATCATCAATAGAGAAAGGAAAAGGTACTTTGGGGAAAATCGTTAACGATGAGTCTTTATATGAAAGTTTGATTGATGCTTCTGATGAATTAGAGAGTTTGCTTAGCGATTTAAAAAATCATCCCAAAAGGTATATTAATCTTTCTATTTTTGGAAAAAAGCAGAAACCATATATACCTGAAGAAAATAATCAATAGAGGTGGCATATTTATCCAATATTCTTTTTGCAATTCTCCTTACAAGCTCAATTTTTTTGTTTAGAAGAAATTTTCTCTTAATAAAAAGAAACATTTTATTAGGAAAGAATATTGACAGAATGGATAGACCAAAAAAGAGGTGGTTGAATATGCTAAGAGTTGCTTTTGGACAGTCAAAAATGGTGAGTAGACCTGTTTCGGGCACACTTCATTTAATAGTATATATTGGTTTTATTATTATAAACATTGAACTCTTAGAAATCGTATTAGATGGTTTGTTAGGAACTCATAGAATTTTAGCTCCTTATTTAGGTAGTTTTTATAGTTTTTTGATTGCATCTTTTGAAGTATTAGCGGCACTTGTAATTATTTCAGTGATTCTTTTTTGGACAAGGAGAAATTTACTTAAGATTAACCGTTTTTGGAACTCAGAAATGAAAGGATGGCCGAAAAAAGACGCCGATTTCATTCTTTATTTTGAAATAATTCTTATGTCATTATTTCTTCTTATGAATGCAACAGATTTTTTACTTCAAAATTCGGAAGCTCCAAATTACGTTAAAGCTGGTTTTTTCCCAGTTTCTCAATTTATAACCCCTTTTTTCACTTCGTTTTCAATTCAAACTCTTATTCTATTTGAACGAACTTTTTGGTGGTTGCATATATCAGGAATATTGATTTTCCTGAATTATCTTTATTATTCAAAGCATTTACATATACTTTTAGCTTTTCCAAACACTTTTTTTGCTAATCTTGACCCTAAAGGGAAATTTGTAAATAACAAAACGGTTAAAAAAGAGGTAAAACGTATGCTGGATCCAAATATAGATCCTTATGCTAGTCTTGAAAGTGGATCAGAGTCAAGTAAATTTGGAGCATCTGACGTTCTAGATCTCAATTGGGTTCAATTGATGAATTCATACACTTGTACTGAATGTGGAAGGTGTACCTCTGAGTGCCCTGCGAATCAAACTGGAAAGTTATTGTCTCCAAGAAAAATTATGATGGATACTAGAGATCGATTAGAAGAAGTAGGCGCAAACATTACTTTAAATGGATCCTTTAAAGATGATGGCAAACAGCTTTTAAACAACTATATTAGTCAAGAAGAGTTGTGGGCGTGTACATCCTGCAACGCTTGTGTAGAAGCCTGTCCAGTTGGTATCGATCCATTATCAATAATCATGGATATGCGTCAGTATTTGGTGATGGAACAATCTTCAGCACCTGGTGATTTAAATAATATGATGAGTAACATTGAAAATAATGGAGCACCTTGGCCTTTTAATAATCAGGATAGGTTGCTTTGGGCTAACGATAATTAATTAAAACTAAAGTATGGAAAAAGAAGAAGCTGAAAGCTACTTACACAAAAAAGTTGAAAATGGAGAAGTCATAAGTCCTGTTTTACCTGGGGGTATAAAAAACTACTTAATCGATATTGATGGAACCATTTGTGACGATATTCCAAATGAAGAGCCAGAGAGAATGGCTACTGCCAAGGTTTACCCAGATGCTCTAGAAACTCTTAATAAATGGTACGAAGATGGACACTTAATTTGTTTTTTTACTTCTAGAGTAGAATCACATCGAGAAGTAACAGAGCAGTGGTTGAAATCAAATGGTTTTAAGTATCATAGCCTTTTGATGGGAAAACCCAGAGGTGGCAACTATCACTGGATTGATAATCATTTAGTTAAAGCAACCCAATATAAAGGAAATTTTACTGATTTAATCGAAAAAGAAGTTACCATCGAAGTCTTTGACGACGGAAAGGACCAATAAAATTTCTCATCATGCATGTTCCAACTCTAGCTGAAATCACTGCTGAAGGAAAAAAACCAGAAGTTTTATTTTGGGTTGGTTGTGCTGGAAGCTTTGATGATCGAGCAAAAAAAATTTCAAAATCTTTTGTAAAAATCCTTCAAAAAGCGTCTATTTCTTTTGCAGTTCTAGGCACAGAGGAGAGCTGTACAGGAGACCCTGCGAAAAGGGCTGGTAATGAGTTCCTTTTTCAGATGCAAGCCATGGCAAACATTGAAGTATTGAATTCATACTCTGTAACTAAAATTGTTACTACATGCCCTCATTGCTTTAATACCTTAAAAAATGAATATCCCGATCTAGGCGGAAAATATGAAGTAGTTCACCATACTCAACTAATTAATGATTTATTAAAAGAAGGTAGGTTTTCAATATCTGGTTCATATTATAAAGGTAAGCGAATAACATACCACGATCCTTGTTACCTTGGGCGTGCTAATCAAGTGTACGAAGCACCTAGAAAGTTAATTAAAAAATTAGATGCTGAATTACTCGAAATGAAAAACTGCAAAGAGAAGGGATTATGTTGCGGTGCTGGGGGAGCTCAGATGTTTAAAGAGCCTGAAAAAGGAAATAAGGACGTTAACATAGAAAGAACAGAACAAGCACTCAAAACAAACCCAGACATAATAGCAGCAGCTTGCCCTTTTTGTAATACAATGATGTCTGACGGTGTTAAAAATAAAGAAATGGATGAAAATATTGAGGTTAAAGATATCGCTGAATTAATAGCATCTGCTGAAGGTATGTAAATATGATAGTACCCTTTGACGAATTACCGGAAGAATCGAGAGTTTGGATTTATCAATCCAATCGAGTTTTTACAGTTGAAGAATTAGATTTTATAAGAGTAAATGCCAATGATTTTCTAAATAATTGGACTGCCCATGGAGCGAACCTTCAAGCAGCGATTGATATTCCATATGATCGATTTTTGGTTATTGCTTTAAATGAATCTTTACAGTCAGCAAGTGGTTGTTCAATTGATTCTTCTGTGCGTTTTATTCAAAACTTAGAAAAAAAGTTAGGTATAATCCTTTTGGACAAGATGAATGTTACTTACCGAATAAGAAATAAGATTGAATATATTTCACTAAAAGATTTTAGGAAAATGGCTAAAAAAAAATTACTTAATTCAGATGTTATTGTCTTTAATAATTTGGTAATTAATAAGAAAGAATATAATTCTCTTTGGGAGGTGCCTGCTATCTCTAGTTGGCACGCTCGTTATTTTTGAATAATTGATGCGCTTTAATTTTATTTTTTTATTGCTATTAGGAGGTTACTGTCTATCTCAGCAGCCAGATCCTCTTTTAGTAGATGAGACTAAAAATCAGAATCAATGGGTAGATAGTATATACTCTACTCTAAGCTTAGATGAAAAAATAGGTCAACTTTTTTTTCCAATGGTTTTTTCAGAAAAAAACGACCAGCATTTTAAGGAAATTAAAACCTTGATCCAAGACTATCATATTGGAGGTTTGATATTTTCTCAGGGGACTCCTGTCAAACAAACTCAATGGTTAAATGATTTTCAATCTCAATCTAAGGTGCCTTTATTGGTAACTATGGACGCAGAATGGGGGGTTGCAATGAGGTTAGATTCCGTAGTGCCATTCCCTTGGAGCATGACTCTTGGAGCATCAAGAGATTATGAGATAATTAGAAAAATTGGACAAAGAATAGGGGAGCAGGAACGATTGTTAGGCGTTCATATGAGTTTTTCACCCGTAGCCGATATTAATACCAACCCATTGAATCCAATTATTGGAAATCGCTCTTTTGGAGAAAACCCTGACAAAGTAGCGAAACAGGTTGTTGCTTTAATGGAGGGCCATCATCAAGCAGGAATTCTAACAAGTGCAAAACACTTTCCAGGTCATGGAGATACTGAGAAAGATTCTCACTTGACACTTCCTAAAATTAATTTTAGTAAAGACCATATTGAAGCAAACGAACTTTATCCATTCAAAAAACTTATCGAAAAAAATGTTAGCTCTATTATGGTGGCTCATTTAAATGTTCCTAGCCTCACAGATTCTGACTATCCTGCCTCCCTTTCGAGAAAACTTGTTACTGGACTATTAAAAGAAAAATTAGGGTTTAATGGATTAATTGTGACTGATGCTTTAAATATGAAAGGAGCAGATGCTGAAATTGAGGGAAATATTGATCTTACTGCCTTTGAAGCAGGAAACGATTTACTGTTAATATCATTGGATATCCCCAAAGGAATTAAAGCAATAAAAAATGCTTATAAAAATTCTGACTATATAAAGATGAGGCTTAAGGAATCTGTTAAAAAAATTTTAAAGGCAAAATTTAAAGTTGGATTGGACAAAGCTAAAAAGCTTGGTATTGAGAAATTATACAAAAAACTAAATACTTTAAACGACACACTTTTAATAAGAGAAGCTTTTAGCAAATCAATTACATTAATCAAGAACGATAATGATCTTATTCCTCTGAGTCCAAATCATAGATATTCATATATCAAACTGGGTGATTCTTCTGGAAAGGTTTTTAGTGACAGACTGTTACAAAATTCTTCTATTGAAACTATAGACTTTAAGACGCGCTCTCAGGTATTAAAAACCTTAAAAAATGATTCAAAAGTTATCATAAGTTTTCATCGATCAGATATCAATCCATGGAAAGAAAATGATTTAACTCAGGAAGAATTGAAACTTATTGAGGCCATAGCAAAAGACCATGAGGTTATACTTGATATTTTTGTAAACCCTTACGCACTTGGAAAACTTCAAAGTATTGAAAATATTAATGCCATACTTGTTAGTTATCAAAACAATCAAATTAGTCAAGAAGTAAGTGCTGATATACTAGCTGGATTTCAGGAGGCTAATGGTGTTTTACCGGTAAGTATAAACCCTTACTTTGAGGCTGGAGATGGGATTCAACTCCCTGCAAAAAATCTCTTTAAAAAAACCGAGCCCTCGACAATGGGTTTTGATCAAAAAAAACTTAATAGAATCGATTCATTTGCTCAAATGGTAATCGATTCAGCAATGACTCCTGGAATGCAAATATTTATATCAAGAAAAGGGAAAATGGTTTATCAAAAAAGTTTTGGTTACCATACATACAAAAAAAAGATAGCTGTAAAAAACCATCATATCTATGATTTAGCATCTCTAACAAAGATTACTGCCACACTTCCATTAATTATTAAAGCAATTGGAGATGAAGATTTTAAGCTAGACTCTAATTTGTCTGATTTAATTCCTGAATTAAAAAACACAAACAAAGCTGACTTGACTGTAAAGGCTGTTTTATCTCATCACGCTGGTCTCACGCCTTGGATTCCTTTTTTCGAGAAAACCCTTGATCGTAAAAAAAAACCTAAAAGAAAATATTATAGAAATAACAAAAAAGGGTCATATAATATTGAAGTAACTGATGAACTTTTTTTAAAGAAAAGTTTCAAAAAAGAAATGAAAAAATTGATTATGGAGAGTCCGCTCATGGATTCAATTAATTATAAATATTCAGATCTACCCTTTTATATTTTTAAAGATTATTTTGAAAGAATAAATCAAAAATCTTTCGATAAACAGGTGTTAAATAAAATTTATAAACCTCTTGGATTAAAGAGGACATTATATAACCCCAGAAATAGTATCCCTCTTAATGAAATTGTTCCTTCTGAAGAGGATATATATTACAGATATAATACTCTTAGAGGTTTTGTGCATGATATGGGTGCAGCCATGCAAGGAGGCGTTGGAGGGCATGCTGGGCTTTTCTCAAATGCCACTGAAATAGGAAAAATTATGCAATTATATTTAAATAAAGGGTTTATTGATGGTAAACAATATTTTAAAGCAGACACCTTTGATAAATTTAATCAATGTTATTATTGTGATAAAGGTAATAGGAGAGGAGTAGGTTTTGACAAGCCACAATTATCAGGATTAGGATCTACCTGTGGTTGCGTTAGTTTTTCCAGCTTTGGACATATGGGTTTTACAGGAACTTATGCTTGGGCTGATCCTGAGGAAGATCTGATTTTAGTATTTTTATCTAATAGAACCTATCCAAGTATGTCAAATAATCTTTTGGGGAAGCATAATATTCGAACCAGAATTCAAAAGCTTGTCTATGAGGCTTTAATAAAATAAAAAAAATTGAAAATTGTAATTGTTTGCTATCCAACATTTGGCGGCAGTGGAGTTGTTGCCACAGAATTGGGACTTTATCTATCTAAGAAAGGTCACGAAATACATTTTATCACTTACAAACAGCCTGTAAGAATTCAGAATTTAACCCCATTACTTCATTTTCATGAGGTACACGTTCCAACATATGACCTATTCAAATACCAGCCATATGAGTTAGCACTTTCAAGTAGAATCGTTGAGATTGTTAAAAAATATAAGATTCAATTGCTTCACGTTCACTATGCAATTCCTCATGCATATGCTGCTTACATGTCAAAAAAAATGCTAGAGGATGAGGGTATTAGCCTTCCAATGATAACTACTCTTCACGGAACAGATATTACCCTAGTTGGAAGTCATCCTTTTTATAAAAGAGCAGTTCAATTTAGCATTAATAACTCTGAATATGTTACTGCTGTCTCTCACAGCTTAAAAGAAGACACTGAAAGATTGTTTAATGTTGAAAAACCAATTAATGTAATACCAAATTTTATTGATCTTTCAAAATCAAATGATACTAGTAAGACAATTGATAAACATGTAGTTGCTTCTAAAGATCAATTTGTTATTACCCATATAAGTAATTTTAGACCATTAAAGCGAATAATTGATGTTTTAAAAGTTTTTGAAAAAATAAATAAAAAACTTGATGCTAAACTAATAATGGTTGGAGATGGTCCCGAAAAGCTAAAAGCAAAAAGTTATTGCAAGTCTAATAAATTAGATAAGGATGTTCTTTTTTTAGGAAACAGTAATGAAGTTGATCAAATATTATCCTTTTCAGACCTATTTTTGCTTCCCTCAGAACAAGAAAGTTTTGGACTTGTAGCCTTGGAGGCCATGATCCACAAAGTTCCAGTAATATCAACCGAAATTGGTGGTTTGCCTGAGGTTATAGAAAATGGTTACTCTGGTTATTTATGCCCTGTAGGTGATATAAATTTAATGGCGGATAGAGCTATTTTTATCCTTGAGGATTTAGACCGGCATGAGAAATTCAAAAATCAGGCACTCGAAAGTTGTAAAAAATTTGATATTAACAATGTTATCGTACACTACGAGAAAATGTACAGTAAGGCAATAAAAAATTAATTACTTCGGGCTGTATATTGCTTTTGCATTTTTGTAAATTTCTCTTTTATCAAATGTCATTTTTTTTGTCTTTTGGCTAGCGAATTGTTCCATTTGATCATTAAAATGTTTAGATTTTGGATGATCAGAACTTCCGTATGAGATTATAGATTCAATTTCAACCCCTTTTGGAGTGAATTTTACCAACTCTATGTATGACTCTCCACTAACAACTTTTCGCATACCTTCCTTGTAGGGAGCTGAACCCATTGAAGATATTATGTCCGGTAGACCAAAAATTGATAATTCTTTATCTCCTCTGACTAATTTTTGAAAACTACCAAGTTTTATTTTAGTTGTACCAAAATACTTTTCCATATGCTGTAATGCCTCAATCAGGGCCTTATTTAAGACAGAAGTTGTAAATATTTTAGGATCTGGGAGCTTATTGTAGTATTTTCTTAGTTTACTGTATAATACAGCATATGATCCAGCCCCGTAGGAGTCTGCTGAAGCAACTCTGTCCCAGGATTGAATTGATTTTAAAATATTTTTAACGCTGGGGTAATCTGATGGACGCATTAAAAATAAAGAGTCGATGTTCATCCAGCTGTAGTTAAATGGATTTGGAAATTGTTTGTCGAATTTAATTCTTTTGAAATCTTTGTAATCTAATTTAGGATATTGATCAATAAGTTTTTTTAGTCTTATTGAACGATTATTATCGTATTGTTCAAACCCCATATTTTCCGAGAACTTATTTTTTTGTGGGTTTTCAATAGAATCAGTTGATTTAAAAGGAGAGTGGTTAGCATTATAAAAATATCCAGATTTTGGTTGAATTACCTGAGGTAATTCTTCAATGTCATAGGTAGAGTTCCAAAGTGTTTTTTTGGTATTACCTGGAACTATATTTGCCCAGTCATAACCCTCTGCTCTTTTGGGAATCAAACCATTTGAAATATAAAAAATAGTATCATTTTTATCAGCATAGCCGATATTATACCCGGGCAATCCTTTCATTTTTAATATATTGTAAAATTCTGTAAAACTTTTAGCTTTATTCATTCTCCACCATTGTTCTAGTGCTTTAATTTCAAAAAGTGACGGAGTTCTAACTGAATAAAATCCAGACTCGTTTTTTAGGGTTGGACCGTAAATGCTTTCAAAATATCTTTTACTTATTTTAATTGGAATACCCAATATTTTGACTATTAACCTGGCTCGGTGTTTTTTCAGCTTAAGGTATTCTTCATCAACACGATAATATCTTTTTTTTGTAGGGTGCATTTCTAGAGCAAAAACATCTGTTTTGTCTGGTATATTTACTGTATGTGCCCATGCAATGTTTCTATTAGCTCCAATAAGAACATTTGGACTTCCAGCAAATAAAGCACCTATAATATCTGTTCCTTCTTCACTATTTAAATGGACTTCATACCATGAAGTAGGACCATCCAAGGGCTGATGAGTGTTAATTGCTAGATAAGTATTGCCATTCTTGGTCTTAGAGCTATTAAATGCAAAAGTATTCGAACCTTTAACTCCGTCATTAATAGGCTTATAATTAAGCTTGTTCTTTAATATTTTTTTTACCCAATAATCACCTTTAGATGAAACAAATAGCTGGAGCTGACCATACAGGAAAAGACTTTTGGTATTTATTGGGAATAACTTCTTACTTAGAACCTGTTCGGGATGAAGCTCTGCAAAACGATTTATTCCCTCACAGTAAGCCTCTATTATTGCCTTGTATTCGTCACCAACATCTGAAAGGTACTTCTCTTCATAAAGCCTATCGCTACCGATAAATTGAGAAATGAAGTCTATTCCCAAGGCTTTTTTTCCTTCAACATCGCTAAGTAATGAATTCCCAGCTAGGTATCCTTGCTGAATGGTTTTAAAATCATCCTCAGCATGAGCCCAAGCAAGTCCATAGGCTAATTCAGCATCGGTTTTTGAAAAAATATGTGGCACACCATAATTATCTCTGACAATATCAATATTGTTTGGATTGATTTGGGCACAAACAATAATCCCAATCATATTAATTAAACCACAATACCAGAATGGAAACCTCATATTAAATCAATTTATTTTTTATTTCTAAAGTTAATAAACCCAAAAGGGATTAAAAGAAATAGAAACCAAATTTTTGTCAAATAAGTTACTAGTATAGAAATCAAAAAAAACATTAATGGCCAAAACCACTTATTACTTTTGTCAATCATTTTAATTTTTTTCACATTTTCCTGAAGTCCACTCAATAACACCATTTATTTGTGCAAAACAAGTATTGGAATATGTTTTAAGGTCACATCCACATACAGGTTGATAAATTTCAATACAGAATTGGTCTAGTTTTATTTTTTCTGTATCAATACAATTACTTGTCTCTTGCTCATTATTACAATAAGTTAAGATGGTTAGTATTAAAGCAAAAAAGATGTATTTCATTTTAAATAATCAAAGATAATTGAAAGATGAAACCTTTTATGTTTTTTATGGTCTAATTAGAAATTTCAAAATAACATTGATAATTTTGCACTAAAATATTTCATAGCTGCAATTTAAAAATGAATAAAGTATGCTTAAATATCAATTAGTTTTATTTCTACTGATTTTATCTTGTTCTGAAAAAAATATTAAGCCCAATTTGGTTTTTATTTTAACTGATGAGCAGCGTTATGATACTTCAATTCATTATGGAAATGATAAGATTATAACTCCCAACTTGAATAAACTAGGAGATGAAGCTGTTGTTTTTGAAAACGCATACGTAGCCCAGCCTGTTTGTTCTCCTAATAGATCATCAATAATGACTGGATTATATCCTCATCAAACAGGAGTTACTCAAAACAAAATACCCTTGAGTGAGGATATCGCTACCTTCCCTCAGCTTTTAGGGAAACATTCATATGAAACTGCTTATATTGGAAAGTGGCATTTAGGAAAAGAGTTAGATCCATCTCATGGTTTTAATCAAGTGATAAGTATGGAGGATGGGTATCACTGGAAAGAGGATGCAGAATCTGGTATTCCTTCTCGATACAGTGATTATCATAAATGGTTAATTGAAAAGGGTTATAAACCTGATTCAAAAAAAAGAGGAACTTTCTCGCGGACCTTTTGTACCAAGCTTCCATATAAGCATACTAAATCAAGTTTTATTGAAGAAAAAGCAGTTAAGTTTATTGATGATAATAAAGGAAACCCATTTATCCTTTATTTGGGTTTTTTAGAACCCCACACTCCTGTTAACGGTCCTTTTAACGACTTACACGACATAAAAGATATTAAGCTTGACAATACATATGGGAAATTTATACCAAAAAATGAGCCTTTAAGAAATAAAATTATCAGAATTAATGAGACATCTGGAGGTGTTAAGCTTTCATTAAAAAATGAAACTTCAATATTAAAGGAACAGATGAGAAAATATTGGGGACTTGTACACCAAGTAGATTTATCTGTAGGTAAAATATTAAAAAAATTGCAGTCGTTGGGTCTTGAGAAAAATACCATAGTTGTTTTTACAAGTGAACATGGAAGAATGATGGGTAAATTTGGTATTTCTCCTAAAAGATTTATGTATGAGGCATCATCAAGAATACCCTTAATTATAAAAGCTCCAGGCTATAAGCCTAAAAAAATTACTTATCCAGTAAGTCAAATCGATATTGTCCCAACATTACTTAAATATTTTGGTAAACCAATACCTGATTTTCTTCCCGGAAAAAGTTTATTTGATTTTATTCCAGGTAATGTTTTCATAGAATGGAATTCAGACTTTTCGAAAGATGGCAAACCTACTAATGGAAAAAATTACAACGATTGTCCGGTAGATCCTAAGGATTGTAGGAATGCTATGATGCAAAATATAAGAACCATTGTAACACCGGAAGGATTAAAACTTAGTTTAAGCGCTCAAGATTTTGATTTATCCGAGTTGTATGATTTAAAAAATGATCCAGAAGAAAAAAACAACCTTTATTATAATCCTACTTATAAGGATTCGATTAATCAACTCAAGAAAAAAATCATCGATTGGCAGTTTAAAGTGGATGATAAATTAGCTTTATAAAATCAATAAATTGAAGTATCGTTTCATTAAACTATTTACATTTTTAATCCTCTTTTCATACAAACTGCTATCCCAGGATAATTTTATAGTTAATAAAATTGACTCTGGTGATATTAAGATTGATGGAATTTTAAATGAAAATGTATGGTCGAATTCAAATGTCCTGCCAATTGGGTTTGAAGTTGAGCCAGCTAACAATAAACCCTCCAACAGGGAAACCTTTGTCTATATTTTATATTCAAGTAAGGCAATATTTATTGCCTATCATGCATTTGATGAACCGAAAAATCTGAGAGCTTCAATTAGATCCAGAGATCAAAGAGGTTTCTGGAGTGATGATGTGATTGTTGTCCATATTGATACATTTAGGGATGCCAGAAGTAATGTCTGCTTAGCTGTGAATCCACTGGGCAGTCAATTTGATTTCTTGTACGAAAATTTTGGCCCAAGAGCCACATATAATCCTAATTTCAATATAAACTATGAATCTGCCGGAAGAATAACCGATAATGGATATGTAGTGGAAATGAAAATTCCATTTTCAGAATTAGCCTTTGATAATAATACTGATCAAATATGGAATATGAGATTCAGAAGAAGATATTACTCAGAAGGCATTCTCCATGAAAATAGTAGCCAAAAAATTGATAGAGATAATTTATGTTTGATTTGTCAAACAACTGATCCTTTTGAGTTTAAAGATATTGAAATTGAAAAAAGAAATGAGATATTACCATATATATTCTCTTCATTTTCAGGTGAAAAATCAAATCCTAGCGAAAAAATTAAATACGGAAAATCATCTAACAGATTTGGTTTAGGTTTAAATTTTGATTTGACTAAAAACTCATCCCTTGAGATGGCATTGAATCCAGATTTTTCTCAAGTTGAGGCTGATGTTAGCTTAATTGATGTTAATTCTCCTGTTTCACTCCAATATCCTGAGAGAAGGCCTTTTTTTAATAGAGGAATGGATATAGTAAACTTTAATCAAGATATCTTTTACTCAAGGTCAATTTCTGATCCAATTTTTGCATCAAAGCTTCTAACTCAAAAAAAAGAATCCAGATTTTTTGTTTTGACCGCTTTAGATAAGCACACGAAATACTTGATTGGAGGTGAAGATAAGTCAGTAGGTGGAGATTTAGATGAATCGTATTCGACTTTAATTAGATATCAAAAAATTTTAAAAAAATCAAGGATTGGATTTGTTAGTTCCAATAGAATTTATCGAGATAAAGGTTTTGGGAGTTTATTTGGCTTGGATGGGCTAATAGATATAGGTAACACTTGGAGAGTATTATTTGAATTTTTTAAAAATTATAATTTAGAGCCAATTTCTAATTCCATTGATAAAGAAGATAATCGATATGGAAGAACATTAAATTTAGACGGGGAAAGATTTCAGGGCCATTCTGTTTTTTTTACCGTTTCTAGGAATACAGAACATTTTAAAAATGTATTAGAGTACCGAGAGTTGTCCCCAAATCATCAATCAGATCTTGGAATTATTACTCGTAATAATCAAAAGCATATTTCATTTACCAACACATATAACAATATTATTAATCGAAAATTTGTTCGAGAATTCGAATTTTCAACCGATTTGGATATTCGAAAAAACTTCAGTAATCAATTAAATTTAATTTCAATCAATTTTGCTGGTGAAGCATCCTTTTATTGGAATTCATCAATTTCATATAACTATGATCTAGATACTTTTTATAATTATTTAGGATATGATTTTAAAAACCTTGGTTTACATGAATTAAACCTGAGAACATCACCAAGTGAATTAATAAATTTTAGAGCTGAATTTGAATGGGGAAAAGATTTATCATATAACGAAACAATACCTATGCCTGGAAACCTTATCTCCACAAGTTTAAGTATAAGGTTTCAGCTTAGTAATAATTTAAGCCTGACTCCGTCATACAGATCCTCGAAATTAAAAAAATCTAGTGATGAATACTATTTTAATGGTTCGATCTCTCGTCTTAGGTTTAACTATCAATTCAATAATTTTTTAAATATCAGATTAATAGCTGAAAACAATTCATTCAATGAGAAGTTTTTTATTCAGCCCTTAATACAGTGGAATCCAAATCCTTCGACTATTTTTTACTTTGGAGGAAACCAAAGAACAGTTGATTTTGTTGATAATGAGTTTAGTAGACCTGAATTACTTGATTTTAATCGCTCTCAGTTCTTTTTGAAATTTCAATACTTGATTGGTATTTAAAAGTTCATACGCTTTAATTCTTTAACAGCATGATTTACCGCCCTAGCTGTAAGGGCCATATAAGTTAGTGAAGGGTTTTGATTTGCAGCTGATGTCATACATGCTCCATCGGTAACAAAAACATTTTTAACTGCGTGGATTTGATTAAATTTATTTAGAACTGAAGTTTTTGGATCATTACCCATTCTCGCTGTTCCCATTTCATGAATTCCTTTTCCAATAGGTGCATTAGAATCGTTGATTGTGACATCTCTAAAACCTGTAGCTTCAAGCATTTCTGCTGCCTGAATCTTCCAATCCTCTTTCATCTTTTTTTCGTTTTCTTTAAACTCGGCATCAAGAGTAATTTTAGGTAAACCAAATTGATCCAGCTTATTATAGTTTAGTGTCATTTTATTTTCGTGATAGGGCAGTACTTCTCCAAAACCTCCCATACCAATTCTCCAATCACCAGCCTGTGTGATTTTATCTTTAAAATCCACTCCATAAGACAATTCAGCAACACTTTCAGACCAGTAAGTCCTACTGGCTCCTCCTTGATATCCGTAACCTCTCAAAAAATTTACCTTCTTAGAGTTTTTGTCTATATTTCTAAATCGCGGAATATAAAAACCGTTGGGTCTTCTCCCAGTGTAATATTTATTATGAAATCCGTCAAAAAAACCACTAGCACCACTACCCAACTGATGGTCCATTATGTTATGACCCAATTCTCCAGAGTCATTACCCATACCGCTTGGAAAACGATTACTTTTTGATTGCATTAAAATTGAAGAAGATGCAATTGCTGATGCACACAAAAAAATAATTTTTGAATTAAATTCTAAAACCTCTTTAGTTAACCTATCAATAACTCTAACTCCAGTAGCTTTTTTTGTTTTATCGTCATAAATAATTTCTGAAACCAAGGAGTTAGGTCTAAGCGTTAAATTTCCAGTCGATTCAGCTACAGGTAGTGTTGAGGAATTAGAACTAAAATATGCTCCATAAGGGCATCCTCTTCCACAACGGTTCCGATGCTGGCAAGTTGAACGCCCTGCACCAGGTTTTGTGCCTGCTGTTATATGAGCCACCCGTCCAATAGTTAGAAGTCGGTCATTATATTTTTTAGAAATACCCTCTTTGAGGTGGTTTTCTACACAGTTAAGTTCCATTGGAGGAAGAAACACACTATCTGGAAGGTGAGGGATGTTCAATGATTCTCCACTAACACCAATAAATTTCTCGACATGAGAGTACCAGGGTGCTATATCTTTGTACCTAATCGGCCAATCTACTCCGTAACCATCTTTTAAATTAGCCTCAAAGTCCAAATCACTCCAACGATAAGTTTGCTTTCCCCAAATCAATGATCTACCACCGACCTGAGTTCCACGAATCCAATCAAAGGGTTTCACTTCATCATAGTCATACTCGGAATCTTTATTGTAAAAAGGACGTGTAGTTTCATCAAACCCCCATCTCTTTTGTTTGTCATAGTGTTTGTCTTTAATTTCCCTAGGAGTTTGTAAATTATTGGGTAAATCCCATGGATCAAGGTGCATAGCTGGGTAATCTTCTATATGTTTTACCATTCTTCCCCGTTCTAAA
>CACHZY010000003.1 GCA_902584445.1 uncultured Bacteroidota bacterium | reverse complement strand
CCACTCACTCCCAAAAAGGATTTACTACTGTAAGTGGATTTGTAATTGATAGCATTTCAAAAGCCCCGCTTGAAAATACTACTGTTTTGGTTCGTGATGTTTTTTCGAATGAAATAATTACTGGTATTTCCTCTAATCGACAAGGATTTTTCGAAATTTATACCGATAGACAAGACTTCATTTTGGAAATAAAATTAATTGGCTATGAGGATAAAATTTTTAGTGAATTAAATAAAAATTCTGTCAATATTGATTTGGGATATATTTATTTAAAAGAACAAATCAACATCCTTAACGAGGTTGAAGTAAGAGCGGAGAAATCAACCACTGAATTCAGATTAGACAAACGCGTTTTTAATGTTGGTAAAGACCTAAGCTCAACAGGTGCTAGCGCATACGAGGTGTTAGAAAACGTTCCTTCTGTAACAGTGAGCATTGAGGGGGAGGTTAGCTTAAGAGGTAATTCGGGCGTACAAATATTAATTAACGGGAAGCCCTCAGTCCTTGCAGATCAATCAGGAAATGCACTCGGAACAATTACGGCAGATATGATTGAGAAAGTTGAAGTGATAACGAATCCATCTGCTAAATATGAGGCTGAGGGAACTGCTGGAATTATAAATATTGTTATAAAAAAAGAGGAGAGAGAAGGCTTGAACGGTTCGTTTACACTTAACTATGGTAGCCCAATTAACAATAGCGCTGGCCTTAGCATGAATAGGAGGACTGAAAAATTTAATGTTTTTTCACAGTTAGGCTATGGTTACAGGAAACTGCCTTCAATGTTCAGAAACTCTAATTATAGTTTAACCACCAAAGACCTTTTAAAAACAAAAGGTACTGATTACAGAAATGAAGAGTATTATAATTTAATATTAGGAACTGACTATTATATAAACAAGCAAAATGTCATTACGCTTTCAGGGTTTTATGCATTTGAAGATGAAAATCAACCTTCAAATACTAATGTCAAAATATTCCAAAATGTGACTGAATTAACTTCCGAATGGGATCGAAATGAAACAACTGTAGCAGGAAACCCTAAATATCAATATGAGCTTATTTACAAAAGAGATTTTTTAGATAATGAGGATCATACATTAATTTTTAGCGCAACTGGCAACCTTTTTACAAAGGAGCAATCTTCTAATTTTGAAAACAAAACTGTTACAGGAAGTTCAACATTTAATGATCAGAAAACAAAGACTGATTTTGGGCGAATCAGTCATACTGTAAAACTTGATTACGTAAAGCCTTTTTATGATAAATGGGAAATCGAGATGGGAGCTCAGTTTACAGATAATGATTTAAGTAATGATTTTGAGGTACAAGACCTACAAGCAGGTATTTGGGTTCCTAATCAGGGGCTTACCAATGTTTTTGATTTTAGACAAAAAGTTTTTGGTCTTTATGGAACAGGATCATTTGAATCTGATAAATGGGGGATCAAACTCGGATTAAGGAGGGAGCATACAACCACCCAAACTAATTTAGTCAATTCTAATTTATCAAATAAGAGGAATTTTTCGGACTTATTCCCAACCCTCCATTCATCATTTAAATTGATTAAAAAATTATCTCTACAATTGGGTTACTCTAGGAGAATTTATCGTCCAAGTCTATGGCAGTTGAACCCTTTTATTAATATTAGAAACAACTTCAATATTAGCGCAGGAAATCCTGACTTGAGACCCGAATATTCGGATTCCTATGAGTTAGCAGCTATATATAATACCTCAGGATTATCAATTAATTGTGGTATTTATCAACTAAATACAACTGAAAAAATAACGTATGTAACTTCGCTTGAAAACAACATTAGCAAAAGAAGTCCTGAAAATTTAGGCACAAGTAATGCCAATGGAATTGAGATTAATGGAAAATTAGATGTAAGTAAAATAATTGTAATGACCAGTGATTTTAATTTGAACAGATTTAATAGGAGGGGAATATGGGGGAGTCAAAATTTTAATTTTAATGGAACCCGATGGAGTTCCGAGTTTAGGTCAAAAATCAAATTTCCCAAGGATCTAGATATTGAGTTGACTTTAAATTACTTATCAGAATACAGGACTGTTGATGGCGAGAGAGGGCCAAGTAGGAATATAAATTTCGGAGTTCGTAAAAAAATCGTAGATGGTAGAGGGGTTATTAATCTAATGGTTAGGGATATTTTTGGAACTAGAGTAAGTGAAAGCAGAGCAATTAGAAGTAATTTTGTTGTAAATAACTGGTCTACTTCTGGAACTTTTTTCTCATTAGGATTTAGCTACGGCTTTGGAAAGGGTGAGGCAATGGAGTATCAAAGTAAAGGAGGAAGAAGGAGGTAAATAACAGTCATTTGGCAAAAACATTTTCAAAATATATAGCAAATCTAATAAGTTGGGTAATTTATTATACTAAAGAGATATTTTATTATAAAAATCTATTCCCCTAATCATTAATTTTAGAAAAATTAACTTACAAATACATGAAAATCAAGAATATTTTTTTCATCTGTGCAGCACTTATGTTTATTCAAGCACTCCCTTTATTCCTCTCTATTTTTTCTCCTGAATTTAAAATGATGTTGATCAGTGATGCTTTTGCAGCTAACCCATCAGCTGATGCAATTGTTATGTTCGAAACTTTTGCTTTAGTAGTTGGATTAATCGTAATTGGAATGATTTTTTTAATAGTTGGGGCCACTTCTATTACTGATTTAGATACTCTTAAAAGACTGTCTTTTTTATTTTTTGTTCTAGCAGGATTTTTTTCACTTCCTGACCTAATATCATTTATAAAAGGTGACCCCACAGCGCCTCTTCCAGTAATTATTCTAGGGCTAGTAACTATGGGATTATTTTACTATGGTTCAAAAAAAGCAACTTCTTAACATAAAACGTTAATCATTAAAATAAGAAATTATTATGAAAAGATTTTTTTTACTTTTTTTACTTATTTCATCATTTGGATATAGTCAGATTTCAGATGAGGAACACAAAGCTCTCCTAGAAAAAAGTCCATTTAATCAGATGTATCCAAAGTTTATGGCCAAAGACGCAGCAGCATATTTTACAGAATGGAACAAGCTTTTTACAGAAGGGCCAATTTCTACTAAAGAAGCAAGATTATCAGCAATTGCTGCATCTGCAGCTATGCGATGTGAGTACTGTATAACGGCACAAGTTCATATGGCAAAAGCAGCTGGTGTTTCAGAAGAGGAAATTAAAGCGGCTATTCAGGTAGCTGCAGAAGTAGCTCGCTTTTCTACCTTACTTTATGGCAATGAGTTTGGACAGCAAAAACTAAAAAACGTATTAGGGGTTGAGTAACAACCTATAAATAGAATTTTTAAAGTCAAAGTCCCAATTAATATAACTAATCTTTATAGCGATCCATAGATATATGGTTTTGCTCAACTCCTCCATAGGGAAAAGCAGCAGTTTCGTTTCTTGAGGTTTTAAATATCTTACTGATACGTGCAATTATTTCTGGGTGGTTTTTTGAAAGATTATTAGTTTCTGATTCATCATCACTTAAATCATATAACTCTATCCCAGAATCGATCCCATAACGAACGCCCTTCCATTTGCCTATCCTCGCAGACTGCCTGAACCCTCCATCAGGAAGTGCTTGAAACCACCCACTCAACTGAAATTCCCAATTTAGGTATTCGTGTTTTTCTTGAACTTTTCCTTGAAGTAATGGCAAGAAAGAAATCCCATCTGTTTGCTCAGGCTTGTTAACCCCTATAATTTCTGAAAAAGTTGGCATTAGATCTTGAAATGCCGAAATATGATCAGTTACAGATCCAGCTGTTATTTTATTTCTCCAATAGACAAGTAAAGGAACTCGAACACCACCTTCATAAAGGTCGCGTTTCCCCCCCTTTAGATTGCCATTACTGTTAAAAAACTCTAATTGATGTCCTTTCCCATCAGCTCCAAAATGAGCACCATTATCACTGGTGTACATCACAATTGTATTGTCCATTTCACCGATTGACTCAAGATAATCGAGAAGCCGCCCTACCTGTTTGTCTTGAAGTGTAATCTTGGCAGCTTGTGCTTGTTCTACCTTTGGCCAATCTTGGTTCACATATTCAAGAGTATCTCTTATTGGTCCTTCAAAAGAGTGTGGGGCTCGATATGACATAAATAAGAAAAAGGGTTTATCAGACTCTTTATTGTCCAGAAAGTCAATAGCAAAATTAGTGTAGAAAGCATCCTTGCATTCATGCTTGTTAAAGTCATATGGAAAATGTTTTTGATCACCATTTAGCCAAAGCCCACTTTTTGAAAAATTACGTTTAGATTTTCTGTGAGTCCATTGCTCTTGAGCTGCAAAGTCAAAGCTGTGGCTAAATGCCCAAGTTGAAATATCGTCTGGATTATCTAAATGCCATTTTCCTATAAATGCAGATTGATATCTAGCTGATTTAAATAGCTCACCTAAAGTAAACGTATCACTCTCTAACCATGTAGGGGACCAATCATCTTTTCCAAAATACCCGGCATTTCCTCTAATGGCGACATTAGCAGAGCTCACCCCCGTCAATAAAACTGCTCTAGAAGGTGCACAAACAGAATTTCCAGCGTAGAAATCTGTAAACCTCATGCTTTGTTTTGCAAGTTTATCTAGGTTTGGGGTTTTAATTATTTTTTGTCCATATGCCCCTATCTCATTATAACCTAAATCGTCCGCTAATAAGAAAACGATATTTGGCCTTTTCTGATTTTGTTTTTCACAAGAAAAAAAAATAAAACAACTTAAGATAATGCCAAGTAGCCAGAAAGAAGAGTGAATTTTCATAAATTTTTAACTTAATTGAGAGACATTTATTGAAATCTTTAGAAACATATTTTATTAAATATAGATAAATTTAATACTAAATAAATTTTAAATTTTTTTAAAAACAAACCTTACAAACAAAACTAATTTTGATTAATTTATAATGGTTATACGGAAATTTTTTTTCATTAAAATATTCGTTAATTTTAGAAATATGAATAAAATAAAGTCATTTTTTTTATTTTTTATAACCATCTTTTTTAGCTGTGATAAGGGTAAAGAAAAAACAGCGGATTTAGAAATTTGTTACAGTGGAAAACTTGTTAAAAAAGGAATCTGTATGAATTATGTAATTGAAGTTTTAGATCCAATGTCTGACAAAAGTCTGATAGAAATTAGTTGGCGTGACGAGTTTTCTGACAAGGAATATCAAAATGTTTTTACTCTGGGGAGTGTATGTGATTTTCCAAGTGATATAATGGAAGGGGATATATTTAATTTTTCAGTACTTGAAAATTATAACCAACAATGCGTAGTGTGTTTAGCCTATACCCCAACACCAGAAAAGTCACTTAACATTAGATTGTGTTAAGTTTATTGATTAGATGATATTATCCTAATTCAAACAGGGAATCATATTTGAAAAATACAATTTGAATCACTTAATTTTTTGATAGAATAATCTATCTATGATAGGTTTCGGTTTTAGAAGTTCCATCTGGATCTGTGAATGTAATGAAGTAATGACCTGTATTGTCCCATAAATAGTCTATCGTATATTCCTGGTTATTTAAATTATAGATTAGTTGATAGGAGTTTTCACCCGTAGTCAAAAATTTTGTTATTTCTGCCCCTTTGAGAGGAGTTAAAGCCGGTCTAATTCCTTTTGATTGTGCCTGAGGAACAATTTGATTTTCAGGCGCTGATCCGCTAGTAGTTACTTTTCCTTTCATTTTAGAAATAAAGTATGGAAAAGATTCCACTGTGAAATAACTGTAACTTCCATCATTGTTCAATAGACCAAGATTTTCATCTAAAATATTATTTGTCTTTCCAAAAAGGGGAAACCCATCCAGTGAATATGCTATAGGGTTATCTGCTCCAACTATATCTGACAAATGAGTTGGTGGTAAATGATAATGATAGTCATCTGCTTTTCCACAATGACCACCCCATTTATCTAATTCTCCAATCAAATTAGCATCTTCTCCTCGGTTATTTAATGCATTAAAAATTGGAATTCCATTTATAGCTATTGCCATTGCTCCTTTCATAAAATTAGATTCTGATGAAAGAGGATTCTCTGAAAACTCAGGGTTAATAGGTATTGACCAACTATTAGTTCCATTATACTCCTGATTAATTGGGAACTGTTGCTGCCAATTAGTTATTCCCTCCATTATATTATGTGAGGGAATTCCATTGGATGAAACATAAAAAAAATCTGAATCACTTGAAGTAGTAACCCCATCAAATGTTTCGAATAAAGATTTCATTTTTAATATATCATTTGATAAAGGGATAGTTATTGTATTAGTTAAAGCCTCTTCTGATTCATCCGAGTTTTCGGAACTTGAAATATTAGATGCTTCTGAAGCTTTTTCATCAAGTGGATTCGATTCTTTTGAACACTGAATTAATATTAAAAAAAAATTAAAAATCGCAATAGATAAAATAACTCTCAATATCTTAAATTCATTTTAAAAAGTGGAACAATAAAATTACTTAAAAAAACAATTACGACTCAAATTTTTATAGCTATTAAAGAGATTAATGCCTAAAATGAATTCGGTATTAATTTTTAAATTTTTGTTTATATTTAAATAAGTTTCTTTGTTTAAATGAGACGTAGTTTTAATTTTTTTGTGTTTTTGTTCTTTATAAGCTCTCATTCATTTTCTCAATATGGATCAATTGAGCTCAATACAGGAGGTTTTTCTTTTATTCCAATTTTTACTTCAGATAAACCACATATGATTATCAGGGCAGGCACTAATCAAGATAAACGATTTACTTTAAACCTACTTAATCTTGTAATGATGGACGGCCTAACTCCCACTAATTACTCATTAATGGCAAGATACATGGTTTTTCATAAGAAGTTTAAATTAAGTTTGGGTACTCATTTCCCAGGATACAGGGTAATGGAAAATGAGGAATATAGATCAAGATATGTACACGAGATAAGATCATCTTATCCTATAAATCCGAAAACTAAACTGTTGTTTTTATATATGCACGGAATTGGTCGAAATTTTGAAATGACTAATAATTTTTATTCTGTATATTTTCAGAAAATTTTTAAAAAAATTATTTCAACTACGCAGTTCTATCAATTATACACAAATTTACTAGACGAGCCTTCAACAGGAATTGCTCAAAAATTTTCTTTAGAATTGAGTAAAAAAATGAAATTGAACGTATTTGTAAATAAATCTATTATTGGTAAGAATATTTTTAATAGAACCTTAGGAATAGAATACTCTTTTTAGACGAATTAATTTTTATTCCTAAAGGGATAAGTGGACTCGCTTGCTTGTTGCGTATTATAAAAACATTTCTACCGTACACTTTTATTTTTTATCATTATTATTGAAGTATATTTACACACTGTTTTAAATATTTTAGTAAGAAGAAACGTTTATTACATAAATTCAAGGGGTTTACCAACGACTCTCAAATTTATGAAAACGCTTAAGTCACATAAACAGTAAAAAAAGGTCCTATAGCTCAGTTGGTTAGAGTAGCTGACTCATAATCAGTTGGTCCCTGGTTCGAGCCCAGGTGGGACCACCAACAAAAAACCTCAACTTGTTGATTTACAACTTGTTGAGGTTTTGTTTTTATACAAAACACCCTTTGGGGTACTATATAGGGTACTAAAATTCCTGAATTTTTCGTATATTAGATAGAGTTAATTGACTGATTAATGGGACTTTATTACAGGTTGGACTATAAAAATAATAAGAATCGCCTTAATCAAAAGGATTCTGTTCCTGTCATTATTGATTATTACTACAAGGGAAAGAGAACAAAGGTTAGTACAGGGGTTGTTTGTCAAATTAAAGATTGGGACGATAATTGGAGAAAGAAAACTTCTAAAGACCCGATAAAATCTTCTGATAAGGATTATAGGGATAAAAATCTACTCATCAAGAACAAACTCGATGAAATCAATGGAATAGTTCTTACCATTAAAAAACAAGACAAAGAACCATTAGTTGAACTTGTAAGAAGTTATCTAAGAAAGGATAAAAGAACGAAAGAGGTTGTTAGTAGAAAGGAGATTCATTTTTTACCCATGCTTACGGAATATGAAAAGTGGATTAATTCAACCTCGTATAACAACAGAACCTCAACTAAAAGAAGTACAAATACAAGTATCAAACAAATACGAGAATATACTTCAGAGTATCAAACCAAAAATAATGTATTATTATTTCCAGAGGACTTAGATAGTGATTGGGTATATGGATTTTGTAGATGGAGTTATGATAGGAAAGGGTTAAGACCCTCCACTATTAGAAAGAGAATGAAAGCACTTACAAGATTCTCAAACTGGAGTAACGAAAAGTATGGAACTAATTTCAAAATAAAGAAACCAGATGGAATTGTACTTAGTGATGGAGGAGGAGAAGTAATCTTTTTCAAAAGGGATGAGGTACTCAAACTATACAATTATGATAAGTACTCTATTCAAAACCCTAATCATATAGAAGTACTTCAAAAGGAAAGGAGACTAACCTATATTGATGATTCTTGGGTTGATACTGACAACAAAAGATGGTCTTCTACGTATACCTCTTTTGAGGTGTATAAAGACATGTTGATTTTTCTCTGTAATGTAGGGTGTAGGTTTGGAGATATGGTTAAAATGAAGATTGGAGACTTTGATTACGATACAGAAGAAATCAATGGAAAAAGATTAGGGTACTTTTCATTTTTTATGGAAAAGATTAAAATTCAAAAGGAACCTGTACGAGTTAGGATTAACAGAATGACTTTTGAGATTTGGAAGAAGTATTCAAAGAATAAAAATGCACATAACTATCTTTTTCCAAGGACAAAGTTTGGTAATGCAATATCCAATCAGAAATACAATAGTTACATAAAAGAAATCTGTAAATACATTGGTCTTGATAGAGGGGTAAGAGTTAGAGATTGGGATTTAAACGGAAAAGAGGAGAACACAAGTTTTATCCCGCTTTACTCAATCGTATCATCTCATATTGGGAGAAGAACTTTTATTAGAGAGCACATAGAATTAGGAACACCAATTAGGAGTATTATGAAAATGACAGGACATACTACTCAAAAGGTATTTGATGGATATTATAATGTTTTGGATAAGGATATTATGAAGGTAAATGATGGACTATTCAATCAAGAACTTGACCAAAAAAAGGAAAAGAAATCAAAATCAATTACTTCAGAAACAGAGGAACAATTAAAAACTTTGTTGAGATTAAAAGAAATGGGAACACTTCCAGAAGATGTTTGGAAGGAGAAAGTAAAACAGTTGATTTCCTGATTACTTGCATACCACAAAATTCTTCGCTACCTTCACCCTATGAAGGTTAAAGTATCCTCTCTCAAACACCATCCTAAAAACAAAGAAATCTATACCCTATCATCTATTGAGGAACTAATGGATAGTATCTCAGAGGTTGGATTATTACAACCTCTTATCATTGATTCTCGTAATCAAGTAATCAGTGGTAATAGAAGATTTGAATCTATTAAAAGATTGGGGTGGGAAGAAGTCCAGGTTGAGGTTAGGGATATTCAGGAAGATGAGGAGGAATTACTCCTAATACACTTCAATAAACAGAGAATAAAGAGTTTTAAGGAACTTATTAATGAATACGTAATACTTGATAAGTATTACAGAAAAGGACAGGGTAAACGAACGGATTTAACTTCTGTTAAATCTAACAGAAGTTCTTCTCGTGATAAAGTTTCTAAAGAAATAGGAATCTCTTCTTCTCAATTACAGAGATTGATTTTTATCCATAAACATCACCCTGAACACATAGAACTTTTAGATAAAGGAATTCTTACAGTAAACCAATCCTATCTTCAAATACAACGAGAACTAAAAGAGAAAGAAAGTAGAGAAAGTAAATCCAACAATAAATCAAAAACAACTAAGAAGTCATCGTGGAGGTTTTATCAGAAATCATCCCATGATATGAGTGAGCTACTCGATGGTGAAGTTCAAACCATTTTTACTTCTCCTCCTTATTGGAATAAACGAAAGTACTCTGAAGAAGAAGGATTAGGAAATGAGAAAACTTCTGAAGAGTTTGTAATTAATCTATCAGAACATCTTAGAGATTGTAAGAGAGTATTAAATGATAGAGGAAGTTTCTTTCTTAACCTTGGGGACACTTTTTATGATGGAAATCTTCAGAACGTTCCTCATAGAGTAGTACTTAAACTTCAAGAACAAGGATGGATTCTTAGAAATACTATTATTTGGTCTAAAACCAATCCTAAACCCTCCTCATCTAAATCTAATCTTACACCCTCTTATGAGTTTATCTTTCATCTTACCAAATCAATGGAGTATGATTATTATCTAACACTAACCAAACTCTCTGATAAAACAAAACCTTCTCTCCCACCCCGACACAGAAGTGTAAATGGGGAGTACTCTAATTCTATATCACCCTACCTACCCAACATCAAAGGAAAGAATATGGGAGATTATTGGAATGAGGATATTGTAAGAACATCGGTAGCAAATCAAAAGTTAGATATTGAAGGAGAACACCCTGCTCCATTTCCTGAAGAAATAATCACTCTACCCATTCTTCAAACTTCAAAAGAGTTTGAATTGGTATTAGATCCTTTTATGGGTAGTGGAACCACTGGAAGGGTTTGTGATAAATTAGAGAGGAGTTTTGTGGGGTATGATTTGAAGAGGTATTAAAAAACCTCTACACTATAGCGGTATAACGGTTTTATCATTATAAGTTGCTCCCCCTATTGACAAAAGTTGCAGCAAAAATGTACCTTTTAATGAACTTTGTTCTTACTAAGACTAAGTATCCTGATCGCTCCTTTTGAAACAATAAAAAACACAATTGCACCGATTATCAAATCTGGCATGTTGGAATTCAGCCAATATACCATCAAGCCCGCAACAATAACTCCCAAATTAATCACGACATCATTCGAGGTAAAAATAAGACTGGCTTTGATGTGGGCCTCATCTTTATCTTTTGACTTTTGTAAGAGATATAAGCACAGGGCATTTCCGACTAACGCCAAAACAGAGATGATAATCATAGTTAGATAATTTGGAAATTCCACACTGTAAATGGTCCTTCTAATCACCTCACCAAACCCTATAAGCGCCAAAATGATTTGAAAATAACCAGCAATTTTAGCCACTGTTTTTTTATGGGCTAAAGATTTTCCGACGGCGATTAAGCTGATTGCATAAACAAAACTATCTGCGAGCATATCTAAGCTATCGGCCACCAAACCCATAGATTTGGAAACAAGGCCGTAACCCATTTCAAGAATGAAAAAAACAAGATTAATTATGAGTACAGACCATAATACCTTTCTTTGGCCCGTATTCTGATCAAAGGATTGTCGGTTACTTTTTTTAGTGTATAGTTTTTTATGACCGAGATTAAGCTGTTTGAGACATTCTTCAATCTCTTCAATACCGAGTTTATGAAAAACCGTCAATTCCCTATGGTTCAAGTCAAACTCTAAGTGCTTTATTTGAGTTAATTCTTCAAATTTCATTCGAATGAGATTTTCCTCTGACGGACAATCCATTTTATCAATTTTGAAGAGAGTTTGGTACATTTTCGGTATTAGTTTGACGGACTATCAAAAATAAAAAAACCGTTACACTATAACAGTATAACGGTTTTTTTATTTTAAGTTGCTCCTCCTGATGGACTCGAACCAAATAATTTTCCCTTGGGAGAAAAAATTAACTCCGATATAAAAACCACTCCGATTGGGGTTTAGGGGAAAAGCATTTTCTCAGTTACAAGAAACCTCATCCTGTAAATACTGATACACTAATCAAATCACAAGATTTAAAAAAAGTATATCAACCCTTCACTTCTATTCATTCTGATACACTTTGATTAATTAACCTCTTAACTGATTAACTTTCTTTCAAATTATTTTCCCACTCTAATAAATCCTTTTCTGTGATGTATTTGGAATGAGTAGATACCTCTATCATCTTTAATCCTCTATTTCTTCTCCAATCTTCTATGGTTACTCTATCTACTCCATAGAGTTCCATTAAATCCTTTTTACTTAATCTTCTTTCCATATACTTTTATCTCTTCTTTTTCTAATAGTTCTCTAAACTTCTTTTTATAGGTTTCTTTGTCTCCTGAGACACGATATTTCTCAAGTTTATGAGAAAAGTTTTTAATCAATTCTGATTTCTTTATTAATAGTTCTACCATAAGTCTTGCTTGTTCTTCTGTTATATTCCTTATCATATTATTTACTTTCAGAGTATTTTAAAAAACAGCAATAACCTCGTACTTGAAATACTTAATCAGTTCGAGGTTGATACTCTTTATTTTAAACTTTTCTATTATTTAAAATCTAACTACTATTTCACAATTAGATATAATGAGTCCATTAAGGGAATTTCCCATTTAAAAACTGTTTCCATTTTTCAGTTGAATCTAACAAACACTCAAACAAGAATTCAACCTATCTGCATTTTAACGAGTTCAGACCTTTCTTCTTTACCTCTCGGAACACTAATGACTGGTTTTACCTATCGGTGAGTGTTGGTCATTATTGGGTACTTCCCCCATGTGTCAGGTGTAGTATCTCGGTAGATTAAGTATTTCTTAAAGTAATCTACAACTCAGTAGAACAATAGGTTCTATGTATAAGTATTAGAAACTTTAGAAAACGTAAAGAAAATGAGTAAAAAAAGATGAAAAT
Source organism: uncultured Bacteroidota bacterium (assembly GCA_902584445.1). Lineage (GTDB taxonomy): Bacteria > Bacteroidota > Bacteroidia > Flavobacteriales > Flavobacteriaceae > UBA8316. Next base: position 92,701 of record CACHZY010000003.1, on the reverse strand, counting down.
AACTTCTGCCAGATCTAACAGAGGTTGTTAGTACCCAAATCACGAACTTAGTACCCAAGAGGCACTAAATAGTACCCACGGGTACTAATTATATTTTTTTATATATTGTATATCAGTAAGTTATAAATTGTTATGAGTACAGGTGGGACCACCAGCAAAGATAAGCGTTAACAGTCAATTCACTGTTAGCGCCTTTTCTTATTTGTTCCCCTTTTGTAGGTTTTGTTATTTTCTATGTTACTTATCTTTGACCAAACTCAAAAACTAACTCAAATGAATGATTCTATAGCTCAAGATGTAAAATCAATAAAAAAAGGTATACAATTAATTGTAGCTATTATGTTAGTCCAACTTATAGTGGTTGGTCTATATATAATTCTTGTAGCTGTGCCAGTAATAAATAAAATGTAAAATGAATTTATGCCAGCAGAAAAGAATTGTAGTGAGTGCAATACTCAGTTTAATACCTTGTATAGGATTCGCCATTTACAGCGACACTTTGCTAAAAAAGAATGGGTTTTTGCTTGTAGAAAATGTTTGCTAAAAGTCAAAAGAAATAACATACATTATAAGTATGGCGGAACTTGGAAAAGCAGAATATAACTCCTTTTGTAGGTTTTGTTATATTAGCAATTATTAACCATAAATTATTTAAAATGAAAAAAAATATATTTTTATTACTGTTATTAGCCTGTTCCTTTAATTCCTTAGCTCAAGAAATTACTGGAACAACCAGAACCTCTGACAAATACTCGGAGGCAATTCGTGAAATAAATAAGGGTTATTTTGAAAATGATTTTTCAGCATTCAATAAATTCATTTCAAATGACGCCACTCTTTCAATTAATGGAGAAAACTACAATAAAATTCAAGTAAGAGACGGCTTCTCAATGCATCATAAATTATATAAAAATATTAATATGCCAATGAATTTTGTTGAAACCACTTTTTATGATGAAAATAATAATAATCAAGTTTGGAGTCATTTGTGGGGGTGGTGGAAAGGAACATCTAAAAGGACTGGAGAAACTGATACTCCAAACCCAGTAAATGTATCATTTAAATGGGTTGATGGAAAAATTGTAAGCGCATCTTGGATATTTGACCCTACACGATTGAATGAGGAAATTGCTGCATCTCAAAAATAAATTTTAGTTGCGAATCATTAATCATAATCCCTCCTTTGCGGAGGGTTTTTTATTTATCCTCTTTTATATGTTTTGTTATATTAGCATCATATTAATTTTAAATCAACTAAAATGAAAGATATACTTGTGGTTGCAAAGCTGAAAGAGGGTAAGTTTGAAAAGTTTATGGGCTTTATGCAGTCTGAACATGGGATGAATGAAAGAAGAAAAATTGCAGATTTAACCAAAACTTTAGGTACTGTGTCCCCAGATAAGAGTGCAGTAATGTTCAAGATTTCTGTTCACGATGAAGATGCGTTGAATTCATTCTTGGATGGCTCAAATCCTGTATCAAAACCAATTTTTGATGAGGTTATGGTGAGTTATGAGATTTTTGAGTTAAATAAGGTTTGATCTCTCTGAATACCTAAAGGTGGGGTGGGTTTTGTAGATCGGTTTTTTCAGAGTCAATTGGGTGCATATTTAGATATAACCATATCTCAAAAATTTTCAAAAAATGGCAAAAAATGATCAAAAATCAGCAAAAATTAGCTAAAATTGATCGAAAATGGCTGAAAATTGACTAAAAATGGCTTTTTTTCATTTTTGTGGTTGAAGTAATTTTCTTCATTTAGTTTATCGAAATTATGATTGTGATTAAGAAATTATCTAAAGTTTATAGAACATAATGGTAGACCATATATTTTTATTTATGTAGCCTTTTTTACCATTCACTGATGTCCTTTGAAATCCACTAAGTAGAGTAGCTCTATTAGATAGTTTTTTCAAACCCTAATAATGTCCAATTTTGGTTATAGTTATAAGGGAAACCTTCTTTGAAATTCATGAATACTTCATTAAAAACAATAAATTCTATTTTTTTTCTTTTAATTTCTAGAATAGGAACCCCAAAACCCGATCGAAATCTAATTCGATGTCCAAAAATTGTTTTTTCAACTGGACTTTTTATGAAGCGTTGCTCAGTTCGGATCTAACCAAAAAAACGAAGTTTTTTAAAGGGAAATATAAATCCAAACTGCCGCCAAATATTGTTTTCAGTCATATTTCCTAAAGCTGTATTTGTCATGACATATGTATATCCAGAAGTCAAACTTACTCCTGGAGCAATTTTAATTTTTATTTGAGGACGAAATAGAATCTGATCTTTGGTACTATAAAAATCAACACTACGGTAATGGATCTCTGTCCTAATTGTAGTTGATGAAGTAAGAGAATAGTCGCTAAAAAAAGCATTCCATGCATTAGATTGAATTTCTTGACCGAATGCAGGAAACAGTTGAATCAGTATTAGGCTTTGCATTATAAATAAGCAATTTTTCATCTAAGCGTTATTGTCTTGAACTGCATGAGGTTTCCATCTTCAGCTTGTTTAAGCCGCATTAATAGTACATCACCTAAGCCCGTTGAGGGAGTTAGTACGCCAGACGGGTGTGATGACTTACTATGGTCATCCAAAGCAAGGCAAAGGCCGAGTTCAGCAAGTATTTTTGAAGTTGCTCCGTATCCTGGATCACCTTGACCTGATATGGTGGTACTTGCTAATTTCCCATTTGATCTTGCTGTAATTTTAACCTTGAAACTTCCATCACGGATTAACCAAGAAGGTGGACCTTCTCCAGAGGTTGGTTTGAACTTTATAGGCTCACCTTTGAAATAACCAAATCCAGTACTTATCCACATTACTAATAAGCGAATCCACATTCCTATTGAAGCACATTCACTATAAGATGTATTTTGGTGCTGATTTTGCAGGACTAAACTGCGACGGACTACTCTGGCGTTAATTGGAGCCATAAAAAATTTTGTAATTGCAACGTGTGACCAATCGAAAGACCAACTGAATTCTTGAGTCATACCATCTGCAGTGGCAGGAGTTTCTGTTTCTATACCTTTGGTTTTTGGTGAAAGTAGATAGGGATCTGCTTCCATTGTATTTGTGAACTTACCTGATTTCCTAGCTCGTGCAGTAGCCCTAGCAGAATTTAATGTACCGCCTGAAAAAGAACCAGTAAAACGTGTGTAAACGCTACGAATATGTATTTTTTCGTTAGGTTCATTAGACAAGGCTTCAGCGGCTGTAAAGGTACCTAGATCAGAGGGTAACGAGTCTACACCACCACCTAAAATCACTTTCGCTCCTGAGTTTTTTGCAATATCATGAAAGGCTTCAACCATTTCTGATTGCCAAAATCCCTCGCCGGCAAGGTCCGAATAGTGAACTCCTTTTTGTGCACATGCTCCTAAAATAGCGGCCCCATTATTTTTAGAATATGGCCCTGCGCAATTGATAACTACTGAGGTACGCAAGACCATTTCGATTACTGCGATGTTGTCCTCCAGGTCAACACAGATAGTCTCAGGATTACTTTTGAGTTCTTTGGCCAGCTTGGAAAGCTTGTTCTGATTACGTCCAGCAATTGCCCACGGTTTACCTTTGAGTTCAATATGGCTGTCAAGATAGTTAGCAACCAACCTACCTGTGAACCCTGTTGCTCCATAAACGATTAGAATCAAAGACTTTGTTAACATTACTGATTTTTCATAATGATGTTGAATAAAAGTAATTTCATTTTGAAATAGTTTTAGCATTTACTTTATGCTTTAACCAAAACATATGACTTAAAGAGAATAGGAACTGTTTGGGTACAAAAATTAATTAATAATTGCCACGCCATCTGCAACTATAGATTTGGTAATTTTAGGATGTTTTATTTTTGAAACAAATTCCTCGGATTCACCTGCATCATATGCATAATGTTTTAATTGAGAAATAGATATAGTATCCGTTTTTATAATTCCATTTATTACTATTTCCTTATCTCTAATTCCTTTTTTGGGAACAAAAAATGAATAGTCTTTAAATGTAACAAACACTTCTTCAAAATCTGTAATTACTTTTACCCAGCAACCTTTTTTTGGACAACTTGAAATAATATTTCCAATAGTTAAAAAGTCTGATGATTTAATTTTATTATCATTTTTAGATGAAGGAATAATAAACTTTTTTCCGTAAAAATTTATTTCTTTGTCATTTAATGATTTCGCTGACTGGGAGAAAGAAAAAATTGGAAAAACGAATAATAATAATATTGAATTTTTCATTTAGAATATTTATTATTAATAATTTACTAAAATAATAAATCCTTCAAAAGTGATTATTGCTTCAACATTAATCTATATATTTTAGATAAAAATTTCTGCTAAATTAATGGCCTTTATGAAATGAAAATAAAAAAACTATTTGCCTATTTATTAATAGTTTCTATTACAATTCCTCTGCTGCTATATGTATTAGTTAATATTTTTGCTGGCGCTGGTAGAAAAATGGATAAGCCAGTCGAACTGGGCGATATTAAAATTCCAACTCAGCGGACATTATCTTTCAATGATAATTCAGAATTAAAACAAAATATTCTTGATGGGTGGACTTCAAAAACACCTCAAGATTGGAAACCTGATGAAAAGGTTAATTTAAAAAATTCTCGAATTGTTATTAGTTGTTTTTTGGAAGGGAAAAGAGTAGAGGAGATGAACAAATATTTAATGCGTCAAAAAGCAGTTGGTCACCCTGGATCTCCTTGGTTGCTCTACCCCCTTGGAGACTATGATTTTACTGCTATGGCATTTACAGCTTTACTTTACCTATTTGGCGAAAAGCCAGATATATTATACCCTAAAACAAGGCAGCACCTGTTAAATAATATTCTTACGATTGAGGGGAATAAATTTAGGAGAAATGTTGGGTATATGTTTTTAGAGGATTCTGAAAATCATATTTTGATGACTGAAGGCTCTCGCTATTTAAAAAATCAGTGGTTGAGAAATCATGGTAATAATGCTCCTGAGTATAATAATAAAACTAATGGAGTGGAGAAAAAACTTAAGGTGTTTTTGGAGGAAATAGATACTTATGGATTCTATGAATTTAATTCAGCACCATACCTTGGTTACACTTATTGTGCCTTACTGAACCTCTATGAATTTGCTTCAGGAGATATTAGATCATTATCCGGCAAATTATTGGACCGGTTAAATTGGCAATATGCTTTAAGCAGCTATAAGTTCAAACATTTTCCACCCAATCGAAGAAGGTTTGGTAAAGATTTTAAGAAAAATATTGATTCCGATTATCACACGGTGATGCTCAAGGTTTGGGGTAGTCTATATGATGAATCATTATCTGTGAATATGTCCAGAGGACAACATCATGCTCTTTGGGCTACGTTTGTATCTTATAAACCGGCCGACAAAGTCATTCAATGGGTTTTAGATAAACCCAAACCATATTTTGTAAAAATGGGACACGGATTCAATTCATGTCCAGAAATTCTCTCCGGTGACAAGTCATATTTACTCTCCGCCGGAGGTGCAAACCAGGGAAGACGATCTCTCATTGTAGCCAAACCCATTATGTTGTTTTTAGATGATGATGCTTCTGAGATGAAGCATGCATTTCATATGTTTGGACCAGGAGATAATTTTATAGACTGGAATAATACTGGTGTATATCAGGATTTTGCGTGTACAAAAGGTAAAGTACATATCCCCGTGAATAAAAAGGTCTTGAAATCCTCAGGTAACTGGAAGATTTTTTTAATTACTGAAGGTATTTATCTCGCAATATTTTCAAAAGAGGAATTAGGTTTGATGGTGATTGTCCGGTCCAATTCTATAGAAAATATTTTGGAAGATATACTTATAAAAAATAGTGACGAAAAAAAATTATCCACCTATTTTAATCATCCTAATGGTAATATCATAGAGTATGATCTTAACTCTCCTAAAGATCAATGGGTTATTAAAAGTGTAAATAAAATAAGTACTAACAGAAATTTCTCCAAATGGGATTTTTTTGATTTTTAATGACCTACAGTGAGTGCTTTAATTCATCTTTTTATCTTAAACACCCTCAACTAAACTTAGAAGAAATTTGATAAGTTCTCGATATTATTATTTTTGTATTATAACCAAACAATTAATATGAAAAAATTTACTTTACTATCACTTATAATTTTAATATTATCATGCTCTGAAAAGAAAAATTTAACTTCTGATGTTCTTCAAGATGAAAATTTCAACTATATAGAATACAACCCTTTAGGGGACGAAATTATAATATCTAGAGCTGAATATTTTAATAAACTTAAGGGGTTTTGGCTCGCACAATGTATTGCAAATTGGACTGGTCTAGTAACCGAGAATGATAAAATTGGAAATATCGGTGAACATAAGACAGGAGATTTTTATACTCGAGAGGATTGGGGTAAAAAAGACAAACTGAATTTGCGAGGTAATAAGGTTGACCGATATATAGATTTTGTTTTTGAGGGTAAGGATGGAAAATGGGGAGCTGACGATGATACTGACATTGAATATATGTATCAACATCTAGTTTACACAAATAAAACATCAAAATTGAGCGGACAGCAAATTCGCGATGGATGGTTAAAACATATAAAACATGAAGAACAAAACTATTTATGGGTCTCAAATCAAAGAGCTTTAGATTTAATGATTAGCGGAATAGTACCTCCGCAAACAAGCGATCCTGCAAAAAATCCAGATTTTGATATGATTGATGCTCAATTAACTACTGAAGTATTTGGATTTTATTCACCTGGCAGACCAGATTTTGCTGTTGAAATGGCCGAGCTTCCTATTCAGACCACAGCTAGGTTTAATGCAGAATGGATTTCAAAATTTTATGTTTCCATGTATTCTTTAGCTGCAATTGCTGATCCAAATCTCAGCAATAAAGAAAATCTTTTAATCATTGCTGAAAAATCTAGAGATCAGCTACCAAATGATTCATATGCCTCAAAAATGTATGATTTTGTAAAGAAACAATATAATGAGGGCCTCCCATGGGAAACAATAAGAGACAATATTTATGTAAGATATCAAGTAGAAGAAAAAGATGGCTATGATATAACTTCAAGAAATTTAAGGTGTAATGGATGTTTTGCAGCTGGAATAAATTTTGCCGCAAGTTTAGTTAGTTTATTTGCCGGTGAGGGAGATTTAAAAGAAACTATAAAATTGGGATCTCTTATGGGTTGGGATTCAGATAACCCAACAGCCACATGGGGAGGGCTAATTGGTTTTATGATTGGTAAAGATGGAGTTGAAAAAGCTTTTGATAGAAGCTTTTCCGAGGAGTATAATATTCATAGAACCCGACAGAATTTTCCAAATGGATTAGATAATTTTTCAAATATGGCCAATATAGGGGTTTACATTACGGATAGAGTAATTCAGGATGAATTAGGAGGCGGGATAGACTTAAATAAAAATATTTGGTACATACCAAAATTAAATTGAATCCTGTAAATATTTCATAAACCCTATTTAAAAATTATGTTTAACAATGTATTAAAGCTGGTTATTCTTTTTTTAATTGTTAGTTGTCAATCAAAAAAGGAATATCAAAAACTAGAACTTCCTTCAATTATATCCGATCATATGGTATTGCAGCAAGATGCTGAATGCGTTATTTGGGGCTGGACAGATTCTAATAAGAGTGTATCAGTCTCCATTCAAGACAAAGAGGTCTATACTACTGCTGATAAAAATGGTAAATGGCAAGTAAAGCTCCCTTTACTAAAAGCTAATGGTCCATACGAAATGACCATTAAAGCTGGAGCTAATAAAAAGATAATTTCTGATATATTGGTAGGGGAGAATTGGTTAGGCTCAGGCCAATCTAATATGCAATGGGGCATGAACAAAACTGATAGTGGAGAAGCAGAAATAGTAAAGGCTAATTTTCATAATATCCGATTATTTTATGTGCCAAGAGTTACGGCTGATAAACCTCAAAAAAATGTTGAGGCAAAATGGGTAATCTGTACTCCTGAAAATGTAGAAAATTTTTCAGCTGTATTGTATCATTTTGGAAAGAAACTACATCAAACCCTTAACAGGCCTTTAGGCCTAATTCTATCAAGCTGGGGAGGAACACCAGCTGAGGCTTGGACAAGTATGGAAAAAATGGAACAGATGCCCGAAATTGATTTTTTAAAGAAAAAAATGATTTCGAGGTCTAAAAGTAATGATAAGGATTTAGCCTATTTTGAAAAGGTAATTAAGGAATCCAAGAGTAAAAAGTCTGCAAGCATCAAATTAGAGGAGATAATTGGAGTATATGATGTAATTAGCGGGGAGAGCAACGAATATCCTGGTGTCTTAACTGTTTCCATGGATAATGGCAAGTTAAATGCTTTTTTTAATTGGCAAAAAACAACAAATAATGTCACTTTTAAACTTGATGAATTATCGTTTAATTATTTATCAAAAGCTTTTTCACCCGACCCCTTTACCGTTAAATTAAAATTTATTGATGATACTGTTAAAGGGACAATTAACGATGGTGATGGAGTAGGTGAATACCCAATTAATGGAGTAAAAAGAATCGATCCAAAAAAAGGATTGAATTTGGGGAGACCCCCTTATCAGAGTTATCCATCGCATCTATTCAATGCGATGTTGGCCCCGTTAATCCCGTTCACAATTAAGGGTGTTATTTGGTACCAAGGTGAAGCCAATGTGTCTAGAGCCAATAGATACTATAAACTTTTCTCCAATATGATAATAGATTGGAGAGAAAAATGGAATCAAGGAGATTTTCCTTTTTATTTTGTCCAGTTAGCGCCTTTTAATTATCAAGGAGACATTGATGGTGTTGAATCAGCAAAATTAAGAGAAGCACAATTCAAAACAATGTCATTGTCAAATACTGGGATGGCTGTCATTACGGATATTGGAAATGTATATGATATACACCCAAGAAACAAAAAGGAAGTAGGTCGCCGCTTATCTTTATGGGCTTTAGCAAAAGATTATGGCAATAAAGATATAGTCTATTCAGGACCGCTATATAAGTCTATGAAAGTTGAAGCGGGTAAAATTAGATTAGAGTTTGACAATTCAGGTAGTGGATTAATTTCAAAAGGTGGTAGTTTAACACATTTTAAAATTTCTGGACCAAATAAAAAGTTTATAACCGCTGCTGCAAAGATTGATGGAAATTCGATAATTGTTTCTAATAAAATGGTTCCTAAACCCATTGCCGTAAGGTTTGGATTTACAAACGGGTCTGAACCAAACCTATTTAATAAAGAAGGATTACCCGCCTCAACATTTCGAACGGACAATTGGGAGTAAAAAATTAACTAACCAATAAAGATATATTGAGAAAATAACAGTGGAAAAACTTATTAGATACTTTTTCTTATATACTTTTATTTTAGTTCAAGTGCCTCATTTAACTGCACAAAATAATATTCTCCAGTCTATTAAATCTCCAATTCTATTTCGTGGAGATGATAAAACAGCATACCGAGATCCAGCAGTTCTATTTCATAATAATCAGTTCTATGTATTTTTTACACTTGTTAAAATAATTAAGGGAGAAATATTTTCGTTTACTGCATCCTCTAAATCTAAGGATTTGATTAATTGGAGTCATATTAAGATTTTGACTCCAATGGATCAAAATTTAAACTTTTGTAGCCCAGGAAACATAATTAAATATAATGGAAAATGGATTTTATGTCTTCAAACATATCCCCGACCTGGATATTTTTCAGGGGATAAAGTAAGATATGGCTCTGAGGATTCACGAATTTTTATAATGAAAAGTAATGATCTTGATAATTGGACATATCCAGAAATTTTAAAAGTAAAAGGTATAAAAACTCCTATAAATAAAATGGGTAGAATGATAGATCCATACTTAATTGAGGATAAAGATATAAATGGGAAATGGTGGTGCTTATACAAACAAAATGGAGTTAGTATGTCATATACTTACGATTTTAAAAATTGGACATTTTTTGAGAACGTTAACTCTGGTGAAAATGTATGTGTATTGAAGGATGATAATCAATATGTCATGTTTCACTCACCACAAAATGGTATAGGAATAAAGCGATCAGACAATTTTAAAGACTGGTCCTCTTTTGGAGGTCTTATAACCCTTGGACAAAAACAATGGGATTGGGCAAAAGGAAGAATCACAGCAGGAGCTGTGGTTGACCTGAGAGGGATTAAAGGAATTGAAAAATATATTATGTTTTTCCATGGCTCTGGACCAAAAAAAGAAAGTGAGGGGGACTTTGATAAAAATTCATCTATAGGAATTGCCTGGAGTAATGACCTTGTTAACTGGGAATGGCCAAATGAATAATTTTTATTGGCTCAAATGTTATTTTAAACATCATTTTTCTATAAGATGTTTGTTAAACCAATTCATTCTAATACTATCTAGGTCAGGTAAATTAATCGCGCCTTTAAAACTAGGTCCATGCTTGGCATTCTTTATTTCTATTAACTTACTTTCTACTCCATACTTTGTTAGAGAGTCTAACATTATCAATGAATGAAAAATTGGAACTGTGACATCTTTATCACCGTGCATAAGTAATACTGGTGGATCATCTTTTGAAACGTGAGATATAGGCGATGCCTCAAATGCAATTTTATATTCACGAGATTGTTTTTTAATTATTTCATTTCCCCTTACACCAAGATAAATAGAGCGTTCATTAGAAACATTATTTATGAATGTTGTCACTGGTGCCCTTGCAATAATAGCTTGAACTTTAGAGCTTTTCCGATTTATAAAGTCTGAATTTTCTTCATCTTCTTTTCCATCAAGCACACCTAACAGAAGAACAATATTTCCTCCAGATGAACCACCAATAGCACCAATCTTATCGGGATTAATATTATATTTTTCCGCATGATACCTTATGAATTTTACAGCTCTTTGTGCATCTTTAATTGGAGCTGGAAATTTAAACCGTGGAGTTGCACGGTGATTGATTGTAAAAATAGTAAAGCCATTTTTGAGAAGCCCCTCACATTCTAATTTTACGTGTCCTTGATGGTTTAATGGTTTAGCGCTAAGTGACAATGGCCTGTTCCATCCACTTCCCGAAATGTGAATAAGTGCTATGCCGTTAGGATACTTAGGGTAATGTATATCCATTAATAAAGCTAACCCAGAATACATTCCATAAATTACATTTCTATCAACTTTCTTTGCACCAATTTCTGGCTGGCCAAATGAGACCATAGGAATTGTCAATAAAAGAAGGATGAGCTTTTTCATATAAAATTGTTTAGTCTTAATAATATCAAACATAAAAAATTTAGCTTTAAAATGAAATGGATTAGAATTGCTAATTAAAGGTTTTATCTAGTTTTTTTTATCATAAAAGCCCTCTTTAAAGGAGGGCTTTATCAAACAAACTAGTCTATGATTAACAATAACTATTAATACATCTAATAGACCAAATAATACTGAAAAGGTTTAATTTTGTGGTGATTGAGTCATGAAAGCTCTAACAATCAGATATTTACACTAATTGTTAAAATGCCGGTCTTGATCGATTTTTTAGAATGAGCCGGTACAATAACTTATTACTCACAATTATCTTTTCACTATTTTTATTAATTCTAATTACAAATTACTGTAAATCAACAGATTATAAGTTTTTTATACTAAATTTGTGGTAAAATATAAATTATGAAAACTTTAAATCTAAGTAACAGCTGTGTGAATTGCGACAATCTTGTTTTTACTTCAATGACATGTGGAGTTCATCAAGTCGATGTAAGCGAGAAATATACATGTAGTGAATTTGAAGATACTACCTCAGAGGCTTAAAACTTATTTAATTTGAATTTATTACTATTACGATATAAATTTTAATAGATCCAATTCTTAGTAAAATAATATTTCAAGTTAATTTGTTTTCCAACAACTAATTTTTTAAATAATTGTCCTGCCTAAACTAGACCAATAATTGGCCATTATTCAACTTTTCTTTGGAAATAGATTAAAATTTAATTCTATTGAGTTTTAAGAATTGTAAGCTTTTTTTACTATTCAATTTCTTAATAAAAGAAATATATATTTTATTTTTTAATTATTTATAATTCCAAAACCAAATTTTGGTTTTAGTAACTATACATTTAGATTGGAAAATTCCATACTTTAGCCATCATTAATCTTAAACTATTTAAAATGAAAAAATTAATTTTATCACTACTATTTTTTTGTACTCTGAGTATAAATGCCCAATACTGTCTTTTCTTTGACATTAAAGTTGATGAGCCTGAAATGGTTGTATCGGCCATGAATGAACTTATGAATACAGATTGGGGAAAAAGTTTAGAAGCTACAAAATCATTATTTACTTACGGTCCTAACGGAACTAATGAGGCTACACATTCCATTCAATTTTGTTTTCCCAATGAGGTAGCTTTTGAAAATGCATTCGCCTCATACGGTCAATCAAGTGAAGCTCAATTAATTTGGGAACGTAAACTTCAAGGATTTTCAGAAGATATTTCTCAATCATTAAATACACCAATCTGGTACAATGGAGAAGATTGGGCTGAGGATAATGTTTTTATGATATATCAAATGGAAGTTTCAAATCCTTCACTGTATCTTAAGGAATTTCAATCTTTATCTAAGAAATTAGAAAAAAAATTAGGAATAGAAGGGAATTCATATGGTATAGCAATTCCAATCGTAGGAAAAAATTCAGAATTTACTCATTTTGTTTGGCAAGGATATCCCGACATCAAAACTGCTCTTTCTATAACTAAATCGATGTTTTCAGACCCTTTATTTGCAGAGTTTTCTAAAAAGGTTTCTGGCTCTAGAAAAGTTATCAATACTTTGATGAGTATACGTGTGATGGACTTTTAAATTTCGATTTTAAATAAACTATTTACCCTCCCAAGTGGAGGGTTTTTATTTGATATATATATATTTATTATGAAAAGTCTAGAGGCAATAGTTTTAGGAGCAACAGGAGCTACAGGACAAGAACTCGTAAAGTTATTATTAAAAGACCCCAATTTTAGTAAAGTCACAATATTTGTGAGAAAAAAGCCTAGGGTTAAGCATAAAAAGCTTACAATTTATGAAATAGATTTTTCTAGATTGAATGAGTATAAAGGCCTAATTAATGGGGACGTTATTTTTTCAGCGCTAGGAACAACTTTAAGTCAAGCAGGCAGTAAAACTCAGCAATATCTTGTTGACTTTAACTATCAATATGAATTTGCTAAAATTGGATCAGAAAATAAAGTTATTCATTATTCTTTGGTTTCATCTGTAGGTGCAAATATTAAATCTCCTTTTTTTTATCCAAAAACTAAAGGTGCTTTAGAGGAGGCCGTTAAAAAGCTTGGTTTCAATAATATTTATATATTTCAGCCACCGTTTTTGATTAGACAGTCAAATTTAATAAGGCCTGCAGAGAAAATAGCCTTAAAGATTCTAAAGCTGTTAAACCAAATTGGGATTTTAAAATCTCAAAAACCTATATCAGTTTCAGATCTGGCTCAAAAAATGATAAATGAAATTAAATCAGATAAAACTGTTAGGCTTAAGACTTTTAAGCCAAGAGATATTTTTTAAAAAATAATTCTGAGTTGGAAGTTTAACTTTTCACATGAATCATTTTAATTTTTTAAATTAACTTCTATAAATCATAATAATTTATAATGAAAAAACTAACTCTACTGGCCTTTTCAATACATTTCTTGAGTGTTGGGCAAGGAATTACTCAATTTAAACTTTCACAGCCAATGTTATTTGAGCACAAAGATGTCACGGGTAAGGTTTTCCAGCACGACTTTGATTCTAAAGTTCTTAATAATTCAAGAAAGATATTTGTCTGGATTCCAAAAGGATATGATCTTAATAAAGATAAATATCCTCTATTGGTAGTTCATGACGGAAGGGCTGTTTTTTATTCTAAAAACGGCGGGTTTGGGAAAAGAAATAAATTAATAAAGGATTCATTACCAAAACCAGGTTGGAACCTAGACGAAACGGTTCATGAGTTAATCCAATCCAAAAAAATAAAACCTATTATAATGGTAGGCGTAAGTAATACTAAAAATCGAGGATACGAATATGTTCCTACTAGAAATGGAATTAATTTTGGAAAAGCATTAACCCAAGAGCTAATCCCAGAGATTAAAAAATTATATAGAATTGACTCGGGGGATATCGGCACACTGGGATCTTCTGCTGGTGGATTAATTTCATTGTACCTTGGATGGGAAAGAAATGATGTCTTTAATAAAGCAGCTTGTCTATCCCCTGGAATAATATATAGGGATCAAAACTATTTTGAGTTATTAAAAAAAGCCAAAGTACCAGACAATCTAAAACTTGCAATTGTTAATGGCACAGATAATTTTGATTCTGGTCTCCAACTTGGGGTTGATAAATTTATTGACTATTTAAATAAAATTAATTTTTCAAAAGAAAATCTTTTGTACTGGGTTGATCAACAGGGATCCCATTCCTCCCGGTCTTGGTCACACCAGGCTAAGGATATTTTGCTGTGGATGTATAAATAAATTGAAATTTAATTTTCCATAAAAACTCCTTTCTCGCTAAAACTATATGATTCATGACCCAGTGATCCTTGACCTAGGATTTTATGTCTTTGGTTTGGAATTTTATTTCTATGCTCCCTAATGACATCACTCAAATCTGGATTATTAATTAAATTATACCATTCATTGGGATCATTTATTCGATCATATAATTCGGCTGTGTTGTCATTGTATTGAATAAATCGATAGTTTTTTGACACAATGGAATAATTACCAGGGCCAATACTTGTTCGCGCCATATAAGGCCATTCACTGGCCCCCTTTTTTAATATAGGAATCAATGAATTCCCTTGGTGAATTGGGTCTGAGGCTAAGCCTGAAAGCTCAAGAAGGGTAGGATAGATATCCAACAATTGCACTGGTAGGTCACATGTTTCGCCCTTTGGAATACCAGGCCCTGAAATAATTAAGGGAACTTTGGTACTATTTTTCCAAAGACTTCTTTTCGCCCATTTTTCTTTTTCTCCTAAGTGGAATCCATGATCACTATATAATACAACATATGTGTTTTGGGCTTTATCACTTCTTTCTAATGCATCAAGAACTTTACCTACTTGATCATCTACAAAACTAACACACGCTAAATAAGATCTTACCAATGATCTCCATTGATTATTGGAAACTACCCACTTATGACTTGGTGCAACATGACCATAGCGAGTTAAGCTTTTTGCATATCCAGAGATATCATTTAGGTCTCCATCAATAATTTCTGGAAGTTGAATCGAGTCAAGCGGATATCGATCAAACCATTTTTTTGGGGCAATAAAAGGTACATGTGGTTTAAAAAAACCTACGCCTAACCAAAAAGGTTTTTCATTATCCTCAGAAAGAATATTTACTGCCCAATTGGCAATTTGGCTGTCTTCTGACTCTTCATCTTCTATATCTAGACTACCCCAATCCCATAATCTTGCCTCTCCGTCAAAATCACTTATTTTTTTCTCACTTAGTGGTCCAAACCATTCTCCAAAACCACCCCAATATTCATCAATATATTTTTTATTTTCTTTTTTATTGTGAAATAACTTTCCAGCCCCAAAGACATCATATCCTTCTTCTAAAAAACGCTGCGGCATGACAGTGCTTTCCAATGATTTGTCAGACTGCTCTAGTGGAGGGTTTAAAAAATAGATACCTGTTGAACTAGGATATAGAGAAGTCATCATACTTGCTCTGGAGGGGTTACAAACGGGTGATTGACAATTGGCATTTGTGAAAAGTATCCCCTTGGATGCTAATCGATCAATATTGGGTGTTTTCATCTGAGGATGGCCACCCATGACACCTATCCAATCATTGAGATCATCCACTGAAATCAATAGAATATTTGGTTTTTTGATTAAGACCTGATTAACTGAATAATCGCAGTTATTAAAGAAGGCCATAATTATAATTGAAAAAAGGATTTTCTTTTCAAAAAGAGATTTTAGAAACTTTGTCGCCCTGGGAAAAATCAATATTTTAACTTTCATAAATCATATTTTATTGAGGAATTAATGATGAGATCATTCCATTAATCAAACAATAATAATCAATTAATAGTTTTCTAAATTTATGGCATTAATTCCAAATCAAGGGGAGCATCCAAATTAATCTCTCGATAGCTAATTTTCCAAATGCCATCAGTTTTTTTTAGTTTAAAATCGTAAAATATTGGGGTAACAATTTCTACTTTGGAATTCTTATTTGTGTTTAAAAGTATCATATATTGCTTCAGGTGAGCGAAACGCTCATTTAATTCAAGTATCAAACTATTACACATCATATGCCTTCTTTGAAAACCATGAGACTCAAAATAATCCATTCGCTCCTTACTTTTTAGTATTTTACGTTTGTCTTTAATTCTATCAGTAATCTTTTCGCCCTTATAATTATAACTTATCCCAACAGCATCATCTGTGAAAAGGGATAAATAATTATCGAGGTCATTTGTGTCCCAATAAATTCCATATGCATCAATAACATCTTTGATAGCTATTCTGTCAGCAATTTTAAAATTAGGGTCTCCTGGGGAACCTGACCATTTCGGATTATTTTTTTCACTTTTTCCTAAAACACCCTGTAAGACATTTTTAACGTCATCAATTTTAATATTATTTAAATCGAATTGTTGTCCATGCAACAAAGAGGCCAAAAAAATTGTAAAAGCAATAAATAATTTTCTTGGGATCATTTAATTTAATTATGGTTGATATGTAATTGAGAGATAAATTCTATATACTAGATATACAGCTGTAATAGCCCAAATCCACCACCGGTTTTTAATATACCATTCCATATTTGTAAGATATAAGTTTTTGTTAAAAACGCCCCAGAAAGATTTAAAATAGTTTAAAAATCTAATTAAATAGATTTTTGATTTCATGATAACAGCTGTTTTATTATTTTTTCATGAAAATCTGTTAGCTTGGAACGCCTTTTTTGGTGGTTGAATGTAAATTTTTTAGCAATTTTTTAAGTTTATTTATCAATATAATAAGATCATCTCTCAATCTTTATTAGCTTTATTGTTAAAATAACTTTACTCATATTAAATTTAAAATTTTTTTAAATCATGAAAATGGTAACAAAATTATTATCACTGCTAATTTCAGTAACTGTTTTAAGTGCTTGGACAATTCGTTTTAAAATGTCTTCAATTTTCAGAGGTGGAGGAGCTGAAAACATGGTTGAGGAATTTCAACTATATGGTCTAGACAGTTCAATTATGATTATTGTTGGTATTACTAAAGTAATTTTATCAATACTTCTATTATTAGGGGCATTTAAGTTTCAATCTTTACTAAAGCCCTCAGCTGGAATTATGGCTTTATTTATGATTGGTGCAGTTTATTTTCATTTTAATGCAGGTGACGGGTTAGTACCTACTATTCCATCGGCTTCAATGCTAATATCTTGTCTCTTAATCCTATTTTTAAAATCCAATCCAACCGTTGAATCAACTTCAAATTAATCTCTTAAACACTTTTTGAAATTCCACAGTAGCTTATTTATTCTAAATTATCCATTATCATTGAGATAAAGAATTAATGACGCTATTCAATTTTTTGATATTATTTTCATCAGTCTCCTTCTTTTTTTACGGTTTGAGTTCTTTTTTTAATAGTTTCATGATTGATGAGTTTATTCGTTACCGCATCCCACAGTTCAGAAAGCTAACAGGGTGGTTCCAACTCCTTGGTAGTTTGGGAATTATTATTGGTTTTTGGGTAGACAATCTTCAGGCATTAAGCACTATAGGTCTCTCTTTAATGATGCTTTTTGGAGTTGCTGTTCGAATTAAAATCAAGGATAATTTAATAAAGATTTTACCTGCAGTATTTTATTGTTTACTTAATGCTTATTTAAGCTTTAAGCTGATTTTTTAGTTGTATTAAAACTTTATCTTATTAGGGATATCTACTTAAATGTGGGATATATCAGTCTTCAGAAAAAATAGCGAGAGGCTCCCATTTTTCATTGAAACGATTTGTAGGAAAATTTTCTTGAACAGGACCATCAGTAGTCCTTCCATTAGTAATGGCATTTTTAAAAATTGCTATTAGTTTTTTTTCTATTTTTGGAAATTGACCATAAAGATTATTTGATTCTGAAGGATCATTATTTAGATCGTAAAGTTGGAACCTAGGAAGATTCTTAGTTTCATTTTGACTCGGTTTAGGTACACTCCACCCCCCTGAGCCTGGACAAAATATGAACTTATATTTTCCCTTTCTAATTGCAAAGCTTCCATTAATAGAGTGGTGGACTGTATATGACCTTTTAAAGTTACCGTGGGTTTCTTTTGAAAAAAGAGGAACCATAGAAAAACTATCGACACCTTCATTTTGATCTAACTTAATATTTAAAATTTCAGCACATGTCGCCATTAAATCTGTAGTACAAATTGTTTTATCTGAACTAGACCCTGGTTGGATTTTTTTTGGCCATTTTATTATAAAAGGTACTCTATGGCCACCCTCAAAAATATCAGCTTTATGTCCTCTAAATTTACCGCTAGGGTAGTGTCCTTTTTCAGAAAGTAAATTAAAATTAGCTTCAGGTGAGCATCCATTATCACTTGTAAAAATTACAATAGTATTATTTGAAATTTTCAATTCTTCGAGTAGATTATCTAGTTCTCCAATATGATTATCAATCTGCATTACAAAATCTGCATATGAATTAAGACCACTCTTTCCTTGCCATTTTTTAAGTGGAAGAATAGGAGTATGAGGTGATGGAAGAGGAAGGTACAAAAAAAAGGATTTATTTTTTTTTACTGCTTTTCTAATAAAAGATTTAGCTTTTTCAAAAAAATTAGGTGTAACCTCTTCATGATCAAAGTCTGACGCAGTTGGGCCATATCTCCACCAAGAATAAGGTTTCGCAGCAAAAGTAAATCTATTAATTTTCGCAGTAGTTATTTCATTTTCTACGTAAACATAGGGAGGCATATCTAGTGAGCCAGAGTGTCCATATGAATATTCAAAACCTAGATCCTTGGGGGAATTAGTTATTTTTTTTGAAAAATCTATTCTATCGGCTGAACTGTGTCTTTTTTCACCAAAGCCATAAAATGTTTTTTTTCTTTGATCGGGGTTAGAATCATAATGAATAATTGTATCTGAAAAGGACCAATTCCAGCCTAGATGCCATTTACCAATAAATCCTGTTAGGTAACCATTTTGTTTCAGGAAAGAAGCCACAGTAGTTTGATCTTTTGAAATCAAAGCATTTGAGGTACCACTTAATACACTTTTTTTTAATTTACTCCTCCAATTATATCTACCTGTTAGAATTCCATATCTGGTCGGAGTGCACACTGAAGATGAAGTATGAGCATCTGTAAATTTGATTCCATCTTTAGCAAGCTTATCTATATGAGGAGTTTTAATTTTCCCATCAACATTAAATGTTTTGATATCACCATACCCTAGATCATCAGCTAGAATATAGATAATATTTGGTTTTTGGAGAGGATTTTTCTCACACGAAATCAGCAGAGATAAGACTAAAATGAATCCGTTTAATATTTTATTTTTCAAAGCGTTTTTTTAAATTTAATGTTCATTTTAATATTTCCAAATGTCAAAAAAATGGTCTACTAATACTGGTAAATTAATTAAAACCTTCGATTTTTCAAATTTTAAAGAAGCATTAAAATTCATTAATCAGGTTGGTGAAGTTTCTGAAAGATTAAATCATCACCCTAAAATAATAAATGTATATAATAAAGTTTCTTTTGAATTATGGACCCATGATAAAAATTCAATTACTGAATTAGATCATAAATTAGCAAATGAGATTGATAAATTGATAAATTAAGAAATTTCAAATTTTGTTATTTCTTGATCATTTTAGTCAAAAATGACTTTTTATTATTTGGTTTTACAAATTAATTTCCCAACTTTTTTTACTTAAAAAAAAATTATATTTACTCAAAAACATCTTAAAACATGAAAAAATTAATCTTAATAACAGCACTTTTGTTTTGCCTAAATCTTTTGGCTCAGAGAGAATTTTACGAATTGAGAACATATGAGCTTTATCAATCTTCAAACTTTAAAGATTTTAATACTTATTTTGAGGATTATCTCATCCCTACACTAAACAAAAAGGGGATAAACAATATTGGGGTTTTTAAAGAAGCATCAATGGATCTTCCAAGAAAAATGTACGTGCTTATTCCTTATCCAAACATTACAGTTTATCAATCTGTAAGTCGTTCAATTAAAGGCGATCCAAATAATGCTGATGCATCTGTAAAACTAAATAAGAAAAACAGCCCTATGTTTAATCGCTATAGCACATCACTTTATGATGCATTTGAAGGAATGCCAAATTTAGTTACTCCTAATGCTGAAAATAGATTTTTTGAGCTAAGGACTTATGAAAGTCACTCAGAAGATGCTTTTAGAAGAAAAGTTAACATGTTCAATGAGGGGGAGATTACTTTATTTGATGAGCTTGATTTTGGTTCAGTTTTTTTTGGAGAAAAAATCTCGGGGGATAGAATGCCTTGTTTGACATACCTGCTGTCTTTTGAAAATCTTGATGAAAGAAATGAAAATTGGGGAAAATTTGTTCATCATCCTACTTGGGAAAAACTTAAAAGTGACGAGGCATATAAAGACAGCTGTTGTTCCAGCATTACTAGAGCTTACTTATTACCAATGCCATATTCCCAATTATAATTTTCATTATGCGAATATTTTTTTTATTAGGTGCTATTATATTTCTATATCTATCATGTAATTCTTTAGAAGTTGATCGTCCTAATATTATTTGGCTAACAACTGAGGACAACTCATCCCATCATATGAGATTGTACAATGAAAATGGTGCACCAATGCCAGCAATTGAGAAGCTAGCAAATGGGGGGATTGTTTTTGATAATGCTTTCTCTAATGCCCCCGTATGTTCTGTTGCCAGGAGCACCCTTATAACAGGCTGTTATGCACCTAGAATCTTTACTCAATTCCACCGTCGAGCCAAACACGTACCTCTTCCAAATGATCTTATGCCAATGCCTTATTATTTGAAAAAAGCAGGTTATTATACTTCAAACAATTCTAAACAAGATTATAATTTTATTTTACCTGATAAGGTTTGGGATGAATCCTCAACTAAAGCTACGTATAAAAATAGACAACTAGGACAACCTTTTTTTCATGTGCAAAATCATACCATAACCCATGAAGGAAATCTCCATTTCAGTCAAGAAATAATTGATAAAACCGCTGATGAAGATTTGGAGCACATCAAAGTTTTTCCTTATCATCCGGATACCAAAACCTTTAGATTTTCATACTATCACTTTCACAATAGACATAAGCTTGCAGATCAACAAATAGCGAAATTTTTGAAGGAACTTGATGATCAAGGGCTTATGGAAGAGACCATAATTTTTTATTATGGAGATCATGGAGGGGTATTACCAAGAAGTAAAGGTTATACTTATGAAAGCGGTTTAAAAATTCCTTTAGTAGTATATGTTCCCAAAAAGTGGCAACATTTATTACCCTATAATAGAGGTTCTAGAAGTCAAACTTTTGTTGAGTTCGTAGATTTGGCACCCACCGTACTAGCATTAGCTGGAATTAACCCACCAATAGGAATGGATGGTACCCCAGTGATGGGAAAAGGGGTTCAAAAATCTCATATCAAAGCGAAAAATACTGCCTTTGGATATGCAGACAGATTTGATGAAAAATATGATTTGGTAAGGACTTTAAGGGTTGGAAAATTCAAGTATACTAGAAATTATCAACCTTTTAATATGGATGCCTTGTTTAACTTTTATCGTTATAAAATGCTTGCCTATAAAGAGTGGTTGAGTCTTTATCGAAATGGTAAACTAAACGATATTCAAAGTCAGTTTTTTCAACCCAAAAGCCCAGAGGCATTATACAACATAAATTTAGATCCACATGAGGTCAATGATCTTTCTAAATCAGAAGATCACAAGGAAATTCTTCTACAAATGAGAGGTCAGCTCCAAGAGAGAATTTTATCAATGCCCGATTTAAGTTTTTATCCTGAACCCTATCTTTTAGATAATGCCTTAAAAAATCCTACTACTTTTGGTCAAAAAAATAAAGAAGCAATAGCAGAATTGATAGCTATTGCTGATCTTAATTTAGCCCCATTTGAAAAGGTGGAAGAAAAAATCAAGGCAGCTCTTAGAGATAAAAATCCTTGGAAACGATACTGGGGTCTTATTGTCTGCTCCTCCTTTGGAATTGAAGCAAAAGGACTAGTTCCGCTAATTCAAACAATACTGCAAATAGATAAAGAAAACTTGGTTAGAATTCGTGCTGCAGAGTATTTAATGCTAAATAAAATTTCATTTGACAAAAAGATTTTAAAAAATTTACTTGCAAATGCTGATTCAGAGACCGAGGCTAATCTCATGCTTAATACCCTTAGCCTTATCAAGGAACACGAACCCAATACTAAATTTAATTTTTCAAAAGAAATTTTTCCTGTTCAATGGTATGATAAGCCCAATGATTTAGTCAACAGAAGATCAGAGCTTTTACTTAATTAAAGTTTTTATCATTACAGCGACTGACTCAGTGAAAAAGAAATTTCCTGAAATCTGACTAAAATCAAAAGGAATGTCCTTTTGTAATGGCGAGTAAAAGTAAAAATAACTAAATCAGAATTCTCGCTTACCGAACTCACTATCGATGAATTTAGCTGTGTTTTTTCTGTCGTTGATCTTGTAACTTAAACTTAATAAAACCATATCTACTTCATAGACATAATTTGTGGTGGTATAAAATTCATCAGGCCTTGAAGTAGTAATCCGCTGCTCATTTGTATTCATTAATCCCATATCTATATTTTTCCACTGAAGCGATGCTGTTAATTGGTTGTTCCAAAAACGTTTTGTTAGGGTTAAATTTGGAGAATAAAACCTTGAATCCTCTCCCTGAGCTGTTACTCGATTAGAAAGGTAATTAAAATTAAATTGGACAAAAGTCTCGTCTGAAAAATGATAAGTACTATTTAAATTCAAACTGTATATCATCCCTTCAGAAGAAATTGGGCGATTATCAAATTCTCCATTAATTTTATAGTTATACAAATTGAAAGAGGCGAACGTTTTCACTTTTTTGGCTACCGTAAATTCTGAACCGATTTCTCCACCAAAAGCCTTAGCATTCCCAACATTAGAGTAAATTCGATTCAAAATAGTGTCATTGTAAACAGTATTGACTCGATTTATTAGGTTATCTACATTACGATAATAAATTGTGGAAAATAAACTGCTGCCTCTATTATTTTTAAAATTAACGCCAATTTCCAATTGGTCTATTAATTCTGGATGTAGATTAGGATCACCTTGTTCAAGTGTTTCTGAATGTTCACGTTCTGGAAATGGATTCATTTTAAAGGTAGTTGTTCTCTCAATCCTTTTGTTGTAGGTTAGCTTAATATTTGCTTTGTCGTTAACTTCATAATTAATACTAGCCGAGGGAAACAACTTTATGAAATTAAGTGAATAATCTTCATCCACGAACCCTGATTTGTCTTTTAAAGAAAGGTCGCGCTGCATATTCTCTAGCCGAAGTCCTGAGGCAATAGTCAATTTCTTAAAACTTCCGTTATACTGCAAGTAGCCAGAATGGATTGAGCGTTTGAGATTTACCTTGCTTGAAAATTCTGGTACTAATTCAAAAACTTGGGTAATATTATTTTTCCTTTCATAAACAAAATCTCCAGTGTGATCAAGGTTTCTATATTGATATCCTATTTCAAAAGTTCCATTAGAAAGGGGTTTAAATTGATAATCCAAATTGATTCTTAAACCATAAAGGGGATTATTATTTGTGTTGTATTCATCCTGGTATATGATTGAATTATCGGGATGTCCTAGGTTTCTATTGGTCGTTGGGCCACCAAGTAAAGTATATTCATAGAGTATGGAGGAACTAAGTTCATCCTCATTTTTAAACTTATGTTCATAATCTAGGCTCCCTAAAATAAAATCACTTTTTCTTATTCTAAGGTTTTCATTGTAGTATTGAAACTCATATTTGATATCAGAAATAATGGAATAGTTGGCGTAATAAAGAATGTCCGCTGTCCGATCTTTGGTTCTTTTTCCAGCAAAAAAGCCCAGAGAGAATAGATCTCTTTCAGTTAATTGATAGTCTGCAGTTAGCCTACCAGAATAATTAATTTCATCAAAACTTCGCTCTCCATTGGAGGGAAAACGGGTATATTTGTCACCTATAATGGTATATACATCTCCTTCTCTTCTTCCAGAAATATCATTGCGCTGAAAGCTAAATCCAGTGGATAAATTCCATTTTTCACCTACAGTATTATAGGTAAAATCAGCGCCATAACGCTGAGCGATTTCAGCATTTTCGTAATCTTGTACTGAGGGTGCACCCAAAAGGGTGTTGACCTGGAAATAGTCACCTTTAACAGCATTTTTTTGAGTTAAAATATTAATAATCCCTGCCTTACCTTCCGCGTCATATTTTGCAGAAGGAGATGTAATGACTTCAATGTTTTTGATGCTATTTGCGGGAATTTGATTTAAAAAACTTTTAATGTCAGACTGAATGGGCTTATCATTAAGTAAAATCACAAATCCACGGCTTCCTCTTACGCTGATCTCGCCAATCGCATTTATACTAATTGATGGAAGATTTCTGATCAAGTCCGCCGCATTCCCCCCTTTGGCAATTGAAAATTCACTTGCACCATAAACTTGTCTATCAATTTTACTCTGAATTGATGACTGATTTTTACTAAGAACTACCTCATTCAGTAGGGTTTGGGTTGGACGTAAGAAAATTTCACCTAAAGCGACCTCCTTTCCTTTCCCTATCTTTAGCAAATCACTTTTTAGAGTTTCATATCCTAAGAAAGAAATTTCAATAGTATAATTGCTTTTGAGACTTACATTTATCTCAAAACTTCCATCCTGTTTTGAAATGGTTCCGTCTAAAACTTCAGCACCATTCATTACAATAATAGTAGCGTATTCAATTGGATCTTTGTTTTCACTATCCAAAACGATTCCAGAAATTTGCCCGAAAATAGATAGAGGGAAAAGACATGAAAGCAGTGAAAAGCAATAATCTGTTCTTAGCATTTTATACGATATTTATTTAATGGACTTTATTTAATTGAAGTAACTTCAAAGTTAAGTGTTTTTAAGCTTATTAAGAATTTTTCTTCAAATTAGACTTTATCCTGATTAAAAGAAATTAATAGAATTAATGAGTAGTGTAAAGACCATCTTTTCTTCTGATTATTTTCGGATTTAATTTTGCTAAAATTTCTGGAGCAATTTGACTCTTGTGTCTGTTTTGTATTATAACTGAAAAATTTTTCGAACTGTTAATCATACTTTCCAATTCCTCGGGGGTGATAACTTTTACTCTCCCTTTTGAGTAGAACTGACTAGAATATGATTTAAATAATAAGGCATATAATGTTGTTCTATCATTAACGGACTGCTGTACTATATATTTGTCAGTACTTTCCTTGATGGCTTGCTGGGCGGGTTTTAGAAAGTAAGCCCCAAAAAAAAGAACAGGAAGGCTTAATGCGATTGTTAAAATATATTTTTTTCTTTTAAAAGTAGGCCATTTCTCTAGAGTTAGAAGCGCAATTGGAATCATTATCGGTAGAGTATAGGTATGGATAAGACTTTTTGAAAAGGTAAAAAAGAAAGGAGTCCATAAAATCCATAACCAAAGAAACAGTTGCCATTGATCATTCCAACTAGTAAGAATTTTACCTTTGACTTTTCCCATTAGAACGAATGACCATGGTAGTGCACCAGCAAATAGAAAAATCCAAATTATTCCAAGTGGCTGTTGTTTTGGAAAGCCGTATTTGTCTCCTGCCCAGCTGGAGTCTATAAATCTCAAAAAATGTTCTCCTACAACAAAATAATCAATGAATCCAGGTGAATTTTTTTCCATCATAAAGTACCATGGAAGTGCAATTATTAAAACAATTAAAATACCTAAAAGCCAAGGCAATTGGAGAATTTTTTTTGGAGAGACTCTAAACCTCACCAGCCAAATAAAAATTGGTGGAATAGTCAATACCCCGACTATCGGTCCTTTTGACAATAATCCCAAGCCAATTCCCACAAAAAAGAGGCCACCCCAAAGAGTCTTATTTTTTTCATGAATACTTTCCCAAAAACCTAACATTGTTAACGCGACAGAAAAGGACAGCATTAGATCAGTGGAGATTACCCCACCATGAAGGAAGAATTCAGGAAGCGTAAATAGAATGATACCAGGGATGAAGAAATTAATCTTTTTTTGAATGGCGTATCGGCTTAGCAGTAATGCAATTACCATCGAAATAATTAAGTAAGGTAGCCGAAGCGCAAACTCGTTTTCACCAAATAAAATAGATGAACTTGCCGAGAGCCAGGTTGAGAGCGGCGGCTTAGCCCAAAAAGGTATTCCATAGTCTATTTGAGGAACTATCCAATTACCTGTTTCAGCCATTAATCTGGCAATCTCTCCATATCGAGCTTCGGTTTTATCAGTTAGTGGTATCATGCTGTTTAAGAGAGCACGAATCAAAAAAAGAATGCTAAAAAATAAGCCATAAATAGTTGAGAAGTCTTTCTTAATAATTTTTAAGTCAATCAATTTTTATATTTTTTAGATATTTTGTAGAGGTCCAACCAAAGTCGAAAAAAATACCAAGGACTAACCCTGGAGTCTGGAGTATCAACCCACTCATTTAAGGGAACCTCTTTGATGTGCTCTTTAATATTTTTTCTTCCATAAATCTTTATGGCTCGAAAAAAAATTTCTACATCAAATAGCCATTTTGATAAAAAAGGTTCAACAAATATTTTATCTGCCAGGGATGGGTCAAAAATCTTGCAGCCACATTGAGAATCATATAAGCTTAATTTGAGACTTTTGGAAATAGCTGTTGCAACTAATCTACCGAAAAAAAAGCGGTACCATTTCCTTTTGATATTGTTGTCTAGCTTTAGAATTCTTGAACCAAATACTAGAGAGATTTTCCCTTCAACATAGTTAGTCAATTGATAACACTCTTCTAAGCTTGTCGCTAAATCAGCATCCAAAAAGGCAATTTTTTTAAAATCGTGATTGTTCAAGACAAAATGAAAACCTTCAAAAACTGCATTTCCTTTTCCCTTATTTTTTTTTAAAGAGATTAAATGGACCTGTTCATTAAATTCTATAACCATTTCATGTATTAGATGTCCAGTTTCGTCACTAGATCCATCATTAATAAAGAAAATTGAAACGTCGCGGGCTTTATTTAAAAAAGACTTATAACTTTTAACGGGTAAACGATTAGCCTCGTTATAACAGGGAATTACAATCGCTAATGTCTTTTTATGCATAAAGAATAAAGATAAGCATTATTATAAATTTTGATTTTCAAATCAAAATTCAAAAAAAATGCGGATCCATCGACCCGCATTTATTGCTATAGATAAGGATAGTTTAGAACAGTGTACTTGAGGGTATCTGCTGTCCTAACTTCCTTAAATTACTTTCGTAAGACATATGACACCTCCTTTCTATATTAAATTCAACATTACTGTTGTCACAGCATTATAAATTCATCTCAAAGATAAGCAGAGAAGTTTATATGAAATCAATTTTTTTAAAAATTTGAGTAATAAATTTAAGAATTAGAAAAAACAGATTGGATTTTTTTAATGTATTTTCCTATCATATCAAATTCTAAATTTACAATATCGCCAACCTTTATAAAATTAAAATTAGTGTGCTTATAAGTATAAGGAATGATGGCAACTGAGAAAGTATTTATTCCTGAGTTTATTACAGTAAGACTCACACCGTTAATGCTAATTGATCCTTTTTCAATGGTTAAATTTCCTGGTTCTGAAGCATATTCAAATTTGTAAATCCAACTGCCATCTTTACTTTCAACACCAATACATTTACCAGTTTGATCAACATGACCCTGAACTATATGACCATCAAGTCTTCCATTTATTTTCATCGCCCTTTCTAAATTGATAAAATCACCCAACTTTAAATTCCCAAGGTTAGACTTTAGGAGCGTTTCTTGAACTGCGGTAACCATATATTGATTTCCTTTGATGTCTACTACGGTTAAACATACTCCATTGTGCGCTAAGCTTTGATCAATTTTCAACTCTTGTGTCAGTTTACTTTTTATAGTAATATGAAGGTTCTCCCGATCACTTTTTAAATCTGTTACTTTACCAAACCCCTCAATTATTCCAGTAAACATCAGTTTTATTTTAATTACATTTACGCTGTAAAATTAGGAATAAATAGTCAGATAAATGTCTGAAAAAATTAAGCTTGGAATTTCAATGGGTGATCCCAACGGAGTTGGCATTGAAATCATTTTAAAAATATTTGAAGACAAGAGGATGTTTGATTTTTTTAGCCCCATAATTTTTGCACCGATCGAACTTTTAGAAAGACAAAAAAAATATTTTAATTTAACTACTAACCTTTTTTTACTCAAAGACACAAAAAAACATCAAAATGGTAAGCTTAATGTTTATAACATCAAAATGCTGGACGAGGAACTAGTTTTTGGACGTTATTCTAAGGGAGCGGGATTGCTAGCTTTTGAATCCATAAAAAAAGCTTCAATTGCATTAAAAAATGGAGAGGTTGATGCTTTAGTTACCTCTCCAATTAATAAGAAGACCATCCAATCTGAGGATTTTAGCTTTCCAGGGCATACTTCCTATTTTGCTGACTTTCTAAATGGTGAGAGTCTTATGTTCATGGTGTCTGATGAACTTAAAGTCGCCTTGGTTACCGATCACATTCCAGTTAAAGAAATTAGTGATCAAATTACCACTGAATTACTTAAGAAAAAGATTTATCAATTGGAATATTCATTAAAGTTTGATTTTGACATTAATCGTCCGAGGATTGCAGTTTTGGGATTAAATCCTCACATGGGAGACAGGGGTGTCATTGGAAATGAAGAAGACAAAATATTTATACCAGTAATTAAAGAGTTAAGTGAAAATGGGCTCCTAATTTTTGGACCCTATTCAGCAGATAGTTTTTTCGGGAATCAAAGACATTTGAATTTTGATGCAATTCTGGCATCATATCATGACCAGGGCTTGATCCCTTTTAAATCTTTAACCTTTGGTGAAGGAACAAACTTCACTGCAGGTTTAAGTAAAGTACGTACATCTCCAGATCACGGCACTGCTTTTGAAATCGCTGGAAAGGGTGTTGCACAACTGAGTTCATTTAGATCGGCAATGTATATGGCGAGGAAAATTTTTTCAAACCGCAAAAAAAACGAAAATTTTCTAAAGTCTAATTAGGTTCAAAAAAAAGGCTGTGTCTCCGTATTTATCATTTTTTATTTTAAATTTGCATCCTAAAATGTAGAAAGAATGGAGAGAATTTCAGCATTCTTGATACCTTTTGTAGGGTTAAAAGATGGTGTTCATCATTTTGACTTTGCTGTTAATGATGAGTTCTTTGAAGGATATGATTTTTTTGATTTTAAAAAAGCTGATGTAAAAGTTCACTTGGTTTTTGATAAAAAAACTACAATGCTAAAACTAGATTTTAAGGCTTCAGGCAAAGTTAACGTTCCATGTGATCTTTCCAACGAGCCCTTTGATCTTTCAATTAGTTCGGATTTTCACCTTGTGGTTAAATTTGGAGATACTGACAATCGTAATGACGATGAACTATTGATTTTACCTCATGGTTCACACCAAATTGATGTAGCTCATTATATTTACGAAATGACCGTTCTTTCTATTCCACAGAAAAAAATTCACCCCGGAATTAAAAATGGAACTCTTAAGTCAGAGGTTTTAGAAAAATTAAAAGATTTAGATCCCCAAAAAAAATCACTTTCAGATAAAATAGATCCGAGGTGGAATAAATTGAAAGACTTATTATAATTTGAATAACAATAAAACAGGAGAAAATGGCACATCCTAAAAGAAAAATATCAAAAACTAGAAGGAACAAAAGAAGAACCCATTACAAAGCATCAACCCCCCAAATTGCTACTTGTTCCTCTACTGGGGAAACCCACCTCTATCACAGAGCTCATTGGCACGAGGGAAAACTTTACTATAGAGGTAAAGTTTTAATTGATAATATTGAGGCGGCTGAGGCATAAATAACACAACTTCATTATAATAATAAGCTCTTCATAAATGAACGAGCATTTTTGTAAACAAAGATTTTGTTTGCTGTAAAAAACTACTATCTTCACATATAATATTGACGATTCAAAAGGAAGTAATCTACTGATGAATTATATCAATTCTGGCCCAAAAAAGGCTGCAATTACAGGTTTGGGTGCTTATGTCCCAAAACACAAGCTCACCAATGCAGATCTTGAAAAAATGGTCGATACTAATGATGAGTGGATTTTTGCTAGAACTGGAATCAAGGAAAGAAGAATATTAAAAGGACAGCACAAGCCAACTTCTTTCATGGCAATCAAAGCAGCTAAAAAATTACTAAGAAAAAAGAATATTGCTCCTAAAAGGATTGATATGGTAATTGTTGCCACTATTACCCCAGATATGAATGTTGCAGCTACCGCTGCTCAAGTTGCTTTAGAAATAGGGGCTGTAAATGCTTTTGCCTATGATATCCAAGCAGCATGCTCCGGCTTCTTATACGGCATGTCAACTGCCTCAAGTATGATTGCCTCTGGTCGTTATAAAAAAGTACTTTTGATAGGAGCCGATAAAATGTCATCAATAGTTGATTACGATGATAGAGCAACCTGTATTATTTTTGGAGACGGAGCGGGAGCAGCACTTTTTGAAGCCAGTGATTCTGATTATGGTTGGGAGGATGAATATTTTAGATCAGATGGCTCAGGAAGAAAGTATTTAAATATTAAAGCAGGGGGATCGCTTTTGCCGGCATCTGAAGTTACTGTTAAAAATAAAATGCACTTCCTTTACCAAGATGGTAAAACAGTTTTTAAATCTGCTGTTTCAGAAATGTGTAATGCAGCAGAAAAAATTATAAAGCGGAATAAAATTGACACAAATAAAATTGCTTATTTAGTTCCACATCAAGCCAATAAAAGAATAATTGATGCCGTGGCTAAACGAATCAATCTTCCTTCAGAAAAGGTCATGAATAATATTGAGAAATATGGAAATACAACTGCGGCAACTTTACCGTTATTACTTAACGACTATGAAAAAAAACTTAGTCCAGGAGATAAATTAATTTTTGCTGCTTTTGGTGGAGGATTCACTTGGGGGGCAGCCTATCTCACATGGTCTTATTAAAAAATAAATGATTTTAAAATGGAAATTAAAGAAATTCAAAACTTAATCAAATTTGTAGCAAAATCAGGAGCTCACGAGGTAAAACTGGAGATGGATGATTTTAAAATTACTATAAAAGCAAATGCACAAACCTCTGTTCAGGAGACCAATAGTCCTGTACAACCTATTTCCAGTATGGTCGTTTCCACGCCTCAGCCTCAGGAAGTAGTAGTTACTCCTAAAAAAGATTTATCCCCTCAGAAAATTACTGAAACAGATGTTTTCGATGAGGGATCAGATAATTTAATTACTATTAAATCTCCTATGATTGGAACCTTTTATCGTAAACCATCTCCAGATAAAAAAGTATTTATTGAAGTTGGAGATATTATTAATGAAGGGGACGTCCTGTGTGTCGTTGAGGCGATGAAATTATTTAATGAGATTGAGTCAGAGGTTAGTGGAAAAATTGTAAAAATATTAGTTGATGACTCTTCACCAGTTGAATTCGACCAACCTTTATTTTTAGTTGAACCAGTTTAAATATCTCCAAAATGTTTAAGAAAATTTTAATTGCCAATAGAGGAGAAATCGCTATGCGATTGATTAGAACCTGTAAAGAGATGGGAATCAGAACAGTAGCTGTTTATTCAACTGCTGATCAAGAAAGCTTACATGTTCGATTCGCGGATGAAGCGGTTTGTATTGGTCCTGCTCCAAGCACAGAGTCTTATTTAAAAATGGCAAATATTATGGCTGCTGCAGAAATATGTAATGCGGACGCGATTCATCCTGGTTATGGGTTTTTATCTGAAAATGCTAAGTTTTCTAAAATTTGTAAAGAGCATGGAATAAAATTTATTGGAGCTTCACCTGAAATGATTGAGAAAATGGGAGATAAAGCTAGTGCAAAAGCCACAATGAAGGAGGCAGGAGTTCCTACAATTCCGGGCTCTGAAGGAATATTAGAATCTTTTGAGCATTCAAAAAAAATAGCCAAAAATATTGGTTATCCTATTATGTTAAAGGCAACTGCTGGTGGTGGAGGTAAAGGTATGCGCGCTGTTTGGAACAAGGATGATCTGGAAAAGGCGTGGGAAAGTGCCAGACAGGAAGCAACTGCTTCATTCGGTAATAACGGGATGTATATTGAAAAGCTAATCGAGGAACCGCGTCACATAGAAATTCAGATAGTTGGAGACTCGAATGGTAAGGCTTGTCATCTTTCTGAAAGGGACTGTTCCGTTCAAAGAAGGCACCAAAAGCTGACAGAGGAAACCCCATCCCCTTTCATGACCAATGAGTTGAGGAATAAAATGGGAGAAGCTGCTGTAAAAGCTGCGGAATTTATTCGATACGAGGGGGCTGGAACTATAGAGTTTTTGGTTGATAAAAATCGAAACTTTTATTTCATGGAGATGAATACCCGAATTCAGGTAGAACACCCGATTACTGAGCAGGTCATTAATTTTGATTTAATTCGAGAGCAAATAATGGTTGCAGCAGGAGTTGCTATAAAAGGAAAAAATTACTTACCAAAAATGCACTCTATTGAATGTAGGATTAATGCAGAGGACCCCTATAACGATTTTAGACCTAGTCCAGGACTAATTAATACTTTACATTTTCCAGGAGGTCATGGCGTTAGACTTGATACTCACGTTTATAGTGGATATATTATCCCTCCCCACTATGACTCAATGATTGCAAAATTAATAACCACAGCTCAGACTAGAGAGGAGGCAATAAATAAAATGAAAAGAGCATTGGATGAATTTGTAATCGAAGGGGTTAAGACTACTATCCCTTTCCACAGAAAGTTAATGGACCATCCCAATTACATTTCAGGAAACTACACTACAAAATTTATGGAATCATTTTCTATGGATGAATAAAATATTTTTTAAATAATTTAACATGACACTAATATTAGTTAGTGACTTTTATCCACTAAAGCGTAAATTTTTATATTTAACAGAGTAATATAGTCTAGGTAAAAGTTGGTTTGTTTAGCTAATGTTAATTAAAAGAAATAATAATTACTTCTATTAAATAAGATCGTTCTTGATCAAATACTCGGCTATTTGAATTGTATTTGTTGCTGCACCTTTTCTCAAGTTATCTGATACAACCCATAGGTTAATAGAGTTTTCTTGTGAGAAGTCTTTTCTGATTCTACCTACGAAAACTTCATCCTTACCTTTTGCATAAATGGGCATTGGATAGGTATTAGTATCTGGATTGTCTTGAAGAACTATTCCTGGACTTTCATGAAGTAATTTTCTAATATCGTCTAATTGAAATTCACTTTTAAGCTGAATATTGATGGATTCACTATGACCACCAACTACAGGGATTCTAATTGCCGTAGCAGTTATTCTAATACTCTCATCTCCCAAAATTTTATGTGTTTCATTTACAAGTTTCATTTCCTCTTTAGTATAGCCATTATCCATAAAAATATCACAGTGGGGGAGAGCATTTTGGTGAATAGGATAAGGGTAGGCCATCTCACCCTTAACATTGAGGGACTCATTTTCTAATTGTTCTACTGCTTTTATACCGGTCCCAGTTATAGATTGGTAAGTCGATACAACAATTCTATTAATCCCGTAAGTATTTTTAAGCGGCGCAAGCGCCATTAACATCTGAATGGTAGAGCAATTAGGGTTAGCAATTATTCGATCCTTTTTAGTTAAAATTTGTGAATTGATTTCAGGAATAATTAATTTTTTATTAGGATCCATTCGCCAAGCAGAAGAGTTGTCAATGACAACGGTTCCAACTTCAGCAAATTTTGGCGCCCACTCCAATGAAGTGTCACCACCGGCTGAAAATAGCGCCAAATCTGGAGCCATAGATACAGCAGTTGAAAGCCCTAAAACCTCAAGACTATTCCCTTGATAATAAATTTTCTTACCTACTGAACGCTCTGAGGCTACCGGGATTAATTCGGTTAAGGGAAAATTGCGTTCTGAAAGAACCCTAAGCATCACCTCACCGACCATCCCTGTTGCTCCAACTACTGCTAATTTCATTTTTTTAAATTTTAAGTAAAATTAATCTTTAAATGAGGGCTTACAACTTCGAAATGTTTTTTTTCAAAATTCAAATTAATTGTTTGAATTATAACACATTTCGAATGGAATTATTCAACTACTTTTCTAGAGATGCGCGAGCTAAGCCCTGAAAGTAATTCATATGAAATTGTTCCTGAGTCTTCAGCAAGGTCGTCTGCCCTTCCTTTAGTACCAAAAACAATTACTTCACTCCCCTCTTTACAGTTGATTTGACCGATTTCAACCATGGTCATATCCATACAAATATTTCCAACCATTGGTGCTTTTTTACCATTGATTAATACCCAACCTTTTCCATGTCCGTAATGCCTTGCAATTCCGTCTGCATGGCCAAGGGGGATTACAGCGATTTGGGTATCATTAGAAGCTGTCCATCCACAATTATATCCGACAGTCACCCCTTTACTTATTTTATGAATTTGGGTAATGGTTGTTTTTAAAGTGGCTATCGGTTTTAGCCTTTTATTCCAATCAAATTGGTTCGCAAATCCATATAAACCAATTCCAGTTCTAACCCAGTCTAAATGATAATTGGGATAATTAAAAATACCTGAGGTATTCAAAAGGTGAAAGTCAATTTTTTCTGTGGCATTTTTCTTGTGTTTGCTGATTATTTTTTTAAAAAGGTCAATTTGAGAATCTGTTTTTTGATCAGGTCTTCTTGCTTCTGACGCACCCAAATGAGAATAAATACTTTTTAATTGAATAGGGCTATGTTTTAACTCTGCTATTACCCAGTCTATATCGTTTGGATTAAACCCAATTCGATTCAGTCCTGTATTGTATTTAACATGAATAGGATAATTATAATTTCTTGTTTCTTTAACAATACTTATGAACTTAAGCCAACTTCTCTTACTGTAAAGTGCAGGTTCTAACTGTTGTTCAATAATTTTTTTAAAATTATGAACCTGAGGATAAAATACTATAACGGGGATTTGAATTCCTGCCCTTCTCAAAGCAACTCCTTCATTGGTATAAGCGACTGCAAGCGCATCAATGCCTAGTGAAACTAATTTTTTAGCAATAACATCAACTGCACTTCCGTAGGCATTGGCCTTAACTACTCCAATCATTTTTACCCTTGGCTCTAATAGACTCCTTATGGATTTATAATTATGGGTCAGTTTTTTTAAATTAATTTCAAGAAAACTCAAGGGTTAATGATTTTGATTTTATCTCTTTTTTTTATTCATCTTGTAAAATGCAGAACGACTAAGGGGTTTATAATCTTTTTTTTCACCAAGGACCACTAGATCTTTTTGTTCTGACTTTCTATAGCTATAATGGGCTAAATTTCCAGTATGGGTACAAATAGCGTGTAATTTAGTTATGTATTCTGCTGTTGCCATTAATGCGGGCATGGGTCCAAAGGGATTACCTTTAAAATCCATATCTAAACCTGCGACAATTACACGAACTCCACGATTAGCAAGATCATTACAAACTTTTACAATTTCATCATCAAAAAACTGGGCCTCATCAATACCAATTACTTGACAATCATTTGCTAGAATATAAATATTTGCCGCAGCTGGAACAGCAGTTGAAAGAATTTGATTGGCATCATGTGAGGTTACCAGATTATCATCGAACCTCTGGTCTATTGAGGGCTTAAATATCTCTATTTTTTGTTTTGCAAACTGAGCACGTTTTAATCGGCGGATTAATTCCTCGGTTTTTCCTGAAAACATCGATCCACAGATCACCTCGATCCAACCAAATTGTTCATTGTGGTTTACAGGATTTTCTAAAAACATTTTGTAATTTTCAAGAAAAACAAAGGTATTAAAAACTAACGTTTGTAATCGCACAATTTATGTCTAAAAAAATCTATCAAGAACTTTTTAGAATTGCAAAAGAAATTTTGGAAAAAGATAAAACCCTAGATTTACAAAAGGCTTATGACCAAACCCTTTCGTTATTGGAGCAACTTATCCTGATCAAGTACTCTGAAGAGTTAAGTGGTGACCTGTCCCAGGAATTAGATTTAAAACTTGATAATACGATTGATTTTATTAAGGCTGATAACAGGGAAAATAAGGAGGAGGATTTTCAAATGACTGATAGGCAAGACCTACCTGATTTGAATAATTCAGTCAAGGATATTGTCAAAGAAACCCATGAAAAAATAAGCCATGAGGCACAAATAGATGAGTTGACAACCCAGGATTTATCATTCGAACCAAAAGAAAAGGTTTCTACCCAAAAAGAAATTATTAAAGAAAGATTGAATGATAAATTTTCCAAAGGATTACAAATCGACTTGAATGATAGACTGGCATTTATAAAACACTTATTTGATAAAAGGCCAAATGAATATCAAAGAGCCATTTCACAAATTTCTACTTTTCAATCTTGGAATCAAGCAAAAGTTTTCATTTTGGAGATGGTCAAGCCAGATTATGATAACTGGAAAGGAAAAGAATTATATGAGGAACGTTTTTTAAAAATTATTGAAAATAATTTTTAAAATAGCTTTAATAATCGGTTAAACTTTATGGGAAAGCTTTTTTTGGTACCAACACCCATTGGCAATCTTGGAGATATGACATTCAGGGCGGTTGAAACATTGAATACAGCTGACCTAATTTTAGCAGAAGATACTCGAGTCAGTAGTAAGCTTCTTAAATATTACAATATTCATAAACCTCTAGTAAGTTTTCATATGCACAATGAACACAGAAAACTTAGTGAAGTAATTTCAAAATTAAAATCCGGATTGACGATTGCTGTAATTTCAGATGCGGGAACCCCAGGGATATCAGACCCTGGATTTTTATTGGTTCGTGAAGCAATAATGAATGATATCGAGGTGAATTGCTTACCGGGTCCAACTGCTTTAATTCCTGCTCTAATTCAAAGTGGTTTATCCGCAGAACGATTTGTGTTTGAGGGGTTTTTACCCCTAAAAAAGGGAAGGAATAAACGACTAGAAAACCTTATGGACGAACCCAGAACGATTATTTTTTATGAATCTCCTCACAAGATTTTAAAAACATTAAACCAATTGATTGATTTTTTTGGGCCTGAGCGAGCGGTTTCTGTTTCGAGGGAACTTTCAAAAATTTATGAGGAAACATTTAGAGGGTCCCTTAGTGAGGCTGCTGATCATTTTTTCCATCATGCACCCAAAGGTGAATTTGTCATTTGTTTATTAGGGAGTCAAAAGAATAATCGCTGATGGAATGGAAACCCAGATCTTTAGGTGAGGAAGATAAAATCAAAACATTACAAGAGAATATTGGTGTTCCTTTCGAAATAGCGAATCTTTTGGTTCAACGAGGAATTCAAGACTTTGACACAGCTAAGAATTTTTTTCGACCTGAATTATCTGACTTGCATGATCCTTATTTAATGCTGGGGATGGAAGCCGCTGTCAATCGTATCTCGACTGCGATTGAAAGTAATGAAAAAATAATGGTATATGGAGATTATGATGTCGATGGAACGACTTCTGTTGCATTGGTCTTTTCCTATTTAACCTCTTATTATCCTGATTGTATCTATTACATTCCTGATCGTTATGAGGAGGGTTATGGGATTTCCAAAAAAGGAATTGATCATGCCAAAAAAGAATCAATTAGCTTAATTATTGCTTTAGATTGTGGTATTAGGGCACTAGATAATGTTAAGTATGCCAGTGAGCTTGGGATAGATTTTATAATCTGCGATCACCACTTACCCGGTGCAAATTTACCCGATGCCATTGCCATTTTAGACCCAAAACAAAATAACTGTGACTATCCTTTTAAGGATTTGTGCGGTTGTGGAATTGGGTTTAAGCTAATACATGCTTTGTCTCAAGAGCGTGGATTGCCCTTGGAAACAATTCTTCCTTATTTGGACCTAGTAGCGATGGCCATTGCTGCGGATATTGTCCCGATTCTTGGGGAGAATAGGATATTAACTCATTATGGGTTAGTACAAATCAGAGATCAGCCTAGGGAGGGGATAAAGCTATTTATTTCTGGACTTAAAAGGAAATTGAATGTATCAGATTTAATTTTTGTCATTGCCCCCAGAATTAATGGGGCAGGTAGGATGAGACACGGCTCTCAGGCCGTAAAATTATTGCTTTGCAAGGATCCAAAAGACGCCCTTTCAATAGGAAGGGCTATTGAACTATTTAACATTGAAAGAAAAGCTTTAGATCAACGTATTACTGAGCAAGCATTAAATCAAATAGTGGAGAACCAGGAGCAAAATAATTACTCTTCTGTGGTTTTTCAACCTGATTGGCATAAGGGGGTTGTGGGCATAGTTGCATCTAGATTGATTGAAACATATTATCGTCCTACAATTGTATTTGCTGCTTCTGGAGGTTTTTTTACTGGCTCAGTAAGGTCCGTTAAAGGTGTAGATATATACCAAATTTTGGAATCTTGTAAGGACCATATCGAAAAATTTGGGGGACATCGATATGCTGCGGGACTAACAATTAAAGCAGAGGAATATATTCCTTTTAAAAAGGCTTTTGAACAAGCTGTTGCTGCAATCATTAAACCAGAGCAAAGAGTCCCTAGTGTTAATTATGACATGGAAATTTCTTTCGATAAAATCACCCCAAAATTTTATCGTATCATGAATCAGATGGCTCCTTTTGGGCCAGGGAATTTTCGGCCTGTTTTTATGACTAAGAACTGTATAGATGCAGGAAAATCTCGAGTTATAGGGGAGGATAAAACTCACCTGAAATTATATACCATTGATGATTCAGGATTAACCCTTTCGGGGATTGGATTTGGAATGGCAGATCATATTAGCAGAATAAAAAGTCGGGATTCTTTTAAATTGCTTTATACTGTTGAGGAGAATGAATTTAATGGAAAGGTCTCCTTGCAGCTTAAATTAAAAGATCTTAGATTCTGATCTTTTTGTAGTGATTGATTAATGCTGTTGTTGAAGGGTCGTGATGGTCTAAATTGTCTTTATCAAAATCATTTAGAATATTGTTTGCTAATTGTTTACCTAGTTCCACTCCCCATTGATCATAACTGAAAATATTCCATATAACTCCTTGAACAAAAATTCGGTGTTCATAAAGAGCAATTAGAGCACCCATATTAAATGGGGTTAGCTGATCAATAAATATCGTATTGGAAGGTCTATTGCCTTCAAAAACTTTAAATGGTAATAGTTTTTCAATTTCAGCATATGATTTCCCTTGTGACTTTAGTTCATCAGTAACTTTTTGGGCGCTTTTACCCTGCATTAAGGCTTGCGTTTGCGCAAAAAAGTTGGACATCAACTTGTCGTGATGATCATTTCCCTCATGAAGTGGCTTGGCAAATCCGATAAAATCTGCAGGAATAAGTTTTGTTCCTTGATGCATTAGCTGAAAAAAGGCATGCTGTGCATTGGTTCCTGATGCACCCCAGATAATATTTCCAGTTTGGTAATCAACAGGCTTTCCATTTCGGTCAATTCCTTTTCCATTACTTTCCATAATGCCTTGTTGAAGGTAGGCGGGAAAACTTCTCAGGTATTGGGAATAGGGAATTATTGCCTCAGTTTCTGCCTCCCAAAAATTATTATACCACACAGTGATTAGAGCTAAAATCACAGGAATATTTTCTTTGAAATTAGAGGAACGAAAATGATCATCCA
The DNA here is from genome assembly GCA_902584445.1 of uncultured Bacteroidota bacterium. Taxonomy (GTDB): domain Bacteria; phylum Bacteroidota; class Bacteroidia; order Flavobacteriales; family Flavobacteriaceae; genus UBA8316. The sequence goes on along the minus strand of CACHZY010000003.1, from coordinate 52,673 downwards.
TTGCCCCCGCTCCTTCTAATAATTTCTTAAAGTTATCAGGGCCAACTGACAAACAGATACTAAGACCAACTGAACTCCAAAGGGAAAACCGACCTCCCACCCAGTCATTCATCGAAAAAATATTTTTCTCGGAGATGCCAAAAGCGGTTACTTTTTCCAAACTAGAGGAAACCGCAATAAAATGCTTCCTAATAGCACTTTCTGGGGCATGAGTTAAAAACCATTTTCTTATGGCATTAGCATTACTAAGTGTTTCTTGAGTTGTAAAGCTTTTTGAAACTACTATAAAAAGGGTTGTTTCAGGATCAATTTGTTTAATTATCTCTTCAACATGATCACCTTCAACATTGGAAACGAAGGTTATGGCTAAATGATTCTTATAGAATTCCAAAGCCTCAGTTACCATTGCGGGTCCAAGGTCTGAACCTCCGATACCAATATTTACTATATGAGAGATAGTTTTACCGCTGTAACCTTTCCACTCTCCAGAAATTATTTTCTTTGCAAAAGCAAACATTTGATCATTTACCTTGCTGATATCGGGGACTATGTCTTTACCCTCAAATACTACAGGAGTGGGCGAGGTTTTTCTAAGAGCGGTGTGTAGTACAGCCCTCTCCTCAGTTTCATTTATTTTTTCTCCTTCAAAATAAGAGGAAATCGCTTCTTTAAGCCCCGATTCCTTGGCTAATTGAATAAGAAGCTTAAGGGTTGATTTATCCAACAAGTTTTTGGAAAAATCAACATAAAATGACTTCCAAATAATAGAAAGATTATCTAACCGATTGGGATCTTCTGTAAAATAATTAGCAAGTTTTTTTTGGGAAAGATTATTAAAATTAGATTGGAGTTTTTTCCAAGAATCTAAGGTCTTTGGATTTTTTTTAATTAATGTCACTTTCAGAGAGTGCTATTGAATTATTAATGATTGTTGTTTCGTTTTGGAAAGATATACAATCGAGTTGGGTTTTCAAATCTTCAATTGCGTTTAAGTATGTAATTTTTAACTTTTCTGAAATAGGCTTTGCCTCTGGCAATTTTTGTTTAAATGGATCTACTTGCCTACCATTTTTCCAGAAGCGATAACAGACATGTGGTCCTGAAGTGTATCCTGTCATACCTACCCATCCAATTACTTCTCCTTGTTTAACAAATTCACCCACTTTAACCTTACGACGCTTCATGTGAAGGTATTGGGTACTAAAAGTATTATTGTGCTTAATTGTAACATAGTTTCCATTCCCCCTTGAATAAGAGGATTTTTTAATTACTCCGTTAGCTGTAGCTAGGATTGGTGTCCCCACTCTAGCAGCAAAATCTGTACCTCGGTGAGGCCTTATACGATTTCCATAATAAGCAATTCTTCTTTTTAAATTATATCTTGATGTTACTGGACCAAATTTTACAGGGGCTTTCAAAAATGCTCGTCTTAAATTTTTTGCATTGTCGTCAAAGTATTCTACAATCCCATTAATTGTATCGGGCTTAAATTCAAAAGCATAAAATTCTTTACCAGCGTGTTGGAAGAAAGCGGCTTTTATCCTTTCTATACCTACTGAGATTGTATCCTCTACAAATTTTTCTAGATAAATTACTTTAAAGCGGTCACCTTTTCGCAAACTGTAAAAATCAATATTCCAAGCATAGACATCGGATAGATAGTAAGTCAATTGATCGTTAAGCCCGCTATTAGTCATTGTCTCGTATAGTGAGTTCTGTATTATTCCAGTTCCTTCCCTTAAAACCAGTTTGATGGGTTTATTAATTTGTTTACCATAGATACTGTCCCGCAGCTGAATGACCTTATAACTTCGAACGTCATATTCATATATAAAAGCCTTGGGAGTGGGGACACTATCTTTAGTATACAGCAACTGGTATGGTTTTCCAGTTACAAGTCGTTTGACGTCTACATCTCTTTTTATGGCTTGTAGAATATTATAAACCTCGGGATAGTCAATACCGTGGTTTTCCAAAATTGAACCAAAGGTGTCACCACGACGAATTTTTTTCTTAACTACTTTATGCAGATTTAAATCAAAGCCATATTTTAAATTTTTTTTCTGTTCTACAGCCTCCGGAGAGTATACTTGATTAATCTTGGGGGGGAGTATTAGATTGACATGCAATTATCAAAATAACGACACAAAGTGAATATAAAAAGGCAAAAATTTTATTCATAAATGGTACGAATTCAATTTTCTTATTTTACAAATAACTTATTTAAAGTAAGAAATTACAAGTGGTTTAACAGAAAGTTATCCTATAAGTAATAAACAAATTAAATGATTTAATTCATAATAATTTTAAAGGGATACTTGAGGTTTTTAAAATTGTAAAGGTCAGCCACTATTGCTCCGATGGCTAGTTCTGCTTGAAGTCTTATGGGAACCTTATTTCCGTCATCTGTGATCCATAAGGTAACGCTCTCTTTTTCCCTAAAAACCCTTCCAGATTGAACATAGGGACGAAATTTCATGCATTTTATTTTGCCAAATTTGGTTGATAGTAATTCTTTTCCTATGTATTTCATCTTAAAAATATAATTTTCACTATCAAAAAACATATTTACACTAAAAGTCTGATCAATTTCCATCTTTTCATTTGGGTAAAAAGCACGTAGATAGTAGAAAGCAGACAAAAGATCCTGGGCATTTTCAGCAATATTAAATGTTGCTTTGGTATTGTTTTTTTTGTTATTTACCAGTGCGATATTTTTTTTGTGGTCAAAATTAATCTCCAAATTTTTGGTATACCCACCTTCATAAATATTCCTAATAAACCAGTAGGGAATTACTTTTTTTTCATCGAAATAAGTATCATAATAATCCTCCAATTTAAAAAATAGCCTTGCCAGTCCTGTTGTTCGACCATAGCCTTTAGCATGAAGAACCGGTACTCCGTTAATAGTATCGTTTACTAATTTGATGGAGGCATAGCTTGCGTTGAAAATACCATAGTGAATCCTGAACTCAAACCACTCTCCAGACTGAAAGGGTAGTTTTTTAGTAGAATTATTTTCAATTTCGGGTGAAACTTGCCCAAATAAGATCATATTTTGGAAAAAAAGAATGATAACTAAGGGATAGATTTTTTTCAAATGCATTATATCTCAAAATTAATTAAATCAACCTAACAAATTTTATTTGAGGGTTATGAAAAGTGAAAATATTAGCCTAAAGCTCATTTAATCTTTTAAAAATATTACCCCCCCTGACTTGCCCCAGTAATTTTGTGATTTCTTCCTGTGAAGCAGCTTTTATTCTTTTTAGGGACTTAAATTCTTTAATTAATAGCTCTTTGGTTTTAGCGCCAAGTCCGTCAATATTATCCAAGGGAGATTTTAGCGCGTCTTTACTTCGTATTTTTCTGTGAAGTTCTAGTCCAAATCGATGGGCCTCATTACGAAGTTGCTGAATGATTTTTAGGGTTTCAGATTTTTTATCCAAATACATTGGAATACTATCATCAGGGTAGTAAATTTCCTCAAGGCGTTTGGCAATACCAATGATCGATATTTTACCCCTTAATCCAAGTTTGTCTAGACTTTTCACGGCAGAGGACAATTGTCCCTTACCTCCGTCAATTACGATCAATTGGGGTAAAGAAATGCCCTCATCCTTCAATCTTTTGTACCTTCGATGAACCACCTCTTTCATTGAGGCAAAATCATCTGCTCCTTCAACTGTTTTAATCTTAAAATGGCGGTAATCCTTTTTAAATGGCTTTCCATTTCGAAAGACTACGCAGGCTGCGGTTGGGTTGGTTCCTTGAATATTAGAATTGTCAAAACACTCAATATGATTGGGTTCTTCATTTAGCTTTAGATCAACTTTCATTTGGTTCATTAGTCTTTTAATATGCCGATCTGGGTCAACTATTTTCGTTTGTTTAAAGCGTTCCAGCCTAAAGAATTTTGCATTTCGCTGGGAAAGTTCTACTAGTTTTTTCTTGTCCCCTAGAAGAGGCACCGTTACTCTAATATTTTTCCCTAAGTCAATCTTAAATGGGAGGTAAATTTCTTTTGATTGAGAGTTAAATCTTTGTCTTATGCTGATAATGGCAATCGATAATAGCTCTTTATCAGATTCCTCAAGTTTTTTCTTAATCTCAATTGTGTGGGATCTGATTATTGAACCAAATACAACTTGAAAGAAATTAACGTAACCATAGCTCTCGTCGGAAAATATAGAAAACACATCCACATTAGATATTTTGGAGTTGACAACGGTAGATTTAGCCTGATAATTTTCCAATGATTCCAATTTATTTTTAATTTTATTTGCACTTTCAAACTCCAGTTTATTGGAGTGTTTTTCCATTTGTGCTTTTAGGTTTTTAATTGGAGTTTTAAAATCACCATTTATTAGCTGTCTAATTGAGCTTTTATTTTTTTCAAAAAGTTTTATTATATTTTTTTCATCGTTAACTTTTATAAGATGATTTAGTTCATGATTTAAGAAAGGGTAAACATCTTTAATGAGTTCAATTAATGTGTAAAGGGTTTTAACATTTGGATAAGGACCATAATATTCTGAACCATCCCGAATTATCTTTCGGGTACTGAATATCCTTGGAAAAGGTTCTTTTTTTATACAGATCCATGGGTAGGTCTTATCGTCTTTTAAAAGGATGTTGTATCTAGGGCGATACTTTTTTATTAGGTTATTTTCCAACAAAAGGGCATCAACCTCTGAGGGAACAACAATATGTTCCATTCGATCGATCTTTTTTACAAGGACACGGGTTTTAGCATTTTCATGGACTTTAGTGAAATAGGAGGCAACCCTCCTTTTAAGATTTTTTGCTTTACCAATATAAATCACTGTGTCTTCCTTATCAAAAAATTGATAAACACCTGGCTCAATTGGTAACGTTTTGAACTGAAGGTAAACAGAGGACTTTCCCATAATACGAAGTTACTATTTTCTACATGCATTAAAAAAAGGGACTTAATGAGCAGGACTAAGTTATATGTCTTAATTTTAAAAAATAGTATTAATTCATTGGTATTTTGAATAATATAAAGTCAGATCTTAGATCAAATTATCTAAAATTAAGGAGTAAGTTCACTTCTAAACAGATTGATAATTTCAGTATTGAAATTGTGAATCGTTGTTTAGAGCTTAATCTGTGGAATAAATCTGTTTATCACCTTTTCATGGCTTCTGAGCAGAACAAAGAGATTGACACTGCTCTCTTATTGTCTGTACTGCAAGGAAAAGATAAGCAGATTGTCATTCCAAAAATATTAGATGATTATGAATTAGAACATTATTTGTTAGCTGATCAAACACCACTTAAGAGGAGTCATTGGGGAATTCCTGAACCTCAGTCTGGGATTAAAATCAAGTCTAATCAAATCGATGTTGTTTTTGTCCCATTATTAATTTTTGATCTACAAGGTCACCGAATTGGATATGGCAAAGGTTATTATGATCGTTTTTTAGCAAAATGCAGAAAGGAAACGATCAAAGTAGGACTATCCTATTTTGACCCTATTGAAAGAATTGAGGATATTCAGTCACATGATATCCCCATGAACTTTGGAATCACAAAAGATAGGATTTACGAATTCTCTTCTGACTGATTAAAGATCCTTTTATTGAAGACTAGAAGAATCCCCACTCCTGTACTTATAGAAGTGTCAGCAACATTAAACACATACTGAAAAAAAGTATATCTTCTACCCCCAACACTTGGCATCCATTCTGGCCAGTTCCAACTAACCAATGGAAATTGTAACATGTCAACCACATGTCCTTGAAAAATGGGGGCATAGCCTCCTCCTTGAGGAAATAAAGTAGCGATTTGTCCATAACTATGGGAAAAAATAAGTCCGTAAAAGACTGAGTCAATTATGTTGCCTAAAGCCCCAGCAAAAATCAGGCACAAAGACCACCTGAATAGATTTGAAGATTCTTTTTTAATATTGTCCCATAACCAATAGCCAATGCCAATTATGGCAAAAAGTCGAAAAATAGTCAAACCTAATTTGGCTGTTTTATCATTAATAAAAGGGAGGAAATCATTTAGTTTAGCACCCATAGCCATCCCTTTATTTTCAACAAAAAGTAGCTTAAAAAATCCCCAATCAACAATTGCATCAGTTCCATAACTTGAAAGTTCAAAGTTGAGCTTTATATAAAACTTTGATGCTTGGTCAATTAAAAGTAATATCAATACAATTAAAAAAGCAGTTGGCAAGTTAATATTAGATAGGTTAAATCTCACTGCCTATTTTTGCATATTTTTAGCCTCAATGCTTAAAGTTGCGTGAGGAACAAGTAAAAGTCTTTTTTTATTGATTAATTTTCCTGTTACTCGACAAACCCCATAAGTTTTGTTTTCAATTCTTATCATTGCGTTTTTTAGATCACGGATAAATTTTTCCTGACGGATCGCCAACTGAGTATTGGCTTCTTTGGACATGGTTTCTGACCCTTCTTCAAAAGCTTTGAAAGTTGGTGAGGTATCATCAGTACCATTATTTCCATCATTCATATAAGCACTTTTAAGAAGTTCTAAGTCTTCTTGAGCCTTATTTATTTTAATCTCAATTAATTTTTTAAACTCATCTAATTCTGCATCAGAGTATCGAGCTTTTGTGTCTGTTGCCATTTTAAATTTTTTTAATGGTTATTCTTGTTTTAATATCGTCAAAAACAACTTCGGTTCCAGATTCCATTTTTTTGATAAAACTAATCTTTTCACCAAGGGTTTCAGAACAAATATATTCACTATTCTTATTTATTTTTTCCTTTAAACTTTTATCTTCTAAAAAACATATATTAATCCTATCTGTTACCTCAAGTCCATTATCTTTTCTAATATTTTGGATCCTATTTACAAGTTCTCTCGCTACTCCTTCGTCAAGTAAATCTTCAGTTAAAGAAATATCAAGCGCCACTGTTAATCCGTTTCCATGGGCAACGAGCCACCCTTCAATATCTTTAGAGGAAATTTCTACTTCACTGAGCTCTAAAATAATATTTTTTTCATTAAGCTTAATGCTAATTTCGCCTTCATCCTCAAGGGTTTTGATTTCAGTAGCTGAAAAGGCGTTAATTATGGAAATCACGCCAGACATTTCTCTACCATATTTAGGCCCCAAAGTTTTAAAATTAGGTTTAATCTCTTTTACAAGAATATCACTTTTATCATTTATAAGTTCAATTTTTTTCACATTTACTTCAGTTGCCACCTGAGATTTAATCATTTCTATCTCCTCTTTTTCTTCTATGCTATTTACAGCTATCATCAAAGTTTCAAGCGGCTGCCTGACCTTGATTTGCTCTTTTTTTCTTAGCGATAGGGCTAATGAGGTGATGTTTCTTGCTGTATTGATTTGACTCTCCAAACGAATATTTATAAATTCTTTTCTGGAAGAAGGAAAATCTGAGAGGTGAACTGATTCAAATTTTTCTGAAAATGTATTTTTAGTTAAATTTTTGTAAAGATAGTCCGCGAAAAATGGAGCAATTGGAGCTATTAATTTTGAAATGATAAATAGGCACTCGTAAAGCGTCTGGTAGGCAGCGATTTTATCTTTTTCATAATTTCCTTTCCAAAATCTTCTTCTGCAGAGCCTTATATACCAGTTACTAAGCTTCTCTTGAACGAAGTCTGAAATTGACCGTGCTGCTTTTGTAGGTTCATAATCTTGATAAAAACTATCTACCATTGCGATTAAACTATTTAGTTCAGATAAAATCCACTGGTCTAACTCACTTCGCTCCATTAGAGAAATTGGGTTTTCTTCATTTTTAAAACTATCAATATTTGCATAAAGACTTAAAAATGAATAAGTGTTGAAGAGAGTTCCAAAAAACTTTCTTTGAACCTCCTCCACTCCTTCAAGATCAAACTTTAAATTATCCCAAGGGTTAGAATTTGAAATCATATACCAACGGGTGGCATCAGCTCCATATTTATCAATCACTTGAAAAGGATCTATGGTATTACCTAGTCGCTTAGACATTTTTTGTCCATTTTTATCCAATACAAGTCCATTTGAAATCACGTTTTTATATGCAATACTATCAAAGACTGCTCCTCCTATTACATGAAGCGTATAAAACCATCCCCTTGTTTGATCTACTCCCTCGGCAATATAATCAGCAGGAAAGTCAGTACGCATGTCAATTTTGTCTTTATTTTCAAATGGATAATGCCATTGAGCATAGGGCATTGCACCGGAATCAAACCAAACATCTATTAAGTCCTTTTCTCTAAACAAGGGTGTCCCATCTGGACTCGATAGTACTATTTTATCTACAACATGTTTGTGAAGATCAATTTTATCATAATTACCATCACTCATTTCACCAACTTCAAAGTCAACTAAGGGATTAGATTCCATCAACCCTTTTTGAACAGATTTTTCAATTTCACTGTACAATTCTGCAACCGAACCAACCACTATTTCAGTTTGACCGTCTTCACTTCTCCAAATTGGTATGGGAATTCCCCAAAATCGTGACCTAGACAGATTCCAGTCGTTGGCATTAGCCAACCAGTTCCCAAATCTTTTTTCTCCAGTAGCTTTTGGCTTCCAATTGATTTTTTGATTTAAAGCAGTTAAGCGATCTCTAACTTTATTGACCTTCATAAACCATGAATCCATAGGATAATATAAAATTGGCTTATCTGTTCTCCAGCAGTTAGGGTAGGAGTGGACATATTTTTCGACTTTAAACGCCGCATTTTGATGTTTTAATTGTATAGCAATCTGAACATCTACAGATTTTTCTGGGGCATTTCCCTCCGGGTAATATTCGTTTTTGACATATTGACCGGATAGTTGACCCAATTTAGATCTGAACTTACCTTGTAAATCAACTAATGGAACTTTATTCTTATTTTTATCGTAAATAAGTAGTGGAGGAACTTCTGGAGAAGCTTCTTTCGCAACTTTTGCGTCGTCAGCACCAAAAGTTGGAGCAGTGTGAACAATACCAGTACCATCTTCTATTGTAACAAAATCACCAATAATAATACGATAGGCATTTTCAGGATGATCTACTGGTTCTGGAGCCTCGTGCCAAATTTTCTCATAGCGAATACCCTCTAAACTTTTACCAATGATAGTTTTTTCGACGAAATAAGGAATCTTCTTGCTTTTACTATTATATGCTCTTAATTCGCCAAGAGTATCTACTGAAAAATACTTTCCACCAAACTGTTTGTTTACTAGAGCATTGGCTAAAACTACCCGAATAGGCTTAAAAGTATATTGGTTGTAGGTTTGAATGATTGCATAATCAATTTTAGGACCTACCGTCAACGCTGTATTTGAGGGTAATGTCCATGGGGTTGTAGTCCATGCCAATATATATAGTGGTACTTCATTTTTTAATTCCTTTGGAAGGGATTCCCTAAGAGTTTTAAACTGTGCAGTAATTGAGGTGTCGCTAACATCTTTATAGGTTCCGGGCTGATTTAATTCGTGAGAGCTAAGACCGGTTCCTGCTTTTGGGGAATATGGTTGAATCGTGTAGCCTTTATACAAAAGGCCTTTTTTGTAGATTTGTTTTATAATCCACCAGACGGTTTCAATGTATTTTGATTTGTAAGTTACATAAGGGTTTTCCATATCCACCCAATAACCCATTTTTTTAGTAAGTTGATTCCAAAGGCTCGTATATTTCATTACTGCTTTTTGACAAGCCTTATTGTATTCTTCGACAGTAATAGTTTTACCAATTGAATCTTTGGAAATTCCGAGCTCTTTTTCTACCCCAAGCTCAACAGGTAAACCATGTGTATCCCATCCCGCTTTTCTTTTAACTAGAAAGCCCTTTTGTGTTTTATATCGACAAAAAATATCCTTAATGGTTCGAGCCATTACATGGTGAATCCCAGGAATTCCATTTGCAGATGGGGGACCCTCATAAAATATAAATGTTGGAGCGTCTGCTCTTTGATCGAGACTTTTTTTGAAGATTTTATTTTCATGCCATTGGGCAAGGATATCAGATGAAAATCCTGGTAAATCAAGTCCTTTGTATTCTTTAAAAACCATATCAGGTCTATATAGCTGATTTGCGAAATTAAGGATTTTAGCCTAGAAAAATAGATTTTAAAATTTAACCTTTACCCCAAGCTGAAAACTCCTTCCTTCAGAAGAAATTCCTGAGGCAAATGTTCTATAGTGAATATCAAAAATATTATTAAGACCAAATGTTAACCTAATTTTTTCTTTCAGAGAGTATTGTGTTAATAAAGAGAGAATATCCCATGATGGGATACCGTAAAAACGATCAATTTCCAAAGGTTCATTTGGAGCTACAATAGGAGTTTCATTAAGACCATCTTCGCCCCCCCAACTGTAGTCGACAGGTTTTTTTGAGCCACTAAATTTCCAAATTAAGAAATTACTCCACTTTCGGTATTTACTTGAAAATGTAAAAGTTCCAAAAAAAGGGGCTATTGAGGGCATGGGACCATAATCGGAATTTTTATCCGAGGAGGTAAAGTTGACCCCTCCATAGAATTTCATTAAGCTTCCAAGTGATAATTTCCCGTCAAGGCAAAGGCCATAGATGAATCTGTTACCTAGATTTTTGTTAGCTTGGGTTAGAACTTCATCTCCATTATAAATTATGGTATTTAGATTTTCAGTTGAGGTATCTGAAAAAACAATAAAATCAGATCTCACAATATGTCTTGATACAAGAGTGCTAAAACCTCTTAAGTCTAAATAACTTTTTTGGTTGTTTGAACGGATCTTAATTCCAGATTCAAATGTATATGCGTATTCTGGTTTTAAAAATGAGTTTGGGACTAAAAGAATACCGCTACTTTCTCTTATTTTTCCTATATCATCAATGTTAGGATTTCTAAAACCACTAGAAATAAGGCTATTAATTTGTAATTTTTTATTAGGTCTGTAGGTAACAGCTAAAGTATATGTCAAGGCCTCTGAATCTAACTCTACCGATGAAAGAAGTTTATCTACCGAAGATATTTTATTCCAATCACCCTTTAAGCTTGAACTTGTATAACGTAAACCAGCATTTAAGCTTGTCATTTCATTAAGCTCATAAATCCAGTTTAGATAAACTGCAAAACTATACGCAGAGCTACCGTTATCTGGATAACGAGAGGGAATAGGTCTCCTGTTACTAAAGCCTGTAATACGTTCAAAATCTAATTCTAGATCAAAAGCATGTGCCTCTGAATTGATTTTATTGTGTGTCCACTCTAATCCATAAGAGTAACTATGCCCTCCTTTTGAATAACCAAAAAAATCAGTATTTAAACTTAAAACATCTACGGACTCTAATTTATTTGAACGACTTATTTCACCAAACTTCCTATTAACTCTAGATTCATCAACTTTTTGATAGGCTAAAGTCATTGTACCCTTTTTCATCCATTTTTTCCCCAGGAAAAACTTAAATTGGGGAGAAATAAACAATCGTTTTTGGGGCCCATAATACCATTCACTAAATCTAAGACTTCCGTTATTTTCCTCTACCAACTTATCATATCGGTCAATATTCGAAGATTCTGAATACTGAATATTAATCCTTAATAGCTGATCTTTGGGTAATTTAAAAGTAAATTTTTGAAAAAGATCAAATTGATCATAAGCTGTATTTTTTTGGATGTTAGGGTTAGAGTTTTTTGTTGGAAATTCTCTATACCGATCTCCGCTGTTAAATGAAAAATATTGGTTTAGCCCCCAATCATCAAAACCATGTTTTCTGTTTTTACCCATTTGGATATTACCAAATTTAGAGTAGCTGAAACTGGTTAGACTGCCCCAATTCTTATAACTTAAAGATGTAGTTGTATTATTTATAATTGCCGAGTTAGCCGAGTTTAATGCAGTCGAAAATGATGATTTCACTTTTTCTGTACTATTAAAATCTGGTGATTTGGTATAATAATGAATAACACCACCCAGTGCATCAGAACCATATCCAACTGAAGAAGATCCAAAGGTGACTTCAACTCTATCTATATTATGGGGATCAATTGTTATTGCATTTTGTAAGTGTCCAGAACGATAAATTGCGTTATTCATTCTTACACCATCCACAACAATTAAGACTCTATTGGCTTCAAACCCTCTTAAAACAGGACTACCACCTCCTCCTTGCGACTTTTGAACTCTTACATTGGGATTAATCTCTAGTATATCGGCAGAAGTACCGACGATCTGACTCTCGATTTCATTTTGATCGATGATGCCTACTTGTTCAGCAATTTTTTCACGAGTAGCCTGTGATCTTGCTACGGAAAGTACTACTTCTTCTAGGACTTCATCCTCAGAGGTCATCTTAACAACGCGCTTTAGCTTGATTTCATCTATTGACAATACAATGCTTTGATAACCAAGTAAATTAAAATTGACTTTAGAATTTGACGAAAAATCTTTCAAATTTACTTTTCCAAAATTATCTGTTAAGGTATTTGTGCCACTTTCCTCGTTAAATACCAATACTCCTTCCAATGATTCACCAGTATTACTGTCTTCTACCCATATTTCCTGTGATTGAAGACCAAAAGAAATTAAGGTTAAGAATATAAAGGCTATAAAATTATAATTAATGGAAAATCTCATGGAGTACAGCTATGGATTTTATTTTCCCAAATCTTGGTAAATGTATATTAAAATAATCGATTAAAAAGTCTAAAACTTTAATTCTAAGTGTGTTTGAAATTTTTATTTGGACTATATCATCAAAATTAATACCTAATAATTCTTTAAATGCTCTTACTGTTTCTCCTCCTACAGCATATTTCGAATTTGAATTTTCACAAAAGCATCCACTTTCTATATCGAAAAATTCTTTTTCTTGACACATAAGATTTGGGTAAAATCCCAATTGATCGCTAAGTAATGTTAAGAATTTAAGGTGAAAAACGGGCGAAAATTCATCTTTTTCAAGCCTCATAATACTATTTTCTAAAAAGCTGTATAGTGCGATATTAGGATTGCCTTCCTCATAAATTACTCTAGAAATAACCTCCGAAATAAAAAGTGCGATTGCATTTTTTTTAATTCTTAGGGGAATTTCTTTAAAATGCACGTTTAAACTCCCTTCACGAATAAAATTGAGTTTTTGATTGCTCTGATTTTTGATTTGAGTTGAAATATTAATCAAATTTAACGGCTGAAAAAGCGATTTTTTAAGCCCTCCTTTTTTTGAGGTTAAAATTCCCTTTAATATAAATGACTTTAAACCTAATTCCTTACAATAGCAACGAGTAATTAAACTTGAGTCGCCATATTTGACAGTACTGATAACAATAGCATTTGTTCTAACCAGCATAGCAAAAAGTTGTTTTAGACCACTCCCTGAGCGAGCATTGCATCTGCCACTTTAACAAATCCAGCAATATTTGCCCCTTTTACATAATTAACGTAGTTTTTTTCTTTTCCATAATCAAGACAGGATTGATGAATATCACCCATAATAGACTTTAATTTATCATCCACCTCTTCCCTTGTCCAATTGTAGCGAAGAGAGTTTTGAGCCATTTCTAATCCCGATACCGCAACACCACCAGCATTAGAGGCTTTTCCTGGCGCATAAAGAATTTTATGCATGGCGAATCTATTAATAGCTTTAGGAGAGGAGGGCATGTTTGCTCCCTCTCCTACACATCTACAATTGTTCTTTATTAGTAAATCAGCATCTTTTTCTGCTAACTCATTCTGGGTAGCGCAGGGAAGTGCAATGTCACATGGGATCTCCCAGGGTTTTCTATTTTGGAAAAACTCAGCTTTGGGATACTTTTTTAAATAAACATTTACTCGAGCTCTTCGCTTATTTTTCAGTTCCATTATATGTGATAATTTTTCCTCGTCTATTCCACCTTTATCGTAAATATAACCCGAAGAATCAGAAAGGGTCAAGACTGTTCCACCCAGCTGAATAACTTTTTCGGCAGCGTATTGTGCTACATTTCCTGATCCAGAAATAACTACTTTTTTCCCTTTAAATCCTTCTCCTTGATGTTCCAACATTTTTTGGGTGAAATACACCACTCCATATCCAGTTGCCTCCGGTCTAATTAATGAACCTCCCCAGCTAATCCCTTTACCAGTAAGAACTCCAGTAAATTCATTTTTCAGCCGTTTATACTGACCGAAAAGGTATCCAATTTCTCTACTTCCAACTCCAATATCACCTGCTGGAATATCTCGATTAGGTCCAATATGCCTAAAAAGTTCAGTCATAAAACTTTGACAAAAACGCATCACCTCAGTATCTGTTTTTCCTTTAGGGTTAAAATCAGAACCACCTTTACCCCCTCCCATGGGTAGGGTTGTAAGACTATTTTTAAAAATTTGTTCAAAGGCTAAAAACTTTAATATACTTAGATTTACACTAGGATGAAATCGTAAACCACCTTTGTAGGGTCCAATCGCAGAATTCATCTCAATCCGATAGCCCCTGTTTACTTCAATTTCTTCTTTGTCATTAATCCAAGCCACTCTAAAAGAAACTACACGTTCTGGTTCTACCATTCTTAGAAGAATGTTTTGTCCATAATAAATATCTTTTTTTACTATGTATGGTATAACAGTTTCAGCGACTTCTGTAACTGCCTGCATGAACTCAGGTTCATTTTGATTCCGTTGATTGACTTTGGCTAAAAATTGTTTGATTATTTTATCCATAGGATTAATATTTACTTAATAAAGTTAGGTCTTTCTTGGGAGAAAAAACTCAATTTTTTAGCCAAAAAGATGAGAAACTAAGTCCTGAATCTTTGAAATGGGGATAACTTTTACCAAAAGATTTTGGGTATCAATTTTAGAAAATTTTGAGATGAAGACACTTTCATAGCCTAATTTGGCAGCCTCTTGAATTCTTTGTTCTACTTTGGGAACTGGTCTAATCTCACCGGATAAACCGATTTCTGCGGCAAAACAATATTTTTCGGAGACCTCAATATCGTGATAACTTGATAAAATCGAAACTATAACGGCTAAATCTATAGCAGGATCATCTATTGAAATTCCACCTGTTATATTAATAAAAACATCTTTTGAACCTAGAGTAAAACCTGCTCTTTTTTCCAAGACAGCCAAGAGCATGTTTAGTCTTTTAGTATTGTAACCTGTGCTGGTTCTTTGAGGAGTTCCATATACAGCTGAACTAACTAATGCTTGAATTTCAATCATTAAAGGTCGAACCCCTTCAATAGTAGCAGCAATAGCGTGACCACTTAGTTTTTCATCTTTTTCAGATATCAATAATTCACTTGGATTATTGACTGCGCTTAGACCATGGGATTGCATTTCATAGATTCCAATTTCTGAAGTAGCTCCGTAACGATTTTTTTTTGTTCTTAAGATTCTGTAAATGTGATTTCTATCTCCTTCAAAATGAAGAACTACATCAACCATATGTTCCAAAATTTTAGGTCCTGCGATTTGACCATCTTTAGTAATGTGTCCAACTAAAAAAACAGGAACATGGGACTCTTTGGCAAAACGGATAAACTCTGCAGTACATTCTTTGATTTGGGATATACTTCCAGGGCTATTTTCGATATTATCTGTATTGAGTGTCTGAACAGAATCAATAATTACCAAATCAGGATTTAAAGTCTCTATTTGTGAGAATATATTTTGGGTTTTTGTTTCACTAAGTATATAGCAATCATTGGATGATTCATTGATACGATTAGATCGGATTTTGATTTGTCTTTGACTCTCCTCTCCGGAAACATATAACACCTTTGCATTTATTCGCATTGCAATTTGAAGTAGAAGTGTAGACTTTCCTATTCCTGGTTCTCCTCCAAGAAGCATTAAAGCTCCCGGAATTATTCCCCCGCCTAATACCCTATCTAGTTCTTGATCGCCGGTATTGATTCGCAATTCTTGTTTAATATCGATCTTATCAATTTTGAGTGGTTTGATCGCCTCATAAATTTTTTGGGACGATTTCCAAACTTTTTTTGTGGATTTTTCAATCACCTCTTCAGACAATGTATTCCATTCTTTACATGAATTACACTGACCCTGCCACTTTGCATGCTGGGTGCCACAATTTTGGCAAAAAAAAGAAGTTTTTACTTTATTCATTAGCAGCTAAAAATGTACTATCGATGGCGATTGATCAAAGGTAACGCAAAAAAAGCGATGGCACCAAAAGCAATTATCATCAATGTCTGGCAAGTCCAGACAATCCATCCAAAAGCCAAACTAGAATCTTTACCTATACCAAATGAAATTAAAACTAATGAAACAGTATACGGATAAATACCAATGCCTCCATTTGTTATAGAGATCGACAAACCACCTATTACGAATGCTGGAATTAAAGCATTTAACCCTAAATTAGCTGTTTCAGGAATAGAGTACTTGATGACCCCGAACATGAGTATATACATTAACCAAATAAATAGGGTATGAAAGATGAAGGCTCTCTTTTTTTTAATTTTCTTTATTGAAAGAAACCCCTGCCAGATCTCAGTTAGGAATAATTTAATTTTTTTAGCAAAAGGTTGTTTGGAATAAATTAAAAATCTTAAACCAAAACCTAAAATAATTAGAATCAATAAAAAATATATTAGATTAGAAATTTTAAAATCTAAAATATCTATGATTAGTTCAAATTGTAATAATAATGCTATAAAAACAAATATAAATAGTAAAATAAGGTCAATTACCCTCTCTGCAATTATAGTCCCAAAACCTTTTTGAAATGGAATATTATCATACCGATCCATAGCAGTCGCTCTGAGTAATTCTCCAGAGCGAGGAATTCCCAGGTTAGATAAATATCCTATTAAAACCGCAAGAATAGAATTAGCTAATCTTGGCTTATAACCCAATGGGACCAAAAGATATGACCACCGAATAGCTCTTGAAACATGACTAAGTAAACCAAAAATTGAAGAAATAATTATAAAATGATAGTCTGCATTTCTTATGTATTTGATTACGTTTTTACGGTCATCAACAGAGGTATTTTGATAGCTCAAATAGATAAAGAATAAGCCGATTAAAAGTGGGATTAAATTCTTTGAAAGCTGTATTACCTTATTCAATTTACTAAGTTAACCGATTGGTCTCTTCATCAGGAAAGATAATTGATGGTACAAATGATTTAGCCTCTTCTAAATCCATTTGTGCATAACTAATGATTATTACAATGTCTCCTTTTTGAACTTTTCGAGCCGCTGGGCCATTTAGGGTAACTTCACCGCTTGATTTTTCCCCTTTAATCACATATGTTTCTAATCGCTCCCCATTATTAACGTTGACCACTTGAACTTTTTCGCCAACGATTAGATTGGCCGCTTCAATTAGGTCACTATCGATAGTAATACTACCAACATAATTTAAATCAGCATCAGTAACTTTTACCCGGTGAATTTTTGACTTTATTATTTCTATTAACACAACACAAATGTAATGATTTAAGACATATTGATATTGTCTATTAATCTAATTTTCCCCAAGGAGGCAGCGATAAAGCCTCGTCCCGATTTTATTTTTTCGGTAGGGTTAAACTCTACAAGAGTAAAAGGATCTGTTGCAGTAAAATATTCCAATTTAATAAGTGAAAGATTTTTAAAAAAATCTCTAACCTCTATTTTAACTTTCATATATTTTTCTGTATTTGCCAGTTTTTTGGCAAGCTTCAATCCTTCGTAAACTTTTGGAGCAATTCTTCTTTCTTCAGTATTCAATAAAATATTACGCGAACTCATTGCGAGTCCGTCTGTGGTTCTTACTATTGGGCAACCGACAATCTTGGTTGAAAGGTTTAGAGACTTACTTAGGTGATTAACAACAAGTAATTGTTGGTAGTCTTTTTCTCCAAAATATGCTTTGGAGGGTAAAAATGTTTTAAAAAAGTACTCTAAAACAGTAGCTACACCTTGAAAGTGCCCTTTTCTAATTTTTCCTTCCATAACAGTATCTAGGTTTCCAAGATCATATTGCTTAGATATAATTTCATCCCCATAAATATCATTTTTATTCGGAATAAAGACTGAGATATTTTTACCAAATTGAGAAATTTTATAAAGATCTTCCTCTAATTTATTGGGATAATTTTTTAAATCTATATTATTATCAAATTGAGTAGGATTGACAAAAATAGTAACTAGCACTTTGTCATTTTCAATTAATGCTTTTTCAATTAATGAAAGGTGCCCATCGTGAAGTGCTCCCATAGTTGGTACCATACCAATTGAAAAGGATTTCCCAAAAAAATGCCTTGAGAATTGTTGGGGGGAATTAAAGACCTCCATTAAAAAATATTTAAATCTTGTAAATATAGAGATTTCAGCTTATTACATTAAATTTTTGTAATTTCGCAAAACTTTTAAGCTTAGGATTAATAAATATTTTATGAAAGACAAAAAAGTACTGAATATTTCTTCTGAAGTAGTTCCTTACCTTCCCCAGTCTAATCAAGCTGTAAATTCTTTCAAAATTCCAAAAAATATTAACGACCACGGCGGTCAGACCAGAATTTTTATGCCACGCTATGGTATGATAAATGAGAGACGTCACCAACTTCATGAGGTAATTCGATTATCTGGCATGAATCTAGTAATCAATGATGTTGACATGCCATTAATAATAAAAGTAGCTTCAATCCCAAAGGAAAGAATGCAAGTCTATTTTATTGACAACGATGAATATTTCAAAAGGCGCGCTTCTTTGAGAGATGATAATCAAAAACTTTTTTCTGATAATGATGAACGGATGATTTTCTTTACAAAAGGAGTTATAGAAACGGTCAAAAAACTCAATTGGTCGCCTGATATCATTCATTTACACGGCTGGTTTACTTGTTTATTCCCACTTTATCTAAAAACGTATTATAAAGACGAACCAATTTTTGCAAATAGTAAAATTGTTACTTCTGTTTACGCAAAAGACTTTGACAAAGTAATCTCTAGGAATTTACACGATAAGGTTGCATTTGATAATATTCCACTAGAATTAATAAGTCATTTAAAAAATGCAAGCTTCGAGAATTTAATAAAGTTGAGTATTGAGTATTCAGATGGATATGCCATCGCTGACAGTGAAACCCCAAAATCCATACAAGATCACCTATTAGATTATTCTATTCCTGGGTTGAGTTTTGAAGATTCTCAAAAGGAAGATGCATTTGTTAATTTTTATTCTACCAATATAATTTAAAAATTAAAAATGAATGTTTTAAGCCTAATCAAACCCATTTTGGCTATTTCAGTCATTATAACCTGCTTTTTTTTATCCTGTGATAAAGATTATCATTCCGTTGGAGTCGATTTATTGACTAAAACATCTCTTAAAACGAGCTCTTTTATAGCTCCTGTTTATACATATCAAAAGAAGCTTAATTATTTTCAAACTGATGGATTACCACTTGGTCAACTAGGGAGAATTCAAATTCCTGGTTTTGGTGTTTCCAAAGCAAGTATAACCTCCCAACTCAGGTATTCTGGGGCACCTGTTTTTGGAAATTATACTCAGGAAGCAGAAGATGACAATAATAATCCTAATGTAATTGACGAAAATGAAAAAGTTACTGCTGTTTATTTAGATATTCCATTCTTCAATAACTTAGATGACGCTGATCAAGATGGAGTTATTGATTTATTTGATGCCGATGCAAAAGATCCTGAAAGTGACACTGACGGAGATGGATTGTCTGATATTGAAGAGAGCCGATTAAACTTAAACCCATTAAGTGATGATAGTGATAATGATGGCATTTTAGATTTGATTGATACTGATAGTTCCAGTTTTGAATACGAAAATAACATTTATGAAATAGATTCAATTTTTGGCAACAGAGAAGCAACCTTTAATATAAAAGTTTATGAGCTTACCTATTTTTTGTCTCCTCTGGACCCTTTGCAGAACTTTGAGAGAAATAAACAATATTATTCTAATACTGATTTTTTTGAACAGGGTTTTGTAGGGTCAAAGTTGTGCGATATCCCTTACAGCCTAAATTTTGATGAGTTAAGATTTAACTACAAAGAAGATGATCCTAAAACTGAAGATATAGATGAGAGGAATAAAGTTCAAACGCGACTATCACCTAGAATTAGAGTCCCGCTTGATATAGATTTTTTTCAAAATAAAATTATAGATAATGAAGGGGGGGATCCCTTATCAAATTATGAAAACTTCACTAGGTTTTTTAAAGGGGTCGTTATTAGAGCAGATAATTTTTCAGATGATTTATATATGCTTCTCGATATAAACAATGCTAATATTAAGATTGAATATGATTACAACTTTAATAATTTAAATGGAACTTTAGATAATACATCCGATGATGTGATTGAAATAAATTCAAAAGTTTTTTCCCTCAGTTTTAATGGTGTTAGATTTAACACATTAAATCATCTTGATGTAAGTGGTGAAATTGATAAAGAATTACAACTTGGACAGAATAATATACCTTCCAAAAAATCCTACCTGAATGGGAATGGATATTTTTCAACCATCAAATTATTTGACAAGCAGGATTCTCAGAATGAGTTGCTTGATGATTTAAGAAAAAATAATTGGCTTGTAAATGAGGCCAACCTATTTTTATACGTTGATCAAGATCATTACATTTCATCTAATTTAGATATAATTGAAAGACTTTATTTATTCAATTATTCAAATGGTTCACCTGTAATTGATTTTACCCTTGACAATTCAGTTAATAGTAATCAAAAAAATAGAGATAAATACATCTATGGTGGTTTCTTAGAGTATGATGATAATGACAGACCCTACCGTTACAAGTTTAGAATTACAAACCATGTTAATAGACTTATAAGAAAAGATTCTACCAATTATACTATAGCTATTTCACCCGCAAATGGAATAAATTCAATTGCTTATAAAAGAGCTCAAACATCTGGCCATGAGTTTATCAATTATCCTTCCATATCTATTTTAAGCCCTCTAGGGGTTGTTCTACATGGCTCTGGCGGGGAAGAAATAGATTCATCAAAAATTGAACTAGAGATTTTTTACACGGAATATTAATACTTAATTCAAATTTTAGCTAAATCTACAATTGTATTTATTTTTTATTATAGTTAAAATCTATTAGAAAACTAATATTAATAGTATATTCATATTTTAATGAATAATAATTCAATTATTGCATGAATTATTTTATGTAATAGTGTACATTAATAGTTAATATCTATTAATATTTTATATATAATAGATTTTGTCTAATATATAAAAATAGAATACATGTAAATACCGCTGGTAAGGCAATTATCCAGTCAAAATAAATTCCAATTAAGATATAAAGAATTAGCCACCAAATACTGAATAGAATTAAACCGGCCGTCAATTTGATTGAGCTGAAAAAAACAACGTCTTCGAAAAGGGATAATATTTTTTTCATTATAAGAAGAGGTGGAAGATTTGGCACATAGCTAATTGCTAATAATAATTTTAAAACTAATTTATTTTTATATTTTTTTTCTGTCTTTATATTCATAAGATCTATACCTTTTTTTAAATCTTCAAAATCCATTTTTGTATTTATTCGATTTATTAGCTTTTTACGTTTAGAATAATTAATATCATTATCAGGCAACCAAATACATTTTTTCATTCCTGATGTAAGCTTTTCTCGAATATTATTGATCGTCTCAGCCTTAGATACGGAATCATCTATAAATTCTCTAACTTCAATAGGCTTTCCAAAAACTAGATGAAGATCACATAAAGGTTTTGTATGGTGCCCATAGTTTATTCCTACAGGAACTAAATAAATTGGTAACTTACTATCGACTTGAGCCTCGTATACAAGACGACTACTTCCTTTGGATAAAGACTGTAAATAATACTCATTGTGATGTGCTGCTTCTGAAAACATTATTATTGATTCTTTAGAGCATAGAAATTTTCTGCATTTATCAAAAATTTCCTCATTTCTTCTAAGGTTTGAATACCCATTACGAATTCGATAAACAGGTAACATTTTTAGTGCGTTCAAAAACCATTGTAATTTTCCTCCAAAAACATCACTACGTGTTAATGAAGTTACCTGTTGAGTAACAATAGAACCGACCAAAAGTGGATCTAAAAATGCTCCTTGGTGATTAGGGGAAAACAGGATTCCCCCTTCTTGTGGGATATTTTCAAGCCCTATAATTTTAATTTTTCTAAAGTAACATTTGGATGCAAATCGTATAGTATACTTGATGAAATAGTAAAAAATATTTTTCATTAAAGCTGACTAAGATGACTTATTTGACATTATTAGATAACTATTTCCCCTCTTTTGTAAAATTATTTATGGAATGTTTTGATTGATAAATAATAATTTATATGACTTAATAAAAACTAATTTTATTTATTAAAATTTTGGAAATTTTGAATTTCTAAACCTAAATAAATAATATTTAATAAATTTATCTACCTAACTAAAACTTTCCCATGCTTTTTTAAGAGCACTATTGGTAATTTTTAGACCCCATCTCGGAACCCAGATTTAATAACAAAAAAACTAAACATCTATGAGTAAACCTGAATTTTTTGACTTTAAATTTTATGAATGGGAGCAAAAGCATCGTAATCGCCCATTATTGAGACAGCCATTTGGTGATAATTGGGAAATTTATACTTGGGGTGAAGTTGGACAAATGGCAAGAAAATTAGCCACTGGTTTAAAATCACTTGGTTTAAGAGAAAATGCTCATATTGGACTAATTTCTAAAAATTGTCGCGAATGGATTATTGCAGATATGGCAATAATGATGGCGGGATATGTATCTGTTCCCTTTTTTCCATCTCTTAAAGGTGAGGAATTAAATTTCCTTTTGGATTATGGTGATGTTGATTTAATTTTTGTAGGTAAGATTGAGACTTGGCAGGATATTAAGAATGATATACCGCTTGAATTACCTGTAATAAAATTTCCGAATTATAAAGGGTTTTCTATTGTTGACCGTGGAGAGGAGTGGTTTGAATTTTTAGGGAAACATAATCCAATCAAAAATCCACATATTCCTAGGCTTTCTGATTTGTGGACAATTATTTTTACTTCTGGTACTACTGGAAATCCAAAAGGGGTTAAGCTTTCTTATTATGCAATTGATGAGACAAAAAATATAACCTTAAACGAAAATCCCCTTAAAGTTGATTTTTCAGGAAATAATAGTTTTATTTCTTACCTGCCGTTAAATCATATTGCTGAGCGAGTAGTAGTCGAACACGTATGTTTGCGTTTTGGTGGATCACTTTCATTTGTTGAATCCATTGACAGCTTTGCAAAAAACTTAAGAGATATCCAGCCTCATATATTTTTTGCTGCGCCTAGAATTTGGACCAAGTTTCAATTGGGAATTCTTGGAAAATTATCACAGAAGAAATTGGATATTTTAACCAGAATTCCAATAATTTCTGGACTAATAAAAAATAAACTTAAAAAGGGACTTGGATTAAATAGAGCTAGATCAACTATTTCAGGTTCAGCACCAATTTCAATTTCAACAATCGAATGGTTTAGAAAAGTGGGAATTTATATTACCAATGGATATGGAATGACTGAAAACTGCGCAATTTGTTCTCAGGTTGATGGCCGTAATTTTAAAAAGTTAGATTCTGTAGGGAGAGCTCAGTATGGTGCTGAAATTAAAATTGATGAGTCCAGTGGTGAGGTGTTAATGCGGGACCCTTACGTTATGGATGGTTACTACAAAAATGAAGAATTGACAACTAAGACTCTTGTTGATGGTTGGCTTCATACAGGAGATAAGGGATACCTTGATGAAGATAACTACTTAAGTATTACTGGTAGAGTATCTGATAGTTTTAAAACTTCAAAGGGAGAATTTATTGAGCCACTAACCTTGGAGAGTTATTTTGCTGATATACAGGAAATAGAGGAAATTTGTATAACAGGTTTAGGTCTTACACAACCAATTGGATTAGTTCAACTCTCAGATATTGGTAAATCAATCAAAAGGAATGAATTATCCGAAATTTTAGATGAAAAGTTAGCGGAGATTAACTCTGATTTAGAAAATTACAAGAAAATATCTACAATCGTTATTGTTAAAGACCAATGGACTGAACAGAATAAAATTTTAGGACCAACTCTAAAAATCAAACGAGGAAATGTCGAAGAAATGTACTCTTCAAAATATAATTCATGGGAATCAAATAATTCAAAAATTGTTTGGGAATAGTTGAATTTGTCAAAATCATGTATATTGTAATATTAATTGTATTATTTTCGCAAATCTTTGCTAATAATGCATTTTTAACAAAAACTAATAAATTAAACATGGAAAAACTATCTGTATTTAGATTCATTTTAATAATGATTCTGGTATTTAACGTTAATTTTTTGCTTGCTCAAAATTCAATCAGTGGAACCATTGTTGATACTGAAGATGGGTTAGCTATCCCAGGTGCAAGTGTGTTCATTTTGGGAACTACTAATGGTAGTGCAACTGATTTTGATGGAAACTTTACTATCACAACATCTAGAGATCTACCAATTAAAATTGAAGTCAGTTCTCTTGGGTACACATCACAGATCATAGATGTAACCTCTTCTGATCAAAATTTATCTATTCAATTAGAATTAGGGAGCGATTTCTTGGATGAAGTAATTATATCAGCTTCAAGAAGACCAGAGAAAATTGTTGATGCTCCTGCATCCGTATCTGTTATTAGCGCTAGGAAAATTGCCAACTCCTCTGAAGCAATAGATCCAATTAGACACTTAATGAATGTTCCTGGAGTAACAGTGGCAAATTATACTGCTAACTCAATGAACATCGAAATGAGATCTGGTAATGGGCTTCTTGGAACAGCCGTACTACCACTCTTAGACTATAGAGTTATATCAACTCCTGCTGCTAGATCAAATTTTAGTTACCAGTATGGTTTATCTAATTTAGATCTTGAAAGAATAGAAGTTATTAGAGGAACTAATTCAGCTCTTTATGGCCCTGGCGTTGAGGGAGGAGTTGTACATTTTATAACAAAAAAGGCTATTGACCACCCTGGCACTTCTGCAGAATTGTATACTGGTAACCTTAGTTCTAGGGGTGGAGCAGTTAGACATGCTCATGCTAATAAGTCTAAAACTTTTGGTTATAAAATAAATGTAAAATATAATGAGGGAAATGATTTTGGCCTTGATTTAGTTGAAGATGCTGAAAGAATAAGTACATTTTATACCACTATATCTCATCCAATCATAAAAAATAAAATTGTTGATGCTACACAAACTGGAACCCCTCTATTAACAATGAGTGATTTGGATACTAATAATGATGGAAACCCATTGGCTAGTGAATATCAAAATTTAGCGATGAACGCGCATTTCGAATTTAGACCCAATGAAAATACAACTGCAACTTTTTCGGGAGGTTTTTCAGATGCTGGCGGGATTGGAATTCAAGATCAAGGATATTTTTATAATCAAGGACTCGATTACTGGGCTCATGCCAGAGCAACTACAGGTAATTTATTTGCTCAGATTTCTTATAATTCAAATGATGGTGGAGATGTAGACAACCCTTCATTTCTATATGAAACAGGAAATAGAGTTGTAGGTAAGAGGGAGTTTTTAGTTGCTAATGTTCAATATGACCTAGATATACCATCTTTTTTAGATTCTAAATTTAATTTTGGTATTGACTATCAGGATACCAAATCAGATTCAGAATATACTCTTTATGGAAGAAATGATGATAACGATCCATACAGTATTACTGGAGCTTATGCTCAAGGGCAGTCGAAATTAACCGATAATTTAACCATGACCTATGCGGCTAGACTTGACAAGTATAATTTTATCGATGAGGCAGCTTTTGCTCCAAAACTTGCTCTTGTTTATAAATTGAACGAATCAAATTCAATTCGAGCATCATATAGCGTTGGTACATATGGAGCTTCATCATTAGAAGCATATATTGATTTCCCGGTTCGAACATTAAGTGCAGGACAACTCGATATATGGCTTTCAGGACAAATTGAACCACATATTTTTGATCAAAATGCTCAAATTGAGGTTACTGGTGCTGGAGCTTATGTTCCAGGGGGATATTATTTTCCTAGAACTGAGACATCTTTAAAATATAGCCACCTTTATAATATAGCTAAAGGACTTACTCTACCGGGTATTTCCGCTCAATTAGGTGCTAATGCTGCATTAGCCCCATTAGTGGCTCCAATTGAGGCTTTCTTCAATACCTATGCTGGGCCTGCTGGAACTACTGGTCAAATAAGAGGCTTTAACATATTTAATACCTCTGAAACCATGACTCAATTGACGGACGTTGGTGCTGCTCAGATTGCAACGATTGATAATTTTGAAATTGGTTATAAAGGAAGAATTGGTAAAAAATTATCTCTGGGGGTTGATTTTTATTATGCTGCTAGAAAAGGATTTACTGAATTTACTGGAGTTGGGCCAACATATATGCTAATGGGTGCAGATCTTGTAGGAACATGGCCTGCAACTGTTGGACAAGATTTAATTTCTGATCCTAATATGCAAGCTGCCGCTGGGGCATACGTTCAAGGAGCTTACGCTGGGGCTGGTCTTCCAGCTACAGGTCTTCCAGCTGCCCAGTCAATTGCTCTTGGACTTCCTAGTTCTGGTCTCGCATTATTATTAGCCCCTGATGGAGCATTACCGCCATCTAACCTAGCTACTCTTGGGCTTTTAAATCTAATTAGTGGACAAGTTGCTGGAGGATTCACTCAAGCAGGGACATTACTAAATAATGCTATTAATACGAACGCGTTTGGGGCAATTTCATCAAATAGAGCCCCAAATGATGGAGTAACTCACGTATCCTCTGGATACAGGCAATATCCAAATGTTACGCGAAGCCATTGGGGTGCAGATGTATCAGCTGAATATTATTACAATGAAAATATCTCTCTTTGGGCTAACTATTCTTATATAAGCCAAAATGAGTGGATTCCAGGTGAAGCTGACGACGACGATCTTCCCTTTCCAAGTTATTTGAATACTCCATTGAACAAATGTAGAGCAGGGTTAAGATTTAATTATGATAATGTCAGAGCAAGTTTGGCATATCAATATGATGAGGCCTTTTTCTCAAACTTTGGTGCTGGCCTTGGAGGGGATGCACCTGAAAGGCATACTTTTGATGGAAATATAGGTTTTCAAATAATGGATGGTTTATTTTTTGATATTCAGGCAACCAATCTTTTGGACCGTGAATATCGACAGTATCCGGGACTACCGATTATCGGAAGAAGAGTATTATTTAAAACAACCATTAATTTCTAAATCAATTAACTTTAAAAAAAAGCATCCTTTTGGATGCTTTTTTTTGTTTGTAATTTTAATTTATTTAACTAATATTAAAATAAAATAGATATTTAAGTTAATGTTTGGTGTTAAGGGACAAGTGTGTATAGTTACGGGTGGTGCCAAAGGGATTGGAAAAGCGATCTGTGAAATTTTCTGCAAATCTGGAGCCACTGTTGCGCTCTGGGATATTCTAGAAAGTGGACAACAAACTTGTAATAAAATAATTGAAGAAGGTGGGGATATTTTTTTTCAAAAAATCAATATTACAGATCCTAAATCTGTTGATCAAGGCGTAGCAGAAATTATTGATAAATACGGAAAAATTGATATTCTTATTAATAATGCTGGAGTTATTAAGGATAGATCATTCACTAAAATGTCTAAAGAGGAATGGGATACGGTAATTGATATTAATCTTAATGGCATTTTTTTGGTAACTAAAGCAGTATTTCCAATAATGAAAAAGGCGAGATACGGAAGGATTATATCAGCTTCTTCTATCAATGGTTTTGCAGGAGCATTTGGACAAGCAAATTATGCTGCTACTAAAGCAGGAATTGTTGGCTTTACAAAAGCATTATCCAAAGAAGGGGGGAAATATGGAATCACTGTTAATTCCATAGCACCTGGCCATATTGAAACTGATATGACAAATAAAATGCCTCCCGAAATGATTAAATCAGCAGTTAAAATGATTCCTTTGGAAAGAGCAGGCACCCCTGAGGAAATTGCCTATGCTTATTTGTTTTTGGCTTCTAAAGAGGCTAGCTTTATTAATGGTATTACACTTCATGCCAATGGTGGAGCATTAACAATCTAGAGCCCATTTTAATTGATTGGAATTATAAGTTTTAATAGTATTTCAAATTGTTAAGATTACTTTGATTTAATAAAGCCTATCTGTTGCATTTTATTTATCACTAAACATTATATTTGCACTCTGGTATTTACAAATTATATTATTGAAATAAACATTAATTATGGCTAAAGCTTTAGGAACTGTTTCGCAAATTATAGGTCCTGTTGTGGATGTAACTTTTTCAGGAGAGGATAATGCTCTTCCAAAAATTTATGACTCATTAGAAATAACTAAAGATGATGGTAATAAATTGATTCTTGAGGTTCAATCTCACATTGGAGAAAATACAGTTAGAACAGTTTCTATGGACTCCACCGATGGCTTAAGTCGAGGAACTGAAGCAAAGCCTACTGGCAGTCCAATTCAAATGCCCATTGGTGAATCTGTTTATGGTAGATTATTTAACGTTATAGGCGATGCTATTGATGGGTTGGGGGATTTGCCTAAAGAAGGAGATAATGGATTACCAATTCACAGGCAAGCGCCTGCTTTTGAGGATTTATCTACTTCAACGGAGGTTTTATTCACAGGAATTAAAGTAATTGA
The DNA here is from genome assembly GCA_902584445.1 of uncultured Bacteroidota bacterium. Taxonomy (GTDB): domain Bacteria; phylum Bacteroidota; class Bacteroidia; order Flavobacteriales; family Flavobacteriaceae; genus UBA8316. The sequence continues at coordinate 24,008 of CACHZY010000003.1, read as the reverse complement.
TTTAATAGAGCCTTACGCTAAAGGAGGTAAAATTGGTTTATTTGGTGGTGCTGGTGTAGGGAAAACAGTTTTGATTCAAGAGTTAATTAACAATATAGCTAAAGGTCATGGTGGTTTATCTGTTTTCGCTGGAGTAGGTGAAAGAACACGAGAAGGAAACGACCTCCTTCGTGAAATGCTGGAGTCAGGAATTATTAAATATGGTGACGACTTTTTACATTCTATGGAAAAAGGTGGCTGGGATTTAAAAAAGGTAGATAAAAAATCAATGTTAGAGTCCAAAGCAACTTTCGTTTTTGGACAGATGAATGAGCCACCTGGAGCCCGAGCTCGTGTAGCATTGTCAGGATTGACTATTGCAGAATATTTCAGAGATGGATCTGGAGATGGACAGGGAAAAGATGTACTTTTCTTCGTAGATAATATTTTCCGTTTTACTCAAGCTGGCTCTGAGGTATCCGCACTCCTTGGACGTATGCCCTCAGCAGTAGGATATCAGCCTACTTTAGCGACCGAAATGGGAGCTATGCAGGAAAGAATTACCTCAACTAAAAAAGGTTCTATCACATCAGTTCAAGCTGTTTATGTTCCAGCTGATGACTTGACTGATCCAGCACCTGCTACTACTTTTGCTCATTTAGATGCAACTACAGTTCTATCTCGAAAAATTGCCGAGTTAGGAATTTATCCTGCCGTAGATCCACTAGATTCTACCTCTCGTATTTTAACAGCCGAAATACTCGGAGATGAACATTATAATTGTGCCCAAAGGGTCAAAGAGCTTTTACAACGTTATAAAGAATTACAGGATATAATTGCTATTTTAGGAATGGAGGAACTCTCCGAGGAAGACAAGCTTGCGGTCTCTAGAGCGAGAAGGGTTCAACGATTTTTATCTCAACCATTCCATGTAGCAGAACAATTTACTGGAATACCTGGCGTTTTAGTTGATATAAAAGATACGATCAAAGGATTTAATATGATTATGGATGGGGAATTAGATCATCTACCTGAAGCAGCTTTTAATCTTCAGGGTACTATTGAAGATGCTATAGAGGCTGGTGAAAAAATGTTAGCTGAGGCATAATGTATTTAGAAATTGTTTCTCCAGATGCTACCCTTTTCGCTGGCGAAGTTGATTCAGTAATAGTCCCTGGTTCAGCAGGGTCCTTTCAGATGCTTAATAATCACGCCTCAATTGTTTCTTCATTAAAAGAAGGTGTTGTTAAAATATCAGGTAAAATAGATTTAGATGACGCCGTAAAAGATAAATTTCAAATGGAAGATGCCAATACAACTCTATTTAAAATTAACTCTGGAACCGTCGAGATGCGCGATAATAAATTGATCTTACTCGCAGATTAATATTAGTTTTTTATTTTAGTTACACGAATAATGAAACATCTATCGAGAACTTTACTGTGTCTTATATTTGGAGCAGCTTTTGTATTAGCTCAAAATGAAAAAGTTCAGGATTCAGTTTCAACTGAAAACTTATTGGAAGTTATTTTGACTTCGAACCGTCTTGAGATTTCGTTTAATGAAAAATCAAAAACAGTTCAGTTGATAACTGCTGATCAAATCCAGCAAAGTGGAATTACTCATTTAGTCGATATTTTACAGCAAGTAGCTGGAGTGGATATAAAAAGAAGAGGAGCCGGAGCAGCTCAAGCTGATTTAAATATTCGAGGTGGGACTTTTGATCAAACACTTTTGCTTATTGATGGGATAAAGCTGGATGACGCTCAAACTGGTCATCATACTCTTAACTTTCTTCCCCCTCCAGAAATGGTAGAACGTATTGAAATTATTAAAGGTCCGGCAGCTAGAGAATATGGCCAAAACGCTTTTACAGGAGCAATTAACATAGTAACAAAAAATGAGACTCCCCAACAACTTTCTCTAAATCTGCAAAAAGGAAATTATGATCAAACCAACGGATCTATTTTATTTGGAAGCTCTAATAAAAAAAATAATGTAATTGGTTTTATATCTAAAAATACTTCTGACGGATATCGATACAATTCAGACTACCAACAAAGTAATTTTTTTATTAAGTCTACTTTCAATAAAAATAAAACTCCAATTGACTTAATTACTAGCTACTCGGGGAGAAAATTTGGAGCCAATGGTTTTTATGCTACTCCTTCAGCTATTGACCAATACGAAGAAACACAGGCGAGTCTATTTGCACTATCCCAACGCTTCATTAATGGGGATTGGATTTTTAAACCGAAGGTATATTGGCGAAGGGGTCAAGATATGTATGAATATATAAGAAATAAACCTGAAATCTATCGAAATCTACATATAACAAATAAAATGGGGGGAGCATTAGATACTTCTTTTTCATCTAATTTAGGCTTTACAGGAATGGGAATAGATATTTCTAAAGTAGATATAAGGAGTAATAATTTAGGGAACCGTAATCGAACCATGATGAATTTGTTTTTAGAACACAGGTTTTATTTCCTAAGTAATAAGATAGATGTAACTCCTGGTATAGCATCAAATTATTTTTCTGATTTTGGATGGCACAGTTTTCCAGGAATTGATTTTGGGGTTCAACTTACCTCTAAGCTCCGTTTTTATGGAAATCTTGGGTCCACCTATCGTATTCCAACCTTCACTGATTTATTCTATTCGGATAGAACCACTTTGGGCAATTCAAATCTCAAGCCTGAGGAGGCAAAATCAAGTGAGTTAGGTATTCGTTTTTCGTCCAGTAACGTTGGGATCACCTTAGCTTACTTTAATAGAAAATCAAAAAATTTAATTGATTATGTTAAGGCTAATGAAGATGACCTATGGAAAGCTGAAAATATTCAGCAAATTAGAACAAGCGGAATAGATTTCGAATTTATTCATATGATAAAACTAAATGAGTTATTACATAATTTTAAAATAAGTTATTCTTATTTGGAAAATAAATTGGATAATAGCAGATTTAACTTTTCTCAATATTCTATTAACAATGATTTAAAACATCATTTTATTTGGACTTACAGCTTACCAGTCAATCTAAATTTAAACGCTTTTTTGGCGTATAAATATGTTGAGAGATCTGCGGGAGAATCTTATAATATACTCGACTTTTCAGCTCGTTGGACTATTAGAACTCTAGAATTTAGTGTTTATTTCAATAATATTTTAAATATGGAATATTGGGAATCTAATTTTGTAACAATGCCAAAGGGTAATGGCCTAATTGGCTTACGTTATTCTTTTTGACTTTCGAGACTTAGTATATTTTCCATAATTAGTTCTGTTTCCCATCCTCGGTATTGAAGTGCAGCCCAAATTTTTTTTCTTCTTACAACTAATGACTTATTCTCGTTTGAGACCCAAAACTTTTCAACTAGTGCTTTACAACAATCGAAGTATTCGGGATCAGAGATTTCTTTTAATGCATTCTTAATATTCCAATCTGAAATATCTCGGATTTTTAGCTCCCTAATCAAGCGCATCTTACCCCATTTTTTAATCCTAAATTTACCACGTACAAAGCTTTCAGCAAAACGAGTTTCGTTAAGGTAATTTGCTTCAACTAATTTTCCAATGATAGTATCTATAAAGATTCCATAAACCCCAATTTCTCTTAATTTTTGAGCAACTTCTTTATGGCAACGTTCTTGATAAGCACAATAATGCTCAAGCTTTTTTTGAATTTCATCAAGAAATAATGGATCTTCTTTATTTTCGATATTCAAAAATAATAAGTTTTGGAAATTCTAAACCCCATCTTTAGAATTTAAATATTAAGAAAGAGAGATAAAAATTTTAAAAGGGTTAAATAATCAATCTATACTTTCAAAAAATATAAAAGTTATCTGATATAAGCTCAGACTTTAACTTTGTATATTTAAGTATACTTGAACAAAATTAAAAGTGCAATCTGTTTTAAGTCAATTCATAGCTTACCTGGAATCTAAAGATTTGAGTTTTAAAGATTATCAAGGCTTACATCATTGGAGTATTAATGAGATTGGCCCTTTTTGGGAGTCAATCGCTACTTTTTTTGATATCTCTTTTTCAAAGAAGTATACCTTTTCGTATAAGCCTGGAACAAACTTTAAAGACGCTAAATGGTTTAGTGGTGCCAAAATCAGTTATGCTCATCACGTATTTAGGCAATCCAACGATGATTTTCCAGCAATAAAATATCAAGAAGAATTCTCAGAATATAAGGAGATTAGTTGGAATGCCATGACCCAAAAAACTTTAGAATTTCAAAAAATATTAATTCAAAATAATGTCCGTTTTGGTGATAGGGTAGTTGCATATTGTTGTAATACTCCTGAGTCTGTAGCTGCATTTCTTGCTGTTAATTCGCTTGGTGCGATATGGTCTTCTTGCTCTCCCGAATTTGGACTTGATGCCGTTTTAGATAGATTTGATTCATTAAGGCCTACTTTTCTTTTTTACAACTCAGCATATTATTATAATGGGAAGTCTATTGATGTTAATTCAACAATTGAAAAATTAAAAGATAATTTACTTTCACTTAATGCATATTTAGACCTAAATAATCATCAAAGTTTTCAATTTAAAGCAAAATCGGTTCAAATAAAATTCAGGGCAGTACCATTTGACCACCCTATATGGATATTATTTACATCAGGTACTACTGGGAAACCTAAGGCAATTACTCACAGAACAGGAGGTATTATACTGGAACATTTTAAAGCACTTGCCATTCATCAAAATGTTAAGCAAAAAGAAAATTATTTTTGGTATTCTACTACCGGTTGGATGATGTGGAATTTTGCATTAAGTAGTTTACTTTTGGGAAGTACTCTTTGTATTTATAATGGATCGCCAAACTATCCCGATAATGGTACCCTTTGGCGATTTGCAGATAGAGCTAATATCAACCATTTTGGCCATGGAGCTAGTTATTATGAAGGGATACTCGAAAAGCTACCTAAAGAATTAATAAATCATCATCTTAATGCTCTGAAAACAATTGGTTCTACGGGTTCCCCATTATATCCAAAAACATATCATGAATTAGATAAAATATTTTCTAATCAAAAAATTATCTCAGTTAGCGGGGGTACAGATATTTGTTCTGCTTTTATTGGTGGAAATCCAGATTTAGCAATTATCCCAGGTGAAATACAATGTAAAATGTTAGGTGCAGCAGTTGAGGTTTGGGATGATAGAGGGAAAAAGCTCCTTAATAAAATGGGAGAACTTGTATTAACTAAGCCCTTACCTTCAATGCCTGTTTTTTTCTGGGATGATCCTAATTTTAAAAAGTATAGAGAAAGTTATTTTTCTAAATATGAAACTGTCTGGAACCATGGTGATTGGGCATCAGAAACTTTAAATGCTGGCTTCATTATTCATGGGAGATCAGATTCTACACTGAATCGATTTGGGGTCCGAATCGGATCATCTGAAATATATAAGGTAGTTAACCAATTGCCTGAGGTTCAAGATAGTTTAGTGATCCATTTGAAAGATGAAAATTCAGATCGTTTAATTCTTTTTGTTAAGACAAAGATTTTTATTGAAAATGATACTATCAAAATCATCATAAGAAATAAATGTTCTCCTCGCCATGTTCCTGACGAAATTTTTAATATTCCTGAGATCCCCTATACTATCAGCGGTAAAAAAATAGAGACACCTATAAAAAGAATTTTAATGGGTGCGGAAGTTGACAAAGTAATCAGCAAGGATTCTTTAAGAAACCCAACAGCTATTAATTATTTCAAAAAATTTAAATCTTAATTCTAAGTTAAATTAATAAAATAAAAAAAACCGCCATGAACCATGGCGGTTTTTTTATCTAGTTCGAAGTAGTCTTCTATTTTTATCTAGAAATCTGAACTCCAAATAAAGGTAAGCATCTCGGGGCACTATACGTACCCACTTTTTGTATTTAATAAACCAGTTGGCCCGGATGGAAGGGGTTCCGCTGGTTAAATAAGCTGCCAAAAAAGGATGAATGTGTAAATACAAATCTTTCTTTTTATGGCTCCTATACTTGACAATTTTGTCAAGTTCTGCGTTGATTTTATCAATTATAACAATCGGCGCCTCTACTTCCCCATTTTTGTTGGGATTGGGTTCTCTTGTTTTAATATTCATCTCAGGGCGAACCCTTTGACGTGTGATTTGAATTAATCCAAATCTACTAGGTGGAAGAATTTTATGTTTAGTTCTATCACCTTTCATCTCTTCTCTTAGATGTTCAAATAATTTTTTGCGATTTTCGTTTTTATTAAGGTCAATAAAATCCACAACAATTATACCTCCTAAATCTCTTAACCTGACTTGTCTAGCAATTTCACTAGCTGCGATTAGATTAACATCCAAGGCAGTTTGCTCTTGTGACCTAGCTTTATTAGACCTATTGCCGCTATTGACATCTATCACATGCAAGGCCTCCGTGTGTTCAATTACCAAATAGGCACCTTTTTGCATTGAAACCGTCCTACCAAAAGCGGTTTTGATTTGTCGTTCGACTCCGAAATAATCGAAAATAGGTTTAGATTTATTTTTAAAATACTTAACGATAGATACTTTATCGGGAGCAATAATCTTCAAGTAATCCTTAATCTCATTTTGCATTTCAGGATCATCAACATGTATTCCAGTAAAACCATTGTCGAAAATATCTCTAAGAATTGATGTAGAACGATTAATTTCACTCAAAATTTTAGAGGGATAATTATCTACTTTAGTAAATTTCTCACACAAATTCTTCCATCTGCTTAGTAGTTGTTGTAAATCCGCATCTAGTTCCTTGACTTTTTGGTTATTAGCCACAGTTCTTATTATCACCCCAAAGCCTTTTGGGCGAATACTTTTTACCAATTTTTTCAAACGGGTTTTTTCAGCATTGCTCTCAATTTTTTGTGAGATAGAAATGCGATCTGAAAAAGGGATTAAGACCATAAACCTTCCAGCCAAAGACAATTCAGAGCTGACTCTTGGTCCTTTAGTTGAAATAGGTTCTTTGACAATTTGAACAAGTATATTTTGTTGGGGCTTCAAATAGTCTTGAATTGAACCATCTTTAGGAATTTCTTTTTCAAAACGAAAATTTTTTAAAGAATAATCTTTCATTTTACCTGAGCTTACCAGTTTAAAAAACTTTAATAAAGAGAGCAAATTGGGACCTAAATCATGATAATGTAAAAAACCATCTTTTTCATGACCTACATTTATAAATGCAGCATTTAGTCCTGATACAGGTTTTCTGATTTTGGCGACATAAATGTCACCCACAGAGAACTTGTTACTGTCTACCTCTTTATTTAGCTCAATTAATTTTCCATCCTTGAGCAGTGCAAAATCAACGGCAGAGGAATTCGATCGTATAATCAATTCTTTATTCACTCTGATTAATTTTAGTAACTACAACCCAATGGCTTGTAGTTGTTAAACAATAAATATTCAGGGTTTTTCCTGATGATATTACATATCTGTAATATCAAATGTCAATGAACTTTGGATATATTTTTAAGTGTATTTCCATGCACTATTTTTTCTTGTGGCGGTTCGCTCTTCTACGCTTTTTCCGTTTGTGCGTGGCTACCTTATGCCGTTTCCTTTTTTTACCACTTGGCATAGTTAAATTTAAATTTGTTTTTGTAAATAATTTTTATGCAACCTCAACTTTTGACTTGACACCATTAACAAACACCTTAGCAGGCTTAAAAGCCGGTATGTTGTGTGCAGGGATTTTAACAGCTACATTTTTTGAAATATTTCTTCCAGTTTTTTCTGCACGGGTCTTAATAATAAAACTTCCAAACCCGCGAAGGTACACATTTTCTCCATTTTCCAGAGAATCTTTAATTTCATGCATGAACTTCTCAACAGTAGCCTGGACGTCTATTTTATCAATCCCTAACTGATCAGATATATTGCTTACAATATCAGCTTTTGTCATATTTAAATAGTTTCTATTAATGTTAACCTATAAAGGCTTGCAAATATAAAAATTAAAATGATAATTCATTAAGACTTACCTTTTTATATTTGTTTCATGATTATGCATTAAGTATTGATTTTTCTATATGATTTTTCATAAAAAGTTGTTGGGATGGTTCCTCGATCACCGTCGTCCATTTCCATGGCGAGAGAATAATAACCCATATAATGTATGGCTATCAGAGATTATTTTGCAGCAGACAAGAGCTGCTCAAGGATTACCTTACTATCACAAATTTGTAAATACGTATCCCAAAATAGATTATTTGGCTAAGGCAGAACAAGAAGATATTTTAAAACTTTGGGAGGGATTGGGATATTATTCAAGAGCTATAAACCTCCATGCTACAGCTAAGCAAATTGTGAACGATTATGAAGGTAGGTTTCCTAAAGATTTTGAAGAAATTAAAAAACTTAAGGGAATTGGAGATTACACTGCTAGTGCAATAGTCTCAATTTGTTTTGGACAAAAACAGGCTGTTGTTGATGGAAACGTGTATAGAGTTCTTTCAAGGATCTTTGGGATTGATACTCCAATCAATAATTACAATGCACACAAAATTTTCAAAAAAAAATCGAAAGACTTGATGCAAGATGCACCACCTGGTGAATATAATCAAGCACTGATGGAATTTGGGGCCTTACAATGTACACCCAAACCTAAATGTGAGGATTGTATTTTCATTAAGAATTGTATTGCATTTAAACAGGGTAGAGTAAGCTTGCTGCCACTTAAATCAAAAAAAATAAATGTTAAATTAAGGTTCTTTAATTATATAGTTATAATCGATGAGCAGAATAATACTATTGTAGAAAAACGAACGTCAAAGGGTATATGGAGAAATCTATACCAATTTCCACTCATTGAGCAATTTAATGGACTGAAAAGGTTGAAAGAATCATCTTTAAAAAAAATATTGAATAAGTACAATATTGATCAATATTATTTGTTTGAAAAATGGAATGATAAGCCAATCATTCATAAATTAACTCATCAACATTTGAAAATTGATTTTTGGATTTTAAAGACCTCAAATAGTGAAAAATTAAATATAGAATGGTCAAAAATAGATTCTTACCCCATGCCAAAAGCACTTCAAAACTTTAAAGAAAATTTTTTTATTAACTGATTGTGATTCATTACATTTGAAAAGGTAATTAAAAGTTTTTTTCATGAATGGAACTTTAAACAAAGTTATGTTAATCGGCCACCTAGGTGATGACGTTAAAATCCACTTTTTTGATGGCGGCGGGTGCGTAGGAAGGTTCCCTATTGCTACTAATGAAGTCTATACAAATAAAACTTCAGGTGAAAAAGTAACCAATACTGACTGGCACAATGTTGTATTGAGAAATAAAGCTGCTGAAATTTGTGAAAAATACCTCAGTAAAGGAGATAAAATTTATATTGAGGGAAGACTGAAAACTAGAAAATGGCAAGATCAGGATAATAAAGATCGATATACTACAGAGATCAACGTTGATGAATTTACCTTTCTTAGTACCAAAAAAAATCAATTGGATGGAGTTCAGCCTTCTAATATTAACCCTCCTGCTGGGGAGGTGAGTCCTGCAGAGGACGACCTTCCGTTTTAATTAAAGCAAAAATTAATTGGACCCTGACTCCACAAGCTTACTTTTTATTTTATTCGAATTGCAAGGGTCTTTGTTGATTCAATTCATTTCACTATTTATTTTATTAATTGCATCTGGATTAATTTCTGGCGCTGAGGTAGCTTTTTTTTCTTTAACTAAAGAACATTTAGAATCTGAGGAAGAGGAACCTTCAAGACAAATGGAACTAACTAAAAAATTGCTAAATGAACCTAAAAGATTATTAGCAACTATATTGATAACAAACAATTTTATAAATATTGCAATTGTTTTATTATTTGCACTTATAGGGGAGATATTGTTTAGTCCAATTGGAAATCCATTAATTGTTTTATTTATAGAGATTGGATTGATCACTTTCCTAATTTTATTTTTTGGAGAGATTTTACCAAAGGTTTATGCTAACAGAAATGCTATAAAATTTTCTAAAACCATGGCTACTCCTATTTACTTCATTGATCATTATGTCTTGTTTTTTTTGACATTACCAATGAGCAGAATTACTCGCTTAATGGAGTCAAGATTGGCACAGAAAAATAATGAATTTTCAATAGATAAATTATCTCAAGCATTTGAACTTACTGCAGAAGATGAAACTACAAAAGAGGAGCAGAAAATACTTAAAGGGATAGTAAATTTTGGAAATACGGATACAAAACAGGTCATGTGTCCTCGCATCGATTTATTTGCTTTATCTCAGGAAATGGATTTGGAAACCATTACAAAACTAATACTTGAAAAGGGATTTTCTAGGGTGCCTGTTTACGAGGAAAGTATTGACAAAGTAATTGGGATTTTATACACTAAAGATCTTTTACCATATTTAGATCAACCAAATTTTAAATGGCAAAAACTCGTAAAACCTCCATTTTATGTTCCTGAAAATAAGAAATTGGATGACCTTTTAAAAGAATTCCAGCATAAGAAAATTCACTTGGCTATTGTTGTAGACGAATATGGAGGAACTTCTGGTATAATTACTCTAGAAGACGTTATAGAGGAAATAGTTGGGGATATTAGTGATGAGTTTGATGATGAGGAATTAATTTATTCAAAACTAGATAACAGTACTTATGTTTTTGATGCCAAAATTAATTTGAAAGATTTTTATAAGGTAACTGAAATAGATGAAGACGAATTTTTTGAAAAAGCTAAAGGAGAATCAGAGTCACTTGCAGGGTTTATTCTTGAATTGGCTCAAGCTTTACCTAAAATGGGTCAGGTTATATCATTTAATTCTTACCAATTTGTTGTTGAATCGGTTGACAGGAAAAGGATTAAAAGAGTTAAGGTTATTTTACCCAAAAAAGTATGATTAGATCTTTTAAGGGGATTAGATATTTAGGATTTGCAACTCTTTTTTTAGATGCTTGTAATGGTTTTGTTCAGCCCAAGCCAATTGGTATGTTGAGATTAGAATATCCAACCCCAAAATATAAAAAAATATCAGACATTTATCCTTTTGACTTTGAAATTAATCAGAATACTCTATTAAAAAAATCAGCTAAAATGGCTCCAGATATTTATTATCCTGACATGAAAGCTACCTTATATTTGTCTTATGTGAATGTTGAAAATAATATTGACTCATTGTTAAATGATGCATATAAATTACCAAGAAAGCATATGATTAAAGCAGAAGAAATCCCAGAGAGGGTTTTTATTTCAGAAGAGCATAAGGTTTATGGAACTTTATTTTCTGTAGTTGGAAATGCTGCATCTCAGCTGCAATTTTTCCTTACCGATTCTACTAGAAGTTTTTTGGTCGGTTCTTTGTATTTCTATTCAAGACCGTATTATGACTCGATAATGCCAGCCGCAAAATATATAGAAAGAGACGTAGTTCAGCTAATCGAGACCCTTAGGTGGAAAAATTAATCGATTAATTCCAAATCAGTAACCAAGTAATCACTACCTGTGTTGAGTACAACTTGGGTTATATCATTTGTAGTCAGTCGGTTAGCATCATAGGTCAACACAGCTTTCTTGCTTTCGAAATCCACTTTAGCAAATTTAATCCAATTAGTTTTATTGAGATTTTTTTCTATCATAGCTGCACAACCCACTGCACATACCATACCCTCAATATTCATTTTAATTTGTTTGGGGGATTTATAAGCCTCTTCAATATTAGTATCTGAATAATTTACCAAGCTCTTCGTTGAAAACTGATTATTTCTACATCCAGTAAACGTCGTAGCTAAAATAGCAATTACAACTAGGCTGTATCGTATATTTTTCATAGTGTAAAGATAAAAAAAGGATCCCTTCAAAATAATTTTACTTTAACATTATTCAAATTCATCATCTGATAATTTTTCATTGAGGCTGATAGATGTCACTTTGAAATTTATTTTTTGAGAACCCATATTTTGAGTGATTTTTTGGGGGAAAAGAATACCTTCTACAGATTGGTAATCACTATATTCTTTTATGATATTTATTAACTTACCCTGCATTTCTGAACTTTGAACCTCCTGAATTTTATGATAATCAGAGGTGGCATAATATACTTTTTTATTGTTTGACCATATAATTTCGTAGGCATCCTCACCGTTTAAACTAACAATTCCAGTAAGTTTAATCTGATATGGATCTACTTTTAATTCAGGAAAAATTATTGCGTCCTTAATAAATTCCTTTAATTCTTTTCCCTTCATTTCTGTTTTTTTACCGCGGGTTTCATTGTAGCCTTTAGTTTGGTTTAAAACAGTTTTTTGCACGATGTTACCCATCATACTTACCTCAGTTAAAAGCTGATTTTTATTTGTTTGTTTATTTAAAATTTGAATGGTCATTCCTTCCATGATTGCATCAAGTAAAGTAATTTTAGTTTTCACACCTTCGAGCCTTTCCTTACCCCCAACCGCTTTAATATAATTGTTTATAACTGACTGAGCTGATATTCCCTCGGGGGTTTTAGGCTTATAAAACACAGGGCGATCTGAAACGTTCCCATATTTGTCAAAATAACTTACGCTTAATTTTCTTCCTTCAAATTCAATATCTTCTAATTTTTTTAAAACATCACTCCCTTTTCCCGTGACGATTACACTCAAATTATTGGGATTTAAATATTTTTTTGAAACACGGCTAATATCCTCTTTATTTACTTTTTCAATATTTTTTAATAAGTCATTATAAAAATTTTCGGAAAGTTTTTGTGTCTTAATATTATAGGCAAAATTTGCGATGTTAGATGGCTGTTCCATAGATCTGATTAAAGAACCAGCGTATTTTTTTTTAACTAAACTAAGCTCATCATTACTCACAAGCTCATTAGACATCTTACGAATTTCATATAGTAACTCGACAACTGAACTGTCAGTAACAGCATTTCTTACGCTTGCATAGGCTCTAAATCTCGAATTAGTTTTATGATCAAAGGAATAACGAGAATATGAGCCATAAGTATAACCCTTATCCTCCCTTAGGTTTAAAAAAAGGCGAGCCTCGGCTCCTCCACCTAATATTTGATTAGCTATTAAAAGTGGATAATAATCTGGATTATTTTTATCAATTTCCGCAATTGATAAAACGGAAATTTCAGATTGAACTGCATTTGGCATTTCAACAAAAGAAATTGCTGTTTGATCCAAATTTTTTGGAGTTTCAAATATTGATTTGGTAATTTTTCCTTTTTTCCATTTTCCAAAATATCGTTGAGTTAATTTTTTTGCAATTTTAAAATCGATATCCCCTACTATAATGACATAAGCATTTTGAGGATAGAATCGTTTTAAATATAATTCTTCAATATCTGAAATTTTGATTTTATTTATACTTGCCTTTGAAGCATATTCTCCATAGGGGTGGTTCTTTCCATATGAAAGTAGATTTTCTACTCTTCGAGCTACTGTTTTGACATCTTTTTCACTTGCTTTAATACCCTCTAAAATTTTCTTTTTTTCTTTTTCAAATTCCTCTAGTAAAAAGTTTGGCTTTAAAAGCGCATCAGCCATCATTTCAAAAACACGAGGAAAATAGCGACTCAGGGATCCGGCACTGGCAGATGATGAACTAAAATTTAAGCTTGCACCCATAAAGTCTATTTCTTCCTCAAAATCGTCTTTTAGGATATTTATGGAGCCTTTACCTAACATTACTCCCAATAGTGATTGAACTCCCGTTTTGTCTTTTGCCAGGTAAAGCGGGTTGTCAACTCTTAAACTAACAGAAACTCTTGGAAGCTTGTGGTTTTCAACAACCATTAAAGTAACTCCATTTTCAAATTGATATTCTTTAGGTACCCCGAAGTTAATTTCAGGAGCTGGAGCAGGTTTCGGCTGTAAAGATCTGTCTACTTGGGCAAGGGTAACTAAATTACTCAAAAGGGTAATGCTTAAAAGTAGCTTAAAAGTGCTCATTATTATTCTTTTTGAGATTCAGGTAAATAATATAACTCTAGTCTTTGGTTAGGCTTGAGGTAAAGCTGCGCTACTGATTTTATTTCTTCTCTAGTAATGGATTTGTAGAGGTCTAATTCTTTATTAATCAAATCTGTATCTCCGTAAAAAGTGTAATATTCAGCAAGTGAATTTGCAATTCCCTCAATAGTAGCATTAGAACTTACAAAGCTTGTTTCAAACTGATTCTGTAGCTTTTGAAAGTCTTTTTCAGAAATCAATTCATTTTGAATTTTATCGACCTCTTCACTGATTTCTTCAATTAACGTTTCTAGTTTAGTTACTCCCATTGGCAAGCTTATAATGACATAAGTACTATAATCCTCATTACTCAGATTAAATGCTGATACTTCTAATGACATTTTTTTTTCATCAACTAATTTTTTGTAGAGTTTCGAACTTTTTCCACCACTTAGGTAGGTCGAAATCATATCCAAAACCCTTGCCTCTCTTGAATTCCTTTTAGGAGTTCTATAAGCTAAAAATATAGCCGGGATTTGAATGTTTGGGTCAAAGGCCTTTGCTTTAATTGTTTCATTTATCTCGGGTTCCTCAGGGTATTTTCTTTTAATTTCTTTTCCCTTGGGAATTTCCCCAAAGTAATCTACTATCCATTTTTTAGTTTGAAGGATATCTATATCTCCAGCAACTGTAAGCACGGCATTGTTAGGAATGTAATATTTCTCATTAAAGGCTAAGAATTCGTCTAATGTAGCAGAGTCTAGATGTTCCATTTTTCCTATAGTTGTTTGTTTATAGGGATGAACCTTAAATAAATTAAATTTTACCTCTTCATTCCACTTTCCGTAGGGACTATTGTCATATCTCATACGCTTTTCTTCCTTGACTACTTCATTTTGTGTATCTACACCAATTTTATCAATTACAGGATGAAGCATCCGTTCAGATTCCATCCAAATGGCTAATTCTAAATTATTTGAGGGGAAATTTTCATAGTAATATGTAAAATCGTCCGTTGTATATGCATTGTTTGAACCACCGCTTCCGGTTACTATGCTAAACCACTTCCCCTTCTCAATATTTTTAGTTCCTTCGAAGAGTAAGTGTTCAAAAAAATGAGCAAATCCAGTTCTCTCTGGATCTTCGTCCTTTGATCCCACGTGATAAAGAACAGATGTTGTAACAATTGGCACAGATTTGTCCTGGTGTAAAATGACATGAAGGCCATTACTAAGATCGTATTCTTCAAAATCTACTCTTTGACTAAATGAAAGTGATACAAACAAAAGCATGAGAAGACATGCGTTTAGGTTAAGATTTTTCATTTTTTAGATCAGATTATATCTTATACTCAAGTTAATAAATTTACTTTCAAATTATTATTATTTGTGTGTTTTTAACACGAATCAATGAATAAATTAATTTTAAATTTTAATACATTTGATTATCAACATTCAGTGGTTTAAATAAATTACTAAAAATCATTTAATTATGTAAAATGAAAAACATCTATTTAATCATTCTTTTATCTAATCATTTATTATTTGGACAGGCTTTTTCTTTCAATTCTATACAAAATGGTCAATCAATTATACATCGCATTTTAATGGATGATGAATATATTGTTGAAACTCAATTTATGTCTAGCTCGAATCAATTTTTAAAAACTACTGGGGGTTTCTATCAAAAAAATGGAAACGATATCGTTGTTAACCTTGAATTTAATTCAAATTTTTCAAACGACAGTTTGAAAACTATTTCAATATCTGACCGCGGCGGATGGAAAAAAATTTCTGGGGTAACTCTTCCACTTCAGGGTAAATGGTTAATGTCAGGTCGTGTTAGAGGAAAAACTGAACGGAGAAGAGATACAAACCAACCCAGAAAAACAATGAAAATACTTGTCGATGGCTACTTTCAATGGATTGCATTCAATACAAATACTTTTTCCTTCATGGGTACTGGTGGTGGAAGTTATACCGCAGAGAATGGGATATATAAGGAGAATATAGATTATTTTTCAAGAGACAATAAAAAAGTGGGAATTTCTTTAAGCTTTAGCTACTTAATAAAGGGTCAAGACTGGCATCACAAAGGATTCAGCAGCAAGGGAGATCCTTTGCATGAGATCTGGGCGTTTAGAAATCCATAACTATTGAGGATTTTTAATATTATTCCGAGTGCTTTTCCGTGGATTGTTTCGTTAGGTTCTTTATTAGCAATGATTTACCCACCCATATTCACATGGTTCTCAGGTAATCTTATAACTTTAGGTTTAGGTGGTATTATGTTAGGAATGGGTTTAACACTCCGTCTTTCAGATTTCCATCAGGTTAAGCAAACCCCATCTTGGCTTTTGACGGGATTTTTTCTTCAGTTTACAGTAATGCCTTTTTTTGGGTGGCTATTGGGTTATATGTTCAATTTACCTCCATTTTTCGCTGTTGGTTTAATTTTGGTTTCAAGCTGTCCAGGAGGTACTGCTTCTAATGTAATTGTATTTTTATCTAAATCTAATCTTGCACTTTCAGTTACGATGACAACTATTTCTACAATTGCAGCAATAGTAATGACTCCACTTTTAACTAGCAATCTTTCAGGAAATGTAATTGATGTTAATGCTATGGGACTTTTTTATAGTACTCTAAAGGTGGTTTTAATTCCAGTTATAATAGGTGTTGTCATAAATTCTAAATTCCCAAAATACACCGAGAGTATAAAGTTTTATTCTCCTTCATTTGCAGTAATTTTAATTACATTGATTGTTGGAAGTATTATTGGTCAAGGGAAGCAAATTATTCTCAGTTCAGGATTTTCACTATTGTTAGCCATTATGAGCCTTCACCTAATTGGATTTGTTCTCGGCTATTTTTTGAGCAAAACTCTACTTAAAAATGAAGCAGCTAGTAGAGCGATTTCAATAGAGGTTGGGATGCAAAATTCAGGACTAGGAGTTGTTTTGGCTAAAGAGAATTTCTTAAATCCTGCAGTGGCTATTCCCTCTGCAATATCTAGCTTAGTTCATTCTTTGTATGGAAGTATTTTTGTGGTGCTTTGCAGAAAAAAAAACAAATAACCTATTATTTGACGATTTTTGGTGTTTGTTTAAATGTAAAATTTTAACAAGTTGCGATCATAAAATAAATATTGTTAATTTGTTAATTGAATTAATTTTCTGTAAGATCTCATATCATTAGAATTATGATTTTAAAAACAAGAGAGATGACAGCAATGATAAAAAAAACATCTTGGCGCCCCTTACCTGATTTTCTTACCATTAAAGAAAGTAAAATTGAAGGTTTGGGAGTCTTCGCAAAACGTGATTTACCTGAGGGGTTTGATTTAGGAATCTCTCACATATTTGATGAGCGTTTTCCAGATGGTTATATTCGCTTACCTCTGGGAGGATTCATTAATCATCATGAAATTCCAAATTGCAATGCTATTCTATCGGAGCAGGACGAGCAAATGGGAGAGTTGAGACATATCCGAATTCAAGCTAAAAAAACTATCTCAAAGGGACAAGAAATCACTATAAGGTATATTATAAATAAATTAGAGGATCCAAACTGGGAGTTTGAGTACGAGATTTCACAATAATACCGTTTATTCTATTTTATAACGCATTAAAAAACCCGCTAGGACTAGATAATCCTAACGGGTTAAACCAATTAAACAAACAAAAATATAGTCTATTACAAATGTACATTACAAAAGTAGCATTCAAACTGTTAAGAAATTCCCAACAAAGGTTAAATACTAGTTAAAGAAATCACTTTAATTCTTTTAGAAAACTTATCCACTTTTGCTTAAAAAGCTTTGGTTCTAGTTTTAAATATAAAGTTTTTATATGGTCACTTTTTTTTATTTTGTTTTTAAAATCAATAATCTCTGGAAAGTAATCTACTAGGTGTACTGCCACGGTTTTATTTTTTACTTCTGTATGCCACCCATAGGGATCAATTACTGGTGAAAAAATAGCAAATGTTGGTTTTGACAGCCCCTTTGCGATGTTAATTGCACCTCCCTCATTACCAATAACTGCTTGACATTGTGAAACTGTAACGATGTAATCTCGCAATGAATTAGGGGTTAAGCTATTCTGAATTGCTTTTTTTGTTTTGGGCTTTAGCATATTAATCAGTCGGCTAATTTCCATTTTTTGTTTCGGCATATAATTCAGGATCATAGGAGCATTGGTGGTTTCAAAAGTCATTTCAATTAGTATTGCTAGATATTCAATTGGGTAGGTTTTATTTTTTCCACTTCCCATGGCAGATATCATTATGGGTTTTTTGTTTCCCTCAAGTGTCAAATCAAACTTCTTAGCGATTTCTTTTTCTTCATTTTGTGTTAAGTGAATTTGAAAATCAGTTGTATTTATTTTATCTCCTAGGATAGGATCCAACAATTGTAAACGATGGAGGATTGAGAGTTGTAATTTTTGATGGGAACTTTTGATTCGTTTGATAGGCATATTATAAATAAAGTCTGTATAGAATTTAGAATATCCTATTTTAATTTTGGCCGGTGTAAATATTGTTAGAAGTATACTTTCTAGCTTTCCATAAGCATCAATAATATAGTCATATCTTTTATTTCGAAAGCTCTTAATAAACTTAATTAGCCCCAATTTATCATTTTTATAAGTGTCTTGAAAGACTATAATATTATCGATATAGGGGTTATTTTCTAGAACACCAAGGGTGTGATTATTGGCAACAAAGTCTATTTTAATTGTAGGGTTCCAAATTTTTAGATTTTTACAAATAAGGGTGCTTAGAAGGACATCTCCTATCATTTTTTGTTGAATCAAGAGTACTTTCATAAAGATTTTTAATGATAATTAGATAATTGACCGCAAATCACTTTTTTTATATTAAAGAACAAAGGTTTTTAAAAAAAGTGATTAATTAAATTATTAGTTTATTTTTTTTAATCTTGTGTGAAATTCATTTATCAATTGAACTCGTTTTGTTTTTTTAATAGTGTAATGGAATGGGGTGGAGGAGAAAAATGGCATTTGGAAATGGCAAATCATCTTCATTCTAAAGGGAATTCTGTTTTTATAATTACGCAACCAGGGTCAGCTCTAGGCAAACGTGCACTTAGTTTAGGAATTTCTGTCCATTATCTGAAATTGAATAACCTTAGCATTTTAAATCCACTTAAAATCATTTCTTTAGTAAGGCTTTTGAAAAGACAACGGGTTGAAAGCATTGTTTTAAATCTTTCAAGAGATTTAAAATGCGGGGGTATTGCCGCCAAAATTGCTGGAGTAAATAAAATAATTTTTAGAAGAGGGAGTGACCGCCCTGTTAGAAATTATTTCATTAATCGCCTGTTGTATCAAAAGGTGGTAACGGGTATTTTGACAAATTCCAATTCGACTAAAAATGCGATTTTATCAAATGGAGTTTCACTTGTTTCACCTGATAAAATAACGGTTATTCCAAATGGAATTGACACTCTATCTTTTATTGATAGGCCTTTCAATTGTGTTAGAGAAAAGAATGGCGGATTATTTACAATAGCTGCTCTGGGAAGATTGGAACCCCAAAAGAATTTTCAATTTTTAATCCTAGTTGCGAAAGAATTAAAAAAACGAAATATTTCGTTTAGAATTTTAATTGGAGGTAAAGGGACTCAGGAAAAGTTTTTAAGATCATTAGTATCTGAAAATAATTTAGAAAAGGAAATTGAATTTTTGGGTTTTCTAGAAAACCCTAAAGACTTATTAATGTCAGCTGATATTTTTTTGTTACCCTCATTATGGGAGGGTTTTGGCTATGTATTAGCTGAGGCTTCTTTATCTTGTCTTCCAGTTATTGCATTTGATATTAGTAGTAATGCTGAGTTGATAGATAAATCTACTGGTTTTCTAACTGAGCCTCACAAAGTAAAACCCTTTAGTGATAAGATAGAATACCTGTATTTAAACCCTAAAGAAAGAATTGCCATTGGCAAAGCAGGACAAGCATTTATAAGGAAAAACTTTGATTCAAAGCTAATTTTCAAAAGTATTGAAGCCTATTTAATCAGTCGAAATAGTAAATTCTAAATGTTTTTTATTTCCAATGATTCCGTTAAGCAGTTCAAATGGAAGCTCAAGACTTTTTTTTCTTTCCAAGGTTTTTACCATAATAATTTTCTCGCTGTAGGGAGGGATTGTAAATGTATCACTATCCTCGTGAAAGGTAAAAGGCCCCTTATATTTTAAATGAAGAGAAGTTGATGAATGATTTTTTAAAATAACTTTAGCAATTATTTGATTTTTTTTATAAGAGATTGCAGATGCGGTAAGATTTGCTTTGATAATTTTATAAAGGTGTTCCTTTTTACCAATAATTAATTCTTTAAACCAAACCATTGTTTTACCCTCAAAAAGAGCTTTTTTAATATCTTCAACACTATTACTTTTTGATAAAATAAAAGTTATTGGGCGGTGCCCCCCCTCTGATATCTTGAAGTCCCACGCGGTCAAACCGTGTATATCCGAAGTACCTAAAATGGTTAGATTATTATCTAAAGCAATTGTTATTGCCTCCTCAGAAAAGGTTGTGAAATTTACTACTTCAATACCATGAAGTAATTTTTTTTCAATTAGTTCCCTGTGTAAAGGTTCAAGTCGAGCAATTCCATCAGGACGCTGAGACTCCCAATTTGGATGATTCCAAAAGACAAACCCAGATTGGTTATTGGCTTCAACAATTGCAGCTTTTGCATCATGGGGAAATAAAAGCTTATTGACATCCTTTATAAATACTGCATTGATGTGTCCAGGCGGCATGGATCGGGTAATTTCTGCCCCTTTGATTACCGATAAGTCACTATTCTTAGCATGGTCTTCAGCTATGTCATAGGATCTGTTTCTATCAGGGTGCGGAATGTCGGCTTTATGAGGTTGATATTCGAGATGATCAGTGATTGAAATTAAGTCTAACCCTTCTTTTAATGCCTCATCAACTCTAATATTAGGCCATACGTAACCATCTGAAAAAGCCGTATGAATATGTAAATCCGTACTGATCAATTCATAGTTAGGCGGGGAAACAAAAAAGGATTTATTTTGGGCGTTAACTAATACCCCAAAAAAAAGCAGTACGAGAAATCTTAACTGATGCTTAAAACTCATCATATTTTTTACCAGTCATTTAAATCATGAAGAAATGTATGCATGGAAGTATCCCAAACCTCCTTGTAATCATCCTCTATTTCGTCAGTATCTTGGTAACTTATTTTTTTTCTTTTACAATAACTTATAAAATCTTCTCTAATAAGATACTCAATTTTTTTTTGAATGTTCGAATTGTTTAATAGACAAATTTTGTAACGGTCAATGTCGATTTTCATTTTCATTTAAAGAAAAACAACTATTGTTAAGTAAAAATTAAATTATTATTAAGTAAATATTTTTCTATTAACAAGCTATAAACAAAACTGTAAGTAAAAAACTTTTTTATCGTCCAAAGTCATCCTGTACACGGACAATGTCCTGTTCATCTGAAGGGTGATCAGGATCGGTATGCTGCCAAATCTCGGCAACTAATGACTGATTATCAAGCCCTATTAACCTATGGCGCTCTTCTTTATTTAATCGAATTTGGTCACCTTCTTTGAATATTTCAACTTTATTTTCAATGTCATTATCAGATCGAACTATTCCAACCTCTCCTTTTTGTATACTCCAGATTTCTGCTCTTCTGAAATGATATTGCCATGAAAGCCTTGAGTTAGAATTTACAATTAAAATTTTTGGACTCAATTTCCCACCTATTTTTAATGATTCGACATCTATGCTTTTAAAAAACTGATTAGCAAACTTTTGTGATTGATCCTCATCAATTACTAAAAAACCGCCCCAGGGTCTATCAAAATCGTAATCAATAATTTTATATCCATATAATTCAAATTCAGATCTAATTTTTTGATAGCTTCTCATTATGCAAGACATTTTGATAAAAAAACAGGAACCCAAATATTATTTGTGTTCCTGCTTATTAATTTAACATCTTTCATTCATTAAATGGGTAGTTCCCAGCCCTCACGGTACTTTTTGGAAACAAATTCGTTTGCCTCATCTAGATTTGTAATTTTCATATTTTCACCATCCCAAAGCAATTTCTTTCTTCCATAATAGTCCATCTCATCTCTACCATTTCTTTTCGTTCGAATTTTCTTTCTCAAATCTCGACTTCTAAGAGCCAAATTACCCATTATGACAGTTTCAGTAAATGGTCCTGAGTAGTCAAATGAGGATGTAAGATTTTTATGCTCCTTAGAGTTAAATCCAGCTTTACAGGCTTCTGTCCAAGTTGAAGCATGAACAATATTTACATTTGGTTGTTTACTAGTATTAAAAACAACTGGTTTTTCACCTTTAATGTATAAGGTAGGATTATTAGCATATATCTCAGCAGTAATGACTCCCTTCGCTCCAACCATCATAATTCCCGATGAATCTCCCTTGTCGAAATTCATAATATATTCTTCTTTAATCTCCTCAGGAATTGTAGGAGTAAGTCCACCATCCATCCAGATAAGTTTTATTCCATCTTTATTGTGAGGAGAATTTTTGTATTCAATTGTAACCATTGATGATATTGGACATCCAGTTGGTGTATACTCTGGCACCCACATTTTTCTAAAAACATTTGTTGCAGTACATTCAACACTACTTGGATATCCAAGTTTAAGAGTTTTATATGGAGCATCGAGTGTGTGGCAACCAATATCCCCTAATGCACCTGTTCCGTATTCCCAAAACCCTCTCCAGTCAAAGGGGTGGAGGCCAGGAGAATAAGGTTTTTTTCTTGCAGTTCCTAACCACAAATCCCAGTCAAGAGTTTTTGGTTTTTTAGATGGATTTGCATTAGGATGCTCAACTCCTTGAGGCCATACGGGTCGATTGGTCCAGGCATAAATTGTATGTACTTTTCCAATTTTGTCTTTATCAATCCATTCTTGTATTTTAGGAACTCCAATACTTGACCCTCCTTGGTTTCCCATTTGAGTAACAATTCTATTTTTTTGAGCCGTCTGGTTCAAAAGTCTAGCCTCAGCAATAGTATGAGTCAACGGCTTTTGAACATATACATGAATACCTCTATTCATGCAATCATATGCGATTCTAGCATGATTATGATCAGGTGTCGAAATTGTTATGGCATCAATATTTTTCTCCTTATCAAGCATTTCTCGGTAGTCTAAGTATTTGTTTACTTGAGGGTGAGCTTTATAGCTACTTTCTGCACTTGCTGGGTCGACATCACATAATGCGAGAACCCTATTTTTTCCGTTCTGATATGCATTTGCAATGTCAGATCTCCCTTTTCCACCAGACCCAACAGCTGCAAGTCCTAATTGATCACTTGGAGCGGTATATCCTTTTCCTCCTATAATATGTCTTGGAACTATAAAAACACCAGTCCCTAACAGACTAGTTTTTTTAATAAAATCTCTTCTTGATTTAGATTTTTTATTTGGCATGATTTAATTGTTTATTATTTCGAAATATAAAAAATTATTTAATTAATTATAAGATTTAATTGCAGTTAAAGCGAAATATCTCTTTTCCATGGCAAAAAGTCATACTGTCTGTTTATTGATGATTTAGTTATTAATTCACCACTTGCTACTTTAATTATCATCTCTAGTAAATCATTTGATAGTTCATCCAGACTTTTCTTGCCATCAATTAGATCACCAGTATTAAAATCAATGATATCGGACATTTTGTTAAAAACAGTAGTATTAGAGGAAACCTTAATTACAGGAGTAATTGGGTTGCCTGTTGGTGTACCTAAACCAGTAGTAAATATAATTAAGTTAGCACCTGAACCAGCTAATGCGGTTGTACTTTCAACATCATTGCCTGGAGTACATAATAAATTTAGTCCCTCTTTTTTATGAAACTCCCCATAATCTAAAATATCTACAATTTCAGAGGATCCTCCTTTTTTTGCTGCTCCAGCTGATTTCATGGCGTCAGTGATTAAACCATCTTTAATATTACCTGGAGAGGGATTAGCACTGAAATCAGTTCCTGCTTCAATTACTTTATCTTCATATTTTCTC
>CACHZY010000002.1 GCA_902584445.1 uncultured Bacteroidota bacterium | reverse complement strand
ATATATATTCTACAAAAACAGAACCTGCTAACATAGAAGCAAACCATCCAGAAATTGCAGTAATAACTGGATTAAGTGCATTTTTTATAGCATGTCTATAGATCACCTCAACTTTTGATAACCCTTTGGAATATGCTGTTTTTATATAATCTTGCGAAAGCACATCCAGTAAGCTACTTCTGAACAACTGAATTATTACTGCGATGGGTCGAATTCCCAGTACAATAGATGGAAGGATAAGGTTTTTTAACATTATTAATCTCTCTTCCCCATAATCATCCATTTGATATAAACTACCTGTCATGTTCAAACCTGTGGTTTGGTGATATAAAAATCCAAAAAACCAAGAAAATATAATAGCACTGAAAAATGAGGGCACACTCATACCTAGGGTGCTAAATAGCTGCAGCCATCTATCAATCCATGTATTAAAATATAAAGCAGAAATAACTCCCAAAATAAGTCCAAAAAAAACTGAAATAGAAATTGCGGAAATCGCCAAGATAATTGTATTTGGAAGTGTTTCATAAATAACTTTAGAAACTTTTTTACCTCGCTTTTGATAAGAAGTTCTTAAATGTGGAAATTTAATTGCAACAACAAAATTTGAGGTTTTAACTAATGAAAAACCAAAATATTTTTTCTCCGAGAAAAAGGATAAATCCTCATTGTCAAGAGAATGATATGAGAGAGGAGATAAATCATTCAGATAGAGAAAGTATTGAGTTAAAATAGGTAAATCAAAACCATATTTTTTTTTTATTAGTTCTAACTGTTGGCTATCCTCTTGTTGATCTACCATCATTTGTGCGGGATCTCCAGGTAGAACATTAAAAAGGAAAAATACAATTGTTACAACTCCAAAGAGAGTAAGAAAAGAATAAAAAAGTTTTGAAAGAGTAGATAACATCATTTACTAATCAAAATCTTTAAGATGAATTAGCGCAAATACAGCATAATTAACAATATCATGATAGTTTGCTTCAATTCCCTCACTAACGATCGTTTTACCAGAATTAGCTTCTATCTGTTTGACTCGCATTAGTTTTTGTAATATAAGATCCGTCAAAGAGCTAACTCGCATATCACGCCATGCTTCACCATAATCGTGGTTTTTAGCTAACATCAATTCAAAAATAATTTTCTCCTGAGCCTCATAATTGTTTAAAGCTTCATCTAAATCAAGATCAGGGTTCTCAGAGACCCCTAATTCAATTTGAATCAAAGCCATTATTGAATAGTTTATGATACCTATAAATTCGGGAATCTCTCCCTCATCTACCTTACGAGTAATCTTAGTTTGTAAACCTCTAATTCTTTGTGCTTTGATAAAAATTTGATCTGTTAAAGAGGTTAATCTCATGATTCGCCAAGAGCTTCCGTAATCCTGCATTTTTTTATTAAAAAGAGACTTGCAGTTTTTCATTACACTCTGGTATTGAAGTTGTGTTGATAACATCTATTTTAATAAAATTTAATGTAAATTTCGATAATTTTTTTTAGATCATTGAAGCCGTTAAATAAAGTTATCAAAGTATTTTAAAAAAACATGACAATAAATATTAAAGGAGAATTAATAGACTTAAGTAAACCAAAAATTATGGGAATACTAAATCTAACCCCTGACTCTTTTTATGATGGTGGAAAATACAATAAAGTTGAAAGGGCATTGAAGCAAACCGATAGTATGATTAAGGCAGGTGCAAATTTTATTGATCTAGGTGCTTACAGTACAAAGCCAGGAGCTAAACCAGTTTCAGTCGAAGCTGAAAAAAAAAGGTTGCTCCCAGTTTTAGAAAGATTAACTAAAATACACCCAAAAACTCATTTTTCAATAGATACTTTTCGCTCAACAGTAGCAGCTGATGCATTAGATCGCGGAGCAGCCATGATCAATGATATTTCAGGTGGACAATTTGATAATAAAATGATGAATACAGTTGGATACTACAATGTTCCATATGTATTAATGCATACTTCTGGTAAACCTGAAACTATGCAAAAAAATCCAAAGTATAAAGATGTAGTAAAAGAAGTAATTTATTATTTTTCAAATCAAATACAATCTGCATATAAATCTGGAATCAATGATGTAATTATAGATCCAGGTTTTGGATTTGGTAAAACAATATCTCATAATTATGAAATACTTAAAAATCTAAAGTTTTTTCAAAATTTTGAATTACCTGTAATGATTGGACTATCGCGAAAGTCCATGATATACAATAAATTGGGTATTTCTCCTGACGAAGCCCTAAATGGATCAACTATCCTAAATACAGTGGCGTTAATAAAAGGTGCAAATATTTTGCGTGTTCACGATGTTAAGCAGGCCAAAGAATGCGTTGATTTGTTGCAGGCGCTTGGATAGTTTTTTAATTTTACAAAAAACAGAATAATTGGATCAATTAAGCTTTCTTGAAATTTCTATAATAGACATTGCCGACATTATTCTTGTTGCCCTACTTTTATTTTATGCTTACAGACTAGTCAAAGGAACTGTAGCCATAAATATTTTTATTGGAATAGTGATTTTTTACTTAATCTGGAAAATAACTGATATCCTAAATCTAGATGTATTAAGTAATATTTTAGGTAAATTTATTAGTGTTGGTTTCTTTGCTTTGATTGTAGTTTTTCAACAGGAAATACGAAAATTTCTTTTACTTATTGGATCAACTAATTTTGCTTCCAGGAGAAATGTAGTTCGTTATTTTAATTTTTCAAATCAAGATGAAGGAACACTTAAGCTAGATTTAACTTCTCTACTAAATGCTTGTGAAAAAATGGCAAGTGAAAAAACTGGTGCAATTATCGTCTTGGAAAAAGAAAACAATTTAGACTTTCTAACCAGTACTGGAGATGAAGCTAATATTGAAGTAAGCTCACAAATTCTGGAGGCCATTTTCTTTAAAAACAGTCCCCTTCACGATGGTGCAATCATTATAAAGCAAAACTTCATTAAGGCAACTAGAGTAGTCCTGCCAGTATCAGATTCAACAGCCATACCGACAAGATTTGGACTAAGACATCGAGCAGCTATTGGGATTAGTGAAAAAACAGATTCTATAGTTTTAGTTATATCAGAACAGACTGGAAAAATGTCTTACATAAAGGATGGGGAGTTTTGTAAATTTAAAAACGTTGAAGATTTAAGGAGACTATTAACCGAAGACCTATCAATTTAAACTAAAGCCAATTCAGAGAATTGAATTTTATATAATCTTGAATAAAACCCTTCTTTTATTTGCAATAACTCCTCATGCGATCCTATTTCAACAATATTTCCCCTATCCATCACAACAATTCGGTCTGCATTTTTAATTGTAGATAATCGATGGGCTATTATGATCGAAGTCTTCTTTTCAGTAATTCTTGCAGTAGCGATTTTTATTAGCTCCTCAGAGTAGGAGTCTATTGAGGAAGTAGCTTCATCTAAAATCATAATACTTGGATTAGAAATATAAACTCTAAGGAAAGCTATCAGTTGACGTTGACCAGATGAAAGCATAACCCCTCTCTCTTTAACATTGTAATTGTACCCGCCAGGTAGTGATTCAATAAATTTATGAACCCCAATTTCTCTGGCTACATTTATGACCAGCTCCCTAGAAATATTTGGATTATTTAAGGTAATGTTGTTAAGAATTGAATCTGCAAAAAGGAAAACATCTTGTAAAACAATTCCTATATGGCTTCTAAGTGATTTTAGAGAAAAATCTCGGATCTTTATATTATCAATATAAATTTCTCCAGAATCATACTCATAAAAACGTGCGAGAAGATTAATAAGTGTTGATTTACCCGCTCCTGTTGAACCCACAATTGCAATTTTCTCACCAGGTCTTATTGTTAAATTGATACCACGAATAACCTCTTCCCCACGTTTATATGAAAATTTTAAGTTCTTAATTGATATTTCACCTTTAATATTTTTGGGTGTTTTTGATCCTAAATCATTAATGATACTTTTTGTTCCAATAATTTTAAAAATTCGTTCAGCTGCAACCATTCCCATCTGAAGTGTATTAAATTTATCAGCGATTTGACGCAATGGACGAAATAGCATCTGCGACATTTGAATAAATAAAAAAATAGTTCCTAGTGAAATTGAACCTCCAACAGCAACATTTAGACCTCCAAACCAAACTAACAATCCAAGTGTAATAGATGAAGAAATTTCAGCAACTGGAAAAAAAATGGAGTTATACCATACTGTTTTTAACCAAGCTTCTTTATGTTTTTCGTTTATAGAAGTAAATTTTTTAAATTCGATTTCTTCACGGTGAAACAACTGCACAATTTGCATACCTGTCAATTGCTCTTGAATAAATGAATTTAAATTAGCAACTTGGAGCCTAACCTCCTCAAATGCGGTCTTCATTGATTTTTGAAAAAGTCTTGTAGCATAGATAATTAAGGGAAGAATTGAAAAAACAATTAATGAAAGCTTCCAATTAATTACCAACATGATAATTATTACAACTGCCATTTTTAATAAGTCAGCAATTATCATAAACAAACCTTGGGAAAAAATACTGGCTATTGTTTCAATGTCATTTACTGCTCTAGTCACTAGCCTGCCTACAGCAGATTGATCAAAATAAGACATCCTAAAACCTATAATTTTTTTATAGAGAACTAATCTTAAATCTTTAATGACATTTTGCCCTAACAAGTTAGCGAAAAACACAAAAAAGAATTGAAATATAACCTCTGCAATCAAAGTGATTAACATCAATGTTATAATGAAAATCATACCATCATAATCTTTTAACCGAATAAAGTCATCGACAATGATTTTAAGTAAGTAAGGAGTTAATACAGAAAAGCCAGAAACTAAAATAGCAGCTGACATAACAAAATAATATATGTTTTTGTATGGTTTTACATAAAACATTAGTTTTGAAAATAATGTATAGTCAAATATGTCTACTTTATTCTTTTTCATTATTTTAAAAAAATATTTGAGGGATATATAATTTTTGTTAAAAAAAGTCCCTTAGCAGGTACTGAAAATCCAGCTTTGCTTCTATCCTTACTTTCAATTATAACTTTCATATCTTGAATAGGTCTTTTTTTTAAACCTATCTCCAATAATGTTCCCACAATCGATCTTACCATATTTCTTAAAAATCTGTTAGAGGTAATAGAAAATACTATTTGGCTTTCTTTTTTAGACCAAGATGCATTCTTAATATCACAAAGAAAAGTTTTAACATCAGTATGAGACTTTGAAAAACATTTAAAATCTTTGTGATTGAGAAGAATCTCTGAGGCCTGATTCATTAAATTAATATCCGGTACATTTTTTAAAAAATAATGAAACGAATTAGTAAAAGGATCTTTAACGGTTGAAATGTAGTATTCATAAGAACGTTCTATAGCATCAAAACGTGCATGAGCTGTTACTTTAACATTTTCAAGGGAAATTATATTAATTGATTTTGGAAGGTAGTTATTTAACAAAAAAACTAAATCTTTTAAATATCCCTCTTTAATTGATGCATTGAAGTGGGCAAACATTTGCCTTGCATGCACACCTGCATCAGTTCTTCCAGCTCCAATAATTGGTATTTTCTTTTTCAATAACTTTGATAAACCATCTTCAATAACTTCCTGAACACTTAAAGCATTAGGTTGCCTTTGCCAACCATGAAAGGCCAATCCATCATAAGAAAACTCAATAAAGTAACGTTTCAATTCCATTTAATTATTTTGTAAAGATATCGTTTTGATCATCATTATTTATTAAATAATAGAGATCAAATTTTTAAAATATATTTATCTTAAATTAAAAAGAAATTCATTGAAAAAAATCCTTCTAATGTCTGATACACATGGTCATTTAGATCAGAAAATGATAAATCATGTCAATTGGGCGGACGAGGTTTGGCACGCAGGAGACATTGGCGAATACAGCATAATTGAAAAAATATCTAAACTAAAACCACTAAGAGCTGTATTTGGTAATATTGATAACCAATTACTGAGAAGTCAATTCAAAAAATATTTGGTTTTTTATTGTGAGGAAGTTAAAGTATTAATTACCCATATTGGAGGATACCCAAGTAAATATAATTCAAAATTAAAAAAACTTCTTTTGGAAGAAAAGCCTAAGATATACATTTGTGGTCATTCTCATATATTGAAAGTTATTTCTGATAAAAAATTAAATTTAATACATATGAACCCTGGCGCTGCAGGTGTTAATGGATTTCACAAAATTAGGACTATGATTAGGTTTACAATTAATAAAAAAGAAATTCAAAATCTAGAGGTGGTTGAGCTTGGACTAAGAGGGAAGATTATCTCAAACGATCGACAGACCTAATTAGATCTTCGTCACCCTTTATTCCCTTGTTTGCCAATAAAAGAAAAATTGCGGATAAAATTGGAGTTATTATCCATTGAATTTCAGGGTAATTAATTTTTTTTTGATAGATTAAACAAGAAAAAATAATAAGCACTAAAAGGTGAATGATTAAATGAATTTTATTTAAAATCAATTGAAGCAATCTGTTTTTAAACAAAAAAATATTAAAAAAACTAACAAAAAAACTTAAACATAAATATGGAATAACAAAACAGTTCATAAATGATGAGTCATTAAATGTAAAGTTAAGTTTAGGAAAAATTAAATAACTTGAAATACTTATTAAAGAAGTTATTAGAAGGTAAATCGATTGAATACGTTGAATCATACAAAAATCAATTTTAAATAAGTTTTTGAAAAAACATAATTTATAAATAAAATTTGTAATATTGCACAATAGCCTAAGAATTCCACGGCCTAATTGTCAATACCACATAACTCTCATATTTTAATTACCCTTATCCATTCGAATGTACGAAATAGAATCGCTAAAAAGTAAAAAACTTGCTGAATTGCAAGAAATCGCAAAAAAACTAAATGTCAAAAATATATCGGGTTTAAAAAAACTTGAGCTTATTTATCAAATAATTGATCTTATAGCTTCATCTCCTATTAAATCAGAAAAAAAAGAAGATGTCATAATTGAAAAAAAGAATACTGATGTTAATAAAGCAGTAAATGAAAATAATAATACAAACCAAAAAATAGATTCTTTTAAGGATAAAAGAGAAATTAATCATAAAAAAAATGATAATAATCAAAACACTAAATTTAATAATCAAAGAAGAAAAAAAGATAATCACGAAATAAATCATAATAGAGATAATAGAAACCGCTACAGAGAGCCCGATTTTGAATTTCAAGGAATCATAGATACTGAGGGTGTTTTAGAAATGATGCAGGAGGGGTACGGTTTTCTGCGTTCTTCAGACTTTAATTATCTATCCTCCCCAGATGATATTTATGTTTCTCAGTCGCAAATTAGGCTATTTGGCCTTAAAACTGGAGATACAGTACTTGGAAATGTAAGACCTCCAAAAGAAGGAGAAAAATATTTCCCTCTTATCAAAGTAAATAAGATCAATGGTTTAGATCCTAAGGTTGTTAGAGACAGGGTATCATTTGAACACCTTACCCCCCTTTTCCCTCAAGAAAAATTTAATATAGCTGAAAAACAAAATACGGTTTCTACAAGAATTATTGATTTATTCTCTCCCCTAGGGAAAGGGCAAAGAGGAATGATTGTTTCTCAGCCAAAAACAGGGAAGACCATGCTGTTGAAGGACATCGCGAATGCAATTGCGGCAAATCACCCTGAAGTTTATCAATTAATTCTTTTAGTTGATGAAAGACCTGAAGAGGTTACAGATATGCAACGAAATGTAGATGGTGAGGTAGTCGCATCCACTTTTGATGAGCCTGCTGATCGGCATGTTAAGGTAGCCAACATAGTTTTAGAAAAAGCAAAAAGAATGGTAGAATGTGGGCATGATGTAGTAATCCTTCTTGACTCTATAACCCGTTTAGCCAGAGCATACAATACTGTTCAACCTGCTTCAGGTAAAATTCTTAGTGGTGGAGTTGATGCTAATGCTCTCCACAAACCAAAAAGATTTTTTGGTGCTGCAAGAAATATTGAAGGGGGCGGATCACTTTCAATTATCGCGACTGCTTTGACAGAAACTGGATCAAAAATGGATGAAGTCATATTTGAGGAATTTAAGGGAACAGGTAACATGGAGCTTCAACTAGATCGAAGAATTGCCAACCGGAGGATTTTCCCAGCTATAGATCTTATTTCTTCAAGTACCCGAAGAGATGATATGTTATTGGATGAAAAAACGATTCAACGAATGTGGATTATGAGAAAATATTTAGCAGACATGAATCCTGTTGAGGCTATGGAGTTTATTAACGATAGGTTTGTTAAAACTAAAAATAATGAGGAATTCTTGATATCGATGAATTCATAGGAATACTCGTTCTTTCCAAATAATAATTGAAAATATAATTTGTTCTACAGAGAAGCAACAAATTTAGCCAACTTAGATTTTATGTTTGCAGCTTTATTTTGGTGAATGATGTTTTTTTTAGCTAATTTGTCAACCATAGAAATTACCGCTGGAAACTGTTTATTAGCATCTTTTTTTGTAGTGCTCTCTTTTAACCTGCGAATCGCATTACGAGCCGTTTTATGTTGAAATTTATTCCGTAAGCGCCTCTTAAAATTGGAGCGAATTCTTTTTAATGCAGATTTATGATTAGCCATAAACTAGGTTTCAAAACTTGATTTATTATTTACTTTACCAATAATAGCGTGCAAATTTAAAAGATTTTTTATTTAATTATCTTTTTTATCTACTTTTTTCGCTAAAAATTTTTCCTTAGCTTTATTAAAATCCTTTAAACAGTAAATCAATCTCTAAACATTACAACTAACTTTTAGCTAAAGTGTCTCTGAAAAAAAACCGCTAGTATTTTTGGGGGTTAAGGTGGATAATTGTAGCCCGTAGGGGAGTCGAACCCCTCTTTCCAGGATGAAAACCTGGCGTCCTAACCGATAGACGAACGGGCCAATATTTTTGGCAGCCAAATTTACATTTAAAAAAATAATTATGCAACCATAAATTAGACTTACAACTTCAGGTAAAAAAATTATATTAAATCAATATGCTTTAGCAAATAACACCCTTTGAGAAGATGGTTTTCCTGAGTAAACGCAATTTCCTTCTCTATGTTTATCTGAAAAAGGGATACAACGAATTGTAGCTTTAGTTTGTTTTTTTATTGCTTGTTCTGTTTCAATGGTGCCGTCCCAATGAGCGGAAACAAAACCTCCTTTTACGGATAATACTGATTTAAATTTATCAAAAGTGTCCACTTCTGTAATATGTTCCTCCCTAAACTTATATGCTTTATCAAAAAGATTCTTTTGGATTTCTTCCAGAGTAGATTTAATGTATTTATTAATATCTTTAATTGGAACAATAGTTTTTTCCAAAGTGTCTCTTCTTGCCAATTCCAATACATTATTTTCTAAGTCCCTTGGTCCTATTGCAATTCTTATTGGTACTCCTTTAAGTTCATATTCATTAAACTTATAACCCGGTTTAAGGTTATCTCTATCGTCGTATTTGAATGAAATCCCGTGAGATGTAAGCTCTTTTTTAATTTTATTAACCACTTTTGAAATTGTCTCCAGTTGTTCCACTCCCTTATATATTGGTACGATCACCACTTGAATAGGAGCTAAATTTGGAGGTAGAATCAAACCCTGGTCATCGCTGTGGGTCATAATTAAAGCCCCCATCAATCGGGAGGAAACCCCCCATGAGGAAGCCCAAACATGTTCTAAACCTCCAGACTGAGTAGTAAATTTAACGTCAAAAGCTTTTGAAAAGTTTTGACCTAAAAAATGAGAGGTTCCTGCTTGAAGGGCCTTACCATCCTGCATCAAGGCTTCTATGCAATACGTCTGCTCAGCCCCTGCAAAACGTTCGCTTTCAGATTTCAAACCTTGAACCACTGGCATAGCCATGAAATTTTCAGCAAAATCAACATAAAGTTCATTAATTAGTTTTGTCTCTTTCAATGCTTCTTCCTTTGTGGCATGAGCCGTATGCCCCTCCTGCCATAAAAACTCTGCCGTTCTTAAAAATAATCTGGTACGCATTTCCCATCTTACTACATTAGCCCACTGATTAATTAAAATAGGTAAATCTCTATAAGACTGAATCCAATTTTTATATGTTTTCCAAATGATAGCCTCACTGGTTGGACGAACAACTAATTCTTCTTCCAGCTTAGCCTCAGGATCCACAATTAGCTTAGAGCTATTCTCAGGATCTGCTTTGAGTCTATAATGAGTTACTACAGCACATTCTTTCGCAAAGCCTTCTGCATTCTTCTCCTCAGCTTCAAATAAACTCTTTGGAACAAATAAAGGAAAATAAGCATTTTGGTGTCCAGTAGCCTTAAACATTCTATCCAATTCAGACTGCATTTTCTCCCATATTGCGTAACCATAAGGCTTAATAACCATACAGCCTCGAACAGCAGAGTTTTCAGCTAAATCAGCCATAACAACCAACTCATTATACCATTTTGAATAATCTTCGGATCTCTTAGTTAATTTTTTTTCCATCGAAAGTTTGGCACAGATTTTGTTTTTAAATTAGTGTTAATTAACTCGAAGAACAAAACTACTATTTTTTGTTTGTGATTCACTACAAAATTGTCAACTATGAGAACACATCTAATTTTTATTCAAAGCTTACATTTGTTATGTATTTCTTTTCTTCTGGCAATTCTTTCATGTGGAAGTTATCAAGGAGTGTCATATTATGGATCAGATGGGATTTATGGCGATCCAAATACTCCTAAGACTGAACAAATACCTTCGTCTAAAAGTGGTGAAAACCTTTACTATAAAGATTACTTTGGTAATTTAGCAGATGATTATACTTCATTAGAGGATGATGAAAATCAATCCTTTACAGATACTGACAATTACTCAGGTTATCAAAGTAATGGAAACGCGTCAGTGAATTCTCAAGCACCTTGGGGTGATAATGCTTCAAAAACTGAGATTTATTACATCAATAACAATCCATGGGGATACTTCAATAACGGTTGGGCCTTTAATAGAGGACTTTTTAATTCTTTTTACGATCCTTTTTGGGGAGGCTTTTACGGTGGTGGTTTTTTCGGTGGTGGTTTTAGAAACTTTTATAACCCATGGGGTTTCAATTATTATGCTCCCTTTTATGGATATGGTTTTCCTTACGGATATGGCTATCCATTTAGATCTCGATATTATAACGGCAGCTATGCATTCAGTGGATATAAAATGGGTTATTCGTATTCTGGTTATTCAAGGGGTAATGATGTTTATTCAAATTCGAATACTTCCAGGGGGGGACGATCCTCTCGTTTTACATCTAATTATGAATCAAATCGAAATCAAACTAACTCAAGTAATAACCTCCAAGGAAATACTTCAAATAACAAACGTTACAATGTAGGAAGAGGATCTAATAATAAAAATACAAGTAAAAATAATTTCTCTACCTCACAATCTACCACTCAGAAAAACATTTCCTCTAGAGGTTCAAGTAATAATTATAGTTCCAGAAGAAGTTCTTATGAAAGTACCAGCAGGTCACCAACTAATTATGGATCATCCAGGTATTCAAGTTATAGTAGTGGAAGGTCCTACTCATCCTCTCCAAGCTATAATTCAGGGTCAAGAAGTTCAAGTGGAAGCAGTAGAAGTAGTAGCTCAAGAGGTCGTTAATTTTAAATAATAAAATGAAAAAGTACATATATCATGTTTTACTAACATGTTCGTGCACTATTATAATTAATGCTCAATCCATGCAAGATGCATTGAGATATGCACGGCCTGAACTCACGGGTACTGCTAGATATATGTCAATGGGTGGTGCATTTAACGCCCTAGGTGGTGATTTCTCTGCTATAAATGATAACCCAGCAGCAGGAGGTGTTTTTGTTAATTCAGAATTTAATGTCACATTAAATTCAAATAATAACCGAATAAATTCTAATTATCTAGAAAAAGAGAACAAGATTAATTCTGAAAACACCAATATAAATCAATTTGGAGTTGTACTAGTTTTAAAAAATACAAATGGAGGGGATTTATCTAAATTAAGCTTTGCATATAATTATCAAAGAACACAGAGCTTTGAAGATAAATACAGAGCAAGCGGGGCTAATAATAATAATGGGCTGGATGATTATTTTCTTGCTTTTGCAAATGGCGTTCAATATGGAAGAATTAAGACATATGACAATGAAACATTGTCAGAATCATACGAATTCCTCGGGAATAATTTTGGGTTTGCAACTCAACAAGCTTTCCTTGGTTATCAAAGCTACATAATTAACCCTTTTGATGATATAGATCTAAATAACCTTTATAGTTCGAATAGTAATCCACAAAACCAAGTAGTAGATCACGATTTTTTTGTTTCTAACTCTGGACATAATGGCAAACACAGTTTTAATATAAGCGGTCAACTTAAAGACAACTTATACCTTGGGATAAACCTAAATAGTTACTATGCAGAGTTTAGAAGAATTGACAGGTTAATTGAATTCAATTATGGTTCAGGATCTGATTTTATTTCCACCATATTTGAAAATGATTTGAATACTGCTGGAAGTGGATTCTCTTTTCAATTAGGCTCTATTTATAAATTTAAGAATTTGAGGATTGGTATTAGCTATCAAAGCCCAGTTTGGTATAATTTCACTGATGAATTGGTTCAGTACATTGAAACTTCGAAAACAAGTGGGATTGATATTGTTGATCCCAAAATCATTAATATTTATGAATTCAGTTTAAAAACCCCTTCTATTTTCTCTCTTGGATTAGCTCATGTTTTTGGATCTAAAGGCCTAATCACTTTTCAATATGATTTGACGGATTTTAGTAATTTAAAATTTGATGTTAGAGATGGAGATATAAATTTTATAAATCAAAATAATAAAATCGAAAGATCTTTAAAATCAGCTGGCATTTTAAAATTAGGCGGAGAGTATAGAGTTAATCGATTAAGTTTTCGACTAGGTTATTTTGACCAACAATCGATTAATAAAACAATAAATGATGTTAGTAACGGATATTCATTTGGACTAGGTTATGATTTAGGTAGCAGTTTATTGAATATTGGAATTTTAAATCAAAATATTAAAAAGTCAGAATCAATGTATCAAGAGGGGCTTACAGACATTATTTACCTAAGAAATAGGCAAGAGCAATTCTTCATTAGTTTAGCCGTCAAATTATAATCTTTAATTCAAATATTGTAAAGCCATTACATTTCAATTATTTGTTGATAAATAATTATCTTTGTATTACTTATTAAAACTATGAAATTAGAAAATTTACTTTCGGAGCAATTCGATGAAATTGGTGACAACCACCAAGCTAGTTCAAGGGAGACACCCCTAAGAAAAGATGCATTTAAAATCAGTGATGCTGAAAAAACAATTCTTATAGAAGAAAAAATGCATGAAATTCTGAATATTCTTGGAATGGATTTGGCAGATGATAGTCTAAAAGGAACCCCAAGGAGGGTTGCAAAAATGTTTGTTAATGAGATTTTTAGTGGAATCAACCCATTAAATAAGCCAAAATCTTCAACTTTCGAAAATAAATATAAATATGGGGAGATGTTGGTAGAAAAAAACATTACCCTATACTCAACCTGTGAACATCATTTACTACCTATTTTTGGCAAGGCTCATTTAGCATACATATCCAATGGAACTGTTGTTGGGCTTTCAAAAATGAATAGAATAGTTGATTATTTTGCAAAGCGACCTCAGGTACAGGAAAGACTTACTCTTCAAATTGTTGAGGAGTTAAAAAAAATCCTTGGAACTGATAACGTTGCTTGTGTTATTGATGCAAAACATTTGTGTGTAAATTCAAGAGGTATTCGTGATATTTCTAGTAGCACTGTAACAGCAGAATTTGGTGGAGTTTTTAAGGAAAAAGAAAAGAAACTTGAGTTCTTAGATTACATTAAACTGGAGACTGAATTTTGATTGACCATTCCCTAGTTGTATTAAATTCTTTAAGTGGGAAAAAAGAGCCTTTTAGATCAATCAAACCTGGCTATGTGGGAATGTATGTCTGTGGTCCAACAGTCTACAGTAATGTTCATTTGGGTAACTGCCGTACCTTTATATCTTTCGATTTAATTTATCGCTATCTAAATCACTTAGGGTATAAAGTTAGATACGTAAGAAATATAACTGATGCTGGGCATCTTGAAAATGACGAGGATACAGGTGAAGATCGTATTGTAAAAAAAGCTCGGATTGAGAAAATTGAGCCCATGGAAGTTGTTCAATATTTCACAGTTGACTTCCATCAAATTTTAAAAAAATTTAACAACCTTCCTCCCGGAATTGAACCCACTGCTACAGGACATATTATTGAACAAATTGAATTGATTAAAAGTATACTAAAGGAGGGCTTAGCCTATGAAGTAAATGGATCTGTCTATTTTGATGTTTTAAAATTTAACGAGACTTATCGATACGGAAAGTTGAGTGGAAGAAAAATTGAAGAATTAATCCACAATACTAGAACACTCGATGGGCAAAGCGATAAAAAAAATCCCCAAGATTTTGCTTTGTGGAAAAAAGCAGAGCCTCAACATATTATGCGGTGGCCCTCTCCTTGGGGTGATGGGTTTCCAGGTTGGCATTTAGAGTGTACTGCAATGAGTACAAAATATTTAGGAGAATCTTTCGATATTCACGGTGGCGGAATGGATTTAAAATTCCCTCATCATGAATGCGAAATTGCGCAAGCTGAGGCAATAAATAAAAAACCGCCTGTTAAATATTGGCTTCATGCCAACATGTTGACTCTCAATGGAAAAAAAATGGCAAAATCAACCGGAAACAATATACTTCCAATGGATATTTTTACTGGAAAAAATGATAAATTTAGCAAACCATACAGCCCCCAAGTAGTTCGCTTTTTCATGTTGCAAGCTCATTATACTTCTGTATTAGACATAAGCCAAGATGCTTTGGATGCCTCCGAAAAAGGATACCAAAGATTAATGGAAGCTGTTAATAAACTAGCTAAGCATGAACCAGGTGAACTAAAAGGTGAATTTGACACCGATAAATGGCTTAAAAATTGTTACGCTGCAATGGATGATGATTTCAATAGTCCTCTTCTCATTGCTCAGCTCTTTGAAGCGGTAAAGTTCATTAACTTGATAATTCATGAGGATCACCCTATTAAATATAATCAGTGGAAAATTCTTAATAAAATGCTTCCAGTTTTTATTCATGAGGTATTGGGTATAGGAGTTGAAAAAGAATCAAGTTCCTTAGCCGAAGAAAAGCTGAACCAAACAGTTGGCTTATTAATCGAGTTAAGAAATAAAGCAAGAATTAACAAAGATTTTGAAACTTCTGATCAAATCCGAAACCAACTAAAAGAATATGGGATTCATCTCAAAGACGGCAAAGAAGGTACCAACTTCACATTTGATTAAATTCAAAAAAATGTTAAAAAAGATTTTAATTTTTCCACTTATAGTCCTAATTAAAGCCTATCAAAGTTTTATTTCACCTCTCTTAACGCCTTCTTGTAGGTTTACCCCTACTTGTTCACATTACGCCATTGAATCCTTAACAAAGTTCGGTGTATTTAAAGGTGTTATTTTAACAATTAAACGTATATCTAAATGCCACCCTTGGGGTAAAAGTGGTTATGATCCCGTTCCCTGAATTTTTTTAACCGTTACAAATCAATTTTATATTACATTTAATATTAACATCAAAAAAACCTCATGATACTTCTAAAAATTAACTGGGCACCAAGTGAAAAACTCTTTGAGATTGGAGGTTTTGGGATTCATATCTACAGCTTGATGTTTATAATAGCCTTTTTATTAGGGCTCCGGTTATACAAAAAAATGTTTATTAGGGAAAATATAGACCAAAAATACTTAGAGCCTCTTTTCATTTTCATGGTTTTTTCTACCCTTATAGGTGCAAGGCTAGGAGAAGTTTTTTTTTACAATTGGGATTATTTTAAGGATCATCCATTAGAGATTTTACTACCCATAAAAGCCATCGAAGGGAGTTCTATGTTGTTTGGACTAATTTCAGGTTTTGAATTTATTGGATTTAGGGGCTTGGCCAGCCACGGTGCAACCATTGGTATCATTTTAGGTGTTTATGCATACCAGCGGACATACAGGTTTAAACCATTAATTTGGATATTAGATCGCCTAACTATTCCAGTTGCTATTGGAGGATTTTTTGTTCGAACTGGAAACTTTTTTAACTCTGAAATTGTAGGAAAATACACTGGATCCAACTTTGGGATTGTTTTTCAAAATCGTGGAGAAACACTCCCACGTTATCCCGCCCAGATGTATGAAGCCTTTGGTTATTTAATATTATTTTTTATTCTCAAAAAACTCTACAATAATTCATACGGAGATCGAAAAGGGTTCCTCTTAGGGCTATTCTTTATTGGTTTATTTACAGTTCGGTTTTTTATAGAATTTATAAAAGAAAGTCAAGGTGGGTTTGAAACTGCAATGCCAATCTTATCGACTGGTCAATGGTTAAGCATACCTTTTATATTATTGGGATTTGGTCTTTTAGCATTATCTATGAGAAAACAAAAAGTATAATATTAAATTCATGAAAGATCTGGCACTTGAAAAATTCAGATATCCTATTGGTAGATTTAAATGGAAACCTAAAATGTCTGAAAAAAGTTTTGAATTCCACAAAAAAAAAATTACAAATTACCCCAATGTATTGGAGAATAAAATCAAAAACTTTAGTAGCAATGATTTTAAAAAACCTTATCGCCCAGGAGGTTGGCAAATTGCTCAACTGATTCATCATATTGCCGACAGTCATACTCATAATTATATCCGATTTAAACAAGCGATTCTAGTCGATACTCCAACCATTATGGATTATAATCCTTCGGATTGGGCATCTACTTTAGACGCAACAATAGAAGACATTACAGGAAGTATACAGATGATTAAGGGAATCCATCATCGATGGTCTATATTGCTAAACAGTATTAAACTAGAAGACCTACAAAGGTGCTATTTCCATCCTAATAGAAACGTAAAATATCCACTTCATGTGGCCTTAGCCCTTTATGCTTGGCATGGTGATCATCATCTGGCTCATATTGAAAATACCCCATAGAAAAAGTCGCATCATTCAGCACGACATTCTATTATAAAATTTAAACTAAATCTATGCTGTCTTTTCAATATCCGCATTCCCTTTTTGTGTGTCAAACATTACAGGAGTTGCAATAAAAACAGAGGAATAAGTCCCTACAATCACCCCAATAATAAGCGCGAACATAAAGCCTCGGATGGATTCACCGCCGAAAATAAAAATAGCTAAGAGAACAATTAGTGTTGTTAGTGAAGTATTTAGTGTTCTACTCAAAGTACTGTTTAAAGCGGCATTAACAGTTTTATTAAACTCCCATTTGGTATGCTCTCCAACAAATTCTCTAATCCGGTCGAACACAACCACTGTGTCATTCAAGGAATAGCCAATAACTGTTAGCACAGCTGCAATAAATGCTTGGTTAATTTCCATGCTAAAAGGCATAAACTTATAGGTTAATGAGAAAATTCCCAAAACAATAAGTACATCGTGGAATACTGCGGCAACCGCACCAAGAGAAAACTGCCATCTTCTAAATCTCAACAGAATGTAAAGAAACACAACTATAAGTGATCCTAT
Source organism: uncultured Bacteroidota bacterium (assembly GCA_902584445.1). GTDB lineage: Bacteria > Bacteroidota > Bacteroidia > Flavobacteriales > Flavobacteriaceae > UBA8316. The sequence continues at coordinate 90,354 of CACHZY010000002.1, read as the reverse complement.
AACCGCAAGGAAAGAGTTTTTCTTAATATCATCAGCAATCGTTGGTCCTACTTTAATGGAGGACATAATTCCAACCTGCTTATCATCCGAACCATTTAAGAACTGATCATAAGTATAGCCATCAGGCAAGAAAGATTGTAAAGAATTGTATAGAATATTTTGTATCTCGTCATCAACTGCCAACCCCTCTACATCCACCTTATATTTTGTAGTAATTTTTAATTGATTTTCCTCACCAAAAGTTTTTACTTCAGCACTTCCAAGAGTTTTGATCAGATTGGACTGCACCTCAGATGGATTAATAATCTGATCAAAACGAACAGTATAAGAGCGTCCCCCAACAAAATCAACACCTTGATTCAATCCTTGAAAACTTAGAGAAGTTAAACTGACTATTAAAATAGTACTAGAAACTACATAAGCTATTTTTCTTTTATCAAGAAAATTTATATTAATCTTACTTAAAAGCGAATGTGTCAACTTTGTTCCCGTCGAGACGCCTTTCCCTTTTTCATTTCTTGCATCAATGAAAAATCTTGTAATAAAAATAGCAGTAAATAAAGATGTCGCAATACCAATTAATAGAGTCGTCGCAAAACCTTTAATTGGTCCGGTTCCAAAAACAAAAAGAATTAATGCTGTCAAACCTGTTGTAATATTTGCATCTAAAATTGATGAAAGTGCATTATTATAGCCATCGGCAACTGATTTCCTAAGACCTTTACCCTTTTTAAGTTCTTCTCGAATCCTCTCGAATATTAATACATTAGCGTCGACAGAGATACCAATGGTCAATACAACCCCAGCAATGCCAGGAAGAGTTAGTACAGCCCCTAATCCCGCGAGGATACCGAAAATGAGTAAAATATTTAGTATCAAGGCTATATCTGCAAAGATTCCAGCAGATCCATAATAAAACACCATCCAAATCAAAACTAGAATTAAAGCTATTATAAAGGAATACATGCCACTCTGAATCGCTTCTCTACCTAGTGAAGGCCCAACGATCTCAGATTGAATAATCTCAGCTGCAGCTGGCAGTTTACCTGCTCTTAAAACATTAGCTAAATCAATCGCCTCATTTAGTGAAAAATTACCTGTTATTTCTGAACGCCCACCAGCAATTGGTCCACTTGAAACTCCAGGGGCTGAATAAACAATATCATCTAAAACAATTGCAATGTTAGTTGACTCACGAAACGCTTTTCCTGTCATAGCCTCCCAAGTTCTAGCTCCTTGAGAATTCATTTGCATTGATACCGCTGGGTTACCAGACATATCATATGTTTGCATAGCGTCAACAACTACTCCACCACTAAGAGGTGCAAGGTCGTCGCGATTTGATTTTATTGCATATAATTCAATAACATTACTGTTGGGTGCTGGTTTTCCCCAAGAAAACTTAATATATCTAAGGTTCCTCGGTAATAATTTTCTTACCTCTGGAGTGTCCAAGTAAGACATAACTTTTTCAGCATCTTTAGCTGCAAATTGAGCTAGTACAGGTCCACCTTGATATCCATAGCCAACTACAAGATCCATAATTGGATTTATTGATGCAACATTAGTTGAATCCTGTGCCTCTACATCAGCAAGCAGTTCGTCAATAGAGGATTCATTTGTGTCTTTTTTAATACTTTCATTTTCCTCAACAATAACGGTTTTTAAATATTCATTCGCCTGGGTTAAGAAACTAATTAACTGGTCATTTTTATAGGTTTCCCAAAATTCTAGTTGTGCTGTACTCTGTAAAAGGTTTTTAACCCGATCAACATCTTTAGCACCTGGAAGCTCAACCAATATTCTACCAGAAGTTCCCAGTCGCTGAATATTAGGTTGGGTAACACCAAATTTATCAATACGTTTTCTCAAAACCTCAAATGCTGAAATTATGGATTCATCCACCTTTCTTCTCAAAATCGGCTTAACCTCTTGATTTCCCATTTGAAATGTGATTTCATCACTTAATGTTCGATTAGCAAAAATATCTGGACTAGCTAAATTTATACCACCATTTAACTGATCAAATGCACTAAAAAAGGATTCTATATATGGTTCATTACTTTGTTGTTGTAAAACATCAGCATTTTCAAGTGCCTGACTGAAAACTCGGTTTTTAGAATTTTCTGACAACCCTTTTAAAATATCTTTTACTGAGATTTGGAGAATCACATTGATTCCCCCTTTTAAATCGAGTCCCTTGTTAAGCTCTTTACCCTTAGCATCATTATAGGAGGTGAATCCAAATATAGATAAACTGCCAATTGAATCTAGGTAATCATTAGAAGCCTTGTCTCTCAAATTGATATAATCGGTAACGTCTTGCGAATATTTTGAAATGGCAAATTCTTTTGCCTCAGCCTCTTTTTGGCTAGCAATAAATGTAAAGGAAAGTTGATATATACTCACAAATCCGAAGAGTATAGCAAAGAGTCTAATGAGTCCGTTATTCTGCATTTTGGTTTTAATTTATGCTAAATCAAGCGTGCAAATATAAAGTTTAGCCAATGAATTAACAACTTTAAAAAGGGTTTAAAGTATTTTAGACTGGGGATTTAGTAAATGAGTCTTAGAGTTTATTTCAAAACCTCCTTCAAAGCCTCATTCATATTGCGAACTGCAACCGCACTTTGGTTTAATTTTTCTTGTTCGACCTCATTTAATTTAACATCTACAATTGCTGATACACCACTATTTCCAATAATACAAGGTACACCTATACAAATATCATCTTGATTGTATTCTCCTTCTAAATAAACTGAGCAAGGAATCATCTTTCGCTGATTATTAACTATACTATCAACAAGATAAGCAACCGATGCTCCCGGAGCATACCATGCAGAAGTTCCTAAAAGTTTAGTTAAGGTAGCGCCTCCTACCATAGTCTCAGATGCGACTTGATTTAAGCTATCAGAAGTTAGGTATTGAGATACGGGAGTTCCATTATAGCTAGCCAATCTTGTCAAAGGTATCATAGTAGTATCACCATGACCTCCAATTACCATGCCCTGAATATCATTTGATGGTTTATCTAAAGCTAATGAAAGATAAGTTTTGAATCTCGAGCTATCCAATGCGCCACCCATTCCAATTACACGGTTTTTAGGAAGACCTGTAGATTTTAAAGTCAAATAAGTCATGGTATCCATAGGATTTGAAACCACTACCATAACAGTATTAGATGAATATTTTAAAATGTTTTCTGAGACTGATTTTACTATACCTGCATTGATGCCGATCAGCTCCTCTCTTGTCATTCCTGGCTTTCGCGGAACTCCTGAAGTAATTACAACAACATCACTACCTGCGGTAGCAGCATAATCGTTAGTAACCCCTTTTATTCTTGAGTTAAATCCCAAAGTAGTTGCAGTTTGCATTAAATCTAGTGCTTTACCTTCTGCAAAACCTTCTTTAATATCCAACAATACTACCTCACTTGCTATTGATTTAATTGCAATATATTCTGCACATGAAGCGCCAACATTACCTGCGCCAACAACTGTTACTTTCATTTATTAAGTTTTTTAAATTCTTAGATAAAGCCAAAAATAAAAGTTTTTGCCTGGATGCGCCTTATTAAAATAGAATATTAAGCGTCTATGTTAGCGTAAATGGCATTCTTTTCTATGAACTCCCTTCTTGGCGGGACTTCATCTCCCATTAACATAGAAAAAATCCGATCAGCTTCACCTCCATTCTCAATAGTTACCCTCCTTAATGTTCTCATCTCAGGATTCATAGTGGTATCCCAAAGTTGTTCAGCATTCATTTCACCAAGGCCCTTATATCGTTGTACACTAGAACCTGTTCCAAATTCTTGTTGAAGAAGATCCCTTTGATCATCATCCCAGGCATAAACTTTTTTTGCTCCCTTTTTGACTAAATACAAAGGTGGTGTAGCGATATATATATATCCGGATTCAATCAACTCACGCATGTAGCGAAAAAAGAATGTTAATATGAGAGTTGAAATGTGACTTCCATCAACATCGGCATCACACATTATAACAATCTTATGGTAGCGTAATTTTTCAAGATTTAAAGCTTTACTATCCTCTTCAGTTCCAATAGTTACTCCAAGAGCAGTGTAAATATTTCTTATTTCTTCATTTTCAAAAACTTTATGTTGCATAGCTTTTTCAACATTAAGAATTTTACCTCTCAAAGGTAATATTGCTTGGAAGTTACGATCCCTGCCTTGTTTGGCAGTTCCTCCTGCAGAATCACCTTCGACAAGAAAAACTTCACAAACTGCTGGATCTTGCTCAGAGCAATCAGAGAGTTTACCTGGCAACCCACCACCAGACATTACTGTTTTTCTTTGAACCATTTCTCTTGCCTTTCTCGCTGCATGACGAGCTTGAGCTGCAAGGATTACTTTTTGGACTATTAATTTTGCATCGTTTGGATGTTCTTCCAGATAATTTTCAAGCATTTCAGAAACAGATTGAGATACTGCTGCACTAACTTCTCTATTCCCGAGCTTAGTTTTTGTTTGGCCCTCAAATTGAGGTTCTCCAACTTTAACAGATACAATGGCAGTTAAACCTTCTCTAAAGTCATCTCCAGCTATGTCAAACTTTAATTTATCAAGAAGACCAGATGCATCTGCATACTTCTTTAGTGTACCAGTTAAACCTCTTCTAAATCCAGAAAGGTGTGTACCACCTTCATGAGTATTTATATTATTTACATAAGAATGTAAATTTTCATTAAATGAGGTGTTATAAATCATTGCAACCTCAACAGGAATACCATTTTTTTCACCCTCCATAAATATCACATTCTGGACAATAGGCTCTCGGTTACTGTCCAAAAATCTGATAAATTCTTTCAGACCATCATTTGAAAAGAATTTATCATGGAAAATATCTCCATTATCATCTTTTCTTCTTTTATCAATTAGATTAATTGTAATTCCTTTGTTTAAAAAGGATAATTCCCTCATCCTTTGGGCAAGGGTATCGTAATTATAATCAAGTAATTGTTGAAAAATCTGTGGATCAGGTTTGAAGGTAATTACAGTTCCTTTTTTGTCAGAAGTTCCTTTTTCTTCGACAGAGGTTAAAGGTTTTCCTCTTTCATAGATTTGCTCCCAAATTTTACCATCTCTGTATACTGTTGCTGTTAGTTTTTCTGATAAAGCATTTACACAAGAGACTCCAACTCCGTGGAGTCCCCCTGAAACCTTATATGAATCTTTATCAAACTTTCCACCGGCTCCGATTTTGGTCATTACTACCTCGAGGGCAGAAACACCTTCCTTTTTATGCAATCCTACAGGTATACCTCTACCATTATCCTCAGTAGTAATTGAATTATCCTCATTAATTATAACTGAAATAGTGTCACAATGTCCTGCTAAAGCCTCGTCGATTGAATTATCCACTACTTCGTAAACAAGATGGTGTAAACCCCTGGAACCAACGTCTCCGATGTACATCGAAGGTCTCATTCTAACATGTTCCATGCCTTCAAGGGCCTGAATACTATCGGCAGAATATTGCGGACCTATTTTTTCTTCACTCATAAACTTAAAGCTGATTTTTTATCATTTTCGTATACAAACAAATATAAGGAAACAGCTAGTGAAAATAGAGGTTATAAGCCTTTAACAAGGCTAAGTTATTAACACTTAGTGTGAAAAAAATTAGTGAAAATTTATGTTAAATACTACTCATCATAGGCATCATCATGAACTTTGGCAACCGCACGTCCACTAGGATCATTTTGGTTCTTAAATGCCTCATCCCAATTCAATGCCACCGGAGTACTGCAGGCGACCGAGGGAACCGAAGGAACGCTCATAGCGGCCGCATCACTTGGAAAATGTTCTTCAAAAATACTTCTATAATAAAATTCCTCCTTATTTTGTGGGGTTTGAAGTGGAAAACGGTAATGAGCATTTGACATTTGTTCATCAGTAACCGCTAACTCAACCACTTCTTTAAGGGTGTCAATCCAGCTGTAACCAACTCCATCAGAAAACTGCTCTTTTTGACGCCAAGCAACACTTTCAGGGAGATAATCCTCAAATGCTTTTCTAACTACCCATTTTTCCATACGTTTAGAATTAATCATCTTGTCCTTAGGGTTAATACGCATAGCAACATCAATAAATTCTTTATCCAAAAAAGGAACACGTCCCTCAATTCCCCAAGCAGCGAGTGATTTATTGGCTCTCAAACAGTCGTATTGATGTAATTTTTCTAACTTTCTAACAGTTTCTTTGTGAAACTCCTCAGCTGAAGGTGCTTTATGAAAATAAAGGTAACCACCAAACAACTCGTCTGCACCCTCACCGGATAAAACCATTTTTATACCATGAGATTTTATACTCCTCGCCATTAAAAACATAGGAGTAGATGCTCTAACTGTTGTGACATCGTAGGTTTCAAGGTGATATATAACATCTCTCAAGGCATCCAAGCCCTCTTGAATTGTAAAAATAACTTCATGGTGAATGGAGCCAATATATTCGGAAACCTTTTTAGCAGCTTCTAGATCAGGGGAGCCAACTAGTCCAACTGAAAAAGAATGTAATTGAGGCCACCAAGCAGATTGGGTGTCATTAGACTCTACTCTTTTAGACGAAAATTTTTTTGCAAGAGCAGAGGTTATAGAAGAATCCAATCCTCCTGATAATAAAACACCATATGGAACATCACTCATTAATTGCCGATGGACAGCATCTGAAAGAGCATCGTGTAAATCACTTATGCTTGTCTTATTATTTTTTACAGCCTCATAATCTATCCAATTTCTTTTATACCACTTATTAGGGGTCTTATCTCTACTATGCATATAGTGACCAGGAGGAAATAATTCTATTTTTGAACAAACACCTTCTAACGCCTTTAATTCAGATGCAACATAAAAGGTTCCATCCTTATCCCAACCCATATATAGTGGAATAATGCCCATGTGATCACGAGCTATAAAAAACTCATCATTAATGCTGTCGTAGATGGCAAAGGCAAAAATTCCATTAAGGTCATCTATAAAATCAATTCCTTTTTCTTGATATAAAGCCAATATGATTTCACAGTCAGACTGAGTGCTAAATTCATATTTATTTTTTAATTGCTCACGTAATTCTAGGTGATTATAAATTTCGCCATTTGCTGCTAAAATATTTTTTTTGTTTGGGCTGTACAAAGGCTGTTTGCCAGAGTTAGGATCAACAATTGCAAGCCTTTCGTGACCCATGATTGCATTTTCTGAACTATAAATCCCACTCCAGTCAGGCCCTCGATGCCTTAATAGTTTTGACATCTCTAATAACTGAGGTCTTAATTCCTTTTGGTTTTTTTTTAAATCAAACGCACAAACAATTCCACACATCTTAAATTTTTATCAAAAATATGTTATTTATTTTATTTTTTTAATACAAATCATACTATTGATTTATAAATTAAACTAAAAATCAAATATTAGATAAAATTATTAAAAAAAAGGGGGGGTTGGATTTTAAAAAGTTAAGATTCTAAATCTGTTAACTAATTTAAAGACGGTTACTAAAAACAATTTTTCCGTTAAGAATTGTAGCAACAACTCTTGCTTTTGGGACTAACATCATGTCTACAGTCATAATATCCCGATCTAAAAAGATAAAATCGGCGAATTTTCCAGCTTCAATACTTCCTTTCTCATTCTCTTCAAAATTTGCATAAGCTGCCCAACGAGTCATACCCATTAATGCCTCATATCGTGAGAGAGAATTCTCCATCTGAAAGCCATTATTTGAATCTTCCTTTTCTGAACCTCTAGTTACAGCTGTATAAAAGGTGTTTAAAGGACTAATCTTTTCAAAAGGAGAATTTGATCCCAAAGCCAATACCCCAGACCAATCTAATAAATCTTTGTATTTAAAAGCATCTTTTATTCGCTCAACACCTAATCTATGTCTTGCCCATTTCATTTGACTAACAGCTTGACTTGGTTGAATGGAAGGAATTATTTTGGAATTAAATTTTGAAATATCTTCTTTAGTGATAACGTTGATATGCTCGATTCTCCAGCGAGGATCATCTGAATCAGAAAGAAATAAATTGTATGTATCCAATACCATTTGATTAGCAGCATCACCAAAAGCAATAGCATTCATTTGGAATGAATTTTCAAATAAGAGCTTAGCAATTGAATTTAATGAATCTTTATTTATAATTAATTGTGTATTATATTTTGGAAAGTCACTGTAATTTTCTTTTAATGTGGCTCCACGAGAACTTAAAAGACCATCAATATTTACTTCAACAGAATTAACATTTAATAACTCATTTTTTATCCCCCCATTATTAAAAAAATAATCCATTGACTCAAAATCGTTTTCAATCATTGCGTAAATCCTGATGTTGATTAGTTTTTCTCTTTGAAGACTATCAATTAAAAGAATTTTATTTTTGGAAATTCCATTCTGGTCAACAGTAGTTAAGCCATTTTCAAAACATATGTCTTGAGCAGTTATTAGTGCTTGAATTTGATTTTCTCGAGAGAATTCAGGCTTTATTCTGTCTAGTAATTTAATAGCATTATCAATTAAAATTCCCGTCAATTTACCTTTGTAGCTAAGTATTTTTCCTCCCTCAACCTTTGTCAATTCGTCAATATTAGCCATTTCTAGGGCTTTATCATTAACCAAGATAAAATGTCTATCAATTCCTTCTAATATAACTGGAATATCAGGAAATGCTTTGTTTAATTTTTTATTGTCTGGAAAGTTTTGAGTTTCCAATTTCTTTTGATCCCAACCAATTCCGTATAAGTATTTTTGATCATGTAAGGCTTGGTGTTTGATCAAGCGACTGATGACCTCATCCATGTTCTTAGAATCCCCTAGATTGACTTTGAATTCGTTTAAACCAAGGCCGATCAAATCACAATGTGAATCTATAAAACCCGGGTAAACGGGTAGACCTTGTGCATCAACTACATTGGTTGGTTTATACCTATCAATTAAATCTTCACCACCAACCTCTAAAAACCTTCCATTCTTGACTACAAATGCAGTGGCTTTATCAAAATTTTCGTTAACAGTATAAACATTAGCGTTATGTACCAAAAGATCAACACGCTCATTACAACTCGAGAGTAGCAATAGAGTTGAAATTAGCGATAAAAAAAAATTTTTCATCCTCTTTAGGGTTATAGCTCGCAAAAATAAACTAAAATTTAAATTACTAAAAAGTTTAAATAGAGGATTAAGATGAAAATTACAGATTAATATCAAATTTATGACGAATTCCTAGAAGATTTAACTGAGTCTGATTTTGATAATATGCCCACCTTGAGGTAACATTCCCATAAAAAATATTATTTCTGTAGAACAAATCCCATTCAGAATTTATTTTCCACGTGACTGAAAGGGAGGTACTGAACATTGACCCCAGTTTGTCTTGAAGTAAAGTACTTTTTTCACTTAATTCATTTGAGGTAATTATATGATCCACAACATCTCTTGAACTTATATAATTGCCCGTAAATTGAAAAAATAATTTTTGACCTAGTTTAAAATTTCCGTTAATATCGATGGTAAGTGAGGGGGTATTCCATACAGGCTCGTCATTATGTCTCTTATAATCCAAATAACTAGTAATTAGTGAAATTCTATTAAATTCACTTAAATTTATACTTATACTTGTGCTCATTCCCTTCTTTTCAGCTGCATCATAGATGACACCATAGCTATTACCTAGACGGAAAGATATATCATTATTAAAATTATCATATGGAAAACGAAGAAACATTGGGTAGTCTATAAACTTGCAATAGATGGCAACCATTTTGAGAGATAATCCTGAACTTGGATAAGCATCAAAACCCAAGTTTATATCTTGATCAACCTCGGTGGGTTGAATATCAAGCGTAGGGGCAACATATGGATTTTTTAAAGATAATGAGGTAAAACTATTTAATTTATATCCTCCCTTATAATTAAAAAAAGGAACAATTTTACCATTCGAGCTTTTATAAGTTAACTCAACAATGGGGTATAATTTAAATTTACTCTGACTATTTGAAAGAATAAAACCATTTACTCCAGCTCTAAAGTTTAATCTTCTACCAACATTCAAAAATTGAGTTTTTAGTTGAGTTAAGGAATTTTTAAAAGCGAGAGACTCATCAATATAGTAGCCTCTTGTAAAATTAGAATTAATCAATTCAAAGTCTGGTATTAATTCTAAATAATTCCCAAACATGGGAATCCGAAATAAAGCATTAATCTTAATTATATATTCGGTGGAGTCAAAATAATCAGTAGTAATATGTGTATTAAAATTCAACTTAGAAAGAGCGTTATCATACCATTGCCATTTAGACCTTAAGGAGAGATAATTAAGACGCTGGAGGGGGTTAACAACTGATGCCCTAAAACTTGGTATATTTTCCCATTTTATATCCTTTAAACCATAAAAATTATGTCTTTGACTATCAAATCTCAAGTCAGAATCAACCCTCATATTTCTTTCTTTGTATTGGTGTAACATGTTTAGAGTTAGCCTTTTCTCAGTACTTTCCATGATAGTACCTGGTATTCCACCCAATGAATTGTATCTCAAAGATAGACCAGCAGACTGATATCGATCCAATGAAACCATGGAACTAAAATTCATTAACATCTCAGATTGAATTCCAACACCCCCTGAAATATAGCTATTATGAAATCGATTTACTTTTTGACGCTTTAATTTGAGCGGAGTTGCCTTATTTGGAATAAATGTGGATATAACTGGAACAGACTTAAAAGTGTAATTTACTTTTTGTTTCTTTTGAATCAATGAGTCAGCTATTTCAGGGATTGAAGAAATTTTAAAAACATTTTTAAGATTTGGTCGATAAGACTTTACAACTGTAACCTCTTGGGTACCCAAATCATCTTCAGTCTGGTTTTTTTGAGCAGAAAGTATCAGAGAAAAAAGAAATCCAATAATTAAATACTTTAAATCCATACTGCTATACATCATCTTGAATTTTTGATAAACTAGCATTTTTCTGAGATTCTATTTGTTTTATTTCTTCAAGTAAAGTTTTCGCAATTACTGTTAAATCCTCAAAACGACTATAATTCTCAATTAATGATTCAAGTATATAAGTAGCCTGGAAAGAATCATCCAGGGCGTAAAAGTTTTTGGCCATAAGCAGCAAACTTTTTGCCGCCCAAATAGGCTGAGAACTAAATTTTTGTGATAAAGAGGCGATAATCTCGTTAGATTTTATGTGTTCTTTAATCATAAAATAATTATAGGCATCAAAATAGTAAGCCTCAGCTGCTAATTTATCAATTGGTGATTTTTCTAAAATCTTGAATGCATTTTTAGCCGCTAGACTATCGTTTAACTTCAGTGAAGCATGAGCAAGTATATCATAAGCATCCCACTTAATCTTAGGATTTAAGTCCTTCATTGCCAATACTTCTTCAACCTTATCTAAAGCCTTAACAAATTCATTTAATTGATAATAAACCCTCATTAAATTAAATAGTGAGTAACTTTTGTTTTCAGAAAACACTGCAACATCATTCAATTCCTCCAGGAGGACAACTGCATCTTCAAGTAATAAATCATTAATTAATATTTTGGATGCCTTAACTAGTGCCTCTTCCCTATAATCATTTGAGCCTAGGTCGATAATTTGATTATAGTAATTAAGTGCTTCATTAAAGTTTTCTTCTTCACTATAAATTTCCGCTAGAGTAAACCTTGATTCAATTGAGTTAAACCCTTGAGGATAAACATCTAGGTAGTAAAGAAAGGATTTTTTGGCTTGTTTTTTTCTATTAGAGAGAAACTGCTTTTCTGCAGCTGCAAAAGCTGTTCTTTCTAATTCGTTATCTGTGAAACTATCAATTTTTAAAGTTCTTAACCAAAGAGTAAATTCGGGAACTTTATCAAGGTCAATTGAAATTTCTTTAAGTGTGCCTAAAGCTTGTTTTGCAACTCCATCTTTTGGGTAACGAACAAGAAGATTTTTTAGTATCTCCTGAGAATTGATTAGTTTTTCTTGATTATAAAGAATTAAACCTTTGTTAAGTAAAGCTCTGGGTATATAGGGGCTTTGAGGAAAAAGACTGACTAATTTTTCATAGGTTTTAATTGCCATTTCAAGTGAACCAGTAGCTGTGTAAGTAACACCTAATTCAAAATACGCATCATCAATAAAAGAAGAGTCAGGGTAACTATTTATTAATTTTTCTAGAGTAGTTATTTTTTTTGAGTTACGATCTACAAAACCGTAGCAAATTGACTTTTGGTATAAAGCATAGTCAGATTGAGAAGGCGATAAAACGATACTTTCATTATAATTGTCCATTGCAGGCCAAAACTGTCCTAATCCAAAATTAGCATCTCCTAATCGTAAAAAAGCATCTCGAATCTTACTATTTGAATAATACTCTTTGCTATCAATTACTTTTTCAAAAGCTTTCAAAGAAAGAAGATAATTCTTCATTTTAAAAAGTGTATAACCCAAATTATAATGATATTGCAATAAACCATAAAGTCCTTCAGATATTGACTTTTTCTCAAATTCTCTATAGGATTTTAATGATTCTTGAAAATTATTTAATTCATAGTCGGACTGCCCTTTCCAGAAAAAAGACTGACTAGTAATGTTATTATTTTGATCTATATCAATTGAATTTTGGAAATAAAATTTAGCTTTTTGATAATCTCCTGAAGTAAACAATTGAACTGCTCTAAGAAAGCTAACTTTTTGTAATAATCGCTCATCCTTGTAATCATTTTGGGATGATAAAAGAGCAATTACCTCGTCATAACTTCCACTATTTGTATAAGAGCTAAGTAAAAAAGAGGTCAATTCATGCTCATGTTGAGTTTTTGGATAAGACTCTAAAAATCTAATGATTACCTTTGTGACTGGCTCATAAGGATTACCAATTTCATAACTCAGTCGTGCATAATTTAATAACGATAGTTTTGTAATTTCTGCACTAAATTCCATAGATGAAGCACTTCTGTAGGCATTAAGTGCAGAGGATTTTCGTTTATTTTTTATGTAGCATTCAGCCAAGAAATAGTAGGCATTTTGGGCAAGTTTATCTTTTTTACCAATGATCTTACTAAACTGATCTATCGCTTTACTATAATTTCCAATTTTATAGTACGCATATCCTAACTGATAAAAATCTTCATGTTTCCATCTTCCGTTTTTTCCTTTGTAATTTTTTAAATAACCAATAGCTTTCTCATATTCGTTGGTATTAAAGTAACTCTCCCCAATAATTTTTGAAAGATTTGAAATATCATTATTACTAATTGTCTTTTTTAACTCCTCCTCCCCTAATTGTATTGCTTTTTTAAATCTCCCTAATTTAAAATTCATCTCTACTTGAAAGTATCCGAGATCCTCGCGTTGTTCGGATTTTGAAACTCGATTAAAAGAACTTGATGCACCTTCATAATCTTCTAACTGGTATGCAATGTGACCCAAGTAATAGTGAGCATCAGACTCGTACTTTGGATTGAATTTTACTTTTTCTAAGAGTAGCTTTGCTTGTTGATAATTTTTCTTGTTGAAAAGAGTATAACCCTTATTGAAATAATAAATTGGAAGCGAAGGCTTTGGGACATCTATGGCTTTGATTTTATTAAACCATTTCTGGGCATAAGAATACTTTTCGTTATTAAAATAATAATTGGCGAGATCAAAATATACGTTTTTAATAATATAATTATTAGGGTAATCTAGATTAAAATTTTCAATAAGATCAACCGCTCCAGGCTCGTTAAGACGAAGCGAAGTAACCATTTGGAAATAAGAAATGTCAAGTAAATCCTGCTCACTTGAATTGTAATCTTGAAAAAGAGCAAACGCCTGATTAACATTTGGATACATGCCATTATAATAAAGCAAAGAGGCTCTTTTTTTTAGTCTTTCAGTTTGAAATATTTGTCCAGAGGCAAGCTGAATAATGAAGAAAAATAAAAAGAAATTGACATTATTTATTTTCATCCTAATTATAATTAACTTTAAATATAAAGCGTATATCAATACAAACAGTTTTATTTAGGTTTACTTATAAAGTCTAAACAAATTTTATTAGCAATATAAAACAGATTACATTTGATAAAGTTTAAACAGATAATGCCTAATAATATTGTTTCTTTTAGCGATGCTACAATAAATCAAAGAGGAAGAATAATTTTAAAGAACGTTTCTATTGATGTTTCAGAGGGGAGTTTTGTTTTTTTAATTGGAAGAACTGGAAGTGGGAAAAGTAGCCTTATCAAAACAATTTATGGAGATCTAGAGTTGGTAGGTGGCGTCGGCAATGTAGCTGGATATGATTTAACTAGGCTTAAAAGCAAACAGATCCCAAATCTCAGGAGAGAATTAGGGGTTGTTTTCCAAGATTTCAAACTGCTGCCAGATAGAACTATTGATGATAATCTAAAATTTGTATTAAAATCTACTGGATGGAAAAATAAAAAAGAAATAGCTGATCGAATTGACAAGGTGCTTAAAATGGTAGGTATAACTTTGAATAAAAATAAATACCCATTTGAACTTTCCGGTGGAGAGCAACAAAGAGTTGCCATTGCAAGAGCACTGCTTAATGAGCCTAAACTAATCATAGCGGACGAACCTACTGGAAATCTTGATCCCCAGACTAGCCAGGAAATCATGCAGTTATTCAAATCACTTCATGAAAAGGGAATGACATTATTAATGGCAACACATGACTACCAGATGATAGTAAAATTTCCAGGAAAAATTTTCAAATGTGAAAATGGAAAGGTTTTTGAAGTGATTGCTAAAACTTAATTTTCCTTTTGTAATTTTATCAAAATTCAATCATGGGCTTAGCTGATCTTCCTAAAATATCACATAGCAATAGTAAACAGTTTATTCTAATAGCAGGACCTTGTGCAATTGAAGGAGAGGAAATGGCTATGCGTATCGCTGAAAAAATTAAAACCATATCTGATAAGCTATCCATCCCGTATATCTTTAAAGGGAGCTTTAAAAAGGCAAATCGAAGCCGGTTGGATAGTTTTACAGGAATTGGAAATGAGAAAGCACTTAAAATCCTTGAAAAGATAGGAAAAGGATTTAACCTCCCTACTATTACTGATATCCATCAGCTTGAAGATGCAGAATTAGCATCTAATTATGTTGATGTTTTACAAATTCCTGCTTTTTTAGTTCGACAAACAGACTTATTGATTGCAGCAGGAAAAACAAAAAAGTTTATAAATCTTAAGAAAGGTCAGTTTATGAGTCCTGAAAGTATGCAATTTGCTGTTAATAAAATTAAGTCTACTGGAAATAAAAATACCTGGATAACTGACCGTGGAACCCAATTTGGCTATAAAGATCTAATAGTCGATTATAGGGGGATACCTGTTATGAAGAATTTTGCTCCAACAATTTTAGATGTGACCCATTCTCTTCAACAACCTAATCAAGCTAATGGTATAACAGGTGGTCGGCCAGAAAGTATTGAGACCATTGCGAGAGCTGGAATTGCCACTGGGGCTGATGGAATCTTTATTGAAACACATTTTGATCCTGCTAATGCAAAAAGTGATGGTTCTAATATGCTTGACATTAAATACCTAGAGGGTCTATTATCTCGTTTAGCTGGCTTAAAAAAATATTACGAAAAAAACTTAATAAAGTTTGATTAAAGTTTGTTGATTTTCAAACCTCATACGTTAGCTTAATGAATTTTATATCTTTGCAATTCCGTTTTGGTAAAGTTCTTTGAAAATATGGGGTCGACTGGTTTTGACAGCAGGTTTCCATAATGAAATAAGCAAGTCGAGCGCTGAGACAGAGCTCGTAAATAATATGTTTCAACTTTTAAATGGCGAGAATAACTACGCTCTAGCTGCATAATCGACTGAATTATAGTAAGTCTTTGCCATGTCCCAGCAAGGCTGGGAAGCCGGATGTCTCTCGATAGCCCTTGTTGACGGCGATCGATTTTGAGGCACCATAAATGTCAACACCGAAATACTAAAGCATCGATAGTGTTTTTCAATAAAGATGATAAGGGATTCTTGGGCGGTTTTCGGTCACTGATTCTTCGAAAATTAAACGAAAACTAAGCTTGTAGAAAGTTTTATTATGTCTTGTTTGGACGCGGGTTCGATTCCCGCCGACTCCACCACTATCTTCCACTATCTTCCGCTATTTATATACAAATAGCGGAAAATCAACTACTTAACGATTTTACTGTACCAATTTAAAAAATGTGGTTTATCGTTATTATTTGGTTTTTCATACCATTCTGAACATATAAAAAAACTAACTGACTCATTAAAGGCATTATCAAAAGCCCTGTTATATCAATTATGATAGTGCTTTACAGTTGATTTAGATTGGTCCCAACCTTGTGGATTTGTATTATATTAATTGATAAATTCACTAAATTGTTATAATTAGCCATCAATCAGATGAAAAGGGTTCTTCTAATTTTATCTATTCAATTAGTTCTATCTACTTGTAAGAAAGATGATGACTATACTTCGCAAGAAAGCGTATCAAAAATTGTAGAGTATACATATCCAAAAAATAATGGTCCTTACAAAAACCCCATGAAAGGATGGAATACAGGTTGGTGGAAAGGTTACGATTATGCTTCAGTCGGGTTTCAATACATCAAATGGAAAGATTTTGAGTCAACAAATGGTAGTTTCAACTATGACTATATAGAAGAAGTTATTAATAGGCCTGGGAGTGCTGGCAGGCATCTGATCTTAAGGCTTTATACTGATTGGTATGGAGATAATGAGATTTCAGATGGTGGTCCGGATTGGCTATATGATCAAATTGGTGTTGAAAGATTAAGAGACGAAAATGGGAAATACATAACTAATTTCAATAATGAAAAATATTTATCCGAGGCTAAAGAAGCAATCAATGCGCTTTCCCTTAGATACGACTCTGACCCAAGAATTTACGCATTTCAAATTGGCGTGATAGGATATTGGGGGGAATGGCATAGCTATGGTTATTCCGGAGATTTTCACCTTACCGATGAAACAAAAGATCAAATACTTACATTTTACAAAGATAATTTCCAAAACAAAAAATTAATGGGTCGTTACCCATGGAGGGAGCCACTAAAATCAACTGGGGATATTGGTTTCCATAATGATTATTTTGGGCCAGTTCAACATAGTAATGAATTTGATGAAGCCATATTTGACGGTAACAAATGGATTGAAGGTCCGATCGGAGGTGAATATCCTCCTCAGATTTCTCAAAATGATTTTAATCAAATTTATCTGAGTGAGTTAGGTGAAACAATGATTAAAAAAGGACATTATTCCACAATGAAGGTAATTAATGCTTGTGAAAATGAAAGTGATGAATTATGCGATGTTTTTATGAAACTACATAGATTAATGGGATACAATTTCCAGATTGAAAAATGTAAATTTCAAGAAAGACTTTTACCCAATGAATTACTTTCAATTGAGCTTGAAATAAACAATATTGGTGTTGCTCCAATGTATTACGATTGGGACGTTGAGTTTGGGATTTTAAGTGATGAAAAAGAATTGTTAAAAATTATTGAAACTGATTATAAAACAACAAATATTTTACCTGGTGACAAGATGTTTTTTAAAGTTGAAAAGTCCATAGCAGACTTTTTAAAAGGAAAATACAACATTGGTGTTAGAATTGTTCAACCCGGTTCTCAAATTAAAAAATCAGATGTATGGAAATTGGACTCTAGAAACACATACATCCTTTTTTCTAATGAAATTGAGGTAATTAATGGATATTGGGACCACCTAAATGCTCTATACGGTGGATGGTCAATTTTAGGTGAATTTAATATTGAATAATTAAACATAATATCATAAAAAAAACCTAACAGTCGAGCAATAGAAATTTAGGCACAAAGAAGCAATGGGCGATATAATATTATATTAGCTATAGTCTTTAAAGAAAATGATTTTACAAAACCCAACCCACCGTCAGGTAATCATATAGGTAGTAAAGTTTCTAACCTATCTCTTTGAATAATGAATATGGGTAGCTCATTAAATATAAAGAAAATACAACAGCCTCAAACTCTTGGTCATTTAGGGGTGCGCTACTCATATCACATGCAATAACCTCCTCTCCTACCTTTGCGACATAATCAATGGCATGAACTTTATTTAAAATCTTTGTGATTTTTTTTTTGTAGATAAAAATAAATGCTTTAAAAAAGTTTTATAAATTTAATAACTAATAATTCTCAGCAAAATGAAAAAATCTAGACGAAAGTTTATTAAAAATACTATATCAGCTAGCACCGCTACATTTTTAGCGCCTTCAATTGTTTCGGCTTCAGTTTTTGGAGCCAATGATAGGATTAATGCTGTTGTTTTAGGAGTTAATGGTCGAGGAAAAAATCACATCAGCAGCTTGATGAAACAAAAAAATGTTCATGTCACCAAACTATGTGATCCCGATAGGAATTTATTGCTTAAGCGGCAGCGTGAATTCAAAAACAAATACAATAAAGATGTATCTCTGGAGCAAGACTTGCGCAAGGTTATGGACGACAAGGATATCGATGTTGTAAGTATAGCCTCTCCCAACCACTGGCATGCGTTGTCAGTTATTTGGGCTTGTCAAGCTGGAAAGGATGTATATGTAGAAAAACCAGGATCACACAATATTTTTGAAGGAAGAAAAATGGTGGAAGCTGCTCAAAAATACGACAGAATTGTACAGCATGGGGTACAGTTGAGAAGTTCTCCTGCTATCAACGAGGCTATTGGTCTATTGCGTGACGGCTATATAGGTAATGTATACATGGCTCGAGGTTTGGTCTTCAGATGGAGAGGGGATATTGGAGACAAAGGGTTTTCTTCCGTTCCTAAAGGTCTAGATTATGACTTATGGACAGGGCCTGCTCCCAAAAGACCTTTTACTGAAAATTTAGTACACTACAACTGGCATTGGCATTGGGACTACGGTAATGGTGATGTAGGAAATCAAGGAATACATGAAACAGATTTGTGTATGTGGGGGTTGGATGTTGGTCTGCCAACAAAGATTACATCTATGGGCGGAAAATTTCTATGGGACGATTGTAAGGAAGTTCCTGAGGTACTCACCTCCGTTTACAATTATCCTGAGGAAGGAAAAATCATCCAATTCGAGGTACGTCCTTGGTGCACAAATACTGAGGAGGGTGCTACCGTAGGAAATATTTTTTACGGTGATAAAGGAATTCTGGTGGTAGATGGATACAGCAAGTACAAAACCTATCTTGGAAAAGATAGAACTCCGGGTAAATCAGGTGATGATGGTGCCAAAGAAGCGTCTGGAATGGACAGAGGATCAGGAGGGACAGATGGTCATTTTACCAACTTTATAGAAGCAGTTCGTAAACACGATTCAGGGATACTAAATGCACCCATAGAAACTGGACATTTGTCCTCTGGTTTGGCTCACTTGGGAAATATTGCCTATCGCATGGAAAAAGTTTTAACTTTTAACCCTCAAGCGGAAAAATTTGTCAACGATCCAGAGGCCGATAAAATGCTTACTCGAAACTACAGGCAAGGTTTTGAGGTTCCTAATAAGATTTAATATCTCCAAGTATGTAAAGAATGTTTCTCTATATTAAATACGGCTTTCTTAAAGCTAATAAACCCACCCCTTGTGGGTAATAAGATAGGTAGGGAAGTTTTACCTTATCTCTTTTCTACCAAATTCCAATCCTTCGATTGAATCAGACCTATCATCTGTGGTTTCGTGAAAACCTATATCCTGAACTATGAATTAGCTAAGAAAAAGCGATTTATCAATTTCTTTGTGATCATAATTTTTACACTTTAAAATTTTAAACCGGATAAATTTTCATTTATCCATTCTATATTAATATCGCTATCATCAATTACTGTAAACCAAAGTTTCTCTTTTGATCCAACAAATTTTTTAAGATTCAGTAATGAATCAACTAAATCTTTTTTATCAATATTCATTGAGTAAGGATGATATACTAGACCGGAATCATTCATCATTTGAGTGATAAATTTGGGATCATTATTTTGTAATCTACTAAAGAGATAAATGCCTAGTCCAATAATATTTCCATGAATGAATGGTCTTTTTAGTCTTTCTTCAAGTTCATAAAATAAATAATGCTCTGAACCCTCCTCGATTCTAAAATGATCTAGTGGAAGACAAATTGTATTTAATGAAATATATGCCTCAACAATTGCCCTTAACCCATTATTGTTGTTTTCTCTTATGCTACCAATATTATTATAAATAAACTCTAATATCTTCTCACCTCCCTCTATGGCTTTATCACTAAATGGATATTCTGATTTTCCTTTTGAATTAGCATAAGTCCAATCAAAAGATGCAGTATGAATAGAGAATAAATCACCAACTCCAGCAATATTCAATTCTTTAGGCGCAGTACGTAAAATGTTATAATCAATAATGAGTGGATTAGGAGTTGCAGTACCTAAGTATTCAACATCATGATTGTTTCTAACTCCTGCAGCTGGAGTAGTAAATGCATCTACGCTTAAAATTGTTGGAATAGAAACTAGTCTTTTATTAAGTTTCCATGAAATATACTTAGCTACATCAATTGCCATTCCACCACCAATACCTACTATTGTGTCAAAATCAGGTAAATCTTCAATTTGCTTCTCAATCCAACTTAATTCAACACTTGTTACATTTATTAATTTTTCAGGAGATTTACCTAGTTCATTTTTTATAATACTCCATGGGATTTCCATAGTAGAAACAACAAACTTTCCAATCTCTTTTCCAATATTTTTTGAAGAATTATTACCAATTCTAAGCTCATTTACATTTGTTGATAAACTGAAATACTGCATTATTTAAATTTATATAAGTATACAAAAAAGCCAATAATTAAAAATACAAAAAGAGAGATTGCATGGATATACTCAAAATTAAAACCCTCAACAGGTTGACCCGGAAGCAATAAACATAGGACAACAAATACACACCAGGTTAATGCAATTATTTTTAAGATTAGAGGAATTCTATTGACAGAACTACTAGCTGTTAAAAAAAATGAGGAATAAATAATGCCACAATAACCCATATACCCTGAAATTGCAGATACGCTTGTAATCATTTCTATTTTCTCAAAAATTATTACAAAAAAAGTAGAAATAACACCTATAAAAATCAATGAATTTGAAGGTGATTTATTATTGTCAACGAAACTTAACCATTTAGATTTTGGTAAGATTGAATCCCTTGACATTGAAAAAATCAATCTTGATGCAGTAGCCAAACATGCAACTGCGCAAGCAAAAATAGCTATGATTATAAAAAAAAGTGTTAATAAATAAATAGGGATGCCAAATTCAGATTGGAGCATATCAGTTAAATAATTATTATTTATTTTTTCGTAATTATCTGTACTTAAGAATACAGTTGATAGTAAAATTATTATAAGACCTAATATACCTGAACTCAATAATGAATACTTAATTGATTTTGGGACAGTATATTTTGGATCTTTTGTTTCCTCTGACATATCAGCAGCGGCCTCAAATCCAGTTAAACACCAGGCGCCAAGTAAAATAGATAATGCAAACGATTTAAAAGTAAAATCTGAAAGGCTAAGATTATTTAGATTTGATAACACTTCAAAATCATCTGTTTTATTAAATAAAAAATATCCCAGAAAGAATATTAACATTAATACACCTATTATTTCAGTAATAACACCAACATTATTTATTTTGGATACTAAATTGATTCCCTTTAAATGAATTAATGTAACAATCCATATGATTGAAACAGAAATTAATAAGCTACTAACATTAGTATTTAAATTTTGAAAAATTAAATCGCTTAAAACAACACTTAGTGCTTTACATATTCCTGGAAAACCTGTAAGAAACTGCAATAATAATAGCCATCCCGTTGCAAATCCCAGTTTTGATCCAACTAATCTATAAGTCCACTGATATCCGTACCCAGAAATAGGATAATTTATCGATAACTCTGCCATAATAAGCGCTACAATAAATTGTCCTATAAAGACAATTAACCAGGAAATTGAGATAAAGTTTCCAACTTCAGAAAATCCAAAATGGAAATTTGCAAATATTCCCGTAAGTATAGAAATTAATGAAAATGATACAGCAAATGAAGAAAATTTTCTCATAGACCTACTAAGGTCCTGCTTGTATCCAAACTTAGCTAATTCTTTAGAATCATTGTCGACTCTAGACTGGGACATGACTTAAAATACCTTTATAAATTCCAGGATCCGAACCCTTTATAATTTTAGCACCAAAAGTTACTTCATAAAATTTAGCTGGCCCTACTCCTCCGATAATAGCATATGCATATCCCATTTCTTTCATAGATTTTAGAGATAAATAAAGAAGTACTTTACCAAGACCCTTTTTTCTATATTTTTTTGAAACTCCCATTGGCCCCAAAAAATTTAAATATGCTGCATCATAAGTAGAAAAGCCAATAATTTCTCCATCTTTTATAGCTATATAAGTTGATATTGGATTTTTTGAAAATGATACATCTACTTCACTTTTCCAGCCTTCACCAAAATTTTCTTTAACCCAATTAGTTACCAGATACTTTTCTGCAGCTAAAGGGCGTCTAAAATCTATTTCTTTTTTTAGTTTATCATACTCTACGCACTTTTCTGGTAGTTCGTAAAGTTTTACTAGCATATCTTTCATTTTTCTTTTTTAAAGTGATTTAATCATACTGAAACCATTTTCTTTAAAACCCAATTTTTCGTAAAAGAGAATTTTCTCTTTTTTACAATCTAATTTAATTTTATAACAATTTTCTTTTTTAGCAATTTCGATTAAATGATCTACTATTAGTTTTCCAATTTTTTTACCTCTAAATTCTCTATGTACCACTATATCCTCCAAATAAGCCATTAAACCTTTCTTTAATTTCATCTCAAAGTTTAGTGATCCAAATCCAATAAGTTTTTTTTTATAAAAAAAACAATATCCAAAAACATTTTTTTGTTTTGAATACTTTATCCAGATATTTTTATGTTTTATTTTAGGGGGGGTATAAACTGATATATCTTGAAGAATATCAATTACGCCTTGTAAGTCATTTTTACTAATTCTCCTAATCAAAATTTTATTTAAATCAATCATTTTACAATATTGGCTGAGAATTAATTTTTGTTTTATATAACAGCTAAAAGCTTATTAAATTTACGAATTAAATTAATTTATTACTTTTAGATAAAACGTTCAGCCTCAATTTATTGAGATTTGAGTCCAAAGGTATCAGATTTTTAATATTCAATATAAATACGTAGAAATTATGATTTCAAGCAGGCGTCAACCATGTCATTTTTTCCTATTGTCCTAAATCGTTTGAATGCAAATAATAGAAAATAACAATAGTAAAACAATTTACTAACAATCCAACTTAAGAATAAAAAACAAATGAGTTTTTCGGTCAAATTAAAACTATCATTCATGATGTTCCTTCAATTTTTTATATGGGGTGGATGGTTTGTTACCCTAGGAACCTTTTTGGGAAATAATCTTAATGCTTCTGGGAGTGAAATTGCACTGGCCTTTTCAACCCAATCATGGGGGGCAATAATTGCTCCTGTTTTTATAGGATTAATTGCTGATCGATATTTTAATGCTGAAAGAGTATTAGGTGTTTTACATTTGGTTGGAGGTTGTTTGTTATTCCTCATGTCACAAACAGAAGTTTTTTCTGTTTTTTACCCATATGTATTTTGTTATATGCTTGTATATATGCCTACTCTTGCCTTAGTTAATTCAGTATCTTTCAATCAAATGAAAGATACTGCATCAGAATTTCCAATCATCCGCACATTTGGAACTGTAGGGTGGATAATTTCAGGAATAGTCATCAGTTATATTTTTAGCTGGGATTCAATAGATGCGATTGCTTCTGGTAAATTGAATAATACATTTAAGATGGTATCCCTGGCTTCCATAATTTTAGGCCTTTTCAGTTTTGGTCTACCAAAAACACCACCCTTTAAAGACAAACAAAAAAATTTTACTTTAAGTGATGCACTGGGCTTGGAAGCTCTAAAGCTCTTAAAAGATAGAAATTTTTTTATGTTTTTTGTTGCTTCTATTTTAATCTGTATTCCACTGGCTTTTTATTACCAACAAGCTAATCCTTTTTTGGTAGAGTTGGGAATGAGTAATGCAACAGCTAAAATGTCTCTTGGACAGGTAAGTGAGGTATTATTCATGCTTTTACTGCCAATTTTCTTTATTCGTTTTGGATTTAAGAATACGATTTTAGTAGGCATGATTGCTTGGGTGATTCGTTATCTTCTATTTGCCTACGGTGATGTTGGAGACAATACATTGATGCTTATTATTGGTATCCTTTTACACGGTATATGCTACGATTTTTTCTTTGTCTCTGGACAAATATATACTGACTTAAAGGCTGGAGAAAAAGTCAAAAGTGCAGCGCAAGGATTAATTACACTTGCAACGTATGGAATAGGAATGCTCATTGGATTTTGGATTGCAGGAAAAATTTCAGATACTTTTATCTTAGAACCTGGAAAACATGACTGGAATATGATATGGAAATTTCCAGCATTTTTTGCTCTAATTATATTTACA
Source organism: uncultured Bacteroidota bacterium (assembly GCA_902584445.1). GTDB lineage: Bacteria > Bacteroidota > Bacteroidia > Flavobacteriales > Flavobacteriaceae > UBA8316. The sequence goes on along the minus strand of CACHZY010000002.1, from coordinate 65,746 downwards.
GTTTTTTTTCTGATTTTTAAAAATGAAAAAATAAAATACAAAAATCAGTCCTGACTTATAAAATACTTGTACTTAAAATAGAATAAAACTTATTTTTAAAATATGAAAGTCTACAAAAGGGAAAATGATATTTTAATCCAAAACAATGATAAATTCTATTGTTTAGATGATAAAAATTGGGATAAATTCATAAATGATGATCAGTTATATTTAAAAATATTAGCTTCAATTGGTAATGCTAAAAGAATAAATAAAGGCCAGTTCGACACATCCATCCCTCCAATTGATTCACAGGAATTATGGGCTAGTGGGGTAACTTATTACATGAGTAAAAAAGGAAGAGAGGAGGAATCTCAAGAAACTGGAGGTTCTATATTTTACACTAAAGTATACGATGCAGAACGGCCAGAGTTATTTTTTAAGGCCAATAAAAATAGAATTTCTGGCACTGGTCAACCAGTTAGAATAAGAAGGGACTCTAATTGGAATGTTCCAGAGCCAGAACTAACTCTTTTTGCAACATCAAACGCAAAAATAGTTGGCTATAGTATAGGTAATGACATGAGCTCAAGAGATATTGAAGGACAGAATCCTTTATATCTTCCACAAGCAAAAACTTACGATGGTTGTGCAAGTCTTGGTCCTTGCATTTATGTACCTGAAAAACCGCTAGTTAAAGGTTTAGAAATTGAATTAAGGGTAGAAAGAAACGGATCAATTGTATTTTGTGAGAGCATTTCTACAGAACGAATGAAAAGAAAACCTCAAGAATTGATAGACTACCTTTTCAAGGAAAGCTCTTTTCCAAATGGTGCTTTTCTTATGACTGGAACTGGCATAGTGCCTCCACCAGATTTCACCCTGAAATTAGGGGATATAATTGAAATTGAGATTGAAAAAATTGGAACATTAATAAACACCGTAGCTTAATTGTAAGAAAATGAATATCAGTGGAAAAAACTTTATCGGAGATAAATTATCAGGGGATGGAAAAGTATATTATAAAACTATTAACCCTTTAAAAAACATTGAAAATCAAATTGAATTTGTAGAGGCAACATCAAACGAATTAGAGCAGGCAATTGACTTAGCTGATGCTGCATTTCCAGTTTACAGGGAGCTACATGGAAGAATAAGAGCTGATTTTTTGAAGTCCATAGCAGATGAAATTCTAAATCTTGGTGATGATTTAATTAATATTTATTGCCAGGAAACTGGACTTCCGCAGGGCAGAGCTATAGGTGAGCGTGGTAGGACAATTTTTCAACTTAAGCTTTTTGCTAGTGTTATTGAAAAAGAAAATTGGAGAAAAAATATTCATGAAGAAGCAATAACTGAAAGAGAACCTACACCAAAACCTAGTTTAACCAAAACTCATATACCCCTGGGGCCAATTGTAGTTTTTGGAGCAAGTAATTTTCCTTTAGCCTATTCTACTGCAGGAGGTGATACTGCCAGTGCTTTGGCAGTAGGTTGTCCAGTAATTGTAAAATCTCACCCCATGCACAGTGGAACTGGTTCAATTATAGCATCTGCAATAATTAAAGCAAGTAAGAAAACAGGAATGCCCAATGGGGTTTTCTCTAACCTTAATTCAAAATCATTCGATCTATCTCACGAATTAGTCAAACATCCAAAAATTAAAGCAATTGGATTTACTGGAAGTTATTCTGGGGCAAGTGCGTTGAACGAATCTGTTTTAAAACGACAAGAAAAAATTCCATTTTTTGCAGAAATGGGTAGTGTTAACCCAATTGCCATTACTGAAAGTGCTATAGAAAAGGTTGATAAAAAAATGGTACAAATGCTAGCAGGATCTATTTCATTGGGTGCAGGTCAATTCTGCACACAACCAGGGCTTTTATTGGTAACAGATAGCAAGTATACTGATAGATTTGTAAAAGACCTAGACAAGACCCTAAAGGAAGTAGGTGCTCAATGTATGATCCATCCAGACCTCAAAAAAAATTATATCTACCAAAGTGATAAAATAAAAAATCTTAAGGGAGTAATCGAAATTCAGGCAAATAACAATGAATTAGACGATAACCTTGCTCATCCTAAACTTTATATGGTCTCAGGTAATGACTTCATCGCAAATAGTCAGTTTCAAGAGGAGGTCTTTGGTCCTTTTTCCTTAATTATTAAATGTAAAGACCTTAATGAAATGGAACAAGTAATAAAAAATTTAGAAGGGCAATTGACAGGTTCAATTTTTGCTAAAGAATTTGACTATAAGCAAATTACCCCTTTAATCCAGGCATTTAAATCCAAAGTAGGAAGATTACTTTTTAACGATGTGCCTACAGGCGTTGAGGTATCAGAGGCAATGACTCATGGAGGACCATACCCAGCATCTTCGGACAGTAGATTCTCAGCTGTAGGACCTGATTCAATTTATCGTTGGGTACGTCCAATTACATATCAAAATTGGCCAAAAGAACTAATAGAAAAACTTATTCATTGAATAATTAACAATTATTTATTGACGTTTTAAATATTTTAAGGAGTATTCTTAATTTTAATCATTTCACGACTAGGTGTATATGGCTCATATTCGTATTTATCGGGTCTCACAATTGTTCCTGTTGTAAATGTAATTGAACTTTCCTTTTCAGCATTAAATACTACCTCAATTAAAGATGCAGTATATCCATTACTCTCTGGAATTTTCACTGCATATTTCCCTGAGGGTTTTAAATTAATAGAAGATTTTTTCCATGATTTTCCTATCTCCCAAACTCTAAAGTCTCTATTTTTTTTATTTTTTGCCTTCCAAAGAAAAATTTCATAAGGTTCATTAGTATCTATATCAACAAAAATACTATCACCTATTATTTTCCAATTCATTACAGGTAAAGGTTTTCTGTCAACTATTCGATGATAAAAAGAATAAATATTTTCAACTCTGTAGCCTCCATCTAATCCATGATTACCATTAGGTACATATTGCAAATATTTTGGATTTGGTAGATCCTCCCAGTAAAACTGCCAAGAATCGGGAAGAAAAAATTCATCTGAAGTTCCATTAACTATCAATTTTGGTATTGTAAATTTTTCTTTAAACTTATACGGTTCAACCAAATCTAATAGACGTTTAAAGGCTGGAGTTCCCATCCAGTCCATTATGCCTGTATCTACATAATCCTGTATTGCAGGGGACCAATCGCCATAAGCTTTGTAATGGTGTTCAAATGATGGGATTACATTTAACAAGTCGATCACTAATGGAGCAATACCTACAACTCTATCGTCTACAGCAGCTGTAGTCCAAGTTGTCCAGCCTCGTTTAGAGGCCCCAGAGATAAAAAATTTATCTGTCGGTTTTATATTGTTTATTGTTAGTTCTTGAATAACATCCATTGCCCGAACAACTGCCCTGGTCATTGGAAACCTGGCCAACCAAGCAATATCTTCATCTTTAGCTCCTCCTGATAAAAATTTTTTCCATCCATATGAAATTAAATCATCCTCATAACGACTAATACTATCGGAGCCTTTAAAATTAATTGGCTGGAAAGGTACATTGCTAATATAAGCAACAATAGATTCGGTTTTAAGTGACTGAGATATTGCTAAACTATCCAAAAATATTTTTTTATCCTTACTTGATCCACTACCAACAAATAATAAGGCATTAGAGGAATCATTTTTATTTGGGACAATCACGTCAAGCCAATGCCACCAGAGGGTTTGGTTAACATCCTCCTCTGACAGCCATCTTCCCGAGATCATTTTTATATGATAGAGCTTATATTCCTTATGTAATATTGAATCTGAAATTTCATAACTAAAATCGGGGCCCTTTTTATTAACATATTCTTTGAGAAATTTAAGTGAGGACTCTTGTTTTAAATCAGATCCTACCCGATTACAAGAAACATATAAAACCGAAAACTTTAATAATATTAAAAAGAGTATTTTCGATTTTTTCATTTCAAAATTTTTAGATTATTTAATTTAACAAGTATTAAATCGTATTTAAATTTTATCCCTTTCAAATTATATTTTTTTAAACAATTTCTAATTAAATAAATCATAGTTTTTTTAAATCTTAATATAATTTATGACAAAAAATTATTAATTTTTAAAAGTTATGATTACTAATTTTAAAAATTCAATTTCCAGGGTCAGTCAACTTTATATATTTATCTTGATTGCGCCAATAATGGTATTATTTCCAGGACATGCCCAAGTAAAAATTTTAAAAAAACAAACTATATTTCCACTCCAGGAGAATCATGTTCATAGTAGCTCGATTGTAGAGTTACCAAATGGAGACATATTGAGCTGTTGGTTCGAGGGATCAGGTGAGAGAAATGCTGATGATGTAAAAATTAAAGGTGCAAGACTTAAAAATGGGGAGAAACAATGGGGGAAACCTTTTTTACTTGCAGATACCCCAGAATTCCCTGACTGTAACCCAGTTCTTTTTATAAATCCAAAGAATGAATTATTCTTATTTTGGATCGTAATAAAAAGTAATAGATGGGAAGAATCCATTTTGAAGTATAAAAAAAGTATACAATATGAGTCTTATGGACCACCAGTTTGGAGCTGGCAGGATATTATTCTTTTGAAACCAGGAGAAGATTTTAAAAAGTCAACAGAGTTAAAGTTTAATGAACTCCCAGAAAGAGGTGTTGGCTGGGGAGAGTATGCGCCTTTATATGAGAAGATGTTAGTTGAGGCAGCAGGAGATAAAACAAAAAGACAAAGTGGTTGGATGACTAGAACAAAACCTTTATTACTAAATAGTGGTAGAATTTTACTCCCCCTTTATTCAGATGGATTCAATTTCTCAATAATCGCTTATTCTGACGATAATGGAAACCGTTGGAAAACAAGTGAGCCAATAGTAGGATATGGAAATGTTCAGCCATCTCTGACTCAAAGAAAAAATGGTGATATTGTTGCGTTAATGAGAGATAATGGGGATCGACCTAATCGGGTGATTCAAAGTATTTCATCGGATCAGGGTGAAAATTGGTCAACTGTCAAAGATCTCAATATTTACAATCCCGGATCCAGTCTTCATACACTCCACTTATCTAGGGGAAAGTGGTTAATGGTTAATAATAATCTTGAGCACGGTAGAAATATTTTAAATCTAAATCAATCTTTAGATGAGGGCGAAACATGGGAAAGTATCTTTGAAATTGAAAATTCCGATAACCAAAAAGACAGTTTTTCTTACCCAACAATAATTTACAGTAAAAAAAAACAAATTCACCTAACATACTCTTATAGTTCTAGAGGACAAAAAACCATAATGCATGCCATCATTGAAAATTAAATACACGACTTTATTAATTTTTGTATTTATAAGTTCATATTCTCAACATTACATTGATATTCCGTTTACTCAAGATTATTCAGTTAAGTATGACAAACTAAAATCAAATCTTAACTTATTAGATGTTGGTACAGATAGAAATAGAAAAACAATAGTAGTTTCCTCAGAAGGTTTACTATCTCCATGGGATGATAAGCTAAAGCCAAATTTTCAGTACAGACCTCTGGAAAACATTAAGATTAATGACATTGAAGTGTACGAAAATCAATTTTATTTCTTGACAAATAATGCAGTTTTAAGCTTGTCACACGGTGGAAATTTTTATCAAGAACATGGATTAAAAGATCCTAAACTTTTCAGTTTAGCAAATGATAAATCCTTAATTGTCCTAAATAATCAATCTCTTGTCTATTTAAGTAAAATTAAACCATACAGGAAGATATTAGAACTGGATGAAAAACCACTTTCCTTAAGTTATGATAATAAAAAGGGCCGATTTCTTATTCTTACTCCAAAAAATATTTATGAATTTTCTCTTGATTCCCTTAGTCTTAGAAATATATACAAAGGAAAAGGTTTGACATGCTTTGAATATCACCAAGAAAAAATATGGGTAGGAACAAATAATGGAATTTATCAACTGGAAAGTAAAAATTTTTCAGTCGTAAAAATTATTAATGAACTTCCACATAACGATATAACTAGTCTAAAGCAAATAAATGGAAAATTATGGGCAGGAAGTACACGAGGAGCATTTAAATTCAGAAGTGATGGAAAATTTGACTATTACGCTTCAAAAAGATGGTTATTGGATGACAGAGTAATTACAATTAATTCTGGGCCTGACGAAAGTGTTTTTATATTAACTAAAAAAGGACTTAATAAAATCGCTTTTAAATCAATGACACTAGAACAAAAAGCAAGCTATTTTCAGGGTATTCAAAGAAAAAGACATATAAGATATGGCCTAGAGTCTTCGGTAAAACTTAGAAAAGCAGGTGATTTATCTACTTTGGAGTTGATAGATACGGATAATGATGGACTGTGGACTTCAATGTATCTAGCCTCTGAATTATTCCGCTATGCAGTTACTGGATCTGAAGAGGCTAAACTGAATTCTTTTGAGGCTTTTGAAGCTATGGAAAGACTCACTAAAATATCTAATATTAAGGGATTTCCTGCTAGAACTTATGAAATAAATGGTTATCAAAGAAGTAATTGGAATGAAAATTCTTCGTTAGGGATATGGCAAAAGGCAAAAGATGAAAAATGGGTATGGAAAACTACAACAAGTAGTGATGAATCTTGCGGGCACTTCTTTGTATATGCACTTTTTGCCGAAATTATAAAGGATAAAGAATGGAAAAATAGGGCCATTAAATTAATTCAAAATCAAATGGACCATATCATCAATAATGATTGGTATTTAGTCACATGGAATGGTAAACCGACTCGTTGGGGAAGATGGAACCCTGATTATGTAAATAGTTTTCCGATTGCTGTAGGTGACAGACGACTAAATTCTACTTTAATCTTGGCATTTCTACAAACAGCATATCATTTTACAAATAATCAGAAATATAAAAAACATGCATTTAATTTAATAAATGAATATGGTTATGGTGAAAATGCAAGTCGCTCTGCAAAGGTAATTGGATATGTTGAGGGGGAAATATTGAGTGATAGCTGGAATCATTCTGATGATGAGATGTATTTTCTTACAGCTCCTGCTTTTGTAAACTATGCTTTTGATGAAAAAATGAAAAAAAAACATTTGAAGGCCGTTACGTCTCATTGGCAAATTGAAAGGTCTGAAAAAAATCCTCTTTGGAATTTTTTATATACTCTATCGGGGGGAAATGAAATTGATTTAGAAGAATCAATCTGGTGGCTAAAGGAGTATCCTTTGGACTTAATTGACTGGAGAGTTGAAAATAAACACCGAAAAGATTTGGTTAAATTAAACCCAAATTTTAGAAAACAAGAGTACCTTGATGTACTCCCTCGTGATGAGAGACCTCATCATTTACATAATGCAGCCTATAAAAATAACGGTGGAAGTGATGGTTATAGAGAGTATTCTCCATACATATACCTACTACCCTATTGGGCTGGTAGATTTACAAAAAAAATTCAGTCAATAAATAATTGATTAAAAAAAATATTTAATTTTTGTTGAACAAATATTAATATATAACATGAGCTTTATAAAGCTTTATTTACTTTTTATTTAAATCTTTATTACTTGGATTTGTCATAAACAGTTGTACTGAAAACGTAATAAATTAAAACCAATGAACTAATTTAAGGTTTAATCCTCTCTGCCTTGGAATTAATTCATTTTGAACTAGATAATTATCATTGTAAATAATGTATAAATTTGAAAGTCCTTTAAATCTCCATTGAAGTCTTGAGTTAATTCCAAAATTCTCCGATTGTGAACCATACTGAAAAACTGTAGCCCAATAAAGAGTTTTAGTAAACGTGAAATCAAATTTTGAACTTGCTAAAAAAATATTGGTAGTTGGATAATTTGAACCTAATTTTATTTTATCATATTTAAGTTTTAGACTTGAAACTAATTTTGGTTGAATCCTGAAATAAACATCATTTTTTAAAGAAACTATTCTACCTCCAAAGAATTTACCTGTTTCGCTAGATAGTGCAAATATGAAATCTCTCGAGGGGTCTGATGAATATTGAGCTTCAAAAAATTCTGAATAATAGGTTTTTTCACCATCAATTTTATTTAATTCATCAACTCCAGTTGGATCAAAATCATAAGGAATATACTCCGTTCGATTTATATATCTCAGACCAAAAGAACTTTGATTTTTGAATCGTATGTTCGAAAACAACCACCCTGTATTATAGTGGATATTTTCAATCTGATCGTTATGCTTATAATAAAAAACATGCTGATATCTAAATGAAATTGAGTTTAGCTTGGCACTACTTGGATAAATAGTATACTGATAATGAGGTTTTAGTTTAGAGACGCCCTTCCTTCTCATAAAGCCCAAATCCGATCTAAAATCATCTCCCAAATAGTGATAATTAACTCTCAGACTATGATTTCTTGTAATTCGATTTATGGTGAAACCTGCACTTGTATTATCGTCCTTGCTGACACTTTCAAAAGATTTATAAAAATAAGTTCTTCCATTCCATTTATTTTTTTCCGTAATTAAATCATACTCCAATCCAACAACTCTATTATACTGATCTTCATAGTTTACAAATTCATAATCTTGTGTATTTTGTCTGTTAATAAAAAGAAATTTGATAAGTGACCTTTTGAAAACTCTTTGATGGAGTGAGATTACGGAATTCAAGTTCATGGGTATATTATTATCCAAATCTTCATCTGTTAACATATTTAAAAAACCTAACTTAAGGTTATTATTTATCTTTCCGCTAACTCTAATTCCAGACAAAATTTTATTTTCAATCAAATCACCATCATTATTTCTTGCCAATCCAATCCTTCTTGAGAAAAAAGGATTCATCATTAAGTCCTCACCGAAATTTGTATAAATGTCATTGTTCTCTAAAAAGAATTGCCGTTTCTCAGGCATTTTAAATTCAAATCTTGTGAAATTGACAATTTCATCATCAATTTCGGCTTGAGAAAAATCTGAGTTAAAAGTAACATCAAGGTTCAACTCTGATTTTAATGGAACTCGAATATCGAGACCATATTTGAGATCATTTTCTGATTTATTTTCTACAAAATCTTTATCAATAAAACCATTAGTAAATGGAATTAGCCACGTTTTTCCTTTAGATTTGTTTAGAGGCTTTTCAAAAACTATTTCACCCATAAATGCTAAATTATAATCATTAAACTCTTGTGGAATTCGAGCCCAAGTAGTCCTTTGACTCTCTTCGGTATCGAATCTAAAGAAGTTAAATCGCCATGATTTAGAATTTTCAGGATAATTAAAAGTAGAAAGCGGGATTTTCATTTCAATAAGATAATATCCCTCATAAACTTTACCCTCAACATCAAAATTTCCATTCCAGGACCTATTAATGTCAGATCTTGTAGAACCAAGCCCTCCATTTGACACAAGTATATCGCTTTTTACTCCAAGCATATTAGAACCAAACATATAAGCGTTATTTCCATCGCTGAAAGTATCAAACAAAAAATTTACTTTATCCGAAGCAGCACCACTAAAATCCCACTTTAGGGAAGGTATTACATAATCTTTTGATTTGGAGAATGATTTGCAAAGCAAATAAATATTTTTATCATCAAATAGAATTCTCACCTCAGTTGGATTATTGAATTCATCTGTCTCATTTGGAAAATGTTGCCAATTAGCATACATTTTATTTGCGGTTTTCCATGAATTCTCGTCATCAATTCCATCTATTTTAATTTCATTAGAGGAAAATTTAACATGATAATCTAATTTTTTTTGTTGAGAATTTAAATTGTTAGAAATAATTAAAAAAATAATTGAAACCAAGTTATTAATGACCTTGATAGATAATTTAAATTTTACCAAATCAATAGTAATTTTTAAATAAAAATTAGGGCTTAATTTATAATCCAAAACAATATAATTTATTACCTCCCTTGGTTCCTGGCTTGCCTAGACCTCCACCTGCAATAATGACATATTGTTTTCCATTAACTTGGAAAGTGGAGGGTGTGGCATAACCTCCTGCCTCTAATTGATACTCCCACATTAAACGACCATTTTTTTTATTAAAAGCACGAAAACGTTCATCCATGGTCGCACCAATAAAGATTAATCCACCGGCGGTTGCAATTGGACCACCCATATTAAATGTACCTGTAGGAGAAAGTCCCTTCTTTTCTAATTCGGGATAAGTTCCCAGTGGAACCTGCCAAGTAATCTCTCCCAAATCGAGATCAATTCCCGATAAAGTTCCCCAAGGCATATCATTTATTGGATATCCATTTTTTGTTTTTAATTCAGGATGACCGTTCGCAACCCAAGGAATTTCAAAGATTTTATTGGAATTTTCGACCTCAATAATTTCCTCCTTACCAGTTTTCAGAATATAGGAGGATAAGGCATTCAATTTTTGATCATCTAAATTTTTAAATGCAGGCATTAGTCCCTTACCGTTTAAAATCGAATTTTTTATTTTTTCCTTATCAGCTAAAGAAAAATTATTAATTGAAGCTTTTAAACCAATATTTGAGTTATTATGGCAAGTTGTGCAATTAGTGCTAAAAAGCTGCTTTCCATAATTGTAAACAGAAACTTTTTTACCTTGAACTAGATTAATCATTGCAAACCACTCGGCTTCGTTACTACAATTAACATATATCATTCTATCATTTATATCATAAGCCGCCCCTCCCCAATCTGTTCCACCATTGAATTGAGGAAAAACCATAGTTGGCTTTACACCAGGTGGAATGAATAGCTGGCCATAGTCCATACTTTTTAAAGAATCTTCAATACTTTTTTCCCTAAATCCCTCTATTTTATTAAAAGAGGATTTATCAATTTTTGTCATTCCATATATTAAATCCGGTTTCGTAAAAGGCTGAGTTTTAGAAGTAACCTCTCCAGGAATATCACTCTGTGGAACAACTTTCTCTGAAATTGGATGAATTGGATTACCTGTTAATCTATCTAAAACAAATAATTGACCCGTTTTAGTTGGTTGAGCAATTGCATCAATTAATTTACCATTAATATTTACCTGAACTAAGTTTGGTGGGCATGGAATATCATAGTCCCAAAGGTCGTGGTGAACAGTCTGATAATGCCAAATTCTTTTACCTGTGTTAGCCTCAAGTGCAATTATACAGTTTCCAAAAAGGTTATCACCTACTCTATTTCCTCCCCAATGGTCATAAGAAGGAGATCCAGTGCCAAAAAATACAATCTCATTTTTTTGATCTAAAGTAAAGCCTCCCCAACTATTAACAGTTAGATACTCATTTCTCCAACTATCTTTTGGCCAAGTATCATAACCTTTTTCTCCGGGCCTTGGAATTGTATTAAATGTCCAAATGATCTCACCGGTTAAAACATTAAAGGCTCTGATATCTCCTGGTATGGTTTTTTGGTTTGAAGAATCTAATACTCTAGACCCTAGAATTAAAAGGTTCTCAAAAATAATCCCAGGAGTCGTTACGGAAATAAATAAATCCTTAGTGTTCCTCTCAAACCCTTTATTTAAAGTAGTTTTTCCGCCATCTCCAAAAGAATTAATTAATTCTCCGGTTAAAGCATCTAAACAATATAAAAACGACTCGGCAACAAAAAAAATTCTTCCATTAACTCCATCATCATAATATGTGACTCCTCTGGTAGTTCCAGATATTTTTTTTTCAGGAAATGGGTTATACTTCCAAATTAGAGCCCCATTTTTACTATTAATAGAGTGTACATTAAAATCTGGGCCAATCAAATAAATGCGTTCATTAATGATTATTGGGTTGGTTTGAATTCCGTTTCTATGCTTTTCATTTTTATCAAAAACGTTATATGTCCATAAAAGCTTTAGATTTTCAACATTTCCAGTATTAATTTCGTCTAAAGATGAATATTTTGAACCGGTCGGATCTCCACCATATGTCGACCAGGATGAGAATTTATTATCAATATCATGACACGAAATAAGTGTAGTTAACCAGGAAAAAATAAATAAGGCTAGATAATTATTCAATTTAGAATTAAGAAAATTTATTTAATTATTTGATTTCTATTTAAATACAATTTAATTATTTTTTTTTTTGAATTATAAAAAAATTTGAGGAAGGGTTTATAAATAAATAAAAATTAGAATTTTTATCGATCTATCCTCTTTTCAATTAGCTTACTCAACTCTTCAATCTTTTCCATATAGATTGGATTCTCAGCAATATTTTCATTTTCTAGTGGATCTTTTTTTAGATCAAAAAGCATTCTTTGATTATCATCCCATTTTGTGAAAGAAAATTCAGTAGTAGTAATAGAAGTTCCATTTCTCCATTTACTAAATGCAGCCTTTTTTCCTAATTTATTAGGATTTTTCATCAGTGGCACTAAACTTTTTCCTTCTAGATGTTTTGGAGGATCTATTCCTGTTAGTTCACATAAAGTTGGGTAAATGTCAAGTAATTCAATAATTCCATCTGTTTTTACATTCTTTTTATGACCCGGAGCAGAGATAATAAGTGGTGCATTTTTTGAAGTGTAAAGAAGGTTGTGTTTACTCCAATAGTTGTGCTCGCCAAGATTCCATCCATGGTCCCCCCATAAAATAATTATTGTATTATCTCTAAGCCCCAAGTCATCTAGCGTAGACATAATCCTGCCAAAAAGTGCATCTATATAGCTGATACAAGCATAATAGCCGTGTCTTGAAATAAGGTGAAATTCATCAGAATTATATTCTATATTTTTATCATTATAATTACCAAATTCTCCAGAGCCAATAAGGGCATCAGGAGAATTATGTGGTTTATATCTATTGTTCGCTAATTCAATCTCATCCCTTTGGTATATATCCCAATATTTTTTAGGAGCATAAAAAGGTAAGTGTGGACGGACGAAACCACATGCAAGAAAAAAAGGTTTATCCATTTTAGCAAGTCTTTTAAGATCTGAAATTGTTTTATCACATGTTTGGCCATCGATATAAGTATTGTCAGGTACGTCTGGGGCTTCAAAGAACGGTCCTCGTTGATTTTTTTCAAGTATAAATTTTGCAGATTTTTTTTCGTGAAAAGTAAGATGATTATTTCCTTTTAGACCATTCACCAATGAAAAAGGTACTTCAGACCAACCCTCTTTCTCGTCCTCCCTCTGGTGGAATATTTTTCCATTATTTATCGTGTAATAACCAGCTTTTTTAAAGGTTGCAGGAAGTGTGATTTTACCAGGAGCTAAATCCGATGGCTTTAGAGGAATTCCTTCATAATTTAAAGTACTTACCCCTGAGAGAAGTGATGATCTAGAGGGTCCGCAATGAGGAGCCTGACAATAGGCTTTATTAAATAAAATCCCTTGTTCAGATAATCGATCGATATTCGGTGATTTTATATGTTTAGCTCCATAACATTTAAGTTCGGGACGTAAATCATCAATCGCCACAAATAATACATTTGGTTTCGATTCTTCACCCCCATTTTTACACGATATTAATATAATAAGTGAAGTAAAAATGAAAAAGTAATTAAAGTTTTTCAATATAAAATTTAGATATTTAAAAGTTATTAAAAATAAATATAATGAGGATTCTAATGAGTCTAGATTTTACTGGTTACAACTATATGCTTATTGGTATAATTATGACTACTTCTATTGTGTTTTCTCAGGTCACGAGTAACTCATTGATGGATTGGGAGGTGATAGCCGAATTACCGGATGAAATGGGACAACCTAATAAAGGGTTAGCTGGGTGTTTTGCTGGAATCAGTAATGATGTAATGTTGATTGCGGGAGGTGCTAATTTCCAAAACGAAATGCCATGGGAAGGTGGGAAAAAATATTGGAGTGATAAAATTTATGTGCTGAAGAGAAAAGGAAACGAATATGATTGGCACCCTAAAACATTTAACTTACCACATCCTATTGCTTATGGAAATTCAATTACGACACCCAAAGGAGTTTTGTGTATTGGTGGCCGCGATAATGTCAAGACATATTCTGAGGTATTTTATATGAAATGGGAGGCAGTAAGTGAAAGTGTTATAATTGAAAAATTACCAGAATTACCCATCCCCTTAGCCAATTTATCAGCAAGTATAATTAGTGAAAAAATATATGTGGCCGGAGGTGAATATATGGGTGAAACTACAAATCATTTTTTCTCATTAGATATTTCCAGTAACAATTCATTTGACTATAAGTGGACAAAGCTTCCATCTGTTCCTGGTTTATCTAGAGCATATAGCGTATTACAATCACAATCAAATGGGAAAGAACATGGATTATATTTATTCTCCGGCAGATCATATAATAAAAATAGTTTTATTGAAATCTTGTCAGATAGCTATTTCTTTAGTCCGATTAATAATAATTGGGAACCATTAGATAAAGAAATAAATTTCCCTGTAATGGCAGGAAATTCATTTAAATCAGGATTAGAGTTTATTTTTTTACCCTCAGGTGCCGACGGAAAAGAGTTTTTAAAAATAAAATCACTTGAAGATTCAATTAATAGGTTGGATATAATCAGAGAAAAATCTATAGTTGATTCGCTAAAGCTTCATTTAAGAGATAGATTAATAAATCATAAAGGGTTTTCTAAAGATGTTTTAGTTTATAACACAATAACAAAAACTAAATTAAAAATATCAGAGTTACCTTACGGGGTGGTTACTGCTCCCATAGTAAATTGGAATGGTAATTTTTTTATCATTAGTGGAGAAACTAGCCCAGGGGTTAGAACTCCATCAATTTTGAAAGGTCACATTAAAAATTCTCAAGGTCCTTTTGGATATTTAAACACATTAGTGCTTGCAATTTATTTTATTTTACTTCTATGTATAGGGTATTTCTTTTCAAAAAGACAAAAAAGCACTAATGATTATTTTAAAGGGGGAGGAAGGTTACCATGGTGGGCTGCTGGATTAAGTATTTTTGGGACAGCTCTAAGTGCAATTACTTTCATGGCAATACCTGCAAAAGCATATTCAGCTAACTGGGCTTACATATGGTTAAATGCTGGAATTATATTGGTAGCTCCTTTAATAATTTATTTTTTAATTCCAATCTACAGAAAATCAAATATCACTTCTGCATACCATTACTTGGAGTTGAGGTTTAATGTTATACTCAGATTGATTGGAAGCATTTCTTTTATTTTATTTCAAATAGGAAGAATGGCTGTTATTTTATTTTTACCTGCTTTAGCAATCAATGTTGTAACAGGAATTAATATATACACCTGTGTATTATCGATGGGTTTATTAAGTTTACTATATACGTTAATGGGAGGAATTGAAGCTGTAATTTGGACAGATGCATTACAAGTTATTGTACTTATAGGAGGAGCTCTTCTAAGCCTCTTTTTTATTATTACTAATGTGGACGGGGGATTTTTTGAAATTTTAAATTTAGGACTTAAGTTTGATAAAATTAACGTCTTTAATATGGCACTAGATCTAAATAAGCCTACATTTTGGGTTGTTATATTTGGAGGATATTTCTCTTCCCTTGCAACTTATGCATGCGATCAAACAATGGTTCAAAGATATTTGACAACTGCTGACAAAAATGGAGCAGTAAAAAGCTTACTTACTAATATGTGGTTGAGTATTCCAGCTACACTTTTATTTTTCTTTGTTGGAACTTCCCTATTTGTTTTTTTTAGACAGCATCCCGAGACTATGAATTTTTCATTAACTAATGGAGATGCTATTTTTCCATGGTATATTGTTAAAGAGCTTCCAAATGGTGTGGTAGGACTATTAATCAGCGGCATTTTAGCTGCAGCTATGTCCAGTGTAAGTAGTAGTATTAATTCTGCTGCAACCTCATATTGTGAGGATATTCATTTTAGGTTTTGGAATCCAACAAAAAAATTAAAACTTGCTAGGATTGCTACATTATTAATTGGTATTTTAGGAACATCAGCTGCTTTATTCATGGCTGAATTTGAAATAAAATCTTTATGGGATGTTTTTCAAAAAGTTTTAGGTTTAATTATTGGAAGCATGAGTGGTCTATTTATTCTGGGTGTTTTTTTTAAAAGAGCAAACTCAAAGGGAGCACTAATTGGTTTTACAGGAAGTTTAATTATTCAGATATTGATCTCCAATTATACCAGTATTCATTTGTTGTTGTACACTGCTACAGGTATGATAATGTGTATATTAATAGGAATTTTATCAAGTCTTATTTTTACTACTAAATTAAAATATGTTTAAAAAATTAAATATAAAAGGGTTAATTGCAGCAACCTTTACTCCAATGCTCTCAAATTTCTCAATCAATCTAAATGTTATTGAGAGCTATGCTAATTATTTAAAAAAAAACGGTATTAAGGGAGTGTTTGTCTGTGGTACCACTGGTGAAGGGGCTTTACTAGATGTTCATGAAAGAAAATTAGTACTTGAGGAGTGGATTAAGTACAAATCTAAAGATTTCAAAATAATCAGTCATGTTGGAAGTCCCTCTTACAAATGTTCTCAAGATCTAGCAATTCACTCTCAAAGCTTAAAAGTAGATGCAGTTGCAACAATGGGCCCAAGTTTCTTTCCGCCATCAGATGTGGAGTCATTAATTGACTTTTGTAAGCCTATTGCTATGGGTGCAAAAAATATTCCATTCTACTATTATCATATTCCTTCCGTTTCACATGTAAAAGTTGACATGAAAAGTTTTTTAGAAAAAGCTTCAAAAAGTATTCCAAATTTAGTGGGTATCAAATTCACACATAACAATTATATGGAATTTCAGCAATGTGTAAATTTTAAAAATGGTCATTTTGAAATTTTTAATGGATATGATGAAGCGCTTTTGGGAGGTTTAACTCTAGGAGCCATTGGAGCAGTTGGAAGCACTTATAATTATATGTCCTCCTACTATCATGAAATAATAAATTGTTTTGATTCTGGTAATATAGAAGAGGCAAGAAAAATCCAACAATTTTCAGTTAAAGTAGTAGAAATTTTAAACAAAAATGGAGGTGGCGTAAGAACTGGAAAGGCAATTATGGAAATTATTGGAATTGACTGCGGCCCATCTAGAGCTCCCCTTAAAAATTTCACCTCTTCTGAAAGAAATAAATTAATTGAAGATTTAAAATTAATTAATTTCTTTTGAGAGCTAGGTTGTAAATAGCTGACTCAAATTTTAAATGAATAAACTTTAGCCTTTTTAATTTCTATTTTAAGGCTTATATTTTCTTCGCTAATTTCTTCATAGAACTCAACAGTTTCATCTGTAATAGTTCTTTTAATACGTTTTGAACTGCCTATTTGGTCTCCTTTACGGTTAAATACAAGAACTTTAATATACCCACCCTTGTCTACGTCTGCAGTTAACTTTAAAAAACCACCATTATATTTTATTGATTTTGTAACGATTAAACCTTTTTTGTCTAAGTTCTCTTGCACATAGCCGGCAAATCCGTCAGGTCTAAGTGTCGCCAGATTAAAATAGCCGTTACGCCACCCAGAATGTAAATAATCACTACTACCATAATATATTTGAATTTCATTATTTTTGATAATCGGTTTTGCAGCCGCGTAAATACAACCATAATCATAATCAAACTTTTTTTCTGAATTAGGAATCAAAGGATTTCCAATATCAATTCTACTCCACTTAATTGTATCAATACTCAAAGCCAATTCAGTCCAAACCCTATCTGATTTTTGATCGTGTATAGCAACTAAGCCTAAAAAAACTCCCTCATAAAAAAAGTAGGGCATGGCATATGTTTGTAAATCATAATTTTCTCCGACAAGAACTTGCTTTGGGTTTTCCCAATTTATAAAATCATTGCTTTCAATTCTTAAAACAGCACGTTGTCCCCATTCTTTTCCTTCGAATTTAACCCAGTCCCTTGTCAATGCAACATATTTATTCAAGTTAGGTATCCAATTTGCATTGTTATGTGTATCTGCTGGAAAGTCAGCTATATTTATTTTATCTGACCAATTCAAACCATCCTCAGAAAAACTTACAGCTAAACTATTTCCCTCACTTCCATTCAAACCCCAATTTCCCTCTTGAATATGTTTATAGATTACTTTATATCTCCTAGCAGGATTTTGTTCATCTAAATCTTTAAAAATTCCAGCTCCGTGAGGTCTTCTCCAAACAATATTGTTTTTTTTATTACCATTAAAATTAATTAAACCTAAGTTTGGTTTTTCCCACTTAATTCCATCTTTTGATGTAGCATAACAAATACCCATTTCTCTTACTGGAGGGGGACTGTACTTTATATTATTTTTACGGGGCTCTTTATTTTTTAGAGGAGAGTCAACTATAAATGGACTGTACCAGCACTTATATGTATCTTCTTCTTTGTCATAAATAACATTTGCATACAAATTATCGAAACGCATTTCCCAATCTTTTTCTTCCTTAAAAAGTGGGTTTGAAGAGTGTTTTTTTACTTTACCAACTTGCAGTTTTACATTCTCAATTCTTTCAATAATTCGATTATCTAATAATAAAAATTTAGTGGAATCATTTCTAAATACAACTTTTATAGATTTTTCAGATTTAATAAAAATAGAGTTTCGTCCAAATAATATAAATGGTACAATAACGAGTAGATTAAATATTTTTTTCATTTAATTAGTTTTGTTTCATCTGTGAAAGTTTCATCATTGATCAAAATTTGATGTTAAAATGTTTAAAAAATCTTGATTAAATATCCAGGACTAAACGTTTATTTTTAATTTTTAATATTATAACAAAAATCTATTCCTATATTTTACCTTTAATTGTTAATAATTTTAACTCTATTTAAGAAAATAGTTTATACGTCAAAATAATATAAAACTTTCAATTGTTAACTTTATGAGAATTTCTTAAAATTTTGTTAATTATTTTAAAAATAACCATTTTTAAAACACAGGAAATTATAATTCAATAAAATTAACTTCAAAAGCAATATATTTTTTTTAAGTAGAAATTTACAGTCAAATTAGTTTCTAGATTTGAATTCAATTTTAAAGCTTATGAAAAAATTATTGACTTTTTGTTTAATTGCTCTATCACTTAATATTATTAACGCTCAATTTACTGTTTCAGGTAAAGTTGTTGATGAATCGGGTTTACCACTTCCGGGCGCAACTATTTTTGAGTCAATGACCAACAATAATACTACTACTGATTTTGATGGTAATTTTACAATTGAAGTAGGTGATGAAGGTGTTACTATTGAAGTGAGCTTCGTTGGATTTGATTCCCAACAAATAATAGTTGATTCTAATACTTTGCTTATTACGCTTACTTCTAATTTATCGCTAGATGAAGTTGTTGTAACCTCTCTAGGTATCTCACGTGAAAAGAAAACACTCGGTTATGCGGTTCAAGAATTAAGTGGTGAAGCTCTTGAGGATGTCAAAGCTGTTAATCCAATTGAATCTTTGAGCGGGGAAATAGCTGGTTTAGATATCCAATCATACAATACCATGGGTGGGTCAGCAAATGTTGTCGTTAGAGGTTACTCTTCTATAACTGGCTCAAATCAAGCATTATTTGTTGTTGACGGAACACCAATAAGTAATATAACACCAAACACAAGTGACATGAGGACTGGAAGAGGTGGATTTGACTATGGTAATGCAGCAATGGACATAAATCCTGAGGACGTTGAATCAGTCTCTGTACTTAAGGGAGCTGCGGCTACTGCATTGTATGGTTCTAGAGCTTCAAATGGAGTGATTCTAATAACTACTAAAAAAGGAAAAGATAAACCTGGATTAGGAATAACTTTTAATTCTCAAATAATGATTGGTTCAGTGGATGAATCAACATTACCTAGCTATCAATATGAATATGGAGCTGGTTATGGAGGAGTTCCTGACGGAGAAAATGGATACTGGCTTTCAAAGTGGGATGGACCTGCAGGTCTTGAATATGCAGTAAACACGACTGACGACGCTTCCTTTGGTCCAAAACTTAACGCTGCAGATTTAAGGTACGAATACTATAATATGATTCCAGAATTGACTGAGTATTACGGAAAACTTACACCTCAAACACCTGGTGCTCCCTCTGGTACAGTAGCAAATTTTTTTGAAACACAAATGGTTTCAACAAACTCTATTTCAGTTGAGGGCGCCGATGATTCTGGTAGTTTCAGGTTAGGGTATACTAACACTGCTATGACAGGAATATTACCTAATTCTTCAATCGATAGAAATTCCTTTACCTTTTCTGGTTCAAGAAATCTAAGTGATGAACTATCTGCATCTGCTAATATCACTTACACTAAAACTGATGCAACTGGTAGATATGGAACAGGTTATGATAATCAAAATGTTTTCCAAGCTTTCAGACAATGGTGGATTACAAATACTGATCTAGACATGCAAAAATACGTTGTAGATCAAACAGGTAAGAACTATTCTTGGAATATGTATGGAATGGATACCACAGGAACAGATCCTAACTTAAGCCCCCACTATTTTGATAATCCCTATTGGATGAGATATAATCTGTATAATACTGATACTCGAAATAGATATTTTGGTAACATATCTGTTAATTATGACCTGGGAGATATTAAACTGTTGGGTAGAGTTGCTTTCGATCAGTATGATTTTGTCAAAGAAGAAAGGATTAATGTTTCATCTGATGACGTTCCATATTATTATGTAAGCCATAGGACTGTATCTGAGATCAACTACGACTTAATAGCCTCTTATAATAAATACTTAACCGACAATTTAAGTTTGGATGCGAATATTGGTGTAAACTTAAGAGTAAATGAATGGGATTATTTGACCGCAGAAACCAATGGAGGCCTGAAAACACCCGACCTATTTACTCTTGCTAATACAAAAAGCGATTTAACATCTAATGAGCTGAGTGCTTATGATGCTACAAAGAAAGTAGATGGTGTTTATGGTAGGTTAAGTCTTGGTTTTGACGAGACATATTACCTTGAAGGCACCTACAGATCTGATAGATCTTCTTCCTTACCTAAAGGAAATAATAGTTATGATTACTCTTCAATATCTGCAAGTGTTATTCTTTCAGAGTTAATTGAAGATGATTTTCTTGACTTTGCCAAACTCCGGTTAAATTATGCAGAGGTTGGTGCAGATGTTGATCCATACAGAGTATATCAATCATATTTATTCCAGGCAAATTTTGGGGGACAGCCTGTTGGTACTAATCCCTCCACATTTAATAATCCTCTTTTGAAGTCTGAAACAACCAAAGAATCTGAAGTTGGACTAGAATTACAACTATTTGACAGATCAGTTAATTTAGATTTATCATATTACAATAGAACAACTGAGGATTTAATAACACCTTTAGATGTCTCAAGTGCATCTGGAGGTTCCGCTCTATACGTAAATGCTGGATCAGTTGAGAATGTTGGTTTTGAAGCGGTTCTGTCTGCAAGAGCAATAAGTACCCCTGATTTCAGTTGGGATATTACAACGAATTGGTCTACATACACTTCAGAGGTGAAAGATCTTGGTAAGGACGCAAATGGTAATGAAATTGAATACCTTGAATTAGCTTCTGTTCAAGGTGGAGTTTCAATTGGTGCCAAAAAAGGTGAGCCATTCGGAGTCATAAGAGGTAGAGATTTTATCTATCACGAAAACGGACAAAAATTAAAAAAAGATAATGGAGCTTATGAAAGAACTACTTCAAATACTGAGGTTCTTGGAAATATTGTTCCAGACTGGACTGGTGGTATTAAAAATACATTAAAATATAAAGATTTTGGTCTAAGTTTCTTAATTGATATTCAAGAAGGTGGGGATGTCTTCTCTCTCGATTCTAGATATTCATCTCTGACAGGAATTTTACAGGAATCAGTAAGGCTTAATGACAAAGGAATTGGAATTAGAGAGCCTGTAGCTGATGGTGGTGGAGTACTTCTCCCAGGTGTAAATGAAGATGGTACTCCAAATTTAATCTATGGAGAAGCCCAAGACTACCTTACTGTTGAAGGTTATGTTTACATGCCTGAAGCACAATATGTATACGATGCATCATTTGTTAAACTGAGGGAACTATCTCTTAGTTACAAGCTCCCAAGTGATGCTTTAGGTCCATTTCAAAGTGCAAGTATCTCTTTAATAGGACGCAATCTGTGGATTATTAGTAGTAATGTCCCTTATTCCGATCCTGAAGCTGGAGTTTCGGCAGGAAATGTTCAAGGAAATCAATCTGGTGCATATCCTAATTTAAAGGAAATAGGTTTAAACCTTAAATTCCAATTTTAATCTCTTAATATTAGATAAATATGAAAAAATTTAATTTAATCAATTTATTAGCACTTTTAGTAATCATCGGATGTTCATCTGATGAATATTACGAGTCGTTGAATAAAGATCCTAACAACCCTGTTGACGTTGGTGCAGAAATTCTTTTTACCTCTGCTGCTAAAACTCTAGTTAGTGAACTTAACGACATTGATTATAGAGATGCTCCCTTCTTTTTATTTGCTCAATATGGTCAGCAAACAACTTATACGGATGAATCTCAATATGATATCAAAAATAGAGGTGTAGCAGAAAGCATTTACTCTACTACATATCAAAATGTATTGTATGACTTGAAGGATGCTGCATCAAGAATTGATAATGATCCATACAAAACAGCACAAGTTGAAATTTTATCCATATATGCGTGGCAGTATTTGGTTGATACTTTTGGCGATATTCCATACTCAGAAGCCCTTAATGTTGTTGGCGGTTCACAAAATATTTCTCCTAAATATGATGATGATACAGCCATTTACGATGATTTAATGACAAGAGCTGTATCAGCTAAAGATTTACTCTCTCAAGGGGGTTTTGGTTTTACTGATGCTGATGTAGTTCTTGCGGGAGATAAGTCTAAATGGACAAAATTTGCAAATGGACTTATTATAAAGTTAGGTACAAGGGTGCCTGGAGATAAGTTTAAATCTCAGGTTGAAGCTGCTTATGATAAGTCTTTACTTAGTAATGCTGACAATATAACAATGGGATATGAGAAAGATACTCCTAACACAAACCCCTCTTGGTTAGAGCTTGTTCAAGCTGGGAGAAATGACTTTGTTGTTGCTAAAACTATTGTCGATGTTTTGACTTCGGCTGATTTAAGTGATCCCAGGCAAGATATTTATTTTGACCCTACTAGTAAATTTGATGGCTCATATTTAGGAGGAACTATTGGAGAGAAAAGTGGATGGTCGCAGCATTCTAAAATTGGGACACTATTTTTCGAACCCACTCTTAAAGGAGTTTTAATGGATTTCTCTGAAATTAGCTTTTATCTTGCAGACGCTGCTGCTAGGGGTTGGTCTGTAGGAGGAGATGCTTCAACACACTATACAAATGGAATAAAGGCAAGTTTTGACTATTGGGGATTAACTTCTGTTCAAGCCGATACTTACATTGCTAAGCCTAAGGTTGCATTTGCAACAGCTGATGGATCGAGTGATGAAAAAATAGGAAAACAGCTTTGGATTTCGTTATATTTCAGGGGATTTGAAGGTTGGACTGCTTACAGACGATACGGTGGAGCACCTCTAGCTCAATCTAGCCTAGGTGCAGGTGATTTTAAAGATGTACCCAGAAGATTTGAGTACCCTGTTGAAGAACAAAGTATTAATGCATCAAATTATGAGGCAGCATCTTCAGCTATCGGAGGTGATCTTCAGTCCACTAAGGTTTTTTGGGATCAATGATGTAAAGTTTCCTAAATTAAAATGAAAAAGGTTTAAAACGACCTTTTTCATTTTTTATTCTAAATTACTATGCATGCACAAGATATTAATTATTAGTGATCATAAAGGTTTTGGAAGTTTATTATTACAAATTCTTAATAAAAATGGTAAAATTGTAGAGTTAGTATCTTATAACCAGGTAAATAGAATATCAAAATTCGACTCTTATTATCTAGTAATTTTTTGTGATAGAATCAATTTCCAAATGTCTAGTGGAATTGCACAAAAAATAAGAAATACAAATATTGCACCATATCTTTTTCTTTCTAGAGAGAGCCTAGACTTTGAAGTGTCCAAAGGATTTGTTTTTAAAAACCATGATACTCTCTATATAAAATCAATCATAACTGAAATTCTTCAAATAATTCAAAATAAAGAAGAGGTTTTTTTAAATATTCGAAAAGGGTTGAATCGGACTAAACACGAATTTAATATTGGCAAATTAAATTATAATTCCAAGGAGCGGTATTTATTTAATATTGTTAATAAAAAAAAATATCAATTAACTTTTAAAGAAAATCAATTACTCAAATTATTGGTTTTAAATTCGAACAAAATTCTCAAAAGAGAAACAGCCTTAAATAAAATTTGGGGTAACGATGACAATTTGAGCTCACGAATAATGGACGTCTATATTTCTAAATTGAGAAAACGCTTGAAAGACGATTCTAAACTTAAAATTGTTAATTTCAGAAGTGATGGTTTTAGTCTTTCAATCTTGAATCAATAGTCTAATTTAAATTATAAAAAAAATTCCTTCAAAGATGATTGATTATTTTATTTATAAAATGTCACATAGTGCTTGTTTTTAAAAATTATCACTTTGATCAGCTAAATAAAATCTCTCTTTATGAAATGCTAAAACTTCGAAGTGAGGTCTTTATATTAGAACAGAATTGTATTTATTTGGACCTTGATGGCTTTGATTTAAATTCAGTTCATGTCTTAGCATTTTCAGGTAGTAATATCGTAGGTTCCTCAAGAATAATTAAAAAGGGATATAATTATAAAAATTATTCATCTATAGGCAGATTAGTATTAAAAAAGGAATACAGAGGATTAGGTAACGGAGCTAATTTGATGAAATATTCCATAGATACATGCATGTCAATATATCCATCTGATATTATTAAAATCTCTGCTCAATGCTATTTAAAAAAATTTTATGAAAATCTAGGATTTATTAAAAAGGGGGGGAATTATTTGGAAGATGGGATTGAGCATTGTTCAATGCTCTACGTAAATAAATAAAATCTAATGAAACCACTTTTTTTAATTTTAATATATTTTTTGTATTCAAGTTGTCATAAACAAAAATTAAACGAAAAATTTCCTTACCATGAAATTACTATCTCTGAGCTTAGGAAAGGTTATTTAAGTGAAAAATTCTCGGTTTATGATGTTACTAGTGCATATATTAAAAGAATAAATGAAATTGATCAAAGTGGTCCAAAGCTAAACTCAATTATTGAAATAAATCCTGACGCACTAAAAATCGCTAAACAACTTGATGAAGAACTATCCAGTGGAAATGTAAGAGGTAAGCTTCATGGAATACCAGTTATACTAAAGGATAATATTGATACCGCAGACAAAATGTCAACAACAGCTGGATCAAGAGCAATGGTAGGATCAAATCCATTACAGGACAGTTTTTTAGTAAAAAAATTGAGAGAATCAGGTGCAGTAATTTTAGCTAAAGCAAATTTAAGTGAGTGGGCAAATTTTAGAGGAAATAATTCCTCAAGCGGTTGGAGTGGAGTAATAGGGCAAACTAAAAATCCCTATTTTTTAGATAGAAATCCATGTGGATCCAGTTCTGGGTCTGCTGTATCCGTATCAGCAAATTTGACTGTACTTTCCATAGGAACTGAAACAAATGGATCTATTGTGTGCCCATCTACTACAAACGGAATTGTTGGAATTAAGCCTACAGTAGGCCTAATAAGTAGATCTGGGATTATCCCAATTTCTTTTACTCAAGACACTCCAGGACCTATGGCGAGAACTTTAGAAGATGCAGTAATTGCTTTGGGTGAAATTACCGGTGTTGATGAATATGATTCCAAAACTCTTGAAAGTAAAAAACACCTTCTAAATGATTATACTGCTTTTCTTAATCTAAAGGGATTAAAAGGCAAAAGAATTGGATTATACACTAAGCCCTTGGGAATAAATTCTGAGGTAGACAAATTATTTTTCAAATCAGTTGATGAAATGAAAAAAATCGGTGCTAGTGTTATTGAAATTGACAAAATTAATTCTGAAGTTACTAGAGAGATATCTTTAAAAGTAATGTTACACGAATATAAGGACGGTCTTAACGACTACTTCAAATCTTTAGGAGATAATGCCAAGATAAAATCACTTGATCAATTAATTGATTTCAATAATAAGGATTCAATTGAACTAAAATTTTATAATCAGTCTTATCTAGAGTTAGCAAATAATACTGAGGGTATAAAATCAGATGAATATAAAAAGGCCCTAAATAATTTAATAAAATTAAGTAGAGAGGAGGGAATCGATAAAGTAATGGATGAATATAATCTTGATGCAATTATTGCCCCAACGGGAAACCCCGCCTGGACTACCGATTGGATTAACGGAGACCGATATCTTATTCATAGTTCTTCCCCCGCTGCATGGGCAGGTTACCCTAATATTTCAATTCCTATGGGTAATATACATGGTTTACCTGTAGGCATCTCCTTTTTTGGTAGAGCATGGAGTGAGCCAAAACTTATTGAGATTGCTTATTCTTTTGAACAAAAAACTAAAGCAAGAATTGTCCCTCAATTTAAATCAATGCTTAATTAAATTGATTTTGTGTGAAGGAAAATAGACTTAGGAGTGTAATTCATTTTCATTTTATAGTTTTCATTTTTGGTTTTACATCCATCATAGGGGCATTGATTAGTTGGGATGCGGTAACTATTGTCTGGTACAGAATGATTTTCGCTTCAATTATTTTATTGATTTTTATGCTTTTTATTAATACAGAAATCACAAAAATTAATTCAAAGAGAATTCCTAGCTTAATACTTGCTGGTTTCTTAATCGCCTCACACTGGATTGCTTTTTTTAAATCAGTTAAAATTGTTGGAGTTTCACCAACATTAGCCATGTTATCTACAGGAGCAATTATAACGGCTTTTTTAGAACCTATCTTTTATAAGAGAAAAATTTTGATTTATGAGATTATTTTTGGCAGTATAGCAATGGTTGGTACATTAGTTATCTTTAGATCGACTCCTGACGATTTTTTTGGTATGACAATTGCCCTTTTGGCAACTATACTAGGTGTATTTTACACCTTGATTAACGGTAAATTAACTAACGAATATTCTGCAACAACACTTAACTTTTATGAAATGACTATAGGTGTTGTATTTATTAGTATTTATATGTTTTGCTTTGGTGAATTCAATAAATTTATTTTTCAATTCTCAGTTAACGACTTTTTATGGATCTTGATTTTATCAAGTGTTTGTACTGCTTATGCAATAACCAAATCAATATCATTGATGAAAGTCCTTAATCCATATTCTATTATGTTAATACTTAATATGGAACCCATATACGGTATAATATTAGCTTTAGTAATTTTTGGCGAAAATGAATTAATGAATCTAAATTTTTACCTTGGACTGGCTCTAATTATGGTTGCTATTGTAAGTAATTCTATATACAAATCAAGAGGAAGTATCTCTCGTATGTGAGTTTGGGCGTATCATCTAAAAACTTAAATTTTAACCATGATTTCATTTATGAAAATTTTAAAATAAAACTTTTTTCTTTGAGATTTTTAAAATTAAAAATCCAATGATAATCAGCGATATTGATATAAGAAATAAATTCATTAGATCAGTAAGAGTTTCTTCACTAATAAATAAACTCATAATTAAAATTGTTGAAAAGGGTAGAGAATAAGCTAAAAAAATTAAGCCAAACTTTAAATCAAATGTCTTTCTACTTAATGGTAATTTTTTTTCTAATTTCTCAATAAATGTCATATGAGCAAATGGCCAGAAACTAACTGAGCTTAATGACAAAATTAGATACAAAAGTGCCTCATCTTCTAATTTAAAATTAAATATTCGAATAATTAATACAACTAATAACAAGCATATACCTGCTCTAATAAATAAGATTGGAATAATCTGTAAAAAATATTTTTTTTCAAATATCATCGATATCCCTACAAATAAAAAAACTGCTGGTGCTAATGTTGTTTTAATTCTTTCAAATAAAGAAATCAATATGTTAGGCATATCGTTAATAGAATTATTTGAAAGAAGAAACAATAAGGCAATAAATATCACAATATTAATTGGCTCATAAAATAAATTTTTTAACACTGGTCCTAATTTTTTCTTATCGAGATTTGATTGTATTTTTTGATTTTGTTTATGAAGTCCGATAGCTATAAAAAATAAGATTATCAAAACAAATATTTTGTTTCCAAAATCAATTAAAGATGCTTTAGCCAATGAATCATAACCTAGGAACTCGTTAATTATAGTAAAGCATGATAATCCAGGGGCAAAAGATGGTAATAAAAGAATTAATGTTCTTTTTTTTTTTAAATCTTCAACATTTAATATTCTGAATAGAGTATTGGATATCGTCAACACCAAAAAATTAAATAAAAGAAAGATTAATGGGTAAAAAAAGTATTTATGTTGAATTTTTATACTAACTACAGAGATAAAAATCGTTACAGGAAGGGCAATATTAAGGATGTAAAATTTTAAACTTTTCTTTAAATAATTATTCTTGAAGCAATAGTTCAAAAAAATACCGAGAAAGATTAATGATGTGAATAGAAAAATTTCAAGAATTATCTCAGACATTAAGTTTAAATCAATGCATTATCAAATGCATCGATGAAGGTCTTCATATTATCCATGGTTCCTATTGATACTCTACACCAATTCTTTTCCCAAAAATTAAATGCCTTAACTGATACTCTTTGTTGATACATTTTTTTTAAAAATAAATTTGGACTCGTTGAATTAGGTAATTCAAAAATTAAAAAATTTGTATTTGAGGGCATTGGATCAAAGCCTCTATCTTTAAGTTGAGAAACTGTGAACTCTCTATTAAAAATAAAATTTTCTTTACACGAATTAATAAAATCGAAATCGTCTAAGCTTTTTATAGCAGCATTAATACTTGGACCTGTGATACCCATTCCACCTCTGGTAATAGATCTAATCTCCTCCAATCTTTTTTCAGCTGCAACTATATATCCCAATCTTAACCCAGCCATGCCATATATTTTTGAAAAAGTTCTTGAAATAATTATGTCCTTACCTTGGGCAACTAGTTTCACCATTGAGTTTTCTAATCCCCCTTCAGAAACTTCTATGTATGCTTCATCAATAAATACTGGAACCCTTTTCGATACCCTGTCACAAAATGCATAAAGTTTTTTTCTGTCAGTTATTGTGCCAGTAGGGTTATTAGGATTTGTTATGTAAATTAATTTAGTTTCTGAATTTATTTTTGACTCCATAGCTTCCAAGTCATGTTCATACTCAGGAGTTAACTTTACCATATGTGAATTTGCATTTATAGCAATTGCAACATTAATTAATGACATATAGCATGGGTCAGCTGATATGACAGAACCACCGTTTCTAAGCAGGACAATAGCGACCTTTTCCAAAAGATCAGATGAACCTGGACCAGTTAAAATATTTCCAGGATTAACTCCCTCTTTAGAAGAAATAACATTAATGAATTCATTGTGTATATCCCATGAATAAAAATTACCTTTTTTGGCACTATTTTTAAATTCTTTAAGTGCAGATTTTGAGGGGCCAAAAGGATTTTCGTTCCAATGTAGCCTAGCCTTTAAGGATGATAAATCAGGGATAATATTTGGTGAAAATTCACTATTATTTTTGTTACTAAAAATAAATTTTTTATTTGTTTTAGTAGAATCTAATATAGAATTTGACCACAGTAAATTGGGATGTAAAAAAAGGTTAGCACCAATTAAGCTGGAATATTTGAAAAGATCTCTTCTGTTCATTAATATGATTTATTTATTAAAATAAATTTAGGGTTTACCTAGCAAACTGAAGCATTGCGGAAATTTTTCCCTCTAGGTCAAAGTAAATTAGCTCCATTAGCTCTTTTTTCCATTTTTTACCATTTTTAAAAACCCTTGATTCGGTTGAGAGAACCATTGCGCCAGAGGCAGCGTCTGTATTAAATATTTTTAATGGAACAATTGATATTAGCTTCCAATCGATGGACTTGTATGGCTTAAAAGCTTGAGCTAATTCACTTTTTTTATAATTATATGTTTTGCCATCGTAACTTTTAAATTCTACTTCCTCTGCAAAATATTCCGAAAAAGATTCAACATCCATTGCGTTATAGGCTACAGCTAGCTCTTCAATTATTTCAACTTCACCTCTATTAGAGAAAACGAGAGGTCTTCCAGAATATTCATTCTCTCCAACTCCAATAAATTTTCCACCATATGGCATACCGAAATTTACAGTATCAATCGCTTTCCACTGCTTGAACAAGTTAACTTTACCTGTTTCGTCCAGTCCAAAAACCTCCATCAAGTCAAACTTTTCGTAAGAACCGTTTTTGTATATTCTTTCTTCTTTAGACCAAGCAATAACCTCTCTATTTTTCCCGTCTTCAGAAACAAGTGGAATAACTTTATAAGGTACCATAGACAAAGAGTCCAAAGATCCTAGATATTTTTTTGACCACTCTTTTCTTCTTTCAGTTAAAAAACTATCTGAATAAAAAGTAAAAAGTTTTTCAGTATCACGATCTGAGTATGCCTCAGCAAGAGAGATTAAGTTAGATGACATTTTATCATCCCCGAATTTATAACTAGATCCATCTTCGACCAATATACCTCCACTATTTTTGCATGAATAAAGAGTGATTAAGAATAATAGTATTATCAGAAAATTCTGAATTTTTAAATTTTTCATATTGCTTATATTTAAATTCTTAATACAAGTACTTTAATAAGTAATTAATTGCCAATATGATCTAGAGCAAAAAATTTGGTTTTTTTGATTCTATATTTTTTTAACATTAAATGGATTTAATTCATATTTTTTTAAGGACATAAAAAAATTTCTGTAATCAAAAAAATTCATTCTTTTGAATCGGATAATTGATCATTATTGTAATTAGCTTACTCTGAAACTATTTAGTAGATCCATATTTAAATCAAAACCAATACCCGGAGAATCAGGAACTGTAACATAACCATCGCTATCTATTGTTAATTTTGGGTGAAACAACTCTTTACGAAGTTCATCTACCTCAGGAGGATAATATTCTAATAATTCACCGTTTGAAACAGCTGCTACAAGTGGTAATTGTAATTCCTGACATCCATGTGGCGCAATTTTTAATCCTTTTTTTTGAGCAAGTTTTGCAACCTTTAAGGCCACATCATATCCTGGACAGATTGTAGCATCGACATTCAACATACCAACGCCATTGTTTTCTATTAGGGTTTCAAAATCGGCAAGTGTGTAATAATTTTCTCCTGCAGCAATCATCAAACGGGTTGACGAATTAAGAGTTTTATGGGCTTTAAAATCGTGAATTGCTAAAGGTTCTTCAAACCAATAAATATCGTAATTTTCCATTTCTTTTGCGTACTCAATTGCTGTATTTAAATCAAACGCACAATTTGCATCTACCAATAAATCAATATTCGGACCAATGGCATTTCTAGCAGCTTCAATTCGTTTCATATCACCGGACATACCCGCATTAGGATCCCCAATTTTTATTTTAACTGCAGTAGCATTTAAGTTTTCAACATTATGCAGCAACTCTTCTTGTAATTCTTTAAGACCCTTATTCTTAGAGTAATATCCACCAGCAATATAAGCCCTCACTCTTTTTTGCTCTCCACCTAAAAGAGAATGAATCGATTGGCCTTTAACTTTTCCTTTAATATCCCAACAGGCAATTATAAGAGCTGCCAATACTTGGGTATGAAGACCTGCAGAGCCAAGAATTTTATCTTGTTTTTGCCCAAGATTTAGGGTGAGATTCTCAGTGTCAAGGGGATTTTTCCCAATTAAAAAGGACTTGTAATAATCAACATAGAGACCATAAAAATCATTTGGACGAACAGCTGCAGTTCCTCCGTTCCATCCTATTCCTTCTATTCCCTGGTCAGTTGATATTGTAACTTTATGCAATCTTCCTGGACCATAAAAATGCATACCATTCCATATTCCTGGCCTCTCCCATTCAAATGACTCACTTTTAATATTTTTAATTTTAATATCCATATAGATTTTAAATTGAAATTAATGATTTTGGGAATTCATCAGGTACTAGGTCCCAAAGTATTGGTAAAATAAAATATACCATTATTCCTATGATTACAATTGTTACTAGATTCAATAAAAATCCTTTTTTAACCATGTCAGGCATTTTTAAATAGCCTGAACCAAAAACAATAGCGTTAGGGGGCGTAGCTACAGGGAGCATAAATGCACATGAAGCAGCCACAGATGCAGCAACCATTAATACGTATGGGTGTAAATTTAACTCTAATGCAATAGGGGCAAGTATGGGTAACATCATAGCTATGGTTGCCATATTAGATGCTATTTCGGTTAAAAAATTAACCACAGATATTAGTAGTAACAACAAAAGAAAAAGGTTCATTGTCCCGAAGTTAGAAATCTGAGTCCCCACCCATACGGATAGACCACTGCTATCTACTGCTTTAGCAAATGTCATTCCGGAGCCTAATAGGAGAAGTACACCCCATGGTAAATGGATTGTATCCTGCCATTTAAGGATTTTTTCATTTTTTCCTTTAACCTTTATAAGAAACAAAAGGGAAGCAAAAAAAATAGAGATAATTGTATCGTCTATTCTAACAAAAATATTTTTCAGTAAAAAATTCTTTGTTATCCAGCAAAACGCTGCGGCAAAAAAAACCAAACTAACAGCCTTTTGCTCAAATGTTATTTTTCCCAGACCTTGTCTCAATTTAGATATCTCCTCACTACCTCCAGGCATACTGAAATCATTAAAGGAAAAAGCTACTCTTGTAAGATAATACCAAGAGAAAAAAAGTATGATTAATGAGAGTGGAAAACCAAATATAAACCATTCAAAAAAAGATATTTCATAATCATAGATTTGTGAAACAGCACCTGCTAATATTAAGCGCAATACGTTTATGTAAATTCCATTTTTCAATAGCAATTGCAATGATGAACCCCCCCATAGTTAGAAACACGAGCTTGTGACCATACGCCGATGTAGTATCATCCAACTCCAAACCCCCTGTTAGTGGAAATAAAATTATTGGGAGAAGAGCAGTAACTGAAATTGGAAGTGCTTCAGTAATCCACCATGTAGCAATCCAAAGCGCAGAGGCCAAAACAGCATTTGCTTCATCGGGCAACCCCTCAAAACTTATAAGATAACGGGTTAAAATAAATAATGTGGGGCCAAGAATCAACCCTGTATTTTTTAAATTCACTGTTTTTTTTATTAATTAAATTTATTTAGGCATTTTCCAGTTTTTTGGAGGCCTCCATCCTATGGGATGAGTGGGTGGTTTCCCACCAGGTAACATTTCCTTATAATGATTTATGAGCTTAGTTAATTTTTTTACTACACTCGGATTTTCAAATGATAAATCGTTTCTCTCAGAGATATCATCCTCTATCTTAAAAAGCTCACCTTGATTCATCTTCCATACCTTGGAAACTATTGCATCTTTCCCAAGGTAAATATGACGTAGAGGTAGCGTTTTATTAATAAATACATCAATAATATTTATTCCATCGATGCCTTTTGAGGCAGGTAAACCAACAATGTTTTCTAATGTAGGGAATATATCAATGTATGAAGTAAGTTGGTTAGATTCAGTTCCAGGTTTAATTTTCTCTGGCCACTTTACTACAGAAATAGCTCTTACTCCTCCCTCCCACTGAGTGTGTTTACCACCACGAAGCGGAAAATTATTACCCCCATATTTAGAAATCCCACCATTATCACTTAAAAACCATATAATCGTATTATTCTCTATCCCTTTTAACCTAATTAAATCCATTATTTTACCAATCCATGAATCCATTGATGAAACCATTGCGGAATAGGTTTGTCTTAAATTATTACCTCTTCCCTTTAATCCATATACGTCCATCCCTATTTCTCCTTTATGCCCCTCGACAATTAAATATTCCTCTTCCTCACCTTTAGGGTCATAGTTATATTTCTCCAATTCTTCTAATTTTGCTTGCATTGGAGAATGGGGAGCGTTAAAAGCAACATATGCAAAAAAAGGATTACTTTCATCTGTATTTGATATAAACCTTACTACCTCAGAACCAATAAGATCTGTAGAATAGCCAACATCATAAGAAGTTTTATAATCTTTATGCCAGTCAAGTTCTCCATCTCTTAAATGACTGTAATAATCTATTGCACCATTATAATGACCATAAAAGGATGTAAACCCTTGACTAATTGGGTGGTATTTATGATTCGAGTGGCCAAGGTGCCATTTACCAAAGGCAGCAAGGTCATTATAACCTGCTTTTTTTAACATTTCAGGTAAAATTATCAAATCAGTAGGCACACCCCCTTTATATCTTGTAGAATAAACATATCCTCTTAAATTAAACCGATCTGGATATATCCCTGTTAAAAGACCAGCTCTAGTGGGACTACATTTTGGTGAAACATAAAAACGTTTTAGAGAAAGACCTTGAAGTTTAAGTGAATCAATCGAGGGAGTAGAAATTTCACTACCATTAAAACTAACATCATTCCAACCCAAGTCATCAGCTACAATTAAAATAATATTAGGTTTTTTTAATTGATCTATTTGACAATAAATGTTAAGAGAAAATAATAAAAATAAAACTACAATTAGAGGTGATTTTTTTATCATTGCCTTATATCATTGAATATTTTTTGGTATTTCAATGGGCATAGACTTTCTCCATTGAATAACTTTATCCTTTAACTTCTTGACAATTTCTTGTTCTTTGTCGGCCAGATTTATTTTTTCACCTGGATCATTTTTTAAATTGTACAACATCTCCCCTGTCAAATCTGTATTTATAAGCAATTTCCAATCTCCATTTCTAATGGCAAGGTTCGGAGAATGAAAACTTCTATTTTTTGGGTTTAACGAACCGTCAATATTCCAACTTCCACCAGGCTTTATTGATCCTCCTGGATTACTTGAAT
This sequence comes from uncultured Bacteroidota bacterium, assembly GCA_902584445.1. GTDB lineage: Bacteria > Bacteroidota > Bacteroidia > Flavobacteriales > Flavobacteriaceae > UBA8316. The sequence goes on along the minus strand of CACHZY010000002.1, from coordinate 30,861 downwards.
ATTGCCACATTACTGGAGATTTATTAACGATTGGAAAACCCAAGAAAGATTTACTTTTATCAATTCCGTCAAGATTTTTGGGGTATTCTATACCGATAAGCGAACATATTGAGGGAAAAAGGTCCATTGCAGTTACAATTGATGTTGAATCCTTAGATGATTTTGGTATTTTTGAATCCCAACGCATTATGAAAGGCATCCTTATTCCTCCTTCATAAAGACTCCACTTCCTTCCAAAAAACCCACCTGTGAATCCTGGTGGGTAAAGCTCTCCTTTATATCCCTTTGGATAATTATCCATATCGTAATAATTACCCCAGTCAGTCGGTCCATTATCACTTGTGAAAATTATAATTGTATTATCTAAAAGACCTCTTTTATCAAGTGAATTAATTAATCTACCTATTTGATTATCCAAATCTCTAAGTACAGCAAAAAACTTTTGCTCCCATGGGTTGTTTGTTAAGGATATAAATTCTTCCAAGACTCTAGAATCTGGTAGATGCGGATCATGCACATCATTAGGACAGAGGTTAACAAAAAAGGGTTTATCTCCTTTGCGGTCAATAAAAGCGAGTGCACTATCAATATAGATTCTTGTTGATTCGTACTTTTCAGCCCATACTATTTTTCCTCTTCCAAGTTTTGAACTTTGCTTACTTAAATTATCATCAGGGAAAAGTAAACGATCACCCACTCCTTCAAAGCTAACAAATGACTTTTCAAAGCCATATTCAGTCGGAAGAGGAACATTTCCTAGATCTCTTCCTCCTCCCATATGCCATTTTCCAAAATGACCTGTAGCATAACCATTATCTTTAAGAGTGGAGGCGATTGTATTAACTGATGTATCGAGATAATTTGCCATTACTCGATTTTTGTTCTTTTGAGAACTAGCAATATAAGAATGAATCCGATGTCTCATTGGGTATGTTCCGGTATTTAATGCAACTCGAGATGGAGAGCAAATAGGTGAATTAACATAAAAATTTGTTAATCTTATGCCATTAGAAGCTAATGCATCAATATTTGGAGTTTCAATAGTTTTATCCCCAAAACAACTAATATCACCATATCCCATATCATCAATAAAAATGATCATAACATTTGGTTTTGATACTTTTGAATCATCCACTTTACACCCTATCATAACTATTACAAATAGAAATAATGCTAGATAAGTAGATAAAGTAATTTTATGTTTCATTTAATCTTTGTTAAAATAATTTTATTCAGGCTTTAAATTAATAACTCTTATCTAATTTCTATTTATTTATTTATTTTTTTCATAATGATTATAACCAATGAAGCAATTTTAAATTAAAGCTTCTCATTCTTGGTATTAGTTCATCTTCTACTAAGTAATTATCATTGAAAACTAAAAATAAATTGGAGAGTCCAGAAAATCTCCATTGTAATCTTGAGTTTATTCCAAAGTTTTCAGACTGGCTACTAAACTGAATTAAATTACTCCAAAATAGCTTTTTGTTGAATGTATAATCAATCTTAGGACCAACAAGCCATAACTCATTATAATGGTCAAAATGTTTTAGTTTTATTCTATCATAATTAATTATCATACTAGCAAGAAGTCGGGGCTGAACTCTCAAGTTTAAGCTTTTTTTGAAGGAATATTTCCTTCCATCAAAAAACTTTCCATAATTGTTAGATAACGCAAAATAAAATTTTTTGGTTGGGTTAGATTCATAAGCAAGCTGCATATAATTAGATTTATAAATCTTACCGCCCACAAGAGGATTATCGTCGTTTATTCCTGTTGGATCAAAATCTCTTTTGAAAAATTGATGTGCTTGTCTGTACATCAACTGAATTTCACTCTGATTGTTAAAAGTAAAGGTTACAGGAATATTAAAATTATTTTCTAAAATATTCTGTGAGCTGGTGTTCAACTTGAACCATAACCAATAATAAAATCCAAAGCTTATATTATTTATTTTACCATTTTTTGGAAAAATAGTATACTGATAATAAGGTGCAAGTTTAGAAGCTCCAATTCTTCTCAATATACCTAAATCGGTCCTGTAATCGTCGCCTAAATAGCTATACTCAAAATTAATTTTATGTTTTCTCGTCTCCCTTGTAATCCTAAGGCCTCCAGAAAAACCGTCCTCTTTCTTAAGTGGGCTAAAAGAATTGTATGCAAAAAATCTACCATTCCATAAATTAGTTTTTGAAATTAAATCATACTCAATTCCAACTAATCTGTTGAAATTATCATTTTCATTAACAAAATCGTAATCCTTAGTTACTTCTCTATTAATAAATAAAAATTTAATTGCAGAGCTGTTAAAAACTTTTTGATGTAAAGTAATAACAGTATTTAAATTGGAGGGTATTTCATTTTCAATGTCCTCATCGGTTAACATACTAAGCACTCCAATTTTTAAACTATTATTTATTTTTCCACTTAATCTAAAACCACCTAAAATTTTATTCTGAATGATATTTCCTTCAAGATCTCTAGATAGACCAACTCTTCTGGTAAAAAATGGATTTGTTGTTCTAGTTGCTCCAAAATTTGAAAAAATGTCCTTGTTTTGAAGAAAAAATTGTCTTTTTTCAGGCATTCTTATCTCAAACATACTTAGGTTGATAATCTCATTATCAACTTCAACTTGTGAAAAATCAGGATTTATCGTAAGGTCAATATTTAACCCTGAACCAACTGGAATTTTTAAATCTCCTCCAAAACTTAAATCATTTTTTGAACTATTTTCAAAAGAGTTTTTTTGGGAAAGTGCATTAATATAAGGTATAAAAGAAACTCTTCCTTTTTGTTTTGGAATTCCCCTCTCAAATTTAATCTCCCCCATAAATGCAATATTATATGGCCTAAATTGTTGAGGTATTTTAGCCCAAGTTGTTCTTTGTAGTCCTTGCGTATCCACTCTATTGAAATTAAATCTCCATGAATTTGAGCCTTGAGGATAATGCAAAGTTGAAAATGGAATTTTGTACTCGATTAGGTAATAACCCTCATAAATTTTACCTTCCACCTCCCACTTTCCATCCCATGAGATATCAAACACATCTCCTCTACCTCCAGAGCCGGCTAATCCTCCATTAGAAATTAGGGCATCTCTTTTAACCCCAAGCATATTTGATCCAAATAAGTAAGCATTATTACCATCACTAAATGTATCAAAAAGTAGATTTATACAATCTGAAGATCTTCCAGGAAAATCCCATCTTAAAGAAGGAATTACAAAATTATTATTCTTAGTAAATGCTTTAGCCAAAATATATATATTGGTATCATCATAAACTATTTTTAACTCAGTAGGTGAATCAAATTCATCAGCTACGTTTGGGAAAAAAGTCCAATTTGTAAAAATAGAGTGAGATGAATTCCATGTACTTTCATTATCTAATCCATCTATATTAATTTCATTAGAGATAAATTTTACATTGTATTCGTTTTGGTCTTGTTGAGAATACAAAGCATAGCTTATTAGAATAAATATGCATGGAATTAAGTAGTTAAATCTGGTTTTTTTCATTAGAAATATTTTTCAAAATTATCATTTGATAATTGTGATAATAAATTGTATTTCTATATTTGCATCTTAAATTAAAACAAAAAATTCAATTATCAATTTAAGTCTAAATAAACCCGATACTGTTGGAGCAATAGCAAGCGGACTTTGTCTTTTACACTGCATCTTTACACCTCTATTATTTGCGATACAAGGCCTTTCATTAGGATATGGTGCAGAGATCCTTTCATTTTGGAAAAACTTAGACTTATTCTTTTTGACCTTATCTGTTTTTGCTATTTATCGTTCAACAAGACTTTCCAATAATGGTTTAATTAAATCTGCATTATGGATCAGCTGGTTGATTTTATTTTTTTTGATAGTTAATGAAAAAATTTCATGGTTACCCATAGCTGAATTAGTTATTTACATCACTACCTCTTCGCTCATATTTTTTCATATTTATAATCTAAATTATTGCCAGTGTAAATCTGAGGAATGCTGCTCTCCAAAATCCGATAAAAAAAGTAATTGAATTAATAACTGAATTCATCTTTTTAGTTAGATAATCTTTAAATTTTAAATCAAGCTAATTTAACTAATACCTTTTTAGAAATTTAAATTGTATATTAATTTGTTAAATAGCTTAAAATAATCATGTTTCTATTTTTAAAAAATTTAATTTGATAATCATTAGCATATGAGTTCATTTTTTTTACCAAATACATCCTATTTTTTTTCATCAAAATCCTATTTATTACTTCGTTTAGCTATTGGATTTTTTATGTGTTATTTCCATGGCTGGTCAAAACTTATGAGCGATAGTGATCGTTGGTACAGATTGGGAACAACAATTACCCAATTTATAGGTAATGATGCTTTATCTATTCCCCTAGGCTTTATGGCAGCTTTTGCTGAGTCTATAGGATCACTTTTTATAGTATTTGGAATACTAACACGTCCTATGGCGTTTTTACTGTTTTTCACAATGCTAGTTGCTTCCTCTAAAAAGCTTTCACAAGCTGGAATTGATGGAAGTGAGCTGCCTTTACTCTATCTATTTTTAAGTTTATTTATATTATTGAATGGTCCTGGAAAATATAGTTTAGATAACTTAATTGCCTCTAAAACTAATAGAAAATTTTAAAAACTTCTTTCGACTCCTTTTAAGAAAACATTAGCTTCAAGCTCCTTAAATTGAGCTTTTTTACTATCCCAATGCAAGGTTTTATTTGGAAATCTTCCTGCAATAACTCCTAGTAAAATTGTTTCTGTCAATCTAGCAGAATAAGAGAAAGGAGCTGAAACTTTATCTATCCCTAAACATGCATCAATAAATTGATGATAATGTTTGGGAGCATCTCTCTTATAATCATTTAATTTAGGTCCAAGATCACCCTTTGGGTCGTAATGTTTTATATCAATTTTTTGATATGTTCCATTTACAATCAATTTTGGTGATTGCATAAAATGTGGGAGAAGCAGACGTCCTTTTTCACCAATAAACATAGCTCCTTGAAGGGGTAATTTATCTTTATTTGGTAATCTTAGTTCCTTCTGTGAATAAGGAGCTCCTTTCCCATCATACCATATCCATTCCAATTCCTCAGTTGTGAATGAAGTCCCGGGAAAAACATAAGTAACTTTATTAGATTCTGGATAACCAAACCCATTGGGTTTTCTACATTTATTTCTAATTCTTTTAGGAACATCTAACGCTAGTGCATTGTATGGAGTATCAAAAATATGAACCCCCATATCTCCGAGCGTTCCACAACCAAAATCGACAAGTTTTCTCCAATTTCCAGGATGATAGATTTTTTCTTTGAATGGACGTTTTTCTGCAGTGCCTAACCACAAGTTCCAATCTAAATTTGAGGGAACAGGGTCTACTCCTTTGGGGTTTTGACCATCATAGCCCCAATTTTTCGGAGACCAGGCAATTACACGACTTACTCTTCCTACAATGCCAGATTGAATCAATAGAGTAGCTAATTTATAATCGTAAAAAGAGTGAACTTGAATTCCCATTTGAGTGATTAAATTTTTCTCTTCTGCGATTTTACGCATCTCCCTAACCTCAGATACATTATGAGCTAAAGGTTTTTGACAGTATACTGCTTTATTTTTTTTCATGGCCATGAGAGCTGCAGGAGCGTGGGTATGGTCTGGAGTTGAAACAATTACAGCATCAATTTTATCAGATAACTCATTCAACATGACTCTATAATCTTTGTAAGTTTTGACATTGGGGAACCTTAACTTAGATTTAACCAGTGCCTCTGAATCTACATCACATAGACCAACAATCTCAACATTCTTATGAGAACTTATTGCATTTAGATCCTCAAACCCCATACCTCCAACTCCAATATGGGCAGTCCTTAATTTTTTTGAAGATTGTTCATATGACATTAATGATTTTGGTATAAAAACTGACGAAGCAGCGATAGCAGATGTTTTCAAAAAATTTCTTTTTTTCATGGTTCGAGATTTAAAGCTTTTTAATTTTTATGTTTCTAAAGTATAGATTGCTTCCATGATCTTGAAGACCTATGAACCCTGTTTTGTATTTCGCATAATCTGGCGCACCACTCCATTTACCTGAATTTCTTCTTTTATACCAGTCCTCAGACCAAGGTATAAATGATAAAACTTTTCGACCATTCAGCCAATGTTCTACCCGCTTTGGCGTGAAAACAATTCTGCTGCTATTCCATTCTCCAATTGGATTTAATATTTTCTCTGAGGTATCAGGTGAATACATAGCGTAATCTGCACCAGTTTTTTGCCAATCTTTTAGCTTATAGTTATGAACCTCCTCATAGTTTATATCGTCAAGTAATTGATATTCAGGAGCAACTTCTGGTGGACCGTCGTAGCCTTCCTTTAGGTGGTAAAAAATTCCGCTGTTTCCGCCTTTAGGAATTTTCCACTCAAGATAAAGGTCAAAATTATCAAATTCAGAAGCACCATAAATAATATCCCTACTGCCTTTATAATCATAATCTTCCTCCATTATTTGATCAGTAGTAAAGGTCAAAACACTGTCAATAATCATCCATCCGGGGGGGCATTTCATCCCCATTATAAGCTCGCCAACCATTAAGTGAAGTTCCATCAAAGAGATTTATCCATACAGAGGCATTTTTTTTTGACGCTTGTTTACAGGAAATAAAAAGGAAAATCACAATCACCAAAAAAAAGTTCTTCATTTCTTATGTTAATTAATTATTCCAAGAGGTTTTGTTGATTTCCAATTTCCCCTAGTAAAATCGGGGAATTGTTGTGTTGTACCATCTAGGTCAACTGATTTTCCACTTAATTCCGTAACAGCACTCCAAAAAGCTCCCTCATAAACATTTTGATCAAGAGATAAGCCATTCTGTAAACATTCAATAATGCGATATCTCATAATTCCATCCATGCCTCCATGACCACTACCTTCAGATTTTTTATTTAGTCTTTTATACAATGGATGATCGTATTTCTGATATACTTTTTCAAGCTGATTGCCTTCAATCCATTTGTGATGGTCTTCAGAAATTCCGTCTAAGCCTCCCTCAATAGCTATACGAGTAGGAAAACCAGCTAAAACCCCTTTTGTGCCCTGAATAAGATTCAATCGAGAGTAAGGTCTGGGACTCGTCTCATCCCATTGAACCATTATTGTCCTTCCCATTACAGTTTTAATAATAGAAGTATTCATGTCTCCATTTTTATAATCTAGTTGATTCCATTTGTGGTCATCAGAAAAGTTTTTTTTAGCATGAATAGCTCTTCCTAAAGCAGGTGTTGAATAAGACACTAAGCTTTTAAAATTGTCATCAGTCCTTGCTAAACTCATATACTGTGCAACAGGACCAAGTCCATGAGTAGGATAAAGATTTCCTTTTCCAGAGGCATATTGGGGAGTTCGCCACGAACCTGTACCACGATCAACTTCATTCATTTGCCATCTTAACTCATGTATATATGCAGCTTCAGCATGTAAAAAATCACCAATAATTCCATTTCTACACATATTCAGGTACATCAATTCTGTTCTTCCATAGTTAACATTTTCCATCATCATACAATGCTTCTGCATTTTTTCAGAGGTGTTAACAATATCCCAGAGATCGTTGATGGATGTCGCAAGCGGAACTTCTACAAATACATGAGCTCCATTTTTCATACTCTCGATTGCCATTGGGGCATGGTTTTTCCAATTGGTCGAAATAAATACAGCATCAGGTTTTACTTCCTTTAGCATGATTTTCCATTTGATTTCAGAACCCCAATATGTTTTAATATTATTATGTTGATTGTAATTTGTTAGTTGATAAACCGTTTTTAGGCTTTGTTTAACTTTGTCTTCATAAAGGTCACTTATGGCAACCACTTCAGTTCCAGGAATATTTGCCAAGTAACTCAAATGCCCACCTCCCCTATGACCAACGCCAATAAAAGCGATTCTTACTTTATCTAGTTTTGGGGCAGTAAAATCGCCCATATATTTTCCTCCTGTTCTTGGTATTGAAATATTAGTTTCCTCACATGATGGAATCAAGGGGGTTGCCACAAATGCAGCAGCTGATAATGAGGTTTTTTTTAAAAAGTTTCTCCTGCCTATATTCTTCATTAAAATCGAGGTTTGAATAAGTTAACTAATTATAAACTTTTTTTGAGACTACAATAAAATATTAAAAATGTCACTAAATTAAATTTAAATTATTGAGAACAGGCTCCCTCTTCCCACATCATAAGACCAAAAGACTCAGCAACACAGTCGTTTGAATAAGTCTTGTTATCACATCCACATACAGGAGCATACTCTTTAGTACACGCAATGCTTTTTAATGGACCTAAACAATCATTATCCTTTTTTAAATTTTCTTCGCATCCAATTATTAAAAATACCCAAAAAAAAGAAGAAAAAAATCTATCCAATTAATTAGTTTTTATAGAACTTTTAATATTAAATTTTTCCAACGAATCTTCTTATTTACCTTTAAAGAACTCTGTCCAATTCCATGCAATTGTAATGCAATGTAACCATCTGAAGTTAAGTTGTCATATACATCGGCTATCATTACGTCATTTATCCATGACTGGATATGGTCTCCCTTAACGTAAATTTTAAAATGATTCCATTCCAATGGTTTAAAAGCAGCCTTAACCTTTTCATTTATTCCAGGAGTATGAAGAAATCCTCTACCTCCTTCCTCATATATGGCTCCACTCCATGAGCGACTAGTAGGGTCAATTTCTATTTGATACCCCCAAAACCTTCCAGCCATCCAAGTACGTTTCATAATCAATTTATTTCCTTCTTCATCAAAAAGTCCCCCCCATCTATTAGTAGAAGTTTGTTTTTTATAAATGTTACTCCTTATTTGAACCCCTGAGTTTAAAACTGTATCTAATTTAACATCGAATTCTAGAATAAAATCTTTGTATTTTTTTTTAGTATGTAAAAATGTATTTGGCAATTCATTGATCGATTCCGCTACAATGCAACCATCTTCAACATAAAATTTGCCACCACCATAATTGACCCACCCATCAAGGTTATTGGAGTTAAATAATTGTATTGTATTCTCTTTACATGAATTGAGTAATAACAGCACTAGTAGAGTATAAAAAAATCTCATAATTATAAATGTCTTTAAATTTAAACCCTCTCAAGTTTAACTGGATAGGTTCTGTTTGAGTTCCATTGAGGAACATAAATGTTATCGTCATTATCCAAACAAACATCGTGTGGATTAAAGAACGTCTTATTATCATAAACTGGGGGAACCAATTTATCATCAAGATATGTTGGCTTATCACCTCCTGGCAATGAAATAACCTTATTATTTTTATCCAAAACGGCAACCATTCCATCAAAATTATCCCAGTTATTAGTTGCAATTACAGCGAAATAGATAAGGTCACCCTTAATAACTGGACGACAAACATAACACCCAGGTAATTTTATAGTTTCAATGTGCTGACCGTCCATTGTAAACCGTTTAAACTCATTTGCACTTCTTGAGGTAATCAAAAGTGTTGGGTTTATACCATCTCTTTTATCAACAGTAATACCATGACAGCACTCAAATTGATCTTTTCCTTTTCCATGTCCTCCGAAATGGCGTATATAATTTCCTTTAGCGTCGTATTGTATAATAAAATCTTTTCCATAGCCGTCAGCAATATAAATGTCGCCATTTGGGGCTATAGCGGTTTCAGTAGGTTTAAATTTTTTTGAATTTTCATATTCAGGAATTTCAACAGGCTTATTAAAAGTCATTAATACATCTCCATTTAAGTTAGTTTTACACACCTTTCTAGAACTAGGGTCTGTAATAAACAAAAACTCCTCTCCGCCTTCTTCAACTATGGTAAGCCCGTGAGCTCCAGGATAATCGGTGCCCCAAGCCTTTAAAATTTTTCCTGATCGATCATAAATCAATATGTTATTTTTGGTGTGGGTAGTCGTCATTATGAGCCTCTGGTTTTTGTCCATTACCATCTCGTGGCAGTCTCTAACTGGAAACTGACTAGGGTCCTGTACACCCCATTTCTTATCAACTTTATATCTATAACTACCATGACCTATAATTGGATTTTCTTCCGTTTTACTGGATGTAATTCCAAATACGGAGTGTAACGAAGATACTGCTAAGCCTGAGGCGTAAACTGTATTTCTAATAAAATTTCTTCTAGTTGTCATTTAGTTAAATTTTACTTAAGTATAAATTAAAGCAGAAATAAAGAATTTGGTTTTATTGTAAACAATATAACCATTTTTGTAATATTAATAAAACATCTAAGTTTAACCTTCAAATTTTATTAAGTCATCGATAGTTCCTATATTTCACAAGAAAAAAAATAATATGAAACCACACTTTTTACCCTTTGTTATTCTAATAGTCCTAAATTCTTTCGGTCAAAAATGGCAACCAATCGATGGAAAAATCATGAGTCGGTGGGCAAAAAAAGTAACTCCAGACAATGTATGGCAAGAATACCCAAGACCACAATTTAAAAGATCAACATGGAAAAATCTAAATGGAATTTGGGATTACGCTATTCTAAAATCTAATCAGCCTAAACCAAAAAGCTTTGTGGGTAAGATCTTAGTTCCATTTAGTTTCGAATCCGCATTATCGGGAGTAGGAAAAAGTATTACTCCTGAAGACAAAATGTGGTACCGAAAAAAATTCAGTATTCCTAGTGAATGGAACGGTAAAAAGATCTTAATCAATTTTGAGGCTGTTGATCACGATACTAATATTTGGATAAATGGCATTTTTGTTGGATCTCACCAAGGAGGTTTTGATCGTTTTTCATTCGACATAACTCCTTTCCTTAATAGCAGTGGAAGCCAAACTGTTGTTGTCTCTGTAAAAGACGGTACAAACTTAAGTCCTCAATTAAGAGGAAAACAACATTTTAAACCTAGTGGTATAGTCTATACACCGGTTAGTGGAATATGGCAAACAGTTTGGTTAGAGGCAGTTTCAGATGAAGCTTATCTGACTGAGGTAAAAATTACTACAGATATTGAAAGTGGAATAGTTAAAATCATCCCATACGGATTTGAGGCCCTTAGAGATCGCTACAATGTTAAAGCGGAAGTTTTTAAAAATAAATCAATAATCGTCGAGGGATCAGTTTCTGCCAACAAGCAATTAGAATTAAAAATAAGAGAACCCGAATTGTGGTCTCCTGATAATCCAAATCTTTATGACCTTAAACTAACTCTAATAAACCTTAAAGGAAAAAAAATTGACCAGATTGATAGCTATTTCGGCATGCGAAAAATTAGTCTAGGTGATCATAAAGGAGTTAAGTACCTTTTTCTTAACAATAAACCACTTTTTCATTATGGAACTTTGGACCAAGGATGGTGGCCTGATGGACTCCTCACACCCCCCTCAGATGAAGCAATGCGTTACGACATTGAAATAACTAAAGCTATGGGCTTTAATATGATTCGTAAACACGTTAAAATTGAGCCTGATCGTTGGTATTATCATTGTGATCAGTTGGGAATTTTAGTTTGGCAAGACATGCCATCTGGAGGAAAAATGGTTGAAAAAATCAATGGACCTACAACAAATAAAAGAGGAGATAAAAAATATTATACCAATTTGCAGCATATAGGTAGAACTGATGGGGATTTAAATAAAAATATTACTGAATCTATTCAATTTGAAACAGAGCTAAGGAAAATGATTAATATTCACTACAATTCACCAAGTATTGTTGTTTGGGTTCCATTTAACGAAGGGTGGGGTCAATACGATACTTGTAGAATTAGCGATTTAGTAAAAGGATTAGATCCTTCGAGATTAGTTATCCCTACTAGTGGGTGGTCATTAAGAAACTGCGGTGATATTTATGACATCCATACCTATGATGTTGATTTAAAAACTCCCCCTTACCATAAGGATAAAGCAACTGTTATTGGTGAATATGGTGGAATTGGATTGCCTATTAAAAAAAATCTTTGGAATCCTAACACTATTAACTGGGGATACCAAACATACAATTCTCAAAAGGAATTACTTGAGAGTTACGAATATAAGTTCAATCAAATTCTTAAAATGAAAGAGATACATGGGCTATCTGGTGCTGTTTATACTCAAACAACTGATGTCGAAGGAGAAGTTAATGGATTATTAACCTATGATAGAGAGGTAATTAAGATACCAACGAAGATCCTAAAAAATCTTCATTCTCCTCTTTACAAAGAATCAAATTAATTCAATTAATCCATTGAGAATGAAACAATTTTCTTTGATTTCCATTTTAATTTTGTTTGTATTTTGCAATGATAATTCAAAACAAAAATTTGTGTTAAATACAACTGATTTTCAAAAAACAATTAATGGAAAAGATACCGATCTATATCTTTTGAAAAATGATGAAATTGAAGTTTATATTACAAATTTTGGTGGAAGAATTGTGAGTCTTCTTACACCTGATCGGTATGGAAAGCTGGGAGATGTAGTTTTAGGTTTTAAAAGCATAGATGATTACCTAAATGCTAATGGGCCCTATCACGGAGCTTTGATTGGTCGAGTTGGGAATCGAATTGCTAAAGGAAAATTTAAGTTGAACGGTGAAACCTATATTTTACCTATAAACAACAATGAAAATCACCTGCATGGTGGCCCAGAGGGATTTAACAACCAGGTTTGGGATGTAAAATCATTCGATGAATCATCAATCACAATGAACTACTTTTCGAAGGATGGTGAGATGGGTTATCCTGGAAACCTAGATGTCGAAGTAGTTTACTCACTTAATAACCTAAACGAGCTATTGATTCATTACAAGGCAACCACAGATAAACCAACCCCTATAAATCTGACGAATCATGCTTTTTTTAATCTTGCTGGTGAGGCAAATGGAACTATTAATGATCACATACTTAAAATAAATGCGGACTATTTCACTCCTGTTGATCAAACGCTAATCCCTATTGGAGAGAATAGATCAGTAGATGGGACACCTTTTGATTTTAGAATCCCTAAAACTATAGGAAGAGATCTTAGCCAGCAAAAAACAGATATTCAAATGGGCTATGGTGGAGGTTATGACCATAATTTTGTAATTAATAAAGAAAATGATGTAGGTATTAATTTAGCTGCATATGTGATAGATCCCAAAAGTGGTAGAAGAATGGACATTTTCACTGAGGAACCCGGTATTCAATTTTATGGTGGTAATTTTATGGATGGATCTGATATCGGCAAATATGGTAAAAAATTTCTTTATCGTGAATCATTTGCATTGGAGACGCAACATTTCCCTGACTCACCCAATCAACCATCGTTTCCAAATATTATACTTTTACCAGGGGACGTATATCAAACAAAGAGTATTTATAAATTTTCGGTAGCTGATTAAAATAATCTGTTTAAAATTAATAGCTCCAAATTTAAATTAGATATTATAATAGCAAGTAAACTAAAATAAATTTATGCCTCATTATTTGGTTTGCCAATAGTTGCTAAGATCCCACCGTCAACATAAATAATTTGTCCATTTACAAAATCACTTGCCTTTGAACTAAGAAAAACAGCAGCTCCTTGAAGCTGATCTGGTTCACCCCATGCTCCTGATGGAGTTCTATTAACAATGAACTCGTTAAAAGGGTTTCCATTAACACGGATAGGTTTAGTTTGTTCTGTTGCAAAATATCCAGGGCCTATTCCGTTTACTTGTATGTTATGTCTTGCCCATTCAACACACATATTTTTTGTAAGCATTTTTAGTCCGCCTTTTGCCGCAGCATAAGCACCAACGGTATTTCTACCCAACTCACTCATCATGGAACAAATATTTATTATTTTACCTGATTTTCTATCTATCATCCCTTTGATTACAGATTTTGAGACAATAAAAGGGCTAATCAAATCTACATTGATAACTTGCTCAAAATCTTCAACCGCCATCTCAGCAAGTGGAGTTCGCTTTATAATACCAGCGTTATTTACTAAAATATCAATTGGACCTAACTCTGATTCAATTTTACCTACAGAATCCATTACGGATTTTTCGTCAGTTACATCAAAACGATAGCCACAGGCGTCAATCCCCTCCTGAATAAATTCGGATACTGCGTTATCTATTTTCTGTTGCGAACTATTCCCATTAATAATTACCTTGGCTCCAGCCATCCCAATACCTCTAGCCATTGCCATTCCTAGTCCGTGGGTAGCACCAGTTACCAAAGCAATCTTTCCAGTTAAATCAAATAATGATGTACTCATATGTTTTATCTTAAACTGGGTATTGGACAGCCGTCCATATCGCCATAATCTAAATTTTCACCTGCCATTCCCCAAATAAAAATATAGCTAGAAGTACCTGATCCTGAATGAATAGACCAAGGAGGTGAAATAACTGCTTGTTCATTTGCCATCCATATATGTCTTGTTTCATTTGGTGCTCCCATGAAATGACAAACAGCTTGATCCTCAGGAACCTCAAAATAAAAATAAACTTCCATCCTTCTATCATGCACATGAGCTGGCATTGTATTCCATACTGAACCAGACTTTAGTTCAGTCATTCCCATTTGTAACTGGCATGTCGGCAAAATACTGTTAACTATCAGTTTTCTAATGGTTCGGGCATTTGCAGTTTCAGATGTTCCTAAATTCACAATTTCTGCTTCATCTCTACCTACTTTTCTACTAGGGTAAGCTTGATGAGCAGGGGTTGAATTTATATAAAACTTTGCTGGAGATGTAATCTCTTCACTAGAGAAAGAAACTTCTTTTGTCCCCCTACCTAAATAAAGTGCCTCTTTATATCCAAGACTGTAGTTGATTCCATCAGCAGTTACAGAACCATTTCCACCAACATTAATGATACCCATTTCACGTCTTTCAAGAAAAAAGTTTGCCTTTAAAGGATCAATAGTTTCCAATTTAACTACTATTTTTTTTGGAATAACACCACCGACAACATATCGATCATAATGGGTGTAAATCCAATTGATTTGATCAATTCCAAAAACCTGATCAATCAAAAATTCGTCTCGTAATGCTTCTGTACCCATTTGATTTGTCTCTCTGGGTCCAACAGCATAGCGAACATAATAGTTATCGTTCATTTTATTTTTTTAATTTTTGTATTAATGCCAATGTAATTTTAACCCTATTTTCTAAGGCCTCAAAATCATGATTAGCCAAAACTTCTTTGGATATTAATTTTGACCCCATTCCCACACAAACTACACCGGCGTCAAACCAAGATTTTAAGTTATCCTCTTCGGTGCTCACTCCTCCTGTAGGCATAATACTCGTCCATGGCTGAGGTCCTTTAATCGCCTTTACAAAATCTGGACCATAAATGCTTCCAGGAAATAATTTAATTATTTCTCCACCTAATTCCTCTGCCTTTGCAATTTCCGATAAGGAGCCACATCCAGCAGACCAAAGAACCTTTCTTCTATTACATACTTGAGCAATATCCTCTCTTAAAACTGGAGTAACTATAAAATTAGCTCCCAATTGCATATAAAGTGATGCAGCCGCAGCATCGGTAATTGAGCCTACTCCTAAAATCATCTCTGGAAGTTCAGCTAGCACATAATTGTTTAACTCTTCAAATATCTGGTGAGCAAAGTCTCCCCTACTTGTAAATTCCAATAATCTTGCACCACCTTGATAGCAAGCTTTTAAGGTTTTTTTAGCGACTTCAATATCACCATGATAGAATAATGGAACCATACCAGTCTCTACCATTTTCGTTGCTACTTCTAATCTTGTAAATTTTGCCATAATTAAGTTATCTAGCGACTCGGCCACTGGCATCGCCACCCATTAATTTTTCTACTTCTTCAACAGTAACTAAGTTGGCATCTCCTTTGATAGTATGCTTTAAGCAAGAGGCTGCCACTGCAAAGTTAAGCGCATTTTGGTCATCATTAGAATATTTTAATAAACCATAAATCAACCCACCCATAAAAGAGTCCCCTCCTCCAACACGATCTACGATATGAGTAATTTGATATTCAGGACTGCTATAAATATTTGTTCCGTCGTATAAAATTCCAGCCCATGTATTATGGGATGCTGAGATAGAGCCTCGTAAGGTAGTAATTACCTTTTTCGCCTTAGGAAACTTATTCATCATTTGCTCACAAACAGACTGAAATGCTTCCGCCTTAACTTGATCTCCTTGTGTAGTGATATCTAATCCCTCAGGTTTAATACCAAAGTGTTTTTCAGCATCTTCTTCATTACCTAATATAATGTCGCAATAGGAAGTAAGCTCAGTCATAATAGGTTCCGAAGATTGTCCATATTTCCATAATTTTGCACGATAATTAAGGTCTGTAGAGACTGTTATTCCTTTTTCACTTGCAATTTTAACTGCCTCCAAGCAAGCTTCTGCGGCTCCTTGAGAAATTGCAGGAGTAATTCCTGTCCAATGAAACCAACCAACACCTTCTAAAGCAGAGTCCCAGTCAACAATTCCAGCATTTATTTCAGCCATAGAAGAATGAGCACGGTCATATATTACTTTACTTCCTCTGCTTACGGCACCTGTTTCTAAGAAGTAAATTCCTAAGCGATCACCTCCATATACAATATTTTTAGTTCCAACTCCCCTTTTTCTCATCTCCATCATTGCACATGCTCCAAGATCATTTTTGGGCAACCTTGTAACAAATTCAACTGGAACACCATAATTAGCTAGAGATACGGCAACATTAGATTCACCTCCTCCATAAATAACATCAAAACTGTTAGCTTGAGATAATCTTAAGTTACTGGGGGGAGAAAGTCTCAACATAATTTCTCCAAATGTCACTACTTTTTTCATCAATTTTATTTAATATTTAATTTGAATTGGATTGTCAATTTTTACTGCAAGCCGATTTAAATGAGCTTCCCAACTTGAATGATCTTTAAATTGTTTGCTTTCAGACCAGTGAAACCCTGAATAATAAACCAATTTGCCCTCTTTTAATTTAAAATCTAAAAATACATGATTCTTATCCTTTATTTTAGGATTGTATACATGAAAGCCATCGTAGTATTTTGATGAAGTTAATAACACATTGCTTAGTATGGTTTCAAAGTGATTCTGTTTTAACAATATTCCGTTATTAATCTCTATAATAGATCCATTATTCTCTTGTAAGGAAATTCCCGCAGAAATCTTATTAGTTCCTTTAATATTTACTTCAATTTTAGAGAGATTACTGCCTATATCTAAACTAATGATTTTATGTTCACTAATTTTTCCGTGTGGGCTATCCCAATCTTCATATTGTAATCTAAAAACGGTACGCAAAGGTCCATTAGAAATAGTTTCGTGATTTATAAAGTTTTTAGATATATAATATTTTTTTCCCATCTTTAAAGCTAATCCTCCAGCTCCTCGACTAGTGCCAACGTGATAATTATCTAATCCCTCACCATGATCTTCATGATAACTGATACCTTTTTCTTCACTCTCTTTGTACCACTTATTAATAATAGGGTAATCAACTTTCTTTAACCAACAATCGATACCACTGGAAATGATTCCTCCCTTTTTACCCCCTTCAACCAACAACTGCGCAGCAGGTCCATATGTCCTAAAAGCAACTTTATCATTTTCCCATGTGTAGTCGTCAATTCTCTCTGGTACAATCCTTGAAAAACAGTTATCAAAAGTATCAATCATTTCAGGCTGTAATTTTAAATGGAAAATCTTTGATGACATAGGAGGTAAATTTGGCTGAAAAAGGAGCAAATCCATTAAGCCGTCCTGATTCATATCGATTAGTTGTTTAGTCAAAAAAGTTCCTTTTTCGACGTCATAAATACCTATTTTTTCAATAGATGATTGAATTGATTCTGGAATTTTATTTATATGAATCTCAACTGTCTCGGCTCGCCTGGAAAAATCCAGTTGATTATTAAGTTCAATTGAAAATGGTTCAGAAGAACAAGATAGTGTTGAAATAATACTAATGAAAAGAAGCGGTATTATATTTAATTTTATGTTACTATATTTTTTCATTATGTGATTTTTTAAACACCAAAGAATTCAGGTAGCCACAAGCTCAATTGAGGTATATAAGTTACTAGAAATAAAGATAGAATCATAACCAGGAATAAAGGGATTAGTGGTTTAATAACCTTGGAAATTGTTGTTTTTGCAATACCAACACCAACAAATAAAACTGATCCCACTGGAGGGGTGCAAAGGCCTATACAAAGATTAAGCATAAGTACAATACCAAAATGGGTTGGATCCATACCTAAGGCAGTTACAATAGGTAGGAAAATCGGAGTGAAAATAAGTACGGCAGGAGTAGCATCCATAAAAACACCAACAGCTAATAAAATTACATTAATCATTAATAATATAATTATTTTATTATCACTAATAGACAATAAAGCATTACTGATATCCTGAGGAATATTTTCATATGAAAGCACCCATGACATACACATTGATGCACCAATTAATAACATAACAATTGAAGTAGTTTCTACTGACTCCAATATAACCTTTGGCAAATCTTTAAATGACATTTCTTTATAGTAAATGGAAAGTAGTAAAGTATAAAGAACGGCTACAGCAGAAGCCTCTGTTGCAGTAAAAATTCCCCCTATAATACCACCTATAACAATTACTAATAATAGTAAACTTGGAAATGCATCGATAAACTTAACAAAAACCTCTTTTAAAGAGGAGCGTTTACCAACTGGGTAATTATTCTTTTTTGCCCAAATCATTGCGACAA
Source organism: uncultured Bacteroidota bacterium (assembly GCA_902584445.1). Taxonomy (GTDB): domain Bacteria; phylum Bacteroidota; class Bacteroidia; order Flavobacteriales; family Flavobacteriaceae; genus UBA8316. The sequence goes on along the minus strand of CACHZY010000002.1, from coordinate 12,123 downwards.
TCATCATCAATAATCCGGTTAAAATTCCTGGTATATATCCAGCTAAGAACAATGCAGCAATTGAAACTCCACCACTAGCAAGGGAATAGACAATTAGGGTATTACTGGGAGGAATAACTAGTCCAGTTGTTGAAGATGTTATATTTACAGCAGCACCAAACTCCTTAGAATAACCTTCTTTTTCCATCTCTGGACCTAATATTGTTCCCATTGCAGAGGCAGATGCCATTGCAGACCCAGCAATAGCTCCCATTAACATCGCAGAAACAATATTTATTAATGCTAGCCCTCCGGGTAAAAAACCAACTAGGGTCTTTGCAAATGAAATCAATCGATTAGCTATACCACCCTTACTCATAATTTGCCCAGATAGGATAAAAAAAGGAATAGCAAGCAAAGCAAAACTATCTAGTCCAGTCGCAATTCTTTGAGAAACAGTCGTAGTAGCAGCCGAAACAGGCATAGCAAGCATCAGGGTGAACATAGAAGATATTGCTATACACCATGCGACAGGAACACCTATTATTAATAGTACAACAAAAGTGAGTACGAGGACTAGAACAGGTAAAAATTCAATCATGACGCATGTTTTTTAAATCTAAAATTTTATAATAAATAATTAATATGCCACTCAAAGGTATCACAGCATAGACTATTCCAAGTGGGATTTTAAGTGACGGTGAAAGTTGTTCAAGTACCATAGTTATATAAACTAACCTTAGACCACCAACTAGCATACCAAAAAAGGCAAATCCCAATATGATCAGATTTATTGCAACCTTTACTCTTTTTAAATTATTAGGGCTAAATTTTTCTGAAAAGTATGTTATGGCAACATGATTTCCTTTTCCAGCAACATAAGCAGCTCCAAGCACACCAACCCAAATCATAAGGTAACGGGCAAGTTCATCAGTGAATGAGCTCGGATTGGTCAAAATATATCGCGAAAAAACCTGCCATAAAACATTAATTACCATAAATGACATTATAATGACAAGAATTTTTTCCAATACTGAATCAATTTGAGATCTTAGCTTCATATTCATTGAGTGTTTTTTATTTTTTCGATAAATATTTTCAAATCTGGGTCCTTTTGATATTCATCAAGTACAGATTTTGACTTTTCTGAAAACAAAGTTTTATCAGGATAGCTAACTTGAACACCCGCAGCCTGAACAGCTTCGAGGGATTCTCGCTCTGACTCAAGCCATAGTCGGCGTTGCTCTACAACTGATAAATCAATCGCTTTTTGAATCCAATCTTGTTCCTGACTACTCAATGAGTTCCATAAATGAGTACTCATTAATACAACGTCTGGTACTGTTGTGTGTTCATCCAAAACATAATATTTACATACCTCGTAGTGTCTGGAGAGATAAAAGCTAGGTGGATTATTTTCAGCCCCATCAACCACACCCTGTTGAAGAGCTGTATAAAGTTCTCCCCAAGAGATAGGAGTAGGAGAACCACCAAGTGATTTAACCATATCAATGGCAGTTTGGCTTTCCATAACCCTAATTTTTAATCCATCTAAGTCGTCAGGGCCTACCAATGATTTATCAATTGTATAAAAGCTTCTACTCCCAGAATCATAATAACCCAAACCCTTTAACCAGTATTTTTCTGTTCCATTAAGTAATTCCTTTCCAATTGGACCATCGAGTACATTGAAGCAATGAGTTTTATCTCTAAACATATAAGGAATTCCAAAAACCTTTATGCTGGGAGCAAAATTTTCTAAAATACTTGCTGAGACCTTTGTCATATCTAAACTTCCAATTTGAAGAAGTTCAACACATTGTCTTTCAGTTCCAAGCTGCTGGCTTGGGTATATTTGAACCTTGAATCTCCCTTTTGATAACTCTTCCAATTTTTTACCAAAGTGAACCATACCTTTATGAACTGAATGGCTAGTGCTTAAACCATGGCCTAATCTTATAATTCTTGTGACTGTTAAATCATTACACGCCGAAAAAGTGAAAAAAAGGATAATTGAAATCAGATAGATATTTTTTTTCATTAGCTTTTGTATTTAATAAATTTTTTAAGGTTATGGTAGCAAATATTTTGAATCATTTCTCCAAAAAAGCTAATATCATTTGGTAACATTCCATTTTCAATATCAATAGCAATCATGTTACAAAGTAACCTTCTAAAATACTCATGCCTTGGGAATGATAAAAAGCTTCTGCTATCGGTAAGCATTCCAATGAATTTTGATAATAGGCCCATATTAGATAATGTTCGCATTTGAAGCTCCATTCCATCTTTTTGGTCTAGGAACCACCATGCAGTACCCCATTGAATTTCAACTTTATCACTATTAAAATTCCCTGGCATAGTAGCAAATACCTCATTCATCGAGGGATTTAGATTATATAAAATAGTATTTGTCAGCTTATCAATGTCGTTTAATTTACCTAATAAATTTGATAAGTTTTTGGCTTGAGAAAAATCACCAATAGAATCACAACCCACATCTGCACCCAACTGTTTTTTTAATTTTTTATTATTTCCCCTAAGCGCACCCAAATGGAGCTGCTGTGTCCACTCAAAGTCATGATACATTTTAAAAAGTTCAAATAAAACACAAGAATTAAACTTCATTTTATCTTCTTCTTTTGGAATCTTACCAAGTAATCGATTTTTTAGAATTGCATTAACCTCGTTGAAGGTATAGTGAGATGAATAAGTAAACTCAAGGCCATGATCTGATATCCTACAACCATTTTCGTGAAAGAAAGCAATACGAGATAGAAGTGCATCAAGTAAACTATTCAAATCAAGTATCTCATTTCCTGAAGCCTTGGTTAAAGCGTCAAGATAATCTAAATAATTTTCCTCCTCTATTCCAAAAATTCTATCAGGTCTAAAACCTGGAAAAACTTTTGGACCATCTAAACTTAAAGAAATTTTTTGATGGGATGAAAGATCATCAATTGGATCATCTGTTGTACATAGCATTTCAACCCTCATGTCTTTAAGTAATTGCTTGGGAAGCAGTGTCTTAAGCTGATGATTGGTTTCCCTAAATATCTCATTCGAAGTAGAGGGTTGCAAAAGCATTTTAATATCAAAATAACGCTCTAGTTCAAGATGAGTCCAATGAAATAATGGATTACCTACGGTAAAAGGTACAGTATAGGCCCATTTATCAAATTTTTCTTTATCACTGGTATTTTTCCCAGTAATAAATTTTTCTTCAATCCCCAGTGTTCGCATGGCTCGCCATTTGTAATGATCACCACTTAACCAAATTTCATTAATTCCATCAAAAGGTTTGTTGTTTGCTATAACATCGGGAGGTAAATGATTATGATAGTCAATAATTGGCATGGATTCTGCGTAATCAAAATACAACTGTTCAGCTGTTTTATTTTCTAACAAAAAGTTTTCTTTGATAAAACTCTTATTACTTTTAAACTCCATAACTAGATTAATCTGTTAATTCCCCACTCTAAACCTCTTAACTCGGCAAGACCTCTAAGTCTTCCAATTGCTGAATATCCAGGATTAATTTTTGGTTTTCCCAAATCATCAAGCATCTGGTGTCCATGATCAGGACGCATTGGGATAGAGGCATCAACTCGATTTTCACTAGCTCTTCGTCTTTGTTCTATTATTACACATTTGATTATTTCATGCATATCAACATCCCCTTCAAGGTGGTCGGCCTCATAAAAATTTCCTTCATCATCTCGTTTGGTACTCCTAAGGTGTAAAAAATGAACCCGATCTGCAAATGAATTAAAAATAGCAGGTAAATCGTTATCTGGTCTAACTCCCAAAGATCCGGTACAAAAAGTTATACCATTGGAAAGAGGGGGTACATTATCAAATATATACTTATAATCCTCTAATTTACTAACCACTCTTGGCAATCCTAAAAGAGAAAATGGAGGGTCATCAGGATGAATGCACATTCGTATACCTAATGACTCAGCAACAGGAATAATATCTGATAAAAACTGGACTAAATTTAAGCGTAATTTATCTGGATCAATTCCTTTATACGTATTGAGCATAGCTGTAAATTCTTCCAAAGAATAGCCATCTTCAGAACCCGGTAATCCTTTCAGAATATTGTCGGATATTCTTTGAATATCCTCAGAAGACGAGTTTTCAAACTGTATTTTAGCTTGAGAAATCTCTCTCGCAGAATAATCCTTTTTTGCCCCCTCTCTTTTGAGTATGTATAGATCAAAAAGTCTCAATTCTAGGGCATTAAATTCCAAAGCAAGAGAACCATCTTCTAAAACCTTATCCAAACGAGTCCGAGTCCAATCTAGAATAGGCATAAAGTTGTAACATACTACAAAAACTCCACAGTTAGCTAAGTTTTTCATACTTACTTTATAGTTTTCAATCAGTTGCTCAAAGTCACCAGTTCTAGTTTTTATATTCTCATGAACAGGAAGTGACTCTACCACATCCCAAGTAAGACCTGATGCCTCAATCTCATGTTTTCTTTTTCTGATTTCTACTTCAGACCAAACTGATCCATTAGATATATGATGAAGAGCATTAACAATACCGGTGGCTCCAGCTTGTCGAATATCTGATAAGCTCACTGGGTCCTTTGGACCATACCAGCGCCAGGTTTGAGTCATTTTCATTTTTCTTTATTTTTAAACCCCACTAAAAGCGCTAAAGCCACCATCAATGGGTAGTACTACTCCAGTTATAAATTTAGCTGCTTCACTACACAAAAAGTGAATTGCACCATTTAATTCCTCAGCTTCCCCAAATCTTTTCATAGGGGTGTTTCTGATTATAGTATCTCCTCTCTCAGTATAGGATCCATCTTCATTTAAGAGTAATGCTCTATTTTGGTTTCCCACAAAAAAGCCAGGCGCAATAGCATTAACCCTAATGCCAGAGCCAAACTTTAGGGCCATCTCAACAGCCATCCAACGGGTAAAATTCTCAATTCCTGCTTTTGAGGCAGAATAACCTACTACTCTGGTGATAACTCTGTCCACACTCATAGAGGAATAATTAATTATAGAACCACTTTTTTGTTGAGCCATAATTTCACCAAATACCAAAGAAGGAATAACTGATCCATTAAGATTTAATTCCGTTACTTTTTTAAAATCGTCAATAGACAGATCAAAAATTGTTTGATCAACCGCTATTGTAGCTCCTTGCATGTTTCCGCCGGCTGCATTTAGAAGAATATCAACTCTTCCCCACTTAGCAATTATCTCTTGACTAATTTTCTCAATAGAATCTTTAGAGAGTACATTGGATGCAAAACCAATGCCCTCTCCCCCATTACTTTCTATTAAATCAATGGTTTTTTGTGCTGATTCTTCGGTAAGATCAAGAATGGCTATTTTTACACCTGATTCTGATAAGCTCTGGGCTATACAGCTTCCAAGGGCACCTCCACCACCAGTGATTACAGCTACTTTATCATTTAAATTGAAATTCGGTTTCATAGGTGTTTATAATATAAATTGATCATCGTTCCACTCAATGACTTTATTTGTGTCCATTGCTTGTATTCCCATTTCAACAGCGTATGCGACATTTGCGCCGGTCGTTATATTGGATAATGGTTTCTTATTATTTAAAATTGAATCCCTAAAATCTATCAAAGCTTGCAAAGTTGCCCTATTAGTATCACTTTCAATTAGATCAAGGGGTAAACCTTTACTTTGAGACCAATTAGTTGTTGCTCCGGATACACCATCTACATCTCCATATTTAGGAGTATATTCTCCTTCAGGATAAAACCAAGCAGAATCTTGATAAATCGTGAGAGTTCCCTTATCTCCCATTACCATAATTTTATAACCATCTTTAGCGTTAGCAGTTAGAGATGTAAATGTTGCTTTTAATCCATTAGAGTATTCATAAACTACCTTTGTATTGTCATAAGTTTCTCTTCCATCCTTCCAATAGTTTATACCTCCAAAACCAATAGCTTTTTTTGGTGTATCATCTAAAATCCAATTTGCAAAATCAATTTGGTGTGCACTAAGTTCTGCAAGAAGTCCGTAAGAGTACTCTCTATACATTCGCCAGTTAATTTGTCTCTCTTGTAAAGGATTTTTTACTACTCTTCTCCAATCACCATTTCTATTCCATTGTGCTTCTATTGAAATTATATTTCCGACTTTCCCATCATTTATAAGATCAACTAATTGACTATACATTCTGGAACTATGAAACTGGTGACCAGTTTGAAAAATTTTATTGGATAGCTTACTTTTTTTAACTAGATTTTGAGTAGCAGATATTCCCTTGGTCATTGTTTTCTCACAATAGACGTGTTTATCAGCATCTAATGCATCAATTGAAATTTGATCATGGGTGTTAAGAGGTGTTGAGACAATTATTGCATCAATATTTTTATCGTCTAATAATTTTCTGTAGTCACTATAAGCTTTTGCAATTTTAGTTGTTGGAATCAAACTAATCCCCTCCTCGAGTCTGAAAGGAATATTATCACAAGCTGCAACTACGTTGAAACCTTTAATACCATTTAAAAGTTTAATTAATCCTTGACCTCTTGAACCAGTCCCAATAACGCCAATGTTGATTTGACTATTTAAACTATTTGAGGAGTGTACACTGGCAAGGAGATTAGCTGATGTGAATGAGCTAAGAATTAATCCACCTGTATTTAATATAAAGTCCTTTCTTCTCATTTTGGTGGTAATTTATTTTTGATTAATTATTTCGTAAATTTTTTCAAGAGACTTTCCTTTAGTCTCAGGCATTATAAAAATAGAAAACAGAAGTTGAAGTACCATCATGAAAGCAAAAAAAGCAAAAATCGGCCAAGGATTATTATTATAAATTTCGATAACAGATGGACCAAATAAAGTAATTAGAGCAGCAAAAACCCAATGAATACCTGAGCCAAAAGACTGTCCTAATGCTCTAATTCTATTAGGAAAAATTTCTGAAATGAAAACCCATATCACAGTACCTTGACCAATACCATGAGCAGCTATAAAAGCAAAAATAAAAAAAGCAATTAACTGAGGATTCCATTCATAATAAAATGCACCAGAAACACCACAAAGGGAGATAATGTAACCTATGGAACCAATTATAAGTAATTGCTTTCGACCTAGACGGTCAATTAACATCAATCCTCCAAAAGTAAATATAATATTGGTTAATCCGATGATAACTGAATTGAACAAAGACTCTTTAGTCGCAAAACCTCCCATCTCTAATATTTCTGGTGCGTAATAAAGAATGAAGTTAATACCTGATAATTGATTAAAAAAGGAAATAAAAAAGGCTAAAAGAATTGTTTTTTTGAATCTAGGAACAAATAAGTTGTTTTCTTTTGAAACAGTATTATCAGTCGTCTTAATGGATTTTAAAACATCATCGGCTTCACTTTTGTTGGAATAAATTACTTCCAAAACTTTTTGTGCAGTTAGGTCATCATTTTTGAATAATACTAACCATCGAGGAGAATCAGGGATGTAAAGTGTCATTAATAAATATAAAAGGGCAGGAATAGCCTCGATACCCAGCATCCAACGCCAATCATTAGATCCATCAAATCCTGTGAGAAGGTAATTAGAAAAATAAGCAATTAATATACCAAAAACTAGGCTAAACTGATATAACACTCCCAATGTCCCCCTGTTTTTTGGTGTAGTTATTTCAGATATGTATATAGGGGCAGTAACAGAGGAAACCCCTACTGCTATACCACCGATAAATCTGAAGAAAGAAAAGGTATAAGGTTCAAGGGCTAATGCAGATCCTACAGCCGAGATAAAAAAGAAAAAACCAATCCAAGTAAGAGTTTTTTTTCTTCCAAGCCTATTGGAGGGAAGGGAACCAAACAAAGCACCGATAACAGTCCCCCACAAAGCCATTGACATTATAAAAAAACCATGAAATACAGGAGAAGTTGACCATAGTTCTTTTATAGGTAGATTAGCTCCAGATATTACTACTGTATCAAACCCAAACAAAAAGCCTGATAAGGCTGCAACTAAAATCCATTTAAAAGTTTTCGGCATTTGAGTTTATATTCGTGTGCGTACACATACTCAGACAAATATAACTAAATTGTTGTTTAAAGTATTGAAAAAAATAAAATGAAAAAAACATTAAATAATATGTTAAATATTATATTATTTTACCTTTAATGAATCGTATTTTATATGTTTATTTAATATTTAAATCTAATCCCTTATTTAGAAATTGACAACAATAAAAGACATTGCTAAGGAAGCTAATGTATCATCAGGCACAGTTGATCGAGTATTGCATGATCGAGGGGGTGTGTCAAAAAAAACTAGTGAAAGAATTAAAGATATTTTAAAGAAAAAAAACTTTAAAATAAATCAGATTGCAAGTTCATTAGCAATGAAAAAGCATCTAAGCCTTGCGACGCTTATCCCCTCTTATGATGATCAAAACATTTTTTGGAAATCTCCCACCTCTGGAATTCAAAAAGCAAGCCAAGAAGTTAATGCTAATGGAGTTGAAATTAATAATTTTTCATTTGATCAATTTGATCCTAAAAACTATATTGAGACCTTCAATAAATTAATTGATACTAATCCGGATGCTGTGGTAATGACACCAATATTTATTAAAGAAACTTCAATCATAATAAAGTTACTTAATGAAAAAAACATACCTTTTATTTTCTTAAACATCAATCAAAAGGGATATAATAACCTTTGTTATATTGGTCAAAAATCATTTGAAGGTGGAAGCCTTGCAGGACAGCTATTAAATCTTTGTACTTTTCCTGATGACGAGCTTCTTATTATTCAGACAAGAAAAAACCTTGACGACTACCGGTCTTTTAGTCAGAGAGGCAAGGGTATTTCAGACTATTTTGATAAAAATAATATCAAAAAAACCATTCATCAAATCCAATTTGATGGACTAAAAGACCAAGTAAAGATTGGTGTCAAAATTAATTCACTTTTAAAGTCAAATAGAAAAATAAAAGGAATAGTAATTCCATCTAGTAGAGCATCCAATATCATTGAACTGATTGACCCAGATGTTCGATCTGAAATAAAAGTTGTTGGTTTTGATACAACTCCTAGTAATGTATCGGCATTAAGAAAAGGAAAAATAACTTTTTTGATTTCGCAGAAATCCTTTAACCAAGGTTACAAGTCTATTATAACAATGGTAAATTACTTGATTCATAAAGTAAAACCTGATCCTGAAATACCAACGCCATTAGAAATTGTTACTAAAGAAAATGTTGAGTTCATTGAATACGACATGCGTCGTTACGATAATAAATTATAATAAAAAAAAGGGGCAATAGTGCCCCTTTTTTTTAATCACTTTGGATAATTAATATTAGTATCCAGGATTTTGAGTTACTTCATTAGTTGCAAGATCGATTTCAGCTAGTGGAATTGGTCTTAAATAGTGGTGCTCTTTAATATAATTTAGTGCACCTATCCATGGATTGAATGCTTTACTTCTACTAATTAAAGTACCTGTTCTTTTAAGATCATACCATCTAAGTCCCTCTCCCATAAACTCACGAGCTCTTTCATCCATAATCATTTCAATTGTGACATTACCTGAAGCTCTATAGCTCTTGGTAGCCAATGAACTTAAATCATTAGGATCATTTGCCATATCAGCATCTCCAAGTTGACCGCCAATGATAGCTCGGTTTACAACCGCATTATAGTAGTCAGAAGCTGAGCCAATAGAGCCAGCACTTGCACCTTTAATAATAGCTTCAGCAGCTATAAGATATGCCTCTGAAGATCTCATAAGTGGGTGATCAGCTTGACCGAAACCATTACCATAGTCAATCCCAGGCTCCCAGAACTTCCACATCATTGGGTGGTGATTGGGGTTATGATAATTAGATTCTTCTATTTTTCCAATCTGATCATGATTGATAACAGCATAATTCATGTTACCTCCAACGTCCTTACCTCTTTCTTCAAGTGTTGTCGCTGGGTTGTTCCAATCCCTATACTCGACAACAACGTCACCAGATTGGATATCAATTGGTGCTACACCATCAGCAGGCACAAAACCAGGGTTATCAACAACAGCATAAACTTTCTCAACGAAATTTAAATGATATCTCGTGTCAGTTTCTGGATCGAAAAGTCTCCAAACACCTGGTACAGTTGAATGAGCACCTAATTGTCTGTTATAGTCAGATGTTCTTCCTGGACTACCAGGAGATTCATCATGAGATCCACCAAAAATACTGTGTGAATTATTACCAGAATCACCTGCCACTTGGTCACCAATTGCATAAGCATTTTCCCCAACATTAGTAAGTGGATTGTTAGAGTATTGAACAGATAAAATTGTTTCACTATTTCTATAATTCTGGTCGGCTGGACCATGAGTTTGATTTGTTACATCTTCATTCTTTTTTGGAAAAAGATCTTTATAATCTGCAACCATTGGGTGAGCTGCAATTACTTTATCAGCATAAACCCTGGCCTGTTCAAAATCAGCAGCTGTACCTCCCAACGAATTTCCAAAATTCCAACCTCTAGTTAGATAAACTCTTGCAAGGAGATGTTGAGCTGCTCCTAAAGTAGCTCGTCCGTAATCGGATGCACTAGCGGGTAAAACTCCTTCAGCCTCAGTCAAATCAGTAATAATTTGAGCATAAACTTCAGCAGAAGGAACTCTAATAACTTCCTTATTCGCTGAGGTAGTTTCCACTAATGGCATAGGAATATCTCCAAATTGCTGAACTAGTGAAAACAGGCAATATGCCCTTATAAACTTTGCCTCTGCAATCCTTACATCCCGCGTAGCCGCATAGGAACCTACATTTTCAATCGATTCAGCTCTTGATAAAAGAGTGTTTGCTCGGTTTATTGCTTTATAATGATAAACCCAAAAGTCTTGAACTTCTGATATGCCTTCAGTAAATTCTGGTCCATATGTGTCAAAATTAACATTGAGTTCAGTATTTACATTTCTAAAGCCACCACTACGTGAAAAAATATCAGTTCCATTTAAGGTTAGTGCCCTAAGTTGTGCTATGGGTCTTAGAAGTGGATATATTGACTTACTTAGGTCTTCGAATCCAGAGGCCGTTGAAAAATATGCTCCAGCAGTCTGATTCGATATACTCTCCTCTGTAAGTAATGATTCGGTCTCACAACTCATAGCGAAGACTAAAGAGAAAGCGATTAAAATTTTATTTAATGTTTTCATTTCTGTTTTAATTTCTTTTAAACTTTTCATTGTATTCCTCATTTGTGATTAAAAATTAATATTAACCCCAAACAATACAGTAAGTGCTGGGAAATCATCGTTATAAGCACCTGAATTATATTCAGGATCAAAGGTTAGGAAGTCGGTAAATACAAATGGATTTTGTAATTGACCATACAATCTAAATCTAGAAACCCCAAGTTCACTTAGAACCTGCTTAGGTAAGCTATATCCCATGGTAATATCAGAGATTCTTACAAAATCAGCCAATTGATAACTAAGTCCAACTCTAGATGTTCCTCCTTTTCTCTCATTTTTGGAGTTAAGACCTGGACCAGTAACTGGATTGAAATATGTATTACTAGGATTATCAGGTGTCCAATAATCTAGGTCTGCTGATCTATTGTAACGATCACTTGCAATATCTCCAAACGTCCCATTAAGGAATGCATTTGAATACATCAATCCTTGACGAGTGTATACGAAGAATGATAAATCCCAATTTTTATAAGTTAACTGATTTCTTAAACCAGCAGTCCAATCAGGAGTTCCTTTTCCAACAATCATCCTGTCTTCAGAATTGATTTTTTTATCACCATTAAGATCACGGATTCGAACCTGACCTGGTACTTGGCCAAATTCTGCAGCTGCAGCCTCTTGGCCTAATTGCCATATACCTTCGAATTTATAAGAATATAAAGCTCTTACTGACTCTCCTACAAATCTTCCGTTTCCAATATCTTCAGTAAGACCACCAGCTAATTTAACAACTTTATCATCATTAGCAGTAAATGTTAAATTAGAAGTCCATCTAAAATCACCAGTACTCATGTTTACTGAATTCAATGAAATTTCAATACCACTGTTTTCAATTTCTCCGACATTTCCAAGTACATTATTAAATCCTGTTGAATTTGGTACTTTATCATCAAGGATTAAGTCTTCAGTATTTCTCTT
>CACHZY010000001.1 GCA_902584445.1 uncultured Bacteroidota bacterium | reverse complement strand
AATATGGATGAATATAAAAACTCCAAGATTTTTCATAATTTATCTCAGAAGGAGTATAAATATATAATTGATAATTATGGAGAAAATTTAACAACAAAACAGGATGCAATTTTGACCCAAACTATAGCTACAACTGCGGGATCATAATTTAACTGTTTTAATAAAGTTTATTTGAACCCTCCCTAATGGAGGGTTTTTTATTTATCCCCTTTTTTGTAGGTTTTGTTATATTAGCAATTATTAACCTAAAATTATTTAAAATGAAAAAATTATTATTATTTGTATCAGTCCTATTTTGTAGTTTTATATTTGGACAAGACATCCCTTTGGGTAAGAATATGTTCAAAGCTGACTTTACTGTTGATTCAGTAACTTTAGGAGTTGACAGTAACCAAATGAATGTTTCTGGCGAAGCAGGAGAGTATGGACGAGTTTATTTATCCTATGTTTTTACAAATAAAATGGACACCAAAGATGCTGGAGAGTTTACGGGTTTGGCATGGACGCAAGTAGGAGAAAATTTTGCACAAGCTTCACTTCAAGGAATATGGAAAAGAAAAGGAAAAATATTTGAGCTTTACACATTTGATAACGTTACAGATGGCAAAAAAACAGTTGCTAAAGGGGTCTTAGACCTCGTTAACAAAACACTCAAGTTTGACGCAAGCCAATTTGAGTAAATTTGAGTATACCCTCCCTTGTGGAGAGTTATTTATTTGTCCCCCTTTTGTAGGTTTTGTTATATTGCAAAAATGAAAGACAAAAAATATTTTATTCCTTTTTGTTCAGACAGGTTTAGTGTCAATATTTATATCCTTGAGTTTTTTAGGGTTGTTGGTAGTACTCTAATATTCTGGATTTCTTATAAAGCCTTTTTTGATTTAAGTTTAGGTGATGAAAGTTTTATTTATGGTGGTTTAATCTTAGTTTTTGGATTAGCTTCTTATTATAGTTGTTCCAAACAAATTAAAGACTATAGTGATGCTATCATAAGAAAGGAGATAGAAGAAAGAAAAAGAAAGATTAGAAAAAGTTGAAGCGTATGAAAAAGAACATAATGTTCAGATTCTATGAAATTAGTATATTGAATACAAAATATATAAAATGAAAAAAGTTTTATTTACTGTTGTAGTTTTTTTTATAGGATACAGTTCTTATGGACAACAAGCACAAGCGCAGAAAACAGAGGTAAATATTGAAAGCACATATGTTGAACTTGCTGAAAAGAGAGCGCCTTCTATAGAAATAACAAGTGATAATAAACTAAATTTAGATGATGTTAAGGGTTTTGTTTTAGTAGGTATAAAAGCCGTAAAAGAAGGAATTTGGGGGTTAGGAACTGCAAGAAAAAATCAAATAAGAGATGCTTTAGAGTTTAGTCCTTTTGAAATTATTCACAAGAAAAAGGATATAAAAAAGGTTGGTTTGAAAACTGGTTATATATATGTTACTTAAAATGAAAAACACATTGACAACAATAATTTTACAGCAAATTGGGTTTTTAGAAACCACAAAAAAAGAACTGTTTTTTCCTGTAGTGTTGTAAATAAAACTGTTGAAGAAGTTTTAAATGAGATAGGTATAAGTTCCTATTAAAATCAGAGTTTACCAAATACTTTAAAGATGTATATTTGAAGTGTGATAAAAGTAGTTTACAACCCATATTGTAGTACAAGGTGTAGTACACCAATATTAACAATAGCCGTTATAGAGGGCTAAACAACTGATTCACAGAATTTAGGCCTCGTAGCATAACTGAATAGTGCACTTGATTACGGCTCAAGAGGTTGGGAGTTTGAATCTCTCCGAGGTCACTAGCGAATATTGGGTCCAAACTCATATCATTCTTTTTCGTATTCATATAATTTATATTTCAAATCCAAGAAATTGTCTAAAAAACCCATAGTAATCAATGAAATATAATATGTAATATTATAAGTGACAAGAGCATCAACAAACCAATTCGTGATATTTTTCTTGAGCCCGATTTAAATAACTCTAAGGGGTTTTTAAAATTAGTTTTTGACAAAAGGTATATCAAAATAAAACCTAGTAAAATGATCCACATTGCCCTTACAAAATAATTCATCTCTGGGAAAAAAGATTTGAATATAAATTGAAAAACAATAGTTGATAAGAAAGTGGCCAATGTGGTCTTATGATTAGGAGCTACCAAGAAAATAGCTGCGCAGATAATCACTACAATACCACAATTGATAAAGTAGCGAAGCTCATTAAGAGTATGGGTAAAGGCAGCATTAGGATCAGAAAACTTAAGATAAAGTAGTAATACTCCGACTGTAACCCCTGTAACAAAACTAAATAAAATTGCTCGTCTTCCAGCCTCAACTATTTGTTTATCAGAGGCTCCATTATTAAGATATTCTTTGTAAATATCAATCGACCATAAGGTAGCCACAGAATTAAATGTAGAATCCACAGTACTCATTATTGAAGCAAATAGACCACAAAGCACCAAACCTTTTGCTCCTATTGGAAGGTAGGTATTTACAAGATAAGGAAATGACATATCAGGATCAGAGAGACCATTCTCTCCCAATATTCCGAATAAAGCAATACCAGGTACGATGATAATTATAGCCATAACATATTTCATTAGTCCCCCGACCATTAGACCAATTTGAGCATGTCTAATATTTTTGGAAGCCAGCGATCGCTGAACAATCGATTGATTTGCGCACCAATAATTTATATTCAATAAGAAAAGACCGAAAATATGAGTCCATGGTAACTTTTCGTGATCCGAGGGAAGATGAAGATGCATCAGTTTTGGTGTCTTGATATATAATTGAGACCAGCCACCCAAATGGTGGATTGCCATTAGTAATACAACTAGTCCACCAGATAATAAAACTATAAACTGGATGATATCTGTACGAACCACAGCACTAAGTCCACCGAGATAAGTGTATATGGCTGAAAATAATCCTAGTAATAAAATCAATATAGTAATTCTGGTAAGCCTATCCTCATGCAATATTGATAAATACTCTGCAAAAACAACATCAGCTGCGTAAGCCCCCCAAAAGAGTGCTGCTCCAATGGTAATAGTTGAAAACAATGAAATATTCGCCAAGGAATAAATTAAAGCCACGTTTTCACCAAGACGTTTTTTGATGAATTGAGTAATAGTTATAATCTTATCTTTAAGGTAATAAGGAATAAAAATAAAAGATGCCAATAGAATGCCTTGAACAGCATTTATTTCCAAACTAGCTTGAGCCAACCCATAAAGGTAAGCCGATCCCATCATCCCTATAAATTGATAACCTCCGACATTAGTTGCAATTGTAGAAAAGGCAATTGAAGGCCATCTTAAACTTCTAGAACTTAAAAAATATTCTTCACTGGTTAGCTCTTTTTTTTGCCCTCCTGATATCGCAGCCATCATGACTAATAAGAAGTATGCAACAACTATTAATAAATCAATCATGTTAAACCCTAATTCCCTCAGCCAAAGGAGTCTGAGGCGCATTTTTTATTACCCTACCCTGCTCTTGAGGCATAGAAAAAGTTTTTAACTTAGGTAGGACCAATTCAGCAAATCTATTACATTCGTCCATGTGAGGATAGCCTGACAAAATAAATGACCTTATGCCCATTTCCATGTAGCGATTCAGTTTTTCAATGATTTGATCAGGATTCCCTACTAAGGCTGCTCCACATCCGGATCGAGCCTTTCCAATACCCGTCCATAAATTAGGTTCAATATAACCATCAGGTGAAGAGTTATCCCTCATTTTTTCTTGACGACTTACACCGTAAGATTTTGCGTCTAGTGAACGATCCCTGAGTTCATTCCCCATATCTAAATCAAGTTTAGATATTATACTTTCTGCATATTCGTAAGCCTCCTCTTCTGTCTCTCTTACCACTACATGAACCCGAAGTCCGAAGTCAACAGTTCTGTTAAATTTAGCTGCCTTTCCACTCATATTCTCCATCAAGCCAATCAAGTTACTCTCAGTCTCTGGCCACATTAGATATACATCACAATGTTCTGCGCAAAGCTCTAAAGCTGGTGATGAGTAACCTCCAAAATATAACAATGGCCCTCCAATCTGATAGGGTTTGACTGGGTTAGTTGGTAGTTTAAGATTATAAAAATTCCCGCTGAAATTTATCTCCTCTTTTGTCCAAGCTTGTTTTAAGATTTCAACTACCTCTCTTGAACGACAATACCTATCCTCTGACGGGAGGTTCTCCCCTGGTAAATTTGATGAAATAATATTTATTGTTAGCCTACCTTCAAGAATATGATCGATAGTGGTTAAAGTCCTGGCCAACATTGGAGGATGGACTTCACCACATCGAATGGCTGCCAAAATATTGATGTTTTTGGTCATTGGGGACACAGCTGATACAAAGGGGAGAGTATCCTGTCCAACTTGATAAGATGATGGACACAAAATATTACGGTAACCCAATTTGTCAGCTTTCAATAAAATATTAGAGGTGTTTTCCCAATTACTTTTATATTTAATATTACGCTCTCCCAAATATCTGTCATCACCATCACAAATAGGAGCAAACCAAGAAACCTCAGCCCCTTCTAATTTTTCAGATCTTATTTGTATTTTTTTTGACATTTTTTAAAAATTTTTAAGGTCATGCAATTTCTTTTCCTGTAGATGTCTGCCAAAGTAAATACCAATCTTCATGAGTTATATCGATTTTTAAACTGTCATTTGCACTTTTAATTCTTGATAACTTTGAGGTACCTAATACAGGCACAATACCAGAAGGATGTTTTTTTAACCATGCTAATAAAACTTGATCTGCACCAGCATTATATTTTTCGCTCAGTACAGATATTTGCTTTTGGATTTCTATTATCGATTGATCTTTTGATTTTTTTAAAAGTACACCCCCTCCCATGGGTGACCATGCCAGAGGTTTAATCCCAAACTTTTGACATTGATTTAAAACTCCATCTTCAAATGACTTTCTATGTAATAATGATATTTCAACTTGATGGGATATTAGCGGAAAAATTCCATGTAATAAATCAAATTGATTAGTTGAAAAATTTGAAACACCAAAGTGATTGACTTTTCCTTCTCTCTCAAGCTCAATAAATGCATCAGCTATATCATATGGATCAAATAAGAAATCAGGTCGATGTAATAATAATGTGTCAATATACTCGGTTTGAAGAGCAATCAAGGAGTTCTCTACTGACTTTTTAATGTGTTTTTTTGTAAGATCATAAGATTTTATTTTTTGTTCGGGGCGGTTTTCAGATACGATTTTAATACCACATTTAGTGGTAATTCTAATTTGATTCCTTAAATCTGGTCTTATCTTTAATACTGAACCAAAGTCAGACTCCGTAGTATATGAACCATAAATGTCTGCATGATCAAAATCTACTAATCGATTTTCTATACACCCTTCTACAAATTTTTCAATTTCAGAACTAGTCATATTACATCCCCATTTTCCAAGTCGCATAGTACCAATCATAAAAGGCGAAGTAATGTATTCTTTTGTTAAGGGTTTTGGGTTTTTTGTCATATATTTTTATGCTTTTGGAGGGAGATTTAATTAAAATTAGATTCTTTTTTGATACAGAATACAAATCGAGTGAAAATGATATTTCTTTAAAGCAAATTATCTAAAAAGATTTCATAGCTTTAGGAACAAGTGGGTTCATTACCCTAAACCAAAGGGGTGGAACTAAACTCAATAATATAGAGGTCGGGTATCCGAAAGGTAGTGTAGGGCATTCCTGATGGCTGTTAAGAATTTGGTATTTTTTTGATGATTTATAATGGTGATCACTATGTCTGGTTAGTTCATATAATGTAATTCGACCAACATTAAAGTTTGAATTCCAAGAGTGATATGGTTGTACCCTTTCATAACGACCAAATTCCGTTTTGATTCTCCGTAATCCATAATGTTCTATATAATTTATACACTCCAAAAAAAGGAAAGCTACTACCCCAATTAAAATAGCAATGATCATAACCTTTGATGAAAATAATCCATATATCCCAATCAAGTAAATTGGTTGAATCAGGTGATACCAAAGCATGTCATTTTTAATTGAAAAAAATGATAAACCTTTGCGATTTAACATTTCAATTTGAATCTTCCAAGCACTTTTATATTGTCTAGTAACAGATGAAAACCAAAATGAGTATAAAGTCTGATTGTAACGAGCAGAAGCTCCGTCTTCTGGAGTAGCAACGTTTAGGTGATGACCAAAATTATGTTCGATGTAAAAGTGCATGTACAAACAAGGCATATATAGCATCTTGCTAAAAAACCGTTCAAAATAAGGAGTTCGGTGTCCTAATTCATGTGCTACATTGATTCCATTAGTCGCAAGTAAGATTCCACCAGATAATACTAAACCTACTATTTCGAAAGTACTATAATCATTTAACTGAATATTTGAATAAAATATAAATAACAATCCAAAAACGATTGGAATATTGAAATATAGCATTAAATCAAAAATCCATTTAGTTTTTTTGTAAGAAGCGTCTTCTTCAGAAAGGTTTTCTTTTGATTCACCAGTTAAAATATCTAAGATGGGAATCGCTAAAAAAGCATAAAAAACAGTTGAGTACGTCCAAATACCCGATGAGATAAATGAAAAGTAGGCTGATGCCGGAATTGTATATGCAAAAATATATTTTAAGTCTTTCATTTAAAATATAATTAGATTGAAATAGAACTATTTTGATGCATAGATCATATTCAATTTATTATCAGATAGTATTTCATGTTCATTATAAATTGTAAAATTATATTTTTTTAAGATATTTAATATAGAAAATACACTTTCCCCTCTAACAGGGTGACATTCAATAATTATTTTTTTTACAATATTTAGAAATGATTCATCTTTTTGGAATATTTCAAACTCAGCTCCCTCACAATCAATTTTCAAAAAATCAATATTTTTTATTTTTTCTTTCTTACAAAAATCACTTAATCTAATGGTCTCAATTTCAACTTCCTTTTTTCTGTCAACATTTTTTATAAAAGAATGGCCACCGGAATTCTTTGAATTTATATAAAAAGATTTTTTTCCATTTTCTCCTGCAACACCTAAGTTTAATAGTTTAATGTTTGATTTGTCATTTAAGTTTTTATGGAATTTTAATCTTTTAAAGTTATCATGAAAAGGCTCAAAAGAAAAAATTTTTCCAGACTTATTTTTTTCTGCTGCATAAGTACTAAATATACCAATATGAGCTCCAATATCAATAACTAAATCGCCATCTTCTACTTTCACCCCAAATTGATTGTAAATGTTTTTTAACCAAACTTCTTTCAAGACAGTTTTATCTGCAAATCTTCCCCTTAGTTTATATTTTATATTGTTTTTTAATTCTATTGTTATGACAAACCCCTTAGGGGCAATTTTAAGTAGATAGTATTTTAATTTATTTTTAAATATCTCCTTTTTTAGAAACCAATTTTTAGACATTTGACTCAGTTTACAGCAAAATATTATTTGTTAATTATAAACTATATATTCAATTTGATGTTATTGATTTATATCTATTTAATAATTCACAATATAACGATTTAAATAAAAACTTAATCCTCACGACATTAATGACTAACAACTTTTAATGAATTTTTAAATTCGATTATGCAATAATTTTTGAAGTTTATTTGTCAACAATTTACCTTTTAGATTCGTCCAAAATTATATTCACTATATTTAATTGAAATAATAAAAACAAACAAATGGAGGATCTAAGTGGATTACTTAATGAACATATTTTTGCCATAAATACTGTATGGGTTGCATTATGCGCAGCACTTATATTTTTTATGGAAGCTGGGTTTGCGCTTCTTGAAGCAGGTTTTATAAGAGCAAAAAATGCAATGAGTATAATTGCCAAAGTTATTATCGATATAACTTTTGGGGGTATTGCTTTTTTTGTCTTAGGTTTTGGAATTGCCTATGGTGTATCAAATGGCTGGGTAGCCTTTGACTTTGGAATAATAGAAGGAGATTTGGGGCTTGGACTTTCGGTCTCAAATCAATTATTTTGGTTTATTCAGCTGGGATTTGCTATTGCTGCAATTTCAATAGTATCAGGTGCTTTGGCAGAAAGGATGAAACTGTGGTCATATGCGATATTGGTTATCTGTTTTTGTGGATTTATGTATCCTTTAATAGCCAATTGGGTGTGGAACCCTCAAGGATGGTTAGCTGTCAGAGGTTTTAACGATTTTGCTGGTTCGGCTGCTGTTCACGCAATGGGTGGATTTTCTGCACTTGCTGCAGCCATGGTTCTAGGACCTAGAATTGGAAAATATTCAAAGGATGGAACTCCCAATACAATACCAGGCCATAATTTACCATTGGCATCTGTTGGGGCGTTTATCTTGTGGTTTGGGTGGTTTGGTTTTAACCCTGGCTCTACTTTGGGAGCGGTTGGAAATTGGGAATTAATTGGCTCTGTTGTTGTCAATACCTTTTTAGCCTCTGCATCTGGTGGAATTGCTACAATGTTTTACACTTATTATTCTCATGGAAAAATAGATATTACAATGGTTATCAATGGTGTTTTAGCTGGACTTGTTTCAATTACAGCAGGCTGTAATGTAGTTGACCCCTTGTCTGCAATTATAATTGGTTTTATTGCAGGAATACTTGTTGATGTAGCAGTTTTGTTTTTTGATAAAATGAAAATAGATGACCCAGTAGGTGCAATTGCCGTTCATGGAATTAATGGGCTCTTTGGAACAATTGCAGTGGGTCTTTTCGCCAGTGAAGGTGGACTTTTTTTTGGCGGTTCCACTAATTTGCTTATCACGCAAACAATAGGTGTTTTTACCATCATAATCTTTTCATTCAGCATTACTTTCATATTGATGAAAATATTGAAAATGACAGTTGGTATTAGAATTACAAGCCAAGAAGAGGAAGCAGGAATTGATTCAGTTTCCTTCGGCGTTAAATCATACTCTAACGAATAATTAAAATATAAACAATGAAAAAAATTGAAGCAATAATCCGTAAATCAAAATTTACCGAAGTCAAACAAGCCTTACATAATGTGGATGTTAATTTCTTTAGTTACTGGGATGTTACTGGAGTTGGTAACGAAAAAGAGGGGCACGTCTATAGAGGGATTACATACAGTACTTCGGAAATACAACGGCGTTATCTTTCTATTGTGGTCAATGATGAATTTGTTGAAAAAACAATTGATGCGATATTGAAGTCAGCAGCTACTGATCAAGTTGGCGATGGAAAAATTTTTATATCTCCTGTTGAGCAGGCATATAGAATTCGTACTGGAGAAAAAGGTGGGAAATCCTTAAATTAAT
This sequence comes from uncultured Bacteroidota bacterium, assembly GCA_902584445.1. Classification (GTDB taxonomy): domain Bacteria; phylum Bacteroidota; class Bacteroidia; order Flavobacteriales; family Flavobacteriaceae; genus UBA8316. The sequence continues at coordinate 98,773 of CACHZY010000001.1, read as the reverse complement.
TATAGGATTATTTAAGTTTTAAGAGCTTACGAGGAAACGAAGTGTTATGAACTAGATAAAGTGGGTGAAATTATTGTGTTTAATCCCTATTCAAATTAAAGAGTTTTTTTAGTAAACATAATAAGTAACCGTCAGCTTTGATAAATGGGTGCAGGAGTATTATATAATTGTAATTAATAGCCATACGATAACTCACAAATTAGTTGAGGATTCTTAATTCTTTGCATCAAGAGGATCAAATAAATCCAATTTTTAAAAATCAATAAATATAAAACACTATGTTTGCACGCGCATTGAATTGAGATGGCTAATAGTTTTTGATCTTTCCTCATTTAGTGTAAATAAAGCCAAAAAAAGGAATTTCTTTTTAGTAAAATTTCAGGGCACCATTTACCCATCAACATGAGAAGAAAAAACAAAAAAAGTTATCACCCACGAGAAAAAAATAGAACTAGAAAAGATAGTAATAGTAAATCTTCTAATAGATCTGAAAGAAGTCCTTCAAGAAGAAATTCAAGTGGAGACATCAAAAAAAGTGATTCGAGAGAAAATCGAAAAAGAAAAGATACCTCTCAAAGACCAGGAAGAAACAAAAAGTCAAACAATAGAGTTAGAGTTAGGGGAAGATCTGGTAGTGGATTCAAAAAATCAGACCTAGATCCAAGTACCTTTGTCAACAAAACCATTAAGGTTAAAGAAGGGGTAAAGGAAATCGAGACTCGGACGTTTGAGGAGCTTGATATCCATCCTCGCCTCCAGGAAAAAATCAAAAGAAAAGGTTATGAATTTACTACCGAGATTCAGGATAAAACCTTTGAGTTTCTATCTAGTGGCAAAAGCGTTATTGGGATTGCCAATACAGGTACAGGAAAAACAGGAGCTTTCCTGATCCCTATCATCAATAGATTGATTGTAAATAAAAACAATAACAAATCACTTGTCCTGGTTCCTACCCGTGAATTAGCTCAACAAGTAGAACAGGAGTTCAAGAGCTTAAGTAAAGGATTAAAAATTTACAGTAGTTGTTTTATTGGAGGAACCAGCATCAATAAAGATTTAGATAAACTTAGAAGAATCAATCATATAATAATAGGTACACCTGGAAGAATCAATGATATGATAAATCGACGCGCTCTAAAGCTAAATGATTTTTCAAACTTGGTTTTGGATGAGTTTGACACCATGCTTGATATGGGTTTTCTTCATGAAGTACAAAAAATCATTGGTCAAATGCACAAAAGGAGACAAACGATTCTTTTTTCAGCTACTGAAAATACAAAACAGCAGGGTATTATCAATGGTATTGTCAATGGTTATGAAAGAGTTAGGGTTTCAGATGGACAGGCAAATACTGACAATATTTATCAAGAGGTTATAAAAACAAAAGGCGATGATGAAAAGATTGCAATCTTAGTAGATCTTCTAAGTAAAAAAGCCTTTAAAAAAGTTCTCATTTTTTCAGAAACAAAAAGACAGGTTTCGAAACTTTGTCGTCAATTAAAAAAACTCCAGATTAAAGTAGATGAGATACACGGTGACAAGTCCCAACAATACCGTTCGAAGGCAATTCAAAAATTTAAATCCGAAAACATTCAAGTTCTAGTTGCCACAGATGTTGCCTCTCGGGGAATAGATATTGATAACATAACACATGTGATCAATTATAGAGTTCCAAGCTCAAAGGAGAGTTATATCCATAGAATAGGAAGAACAGGTCGCGCAGGAAAAGAGGGGTATGCAATTACTTTTGTGTAAAATGAAATTTAGTTTATGAAAGATTTTTTTGAAAAAATTAATTAATCTGTCTCAGAGATTTCTTGGTTCCAACCCGATAAAAACTCAATGATTGGTCTTAATTTAACTGCATGTTTTGTTAGAGAATACTCTACCCTAGGAGGAATTTGACTGTATTTTTTTCTAATCACTAAGCCATCTTTTTCCAACTGTTTAAGTTGGTCAGACAAAACCTTTCGTGAGAGATTGGGGATAAGTTCAGATAAAGCAGAAAAACGCATTTTACCTTCCATTAATCTGTAAAGTATTGGTAGTTTCCATTTACCTCCTAAAATCTTCATCACATTGGTTATGTGACAAGATGAAGTCTTTTTATTACTCATCGTTTAAACAAATTACAAAAAAATTATTAAAAAATGTTTATTAGTTACATTAGGTAACCTTTAAAAAATTAACTTTGTATAAGCTTATTAACTATGAACCAAATCAAAAAATCTTTCGCAGAAAAATGGGGTCATTTTGTGGTAAAAAACAAATGGACCGTACTTCTTTTTTCAATCATCTTAGCTTTAAGCTTAGCCTCGCAGGGTAAAATGGAATTTGATGGCGACTACCATGTTTTCTTTAGTAAATCAAATCCAGAATTGGAGGCTTTCGATGCTTTACAGGAAAAGTACTCTAAAGTTGATAATATTATTATGGTTTTGGCTCCAAAAAACAAAAACGTTTTTACTAAGGAAAACTTAATCGCTATAGAGGAATTGACTGCTGAGGCTTGGAATACCCCTTATTCCTCTCGAGTCGATGCATTAACGAATTATCAGCATACACGTGCAGAAGGAGATGATTTATATGTAGAAGATTTATCATATGAATCTGAAAATCTTACCCCTGAAAAAGTTGAAGAAATAAAAAATATTGCGTTGAACGACCCCGTTTTGGTTCACCGGTTAATAAATGAAGACGGAAGCGTGGCAGCAATCAACATAACCGTTCGCCCGCCAGGTTTAGACAGTGCAAAAGAAATTCCAGAAATTACTAAGGCCAACCGAGCAATGATATCGGCATTTGAAGAAAAGCATTCTCAATTTGATGTTTACGTTTCAGGAAATGTTCCCTTGAGTACTGCCTTTTTTGAATCATCTCAAAATGATCTAGCACTTATTGGAATCATGTTTATGATTGTAATTGCAGTTACCTTACTACTGACAAGAAATATTTTTGCTACTCTTGCCACATTGGTGGTGGTAATGTTCTCAATTATGAGCGCTATAGGGTTTATCGGTTTAAGTGGAATTAAACTAACAGCTCCCTCATCTGTTTTTCCAACCATGATTCTCACTTTGGCTGTTGCAGACAGTATCCACATATTAGTAACATTATTGCAAAAGTTTAGAAAAGAAGGATATCAAAAAAATGAAGCAATTATTGAAAGTATGCGTCTCAATTTTATGCCAGTTTTCATAACTAGTTTAACTACAGTAGTTGGATTTTTAACTTTAAATTTTGGTGAGGTGCCACCATTTTGGCATTTGGGAAATATTACTGCATTTGGAATGTGTATGGCATTTTTATACTCTACTACTACCCTACCTGCTTTGATGGCTATTTTCCCTATTTGGAGAGGCTCAAAGAAAGAGGTTTTAGTTCAAAAAACTTCTTTTTACACCCAATTGGGTCAATTAATTGTAACGCAACCTTTACGTCTAACCATAATTTCATCCTGCTTTATTTTATCTATGACATTTCTTGCACTTCAGAATGTCTTCAATGATAGCTTTGTTGACTATTTTGATGAAACGGTAAAATTTAGAACCGATAGTGATTTTATAAATAACAATCTTACAGGTATATACAATGCAGAGTTCTCTATTGGAAGTGGTGAAAGTGGTGGGATAAATAACCCAGATTATTTAGAAAAATTAAATTCTTTTGAAAAATGGCTTAATCAACAAGAGGAAGTAATACATGTAAATTCTTTTGCTGAGGTAACCAGAAAGATAAATAAATCCATGCACGGTGACGATGAATCATACTATAAAGTCCCTACCAACCGACAGGAAGCAGCTCAGTATTTGTTGCTTTATGAACTTTCTCTTCCTTTTGGTTTGGATTTAAATAATCAAATAAATGTTGACAAATCGGAAACTAGATTGAATGTAGTGCTGCAAAATCTAGGAAGTAAGAAAATGTTGGAATTCACAACAAGAGCTGAAAATTGGCTAAAAAAAAATACTCCAGATTATATGCATGCAATAGGAGTTAGTCCTACGGTAATGTTCGCAAAACTAGGATTTCGTCAAGCCGATGGTATGATTAAAGGAAATATCATTGCTCTATTATTAATTTCACTTGTTTTGATGATTGCTCTAAAGAGTTTTAAAATGGGGGCAATCAGTTTGATTCCCAACCTTGCACCAGTCATTGTAGGTTTTGGATTTTGGGCACTTTATCTAGGCGAAATAAATACGGGCATGGTAGTCGTTTTTGGAATTACATTGGGAATTATAGTCGATGATACTGTTCACTTCATGAGTAAATTTCTAAGAGCAAGAAGGGAATTAAACTATAATGCTAAGGACTCTGTAATTTATGCCTTTGAAACAGTTGGAAGAGCCTTGGTCATCACCACAATTGTTTTGGTTGCAGGTTTTGCAGTACTTTCAACATCTCCGTTTGCACTAAATAGCTATATGGCAAGGATTACAGTAGTAATTATTAGTTCTGCACTGGTGATCGATTTTATTCTACTTCCTTCAATCCTTGTGTTATTGCATAAAGAAAAATCGATGTTAAAAAAAGCATAATTTAATAACTATATTTATAAAAATGAATAAACTAATTTTTACTCTATTACTAATTTCTCCACTAATCGTCATTTCTCAAACAGCTGAAGAAAAAGGCTACCAAATTGTTTCTAAAGCAATAGATGCTGATAGGGGTTTTGGAAGTTCTAGCGTTGATTTGAAAATGGTGTTGAAAAATAAAAATGGACAAGTGAGTGAAAGAACACTAAGCAATAAAACACTTGAACTAGATGAAGACGGAGATAAGTCAATGATTATTTTTACCAGTCCAAAAGATATAAAAGGGACTTCAACCTTAACTTTCACTCATAAAGTTGGTGCAGATGACCAATGGCTATTTTTGCCATCTATTCAGCGAACAAAGCGTATTTCTTCTAGTAATAAGTCAGGGCCTTTTGTAGGAAGTGAGTTCGCATACGAAGACCTCTCATCTATCGAGTTAGAAAAAAACACCTATAAGTTCATAAAACAAGATGGGGACTTATTATATGTTGAACAAGATCCTGTAGATCCTAAATCAGGTTATAAAAAAAGAATAGCCGTATACAATAAAGCCAAGGGGTACCGTTTAGAAACCATTAAATTTTTCGATAGAAAAGGAGCACTATTAAAAACTTTGACATATTTAGATTATAAAATTTACAAAAATAAATTTTGGAGAGCTAGCAAGTTCGAAATGGTAAATCATCAAAGTAAAAAAGAAACACAACTGTTTTTTGAAAATTACAACTTTGAAGTAAATCTAAAAGAAAGTGATTTTACTGAAATTGCTTTGCGAAGATCTTCAAACTAATTTATTAATTATATAAATACAATAAATAGCCCCATATAGGGGCTTTGTTTTTGCAAGATGAATAAATTCTCACATATTGTAGTTTTTATTTTTTTGAATGGTATTTTTCTGTTTGCTCAGGAGGACATAATCGACATCTCGAAAGAGTGGGAGTTAAGTCGTGAAAGTCGATATTTCTTCGATACTCCTCAGTTTGAAAATCAATTGAATTATTATCCATCTTTTAGTTTCCAGCCAACCTATAAATTTAAATGGAATGAAGGCTATGAAAATTTTATTTTCTCTATCTATTTTAATTTAGATAGAGACAAAAATAGAACTTACTGGGATTTAAGAGAGATGTATTACCAAAAGGCTAACAATAATTGGGAATTAAATATAGGTTTCAAAAAAGTTTTTTGGGGAGTAACAGAAAGTTCTCATTTAGTAGATATTGTTAATCAAACAGATGCCCTAAAAAGTTTCGATGGGGAAGAAAAGTTAGGACAACCAATGGTTCAGTTCAGTTGGTTTTTGTCAGGACTGGGTTCCTTAGATCTATTCTACCTACCATATCATCGTAAAAGAGGATTCCCTGGAGAAAAAGGAAGGTTTCGATTTAATAATGTTCTCGATTCAGAAGATATTAAATACGAAAGTGGAAAAGGAGAATTTAACACAGACTTTGCTGCCCGATGGAAGCACTATTTTGGAGCTTTTGATATAGGTCTCTCCTATTTTAGTGGAAACGGGCGAGAGCCGTTTTTTAAATTTGATGAAAAAAATAATATTCAAGCATACTACCCAATTATTGATCAGTATGGAATAGACCTACAAATCACTGCAGGAGCATTATTATTAAAATTTGAATCTATCTACAGAACTGCAAAAGAACAGCAATTTCTTGCTATGGATGCAGGCTTTGAATTTACCTTCTCTAATGTTGATAAAAATGGACTCGATGTAGGAGTTTTAGCCGAGTATCTTTATGATGAACGTGGAGACTGGGCTCTTAGTGGACTTCAAGATGATATTTTTTATGGAAGCAGATTGGCTTTTAATGATTCTCAGGATACTTCTTTGATAGCTGGTGGTATTCATGATTTTCAGACAAGCTCCAACCTATTTACCATAGAGGCATCACGTCGGTTTAAAAATAATATGTTTGTCTCACTAGAGGGAAGAATTTTTAGTGGAGTTTCAGATAAGGAACTATTCTTATTATATTTTAGACAAGATAGTTATTTTAGAATTTCGGTTTCTAAGTACTATTAAAAATTAATACTTCATTTACTACCTATAATTTAAACTTTATGAGATTTAATGAGTCTAACAAAGTACAATGTTTAGTTTTAATGGGAGGGGAAACCCTCTTTTTTTTTAATTAAATTTCATTTGATTGAGTTTCTTTTTCTATCATTTTCATCCAAAAAAACTTTTCTAAGTCTTAAGTAATTTGGTGTTGCCTCAACATATTCGTCGGATTGAATATATTCTAGTGCCTCTTCAAGAGAAAACTTAATCGGTGGAGCCAAATTCACTTTTTCATCACTTCCCGAAGCTCTTACATTAGATAGTTTTTTTGTTTTAGTAACATTAATCACTAAGTCATCAGGCCTTGAATTTTCACCTATTACTTGACCAGTATATACTTCTTCATTGGGATTAATAAAAAATTTTCCGCGTTCCTGTAATTTATCCAAAGAGTATGGAATTGCACTTCCTTTTTCCATAGAAATTAAAGACCCATTAGTTCTTCCGGGTATTTGGCCTTTAAATGGCTGAAATTCCATAAATCGGTGATTCATTATTCCCTGACCAGCCGTATTTGTCAATAATTGATTTCTGAGCCCTATGATTCCTCTGGATGGAATTATGAATTCACAAAGCATCCTGTCCCCTTTATTTTCAATACTTATCATTTCTCCTTTACGACTGCTAACCATTTCAATAGCTCTTCCTGATAAGTTTTCCGGTAAATCAATGGTAAGGGTTTCAATTGGTTCACACTTAATACCATTTATTATTTTGATGATCACTTGCGGTTGACCTATTTGAAGTTCATAGCCTTCTCTTCGCATGGTTTCTATCAAAACTGATAAATGCATAACGCCACGACCGAAAACTAAAAATTTATCCGCTGAACCAGTTTCCTCTATTCGCAAAGCAAGATTTCTCTCTAGTTCTTGTTCTAAACGATCTTTAATATGTCGTGAAGTGACAAATTTACCATCCTTACCAAAAAATGGAGAGTCGTTAATTGTAAAAAGCATACTCATTGTCGGTTCATCAATTGCAATTGTAGGGAGTGCTTGCGGCTCTGTAGGATCAGCAATAGTGTCTCCGATATTAAAATCTTCTAAACCAATGACAGCACAAATATCTCCCGCCTCAACATGATCAACTTTTTTTCTTGCTAAACCATCAAAAACATTAAGTTCCTTAATTTTTGATTTTATTATTTTACCCTCACGATCTATCAAACAAACGTTCATATTGGATTTCAGAACACCTCGGTTTAACCTTCCAATTGCGACCCTACCTGTATATGGGGAATAGTCTAATGAAGTAATAAGCATTTGCGTATTTCCTTCTTTGATAACTGGCGAAGGAACTTGGTCAAGAATAGTATCTAAGAGTGGTCCGATGGAATCAGTAGGATTTTTCCAGTCCTCCCCCATCCAATTATTCTTGGCCGATCCATAAATAGTTGGAAAATCTAATTGCCACTCTTCAGCGCCCAAATCAAACATCAAATCAAAAACGGATTCATGTACCTCATCTGGACGGCAATTCTCCTTGTCTACTTTATTAATTACTACCAATGGCTTTAATTTTAAATCCAATGCCTTTTTCAATACAAAACGTGTTTGTGGCATGGGTCCCTCTAATGCATCAACAAGCAAAATTGCAGCGTCAGCCATATTCAATACCCTTTCTACCTCTCCTCCAAAATCTGCGTGACCAGGTGTATCAATAATATTAATTTTAACACCTTTATAATTTACAGATACATTTTTCGATAAAATGGTAATTCCTCTTTCCCTTTCAAGATCATTATTGTCCAAAATAAGCTCTCCCTTATTTTGATTATCGCGAAAAAGTTGGCAATGGAACATGATCTTATCAACTAGAGTTGTTTTGCCGTGGTCGACGTGAGCGATAATCGCAATATTTTTAACATTGGACATGAATCAAAATTTAAGCGGCAAATATACTTTTATATCTCCAGCTTTAGCTTTTTAAATTTTAGTAATTATAATTAAATGGATATTACCTGTTTAACTAATAATATAAAGTTTGAATTTGCATACAATGACCAATCCATCTGTGAAAAAATTTTAAATTTGTTTGCAATTAAAAAAAAACACTATCTCTAACTCAAAAATACTTGTAACTGGAGGGCTAGGTTATATCGGGTCTCATACCAGTGTGGAACTAATTCAACAGGGGTTTGAAGTAATTATTGTGGATGACTTATCTAACTCCTCTCCAAGTGTATTGGAGGGTATTAAAAAAATTATTGACTATCCGATTACATTTATTGAATTAGATTTAAAAGATAAAAATAGTGTCAAAGATTTATTTGAGCTCAATCCCGATATTTCAGGTGTAATTCACTTTGCAGCTTCTAAAGCAGTAGGTGAAAGCAGAATAAAACCAATTGAATACTATGAAAATAATTTAGTATCACTTATTAATCTGCTTAAAGAAATCGATAAAAAGGGCGACAGTTTTCCTTTTATTTTTAGTTCTTCTTGCACGGTTTATGGACAAGCTGATCAATTGCCAATTAATGAGCTAGCTCCAATCAAAAAAGCTGAATCACCCTATGGTAATACTAAACAAGTAGGGGAGGAAATTCTCTTTGATGCTTTAATCGCCAATAAGTGTTTAAGAGTAGTATCTCTGAGATATTTTAACCCTATCGGGGCTCATCCCTCAGGTGAAATTGGAGAATTACCCAATGGAAAACCACAAAATCTTGTTCCATTTATTACTCAAACTGCTGCTGGTATTCACAAAAAATTAAGTGTTTTCGGGAACGACTACCCAACCATTGACGGTACTTGTATCCGTGATTATATACACATAGTTGATCTTGCAAAGGCTCACGTCATTGCGCTAAGGCATATAACTCTAAAAAATCAAGTTAAAAGTTTTGAGGTTTTTAACATAGGTACGGGTAAAGGAAGCACCGTTCTAGAGGTTATTAAAACCTTTGAAAAAATTTCTGGTCAGTCATTAAATTATGAAATTTCACCAAGAAGAAAAGGAGATATAACTGCAGCTTACGCAGATACAAGAAAAGCCAATAAAGTTTTAGGATGGGAAGCTGAGCTGTCTCTTGAGGAGGCATTAATTTCCGCCTGGAAGTGGGAGAAAAAAATAAGAGAATTATAAAATAAATATAATTGAATATGAATTCTAGCTTTGAATTTTTAGATTATTTAATCTTTAGTCTGTATGCGTTTATTATTTTAGGAGTTGGCTTATGGGTCTCTAGAACAAAAGACGGAAAAGAAAAAAGCGCTGAGGACTATTTTTTGGCAAGTAAATCCCTCCCTTGGTGGGCGATTGGTTCCTCTTTAATTGCCGCTAATATATCTGCAGAACAATTTATAGGTATGTCAGGATCAGGTTTTGCATTAGGACTTGCGATTGCATCTTACGAATGGATGGCAGCCATCACTCTTATAATCGTAGGAAAATATTTTCTACCTATTTTTATTGAGAAAGGACTCTACACCATTCCTGAATTTGTTGAAAAGCGGTTTTCCTCTAATCTAAAAACCATCTTGGCAGTATTTTGGATTGGACTTTACGTTTTTGTCAATTTGGCATCTGTGATGTACTTGGGCGGGCTTGCCCTGGAGACTATAATAGGGGTCGATATGATATATGCTGTCATAGGTTTGGCTTTATTTGCTGCCGCATATTCATTGTATGGCGGTTTATCAGCAGTTGCTTGGACGGATATTATCCAAGTAATCTTTCTGGTTTTAGGAGGCTTAGTAACCACCTATCTAGCCCTAAATACTGTTTCTCAAGGTGAAGGAGTAATAGAAGGGTTTAAACACATTTACAATGCTGCTCCAGATCGTTTTGAAATGATCTTGGATAAAAATAATCCTGAATACAAAAACTTACCTGGAATTGGAGTGCTAATTGGAGGTCTTTGGGTAGCAAATTTATATTATTGGGGATTTAATCAATACATAATCCAACGAACACTCGCTGCAAAATCCTTGAAAGAATCTCAGAAAGGAATTTTGTTTGCCGCAGGTTTAAAGTTAATTATACCTCTAGTTGTAGTAATCCCAGGAATTGCTGCTTATGTAATTGTTAATGACCCTGAATTACTTGCCAGTCTTGGAAAAAATGGCATGCTTAATATGCCAGCTGAGGGTAAAGCTGACAAAGCTTATCCCTGGCTGATGCAATTCCTTCCTGTTGGTCTCAAAGGTGTAGCTTTTGCTGCACTAGCAGCTGCAATTGTTTCCTCCTTGGCCTCCATGCTCAACTCTACTTCCACGATTTTTACAATGGATATTTACAAACAATTGATAAATAAAGAAGCAGATGACAGAAAAACTGTTAAAGTAGGCAGGTTATCCGCAGCTATTGCACTTACAATAGGAGCAACTATGGCTCCTCTTTTGGGTGGAATTGATCAGGCTTTCCAATTTATTCAAGAATATACGGGTATTGTAAGTCCTGGAATTTTGGCCGTCTTTTTACTAGGGCTGTTTTGGAAGAAAACTACAAATAAAGCTGCTATATGGGGTGCATTGAGTTCTATCCCTATAGCCATGTTCCTGAAAATAGGCGCTAAGGGATGGTTAAATGGTACTAGTTTGGAATCGATATTTCCTGTGCTCCCTTGGATGGATCAAATGGGGTTAACAGCATTATTGACGATGGCAGTAATTATATTTGTTAGTCTAAGTGAAAATAATGGTGCTGATGACGAAAAGGGTATTGATTTAACTAAGGGGATTTTCAAAACAACCCCTACTTTCAATATTGGTGCATTTGCTACCATGATAATTCTCACAGTAATTTATTCCTTACTTTGGTAGCAAATAAACATTTTGATTTAACCGTTAAGTCCCCGGGAAGAATCAATCTTATTGGAGAACATATTGATTATAATGGTGGTCATGTACTTCCAGCTGCTATAAACCTTAATATAACCATTAGGTTTAAAAAAAAAGAAGGAAATGTTTGTCATGTGAACTCAAAAGTAAGAAATGGGTTTAAATTTAATATACACGAAAAACTTAAACCAAAATCTAATAATCATTGGGCCAATTATGTTTTGGGGGTAATTCATGGAATCTTAAAGTTAAGACCAAAACAACTAAGTGCTTTTGATTGCGAAATAGAAAGTGATCTTCCAATAGGCTCTGGAATAAGTTCCTCGGCAGCTCTAGAATGTGGTATTACTTTTGGTTTAAATAGCCTATTTAATTTGAATCTAAGTAAATTGGAGCAAATTAAAATAGCACAGAAAGCAGAACATGATTTTGTAGGGACAAAATGCGGAATAATGGACCAATTTGCAGTTTACATGGGTCAGGAAAAAAAAGTTATTCTACTAAATTGCGAAACACTTAAATACGAACTTTTAGATGCTAATATTGATCCTTATAATATTGTTTTACTCAACACTAATGTGGAGCATAAATTAGCAAGTAGCGAGTACAACAACAGACGAAAAGAGTGTGAAAGAGCAATGGAAATTATAAAATCAAAATATACTGATTACCATCATCTTGCTGAAGTACCCATAGATGTAATCAAAACTTTAGAAAATGAATTGGATGAATTAGTCTTAAAAAGGGCGGCTTATGTATCTGAGGAAGAAAAAAGAACTATTAATGCTTCCATAGTACTTCAAAATGGTGATATTATTAAATTTGGTGAATTAATGTATGCCTCACACGATGGTTTGTCAAATAAGTACGATGTAAGTTGTCCCGAACTTGATTTTTTAGTTGATTATTCCAAAAAGCATAATTCAGTTATAGGATCTAGAATGATGGGGGGTGGTTTTGGAGGTTGTACCATAAATTTAATTCACGAGGATTATATTCAATCTTACATTAAATCAATCTCTGTAGCATATAAAGATCGATTTAATCTAGAACTAAGTTCTTTTAAAGTAAGCCTTTCCAAAGGAGTTTCATTAATCAATTAGTTTGATAATAATAATTAAAACAAAAAAACTCCCATTTAAAAATGGGAGTTTTTTTAGAATTATAAAGGCTTATTTAATCGTTTATTCTGCAATCTTTATTTCAACTCTTCTTTGAAATTTTACTCTTCGGTTAGCTTTTCTACCACCGGAGGTTGTATTGTCAGAAACAGGTCTTGTTTCACCATAAGCTGCTGTCTCTAGTCTAGCATTATTTATACCTAAAGACAATAAAGCATCTTTTACACTAGCAGCCCTTCTTTCAGATAGTTTCTGATTGTAACCCTTACTTCCATCACTTGAAGCATGACCTTCTATAATGATGGATGCATTAGGATATTCTGCCAAAATTGCATTCAACTCACTCAATTTCACTTGAGATTCATTTGATATTACACTACTGCTTGCAGTGAAAAGGAGCGTTGATTTATCTCCCTGAAGGAAATCGATTAATTTTTGGGGTACGGCAGGGCATCCATTGTTCGCAGCTTCACCTGATTCATTAGGACAAGCATCTTCTTTATCTGGAATACCATCTCCGTCAGCATCATCCCATGGGCAACCTTCGTTGGCTGCATCACCTACCTTTTGAGGACATTTATCAACATTATCTGCAACACCATCTCCATCAGAGTCAGGGCATCCATTCATTGATGCATCACCCGCAGCATTAGGGCAAGCATCGTCTTTATCAGCTATCCCATCACCATCGGCATCTGGACATCCATTTAATTCAGGGGTCCCTGCTTCTTCAGGACAAGCGTCTTTGTTGTCTGGGATTCCATCTCCATCTGTGTCAGGACATCCTTCAAACTCTTTTAAACCAGGAACTTCTGGGCAAATATCTTTTTTATCAGAAACCCCATCATTATCAGTATCTTGAGCTCCGAATACATAACTAAAACCAACAACATGTTGTAAGTGATTATAAGTAGCCTTTTCACTTGATGAGCGATAAGAGGTGCTAGCATTTATGGCCAACTTGTCAGAAATGAAATAATTTAATCCAACACCACCTAGAATTGTTCTTCCTGCACCAACGGAAGGGAACATTCCCTCTGCGTCAGAATCTTTATTAAAATTTGAAAGACCATAACCACCAAATAAATAAGGAAGAAAATCTCCCTCAACAAGATTATATTTTAAAATAGCATCAAGAGATGAATAATCAATACTAGAGTTTTTTATATCTAAGGAGTTTAAACTGTATTGGGCTCCTATAGAAAAACCACTCATAATATATCTTGATAGACTAAGGGTTGGAACCCCAAAGCCTGTATCTGAATCAATTGCATCATCTTGAATACTAACCAAGTTTGCACTAATATTTACTGCCCAAGGGCTATCTGAAGTTTGTGCACTACTAAATGAAAAACATCCAATTAATGCTATAAGAAGAAATATTTGTTTATTCATCACTAAAATTTTCGTGTAATTTACAAAATATTTTAGTAAAAAATTGAGTTTTATTATGCTTAATAAAGCTAAATTCTTTTAAACATCACACAAATCAATTGCTTTCTTAAGAGATTGAAGTGGATCAGGTCCTTTTGGAATAAACTCCTGTGCCACAAATCCTTTGAATCCCGATGCTGATATAGCCTTCATAATTGCAGGATAGAATAACTCTTGCGTTTGGTCAATTTCATTTCTGCCAGGAACACCCGCGGTATGATAATGACCTATAAAATCATGGTTATCATTTATAGTCCGAATTATATCACCTTCACTAATTTGCATATGATATATATCAAATAGTAGTTTGAAATTATCAGATTCTATTTTACGACACAATTCGAAACCCCAATTTGAGTTATCACACATATAATCATCGTGGTCAACTTTAGAGTTAAGTAATTCCATTTGAATTATTACACCTTTTTTTTCGGCATGACCAATAATTTTTTTTAAACCCTCAGCACAATTTAACAAACCTTTTTCATCATCAATATTTCTTCTATTCCCTGAAAAACAAATTAAGTTTTTGAAACCTGCATCAGAAACCATATCTATATGTTTGAGGTAATTATCTACCAAGGTTCTGTGATATTTTTTATCGTTCCATCCCTCAGTAAGACTAATTTCTGCTCCATTACACATTGAAGAAATTAAACCATACTTTTTTAAAATATGCCACTGTTTTGGTCCAATCAGGTCTATTCCAGTTATACCCATTGCCTTTACCTTAACAGCAAATTCCTCAAGAGGAATTTTACTAAAACACCATTTACAAACAGAGTGGTTTATTTTTTCTTTCATTTTAAATTGATTTATCGGGTTTTTAATTCCTTTGGCATTTAGTTGGATTGAAGAAGATAATGTCAATCCAATTGAAGAAAAGGAAATTTGCTTAATTGCCTTTCTACGTTGATTTTTAAAATTTGCATACATAACTCTACCTTACGTTACTTTTTTTAACAATATAATGTAGTAGCTTATTTGATAATCTTTTTAAATATACTCCCATTCTTTCCTTACCTCCAAATGAAATTTCCCATTTTTTTTTATCAATTGCACTAATTATTTTTTTTGCTGATAACTCAACAGATAATCCTCGAGCATTTGCCCGATCATATTTACCTAAGGGGGTTCCATCTCCAGTAAGAGAATTTTTTGAAATAGATGTATTGACAAAGCCAGGACAAATAATAGTAACAAAAATGTTATCTTTTTGATGCTCCATTCTAAGTGTGTCAAAAAAACCGTGCAAAGCATGCTTGGCGGCTGCATAACCAGACCTATATGGAGAACTGTATTTACCCATTACACTGCTTATAATGGCAAAACTTCCACCTCCTTGTTTTATGAAGTAAGGAAGAATAGCATTAGAAATAGCAACTTGTCCTAGATAATTTATTTCAATAAGTCTTTTATAAACCTCAAAATCTGTATCAATTATTAATGAGCGCTGGCTGATTCCAGCGTTATTAATTAAAATATCGATGGTTCCAAACAATTCATATGCTGATTTAACCAGTTCTGATACAGATTTAAAATCGATTAAATCAAAAGGTAAAATTTTTATATTTTCGGGATAACAACAATTAGATTTAACCTGACCCAATAATTCAGCTCTGCGGGAGGATAAAATCAATTTTACACCAAGATTAGAGTATTGTCCTGCAAGTTCAGCACCAATTCCAGAGGATGCTCCAGTAATCCAAACTACTTTTGTTTTTTTATTCATTAATTAATTCATTTTATTCCAAGCTTCCAATCGTTGAATTGCATTTAATTGAATGTCTTTCCAAAAAAGATTGATGTCTGCAAAATGATAATTTTTTATAAAGGATAGGAATAATTTACCTGGTATATCAGGAATTGAGGTCCATAAAAGGCCATCCTTAACTTTTACAGTTAAACTTTCCGGGTAAATATTTAAATCTTTGCTAAGTAAACCCTTGTGTTCCCTTTTTAATGAATTCTTAGAGTTATCCCAATTAATTGGATTAGTCGTCACTCCACCCGCAAACCATTCAACATAATTTTTGGGTAACTTACCCATCTTAAATGAGTTCCAGCTTACAAATCCACCAAATTCATCAGACCTTGTCATTAATTGAATGGTTTTAAATTCATTTGGTAATATTCTTGTTCCAACTAAATAAGCTGCAACCAATTGATTTTTTAATGGTTTATCGTCGAAAAATATTTTGATTAACTCTTTTGCATGCATGCTTCCTTGGCTATGAGATGCGATAATGATTGGTTTTCCCTTGTTGAAGTTTTCTAAGTAATATTGAAAAGCATTCTTAACATCCTTGAAAGCGATATTCCATGCTTCAATTCCTTGATCCTTAAATGGTTCAAAAAATATTCTATAATGGGCTTGCCGATAATAAGGAACATATAAGTTGGCCGCTTTTGACCATGCTGAAGCTTGATACTTAACAGCAATTTGGAGCACTTCACTCCTAACATCATCACTCCAAATATCAGCATTCCAGTCCATTGATCTTCTATCAGTAAAAAGAGTAGGGTATATATAAAAAACATCTGCTTTTTTTAAGATCGTATCCTTTGATATATTTAATGATTCAGGATAATAGCCCGGTAAAACTGCCCAGCTTTTGTTGGACGAAAAATCAGGAGCAGATGGTAGATTTTTCTTAGTAAAATCAGCTGTTTTATAACTTGTTTTACAAGCTAAAAATAAAAATATTATTGAAAGAAAAAGCGTTTTTTTAATCACTTAAAACATTACTAAGGTTTAAAATAATAACTAAAATAATTTACCACTCTCTTTCTTTATTTAATTTTTCTAAATTAAAGAGTTCCTCCTCCGGAATTACCTTTAAAAAAGAAGGATGCTGCTCAATGGCAAACTCTATCTTTTTTATTATTGACTCAATAGATTCTTTATCATAATCAATTTTCAAAGGTTTTTTTATTTCCATTGATTGAAGTATTCCTCGTTTTTTAATTCTAATCCCTTTTTTATCAAAAGATCTTCTGAATCCATCAATAACTATAGGAACAACTACGGGTTTATATCGCTTAATTATATGAGCTGTCCCTTTTCTAAGAGGTTTAAAAGGCGTAGTTGTTCCTTGAGGAAAAGTAATAACCCAACCATCATCTAAAGCCAATCCAATATTTGATATATCCCTCATTTTAACCTGACGGCTAATATCTTGACCTTTTTCTCTCCAAGTTCTATCTATAGAGACCGAACCTGCGTAGGCTAAAACTCTAGGTAGAAAACCTGCTCTCATAGTTTCTTTTGCTGCAACAAAATAGATATTTAATTTAGGTCTCCACAAGTATCCAACATTTTTAATTGAATCAACTCTTCCGCTCAGACTAGCATTAAAAACATGAAACATAGCTACAACATCAGCAAAATAAGTTTGATGATTTGAAACAAAAAGTACATTCTGATTTGGTAAATCTCTTATTATATCAGAACCCTCGATTTGAAGTTGATTAAAACCTCTATATCTTCTATGAGTTAGACAACCCATGGATCGAATAAGAAGCTTTTTTAAGAACAAATAGTGACCAAAAGGATTTTTTTTCAGCATATTCACCATTATAAGGCTCTAAGCAAATATAAACTATTTGGTAAGGGTATTTTGAATTATTATTTTTAATTCAGATAATATCATTGCTGTAGCTCCCCATATTATTTTTTGGTTGTATTTGAAGCAAGGAATTTCTACTGAGTTTTTCGAAGAATTAATGAGTCTAGTTAAGGAAATTCTCATTTCAAGTAAATCATTTAAAGGAAATTCTATAATTTCAGACACCTCAGATCTCTCCGGGATTAAGTCTGGACGAAAAGAACTATATGATAGAAAAGGAGTTACCATAAAATTACTTGGCGGAATAAAAATTTTAGACAAAGTCCTTATGTATTCTACAGTACTTTTTTGGATTGCTACCTCCTCATTAGCCTCCCGCAATGCAGTTGCGAATAAGTCTTTATCCTTATCCTCATATTTTCCACCTGGAAAGCTAATTTGTCCAGAATGGACGCCGGGATATTTATTACGTTCAATCAAAACTAAACTCAGCTGGCCATTATAACTTGGATAAAAATGTATTAAAACCGCAGCTCTTTTAGGGTTGATATTATTGTAATTTGTATTGTTTAAATCGGCATGTCTATCTAAAGGTGCTAAAAGTAAATGAGATTTGAAGCCAGGAAGGGGGATTTCTTTTAATTTTGTAACTAAACTCAAAAAAGTTTTTAATTCCATGAAATGTATTGAAATGCTTCTATTCTCTCTTGTAATAATTGTTAATTACGGATGTAACCCAAAACAAAAGAATAATAGTGTAAAGTTAAGAGTTATTGAAAAAAAAGAATCAATAAAAAAACACACATTTATTAAGGATAAATCAATTCATCTTAATGATAAAAATGCTATTCCATTTTTATTTAATTATAGCAAAGAAAATAAAGAAGATAAAGTTAGAATTATAACTAAGTTCGGAAATATTGACATTAAATTATTCAAAAAAACACCTTATCATAGAGCTAATTTTATTTATCTAACAAAGAAAAAATATTTTGATGGAACAATGTTTCATCGAGTAGTGCCAGGATTTATTATTCAGGGAGGAAATTCTGATAGTCGTGAAAGTATGAATAAAAGAAAAGAAATTGGACGCTATCTTCTCCCTCCCGACACAAAAAAAGGATATTCGCATCACAGGGGTGTAATATCGATGCCTAGTAGCGAAATCAATAATCCATATAAATTAGCATCACCCTATGAATTTTTTATTGTTCAACAGTCTCCAGGAGCTTACCATTTGGATGGAAAATATACTGCATTTGGAAAAGTTATAAAAGGGATGAATGTTGTAGATAAAATCAACCAACTAGAAATTGATAAAAGAGAAATGCCAATAAGTAATATTTATATTAAAGCTGTTTTAATAGATTAGTCTTAATTTAAAAAATTAAATCTTGTATTAAGATTAATAAATAATAAATTTATTATTTAATAATAGATAATAATTATTAATTTTAAATTATTAATAATAAATTATTATGACACTAACTCAACTAAAATATATGAATGCTGTTGCTGAGTCAGGAAATTTCACTAATGCAGCGGAAAAATGCTTTGTTACTCAACCAACACTAAGTATGCAGATTCAAAAACTAGAAGAAGAATTGGGAGTTAAAATTTTCAATAGATCTACTAAGCCTATTATTTTGACAGATATCGGAAAGAAAATCATTGTACAGGCAAAAAAAATAACGGAGGAAGCTAGCAGGATGGATGATATTGTCTCTACAGAAAAAGGTTTTGTAGGAGGTGAATTTAAATTAGGAATAATTCCGACAGTAATGCCTACCCTTTTGCCTATGTTCCTTAATATATTTACCAAGAAATACCCAAAGGTAGACTTAAAAATTGAGGAGCTGACCACCGTAAATATAACCAGGCTTATTAATGATGGGCATTTAGATGCTGGAATAGCTGCTACCCCATTAGGTATGGACACCATACTCGAACTACCTCTGTATCATGAACCCTTTGTGGCTTATATTCCAAATTCAAACCCTTTAAAATCTTTGGATCATATTGAGATTGATGACCTAAATAGTACTGACATATTAGTTTTAGAGGATGGTCATTGTTTTAGGGACCACATTTTAAACTTATGTCAAGTAAATTCTCTGTCCAGCAACCGATTTGACCTTAAAAGCGGAAGTTTTGAAACGCTAATCAAATTAGCTGACGAGGGATTAGGGATGACACTTCTTCCATATTTAAATGCTGATTCGATGACTACAGAAAAAAAGAAAAATTTAAAATTTTTTCCAGACCCTGCACCTGCTAGGGAGGTGAGCTTGATACATTCTAAAAGTAAACTAAAGTTACCAGTTATAAATGCGCTTAAATCAACTATATCTAGTATTATTAGGGGCGCAATTAATTTTGGAGATATTAAGGTAATTAGTCCACAAAAGATTTAATCCATGCAGTCTAGTGATAGATTGAGTTCAGGCTGAGATTTACTAAAAGTCAATGCCCAATTGTATAAATGAATTGCTTCATCTTTTGACAATACCGAAATAGCTTTCTTTAATTCCTTACCAAAAAGATTAGTATCAAAACTAACCTTACGTAAAATACTTTTATAAAAGAAGTAGGCAGGGGAAAGTCTTTCTTTATAATTCATATCTAAAAGTATTTTTTTTACTGCAAACTAAATGTTGTGAAAATGTTAAAATCAATTAAATCAAGTTTAAAAATTATTCACAATAAATATACTTCGGGAGGGTTTGCAGTATTTTATTTAAACCCTATATTTGACCACCTATTTGAATTATAAATAAGTTTTTTCGGGGTGTAGCGTAGCCCGGTCATCGCGCCTGCTTTGGGAGCAGGAGGTCGCAGGTTCGAATCCTGCCACCCCGACAAATAATTAATTTTAGCAAATTTCACATGAAATTTAAAATTAAAACCTATAAACATGTCTGGGAATATGATCTTTCTAATGGAGTTACAACTATTAATCCAAGAAAAAGATATCCATTACATTTTTTATCATTTTTTTCAAAAAAGTTCAACATCCTTGCAAAAAGCAAGGATGTTGAAAAAGATCCATCAATAATTTACAAGTATTTTGTTTCAAAAGACGATATAGACGTTCAAACTGAACGTGCAGATATTTTTAATGAAATACTCAAAGGATATGATATTGATTTTAAGGATAAAACAGTATTAGATATTAGTGGAGGAAATGGAGTTTTTGTTAAAAGATTTTTAAAGCATGGCGCGAAAAGTGTTACAAATACTGAATATTCAGCTGATGCGGTCAATTATAGTAAAAATGTTCTTAAAATTGATTCATTTAAATTTGATCTTAATAACGATAAACTTTCAAAGACTCTAAAAAATTCAAAGTTTGATATAATAATGTTACGCGGGTGCATAGAATTTTGTGATGACTTATCAAATTTGGTTAAAGAATTGAAATTGATAACTCATAAAAACTCATTCCTAGTTTTAAATTTCATAGACCCTACTTTAGGTGCAGCATTAAGAACAATGTTTGATCAATATAATGTCAGAGTTTGTAGGCCGCCCGATATTGTTCAAAAATATTTCACTAAAAATGATTTTGTCACCAAAAAAAATACTGAAATATTTCTTTTCGATAGAAACTTTGCATATAAACGACTTATTTGGCCTTCTACGCCCTTTTATATTTATTATTTAATTTTAGCTTTATTTAAAATACATAAACATAAGTATCCTCGTGATTTCCACTCATTGGATTGTAAAGCTGCTCTATTAATTCTCAATAGAAAAAATAATTCAACATAAACTATATATTTGTGATTATAACTGTAGTTAAATTTCTATCTTAAATTTTAATCTTATTCGGGATGTGGCGCAGTCTGGTAGCGCACACGCATGGGGTGCGTGGGGTCGCAGGTTCAAATCCTGTCATCCCGACTTAATTTAATTATTAATACGTCAGATATAGCCAACCTTTTTTCACTTTACCCGTCTCTGGTACTTCAACAACATAATAATAAGATCCAGCAGGAAGAAGTTCTCCAGTTTTATTGTAAGTGCCTGCCCAATCATTCTGATAATTTACTTTTCTAAATACAACTTGACCATATCTGTTATAAACCTTAACAATTGAACTGGGGTACTGTTCAAAGTTAATAATCTTCCAAGTAGATTCTGGACCATTTACACCTGGTGTTAAAAGTGGAGATACAAATATTTGATTATCATCAGGATCAGTACAACTTGGGTCACCATCATTATCTCTATCTATGGGCACATCAAATGCACTTAATGGATTCGTCTCACACTTTTCTTCGATTTCGTCAGACCATCCATCTCCGTCATCATCCTTGTCATAACAGTTGCTTAGTCCGTCGTTGTCGGTATCTATTGGATATAAAGCTTCATTTAGCGGATCTGATCCACAGTTGATTTCCTCCTCATCTAGCCATCCATCATTATCATCATCTGTATCTTTACAATTAGAAATTCCGTCATTATCAGTATC
Organism: uncultured Bacteroidota bacterium; assembly: GCA_902584445.1. Classification (GTDB taxonomy): domain Bacteria; phylum Bacteroidota; class Bacteroidia; order Flavobacteriales; family Flavobacteriaceae; genus UBA8316. Next base: position 76,761 of record CACHZY010000001.1, on the reverse strand, counting down.
TAATGGTTTTATTGCTGAATCTAATGGATCTGAATTACAATTTAACTCCTCTTCATCCATCCATCCATCATTATCATCGTCAGTATCTTCACAATTAGAGATGCCATCCAAATCAGTATCTATAGGTCTTATATTAGAGTCAAATGGATCTGAATTACAAACTATCTCTTCTTGATCAGACCATCCGTCATTATCGTCATCTGTATCAATACAGTCGGCTTGTCCATCATAGTCATTGTCCGAGGGGTAACTATCAATATCAAGTGGATCAGAACCACAATCACCTTCAATTTCGTCTATCCAATTATCATTGTCATCATCCAAATCACAAAGATTTCCGAGGGTGTCTCCATCAGTGTCTAATTGATTAGGATTCGCAACTCCAGGACAATTATCAAAACTATCACCAATACCATCCATATCAATGTCAGTGTCTCCAACAAAAAATACGGTGCTTATATTTCCTTGGTTGTATAGCCTATTAGCTTCTTGAATTGCAGTGATTTTAGCTGATCCTACACCATTAATTACAATTTTACCATTAATTACCTGGGCAACAGATGGATTACTGCTTGTATATTTAATATCTCCAGGTCTATTAGATTTAGGTGCTACGAAAGTAAAATCATCATCACTAAAAACCTTACTTGGCAAATTAAAGTCTGACAACACTGTTATTCCTTGAAGAACATTGATAATGACTCTTCTTATTGGCGCCATATTATATTCAGTATTTCCTGGCTGTTTTATATCTACAATTATTTCGCCTATATCATTAATTTCTAATTTATTGCCGGTTAATGACGCCCCTGCTCCTGACACATAGTCGTAATTTAACAAAAGACCAGAGTCGGTATTAGCATTTATGGTGTAAGAAAGGTTTTCAGAGTAATAAAGTATTGAATTAACTGGTGGATCTACTATTATATTCTGATTAGATTTAATTACATCCATAATAAAAACAGTGGATGCTGGATTATAATTTGGATGATCAGCAGCCAATGTCTTAAAAGTTATTGTTACAAGTCCAGTTGAGTTTATACTTACAAGTTCATAATTCCCAGCTGTTCCACTGAGTGTAGCTGCAGATCCAGGATCAACTTCAATATAAACTGGGGCACCAGATGGTGTGGCTACAGCCGATATTGGAAATACAGAAAAATCCTTCAATGGTTTTGTAATTGGAATTGTGCCAACAATAATTGACTGGTTTGATTTATCAATAAATAAACTTGTTGTCACTGTTGCTGAGTCAAAGTTATTGTCAGCGGCTAAATGTGCTGTTAAAATTACTGATCCTGCACCAACATTTTCAATTATAACTTCACCAGTAAAAGAGTTAACACTAGCAATACTAGGATCAGAGGAGCTGAAGGAAATTATACCAACGTAATCTGAATCATTAATTGGCATGTCAAGAGTAAATTCATCTCCAAATATTTTATAAATATCTGTCATCCAAGATACAGTTTGGCTTACAGTATTAACATCTAGAGTCATTGATGTTGTAATTGAGTTATAGCACTGATTTTCTAATTGAGTTACTAAGATTGTGGTGCTACCAGCTCCTTTAGTTGTTACGATTGAACCTGAGACAGTTGCAATACTAGTATCAGTAATTGTATATATTATATTTGCATCACTTGTCGAAGATGTTGTGAGAGTAAACGATTCTCCATAATTTTTGGATAAATCATCCTGAGTTACAATTGGATCTCCTTTACTTACCTTTAAACTAAAAGTAGCTGTCGCAGAATTATAATTTCCATCTTCTGGAAGTGTAACTTGTATAACACTATCTCCAGAGTTACTTATAAGTGCAGTATTCGTTCCTGTCACAGAAACAACATTTGTATTAAGCGAGGTAAATATAAAATCTGATCTATTGCATGAAGAGCAACTTGCAGTGAGTTGAAAATTTTCATCTCCACATTCAGCCTCATAATCAGAAGTTTCTATTACTATATCTGCTTTTTCAATATTAATATTTATAAATACTTCGGCAGATCGGTAGGCACCAAAGGCAGCTTGAGAAACCTTAACTTGGCATGAGCCAGCACCAATTATTGTAACATCAGATCCTGAAATTGAAATAAACGAACATGACGGGTCAACTTTTTGGAATGTAATTGCTCCACCACTTGTAGATGTGGCTGTTAATGTCAATTGAGAGTCTGCTTCATAGATTTTTGTCACACTTGTGACAGTTATAGATGGTGTAAATAACTGATAATCCAATAGAATTGTATCTATGCTAGTTTCGTCTCCATTTAGCAAACCACCAATAGTTGAGTATGTATTTCCAGCTAGATCAGCTCCAGAGACGTTAACTGGATAGGCCCCTGGGGTAATTGAAAGCAGACTAAAATCAAAAAAGTAAGTCCAGTTGTCTTGCGAACTGGTGGGACTCATCTGTGCATTTGTAACTAATGATCCAAGGGAGATAGTTGGTGTAAGCTGAACAGACTCAGAAAAAGTTGCTGTTACTGTTAAAGAATCAATGGATGTAACTACATTATCAGAATCATCATCATATAAAACCACTGTTGGAGTGGTTACATCCAAAGTATATGTAATACTCTCTGTACCAACATATGAATTTCCAGCTAAATCTGAAGCTGATAGAGTAACAGTGTAAACACCATCTGTAGCTCCTAATGAGGAGACGTCTAGCGTATAGTTCCAATTAGAGTCATTACCTGCTACTGACATTGGATCATTCACAATTAAAGTAGGTGACATTGTTAGTTGTGGCGTTCTCATTGACTCACTAAAACTTGCTTGAACTAACACTGAATCTGATAAGTTAAGTAGCAGATCAGGATGATTATCCGTTAGAGTTAATGTCGGAGGCACTCGGTCAATTATAAAATCAATTTTATCTGAGCCTGCATAAGCATTATAGTTTAAATCAGTACCCGAGACTGTAAAGCTAATTGTTCCATCGCTTCCAGAATATGTTGATACATCAAAACTGTATGTCCAAACCGAAGAAGTAGTTTTAGATAGATTTTGATAATTACTGCCATCAATGCTGTATTGTGGAAAGTCCATCATTGGCTCATCAAAAGTAACGGTAATTTGAACTACATCAGTCTCTACCAATAAATTATCTGAATCACTATCTACCATTGTAAGTACAGTAGGCGGTGTGACATCACATCTTATCACATATACTCCCCACTGGGGATCAGTTGAATCTGTTAAAAGAGATCCAACCTTAAATGAGTTTGGTTCAGTAGCTATATTCTCAACACACCACTCGGAAATATCATGATCAAATGCTGATGCCCTTAAAAACATTTTTTGCATTCTAGCACCATTTGAGATATTTACTCTCCAGGGTCCTATATCTTGATTGAAAACAGTAGCATCCTCAAACATTCTATCCATCTCATTAACTGAAGAAATATCCCAAGCACCAATGTCTTGATTAAATGAAATGGCCCTTAGGAACAAATACTTCATATTTGTTACCTTACTTACATCCCAATCACTTATATCACCGTTGAAATCAGATGCTCTGTAAAACATCCCGTCCATACTTAATGCATTACTAGTGTTCCATGAGTTTAAATTTTGATTAAAAGTTAATGCCCCCTCAAACATTCTATTAAAATGAGTAACTGAGGAAGTGTCCCAATTACTTATATCCTGGTTGAATCCACTATCTCTAAAGGTAAATTTCATATTAGTAACTCCAGATGTATTCCAATTACTTATATCTTGATTAAAAGCATCAGCACCATTAAAAACATTTTCTAAACTTTTAACTTTTGAAATATCCCATCCATTAATATCCTGGTTAAATGAGTCAGCGTTTTGAAACATCCTATAAATTAAATTAACATTTGAAAGATTCCAATTACCTATGTTTCCATTAAAATTTATTGCCCCTTCAAACATAAGATGCATTTGCTCTGCACTTGATGTGTTCCAAGAATTTAAGTCTTGATTAAAATTTAATGCCTTGAAAAACATTCCACCAAATCTTCTGACATTTGAAACATTCCATCCATTAATATCTTGATTAAATGCATCGTTTTGCCTAAACATATATATCATTTCAGTTACGCTAGAAGTGTCCCAAGCCCCTATATCTTGGTTAAATGAATAGACTCCTGCATCACCTCTAAACATACTGGTCATATTATTAACACTTGAAACATTCCAAGCACTTATATCCTGATTGAAATTAAGTGCATTATGAAAGGTTTGCTGCATATCGTTGACACTTGAAACATTCCAATTAGATATATCACCATTAAAATTCTCTGCACTTTGAAATAAACCGTGCATACTAGTAACTGAGGAAACATCCCAACCATTAAGATTTTGATTAAATTGTTTGGCATTGTTAAACATATCTATCATATTTCTTACACTTTGAGTATTAAAATTTGATAATGGCTGATTAAATACCAGTGCACTATGAAACATAGATGACATGTTATTAACATTTTGGGTGTCAAAATTTGTTAAAAGTTGATTAAATTTTCTAGCGTTAATAAACATACTTTGCATGGAAACTGCACTGGTTGTTACCCAGTTATTAAGAGGTTGATTGAATTCATAGGCATTTGCAAAAGTGGATCTAAAATTATTGACATTACTTACATCCCAATTATTGATGTTTTGATTAAATGAACGTGCGTGATTAAACATTTCCCTCATACTTACAACACTCGATGTATTAAAATTTAAAGGTTGGTTAAAGGCTCTTGCATTTTTAAACATAAATTGCATACTTGTTACATTAGAGGTGTTGCTAAAGTTTAATGCTGAGTTAAAAACTGTTGCACCCTCAAACATAGTATCCATATTTACAACATTATTAGTGTTTAATGATATAGGTGAGTTTAAACTTGATGATCGCATCATTCCCCACATGTTATTTGCGCTTACAGTTCCGTCTGACCCTCCCCACTCAATTGTCTGGTTAAATGAATTTGCACCCCTTAAAAAACTTGCAAAACTTGTAACTTTATTAACATTCCATCTATTAGGTGCTGACGTAATTGGTTGATTAAACTGTTTAGCGTCATAAAACATACTTGTCATGTTTCTTACGTTGCTTACATCCCATACGTCTATATTCTGATTAAATACTATTGCGTTTTTAAACATTTCCTGCATCGCTGTTACACTGCTGACATCCCAGCTACTAATATCCTGGTTGAACGCACGAGCGTTATTGAACATATTGTTCATGTTTGTAACGTTACTTACATCCCAATTTGATATGTTATCGTTAAATGATTGTTTACCTGAAAATAAACTACTCATATTAGTAATTTGAGTTGTACAAACGCAGCTAAGGTCAGTTGGAGTTACAGTTCCAGCACCTACGTCATAGCTTCCCGTATTTATAACAGACTGAAGCGAAGCTAAATCAACAACATGATATGTTTTTGGACCAATTGGTTTAGTGTATCCTGCAGCGAGAGGAGCAGGACATTTAACAGTTCCTCCAACAATTGTAATGTCTTGAGAAAAAGATAAAAGCACACAGAAAAAGGCTAACCCAAAAAATATTATTCTATTTTTACTCCTCATTATCTTCTGATGTTGTTAATTGTTCTTCCTCAGCTTTTGGCTTATTATCCAAATTAATTCTAATGATAATCTCATGGGCAGGCTCTTTTGTAACATCACTTAATGCAATACTTGTGAATTCATAAACATACCCCCATTCAAACCCCCATTTATTTTTTGAGGTAAAAAATAGTGCTAAATTATCATTGTTCGAGTAACCGGCTCCAATGGAAATTTTTTCTTTAAAAGCTAAATTAAATGTACTTGTAAAAAGGTTTGGGCTGTCTCTTAAAGTTCTATAAACAAATACTGGATTAAGGCTGAAATCTCCTAAAGATATGGTGAATCCAGAGGAAAAATGAAGAAAAGAGTAGTCACTTGCATTTGTTTGCCATACCTCACTGTCTTCAAACCTCCTATTATTAAATAAATTTGGCACACCAACTCCAAAGAAATAATTAGGAGCTTTGTAGTGTGCCCCTACTCCTACTACAGGTGTAAAATAACTTTTCACTAAGGAAAGTGCTGGATTAAATTCATCGAATATTCTACCTAAACCATTGATGTCAATATCATTATAAAATCCACCACCCTTTAGACCCAGGTATAAAAAACGCTGTTCCGAGAGTTGAAGCTGATAGTTGTAATCAAGAGTAAAAAAAGTTTTATTTTCAATAAATACTCTATCATTTTGAGCGGTAAAACCCAATAAAACATTCTTTTTTTTGGGCATGTGATAGATTAGAAAATTGGTTCTAGGAGCTCCTTCTACATTACTCCATTGGGTTCTTCTATTAAAAGAAACAATCGATCCCTCACTTCCAGTATAAGCTGGATTAAAAATACTAAAACTGGTTTTGTTAAAAACAAAACTCGCCTCCTGAGATTTAAGTTTATTAAATAGTAAAGAAAGAGAGAGAAAAAGAAGAAAACCCCAATATTGTTTTTTAACCATTATAATTTAATTAACTCTTATTAATCTATTATAGATTAAGTTAAGTAATTGATTCAAAGATATTGAGAAATTTAAAAATCAAGCCTTGAGGCTGAAAATTGATCTAAAAAAAGTCTTGATTGAGAGTGAGTTCTTAATATAGATGCAGGACAACTAGTATTTATTTTACCATTTAATGTATCGTAAACAGCTTTAGATTTTCTTTGATCTGGAACAAAACAGCTAATCACCTTACTGTTTAAAATTGCTGGGATAGTCAGGGTAAGCGCCTGCCTTGGAACATCATCAAAAGATGGGAACCAACCCTCAGTAAATTGTTGTCTCCTACAGGCTTCGTCAAGATTTACAAGCTTCACTAAGTCGCTATCATTAAAATCTGCTTCACCAGGGTCATTAAAAGCTATATGACCGTTTTCACCAATTCCAATACAAGCTATATCAATGGGATGATTAATTAAGATTTGCTCATATTTTCTCATCTCTTTTTCACAGTCTGCAGCATCGCCATTCAAAAAATAGACTTGTTTGGGGTTAACAAAACTCAAAATTCTATCTTTTAAATACTTTCTAAAGCTAGCAGGGTGGTTTGGCGAAATATCTTTGTATTCATCCAAATGAAAAACAGTAATTTTTTTCCAATCAATCTCTTTATTTCTTAATGCTTCCAAAAACAGAAATTGTGAGGAGCCTGTTGCTAGGATAATATTTGCAAAACCACTTTTATTAATCGCTTCTTTAATATTTTTCTCTACAAAATCAGATGCATTATCGGCCATCACCTCCGGCTGCTCATAAATATATACGTTAAGATGTTCAATAGTCGTTTCTTTTCTGATTTGTTTTTTTAAATTCATCTTTTTCTATAAATATTAAGCTACTTTATAAAATTCTAAATTAAAAATTCATTTACAAGAGTTGAAGCTAATTCTTAACGTTTATTTGAAAACAACCAATGCATCAAATCTGGCTCAGCAAAAGCATTATCCCAGCTATTATGATTGACCTCTGGGTAGATAGTCAGCCTGACACTTGCTTTTTCTTTACCAAGGGCTTCATACATTTTACGTGAAAAATCAACTGAAACCACCCCATCATCTTCCCCGTGAAAAATCCAAAAAGGTGTGGTTTTCAAAAGATCAGACCAATCTGGATTACCTCCTCCACAAATTGGGAAAGCAGCTGCAAAATAATCCGGGTTTCTAGCTACCAATTCAAAAGTTCCCATTCCTCCCATCGAGAGGCCACCGACATATCTTCTGGTTGGATCAATACTATATTTTTTTTGAATAAAATCTAATAATTTTTCTACCATAATCAGTTGCTTGTTTTCTGATATCTCTTTAAAAAAATCAAACTTTTTACCATTTAACATGTCATAGTTTCTTTTTACATTAGCCCAAGAAGATTTCTCTGGACATTGAGGAAAAACAACTATTGCGGGATAGTTATTTCTAAAGTCTTCAGATTTAAAAAGAAAACTTCCGTGTACCAATTGTGATTTATTATCACTTCCCCTCTCCCCTGCGCCATGTAAAAAAAGTAACAGTGGAAATGGACTTTGGGAGTTATAATTATCAGGAATTAAAATCCTGTATGGTAAAGTATCGTTTTGATGAACTAAAAGCTCCTCTTTAAATTCTTGACTAAAAACAGACCTAGTAGCTATTAATAAAAGTATAAGAATTCTTTTCATTTGAATTATTTATCTAATCAATTAATTCGTTAACTAAAATTGGTGAATCATCGCAACTTAGTTCTCCAGCAGCATAATATAATCCATTGAGAAAAAAATTAACCAATTTTGGATTATCCATACTTTGAGCATTGTGAGAAGGTGAGGAATAGAAAACTCTTCCTCTACCATATCTTTTTATCCATGAAATGAACTTTATATTATCTTTTGGCCGATCACGAGTCATCTTAATCTGGTCAAGGTTCATATATAACAAGGGTCTAAAGTTATAATTAAAATAAGCATTTTTAAAAAAATATGGCTCATCATAATGGGTAAAGCCTTTACCCTCGAAACTACTTACTAACGGATGTTTGGGGTCAAATAATTTAACGTTAATTTCCTGCTGTAGGGGATGAAAGTCAAAACTTCCTCCAACCATTTCGCTAAAATCCAAAGAATTATTCTGCATTACTATTGCGCCATGAAGTACAACAAGGCCGTTCCCTCTTTTAATATGTTTTAAGAGATTTTTTTCAAGTTTTTTTGCCTTATCAATGACCTGTTCCTCATCTAAAAATTTATTCTCATTCATTACATCCCAAAACATATCTCTTCTCTCCCTGTCAGAGCAATTATTATTCAGTACTATAACATCATATTTCGATATGTTTTTTTTCTCAAATACACTTATATCCTTTGATACTTCAACATTAAAATCCCCTGTTTTAAGTGCAATTATTTTAATTGCTTCCTCAGTATGAGGTATGGTCCAATGGTTATATCCAGTGTGTAAGGAAAAAATTAAAAGATTCTTCTTTTTATTGGGCGCAAGACTTTTTTTTCCCTCAACCATTGCCTGAATTTTATTTAACCAACTTTGAGTAATTTCAACCTCAGGAAGGTTTTGCGAGTATGAATTAAAAGTGATCAGAAGTGACAAAAAAATTAATCCTATTTTCATCTTCACAATAGATAGTTTTAAGTTTTGAATTTACTTGAAATTTAAATCATTTTCAATTAAAGAATCACGATTTGAATTTCAGTTAAATTTATGTAAGTTTATATTGTGTACGTACACGATATTAAGGATTTATTTTAGTTTGTTAGGAAAAAATCATTTTATTTTACTGCTTTTTATAGCCTTTTCATCTGCTTGTCAGTTTGAAAAAGAGACTAAATCACTAACCTCGCCAAATGTACTGTTTATTGCTGTTGATGACCTAAGACCTGAACTAGGAGTTTATGGAAATCAAACTGTTAAAAGTCCTAACATAGATAAATTAGCGGACGAAGGAAGCCATTTTACAAGACATTATGTACAAGTGCCTACTTGTGGCGCTTCAAGATATAGCCTAATGACAGGTATGCGACCACGAAAAAGGATACATGTCGATAATAAAGCTTTTTACGAAGAAACATCTCAACAGCCAGAAAGAGAAAGACCGGAGTCTTTTGTTCATCACCTTAAAAGAAATGGCTATAATACTGTTGGAATTGGAAAAATAAGCCACTCAGTAGACGGTTTAGTTTATCAGTATGAAGAAAAGCCAACTAAAATAAAGGAAATGCCCCATAGCTGGAATCGATTTATATTTAATCCTGGAAAATGGAAAACTGGATGGAATGCCTTTTTTGCATATGCCAATGGTGAAAATCGGCAAAGTCTTAAAGGTCAAGTTAAACCCTATGAAAGTGCGAATATTTCTGACGATGGTTACCCAGATGGACTAATTTTAAAAAGTGCACTTGACGAATTAAAAAGATTAAAAGAGGAAGAAAAACCCTTTTTTTTAGGAGTCGGCTTTTTTAAACCACACTTACCATTTAATGCTCCAAAAAAGTATTGGGACATTTATGACAGAGATTCCATCTCCATTGCACCTGATCCAAATATTCCAATGGGGGTCAATCCGATAAGTGTTGGTAAAATGGGTGAGTTTTATAATTATAAGCTTTCTGATGAAAAGCCTACTCTTAAAAAAACTGTTTCAGATGAATATGCTAGAAAATTAATTCATGGATATTATGCATCTATCAGTTATATTGATAATCTAATAGGAAAATTAATCCAAGAACTTGAATCACTTAATCTAGACAAGAAAACTATGGTAATTCTTTGGGGTGATCATGGTTGGCATTTAGGTAACGACAGAAAGTGGGGAAAACACACCTTGTTTGAAAGGTCTTTAAAAAGTGCCCTGATTATAAAACTTCCTGGTAAACAAAATAAAATTAAAGAGATCAATTCAATTGTTGAAACTGTTGATATCTACCCTACTCTTATGGAATTTTGTTCAATCACACCTCCATATAAATTGGATGGAGAAAGCTTGTTAAGTCATATGAACTCTATAAAGACAAATAAAAAAAATATTGCTTACAGCTACTGGAAAGATGGTATAAGTATGAGGACAGAAAAATACCGATTAACAAAATTTTTCAGAAAGGAGGAGCCAAAAATAGAACTTTACGACCATTTACTTGATTCAGATGAGAATAAGAATATAGCTTTTGTAAATAAAAAATTAACAGATTCATTATTGCTAACTTTGATGAAATCAATCCCAAAGTTCTATCAAGTTGCCAATTAATAAAAAATTGAAAATTTAGCTTAAATTAAAAATGTTAGAAAAAAATAAACTTTTAATAATCATTTGTAGTATTTTTTTTACTGAGTACTCTATTGCTCAGAAAGATAAATCTCTTTGTTTTGCCGTTTCCAATAGTAATTCAAATTCTGTTGAAAGTCTAATTTCAGTTAAATTGGATGAAGAGAGTTTTAAATCAATCAAAAATGAAATGGTTCTTTTGAAAATTTCAGAAAAAGGAGAAAAAATTGTTCCTTTTCAAATTGAAAAAGAACAATCAAAGATTTGGTTTAAGCATAAAGAATCAGAAAAAACAATTTCATATTGTCTAAAAAAATCAGCTGGTTTATCAGACAATGAAAAGTTTAATTTCCAAAGACAAAATGGTGTATTAAAATTTGATTACAATGGTCAATCTTTGATTGGATATAGATACAAAATGAAACTTCCTCCAATTGGGGTTAATAAGTTGTACCAGAAATCGGGGTATATACATCCCGTTATTTCTCCTAAAGGAGATACACTTACAAGGATTCAACCTCCAGATCACTATCATCATTATGGTGTATGGGGACCTTGGACAAAAACCAAAATAAATAATAGGGAAGTAGATTTTTGGAACTTAAAAGAAGGCCAGGGAACAGTACTTTTTAAAGAGTTCAAAAATATATCATCTGGTAAAGTTTTTGCAGGCTTTACAGCAAAACAAGAGCATCTAAATTTCATAAGAAAAGATGACCCTAGAATCGCAATTAATGAAAGCTTAGAAGTCAAAGTATGGAAAAATAATAATCCAAATCAATATTTTATTGACTATACCTCAGAGTTCACAACCCCTCTTAAAGAAGGAATCCTATTTGAAGCATACAGATACGGCGGTGGTTTAGGTTTTAGATTTAAAGAACAATGGAACAAAAATAATTGTAATGTTTTGACCTCAGAAGGCAAAAATAGGATGGCTGCAGATGGTACTAAAGCAAAATGGTGCATTATTTATGGGGAATCAAATAATAGAAAGTCAACTAATGGAGTTCTTTTTATGAGTCACCCTCAAAACCGCACTCATCCAGAGCCAATGAGAGTATGGCCAACAACTGCAAATAAAAATCGTGGTGATATGTTTTTTGAGTTCTGTCCTATTCGTCACAAAGAATGGGAGATAAAACGTAATAAAAAATATAAGCTTAATTATAGAATGCTTGTATTTGATGGATCTATCAGCCATGAACAAGCTGAGTCCCACTGGAAAGCTTTTGCCTACAAACCAGAAATAAAGATCAATTAAAAATTTAAACGATGAAAAGAAGAAGTTTTATTGAAAAATCAACAATCAGTTCGGCAGCAATGGTTGGTATTCCAAGTATCGTCCCTGCAACTGTCTTTGGGAAAAATGCCCCTAGCAATAGGATAAACATTGGACAAATTGGATGTGGTCGTATTGCTCGAAGTCATGATTTACCAGAAACCATGAACTATGATGTTTCAAATGTTATGGCAGTATGCGATCTAGATTCTAACCGCATGAAAGATGGAAAGATTTTAGTAGACAATTTTTATAAAGAAAAAAGAGGCAAAAAGCGATACAATGGAACAAAAATGTACGAGGATTATCGGGAAATGTTGTTGAATAAAGATATAGATGCTATTATGATCTCAACACCTGACCACTGGCATGCTCAACCTGCGGTAGAAGCAGCACTTGCCGGAAAGGACATTTACCTACAAAAACCTACTTCTCTTACTGTCAAGGAAGGAAGGCAATTAGTTAACGCTATTAAAAAAAGTAATGTAATTCTGCAAGTTGGAACACAGCAAAGGGCAATGCCTCAATTTAGAATTGCCGCTGAGCATGTGCGAAACGGTAGAATTGGAAAATTACACACTGTAAAAATTGGACTTCCGGGAGATCCATCTGGACCTGAATCAACTCCTATGGCAATTCCAAAAAACTTGAACTTCGATATGTGGTTGGGATCAACACCTGAGGTGCCTTATACTGAAATTGGAGTTCACCCTCAGGAGGGATACAGCAGACCTGGTTGGTTAAGACATGAAAATTATGGTGCTGGAATGATTACTGGCTGGGGACAACATCATTATGATTCTGCTGCGTGGGGAATGGATACAGAACTTAAAGGTCCAATATCTGTTCAATCTATTGCAGATTTCCCAAAATCAGGACTATGGAATGTACACGGTGATTTTATGGTAAAGCATGAATACAGTAATGGTATAAGTGTTTTAACCAGTGGAGGCTATCCTAATGGTGTTAGATACGAGGGATCTGAGGGTTGGATTTTCGTTTCTCGAGGTAGTTATGTTGCTTCAAGCTCAGACCCAGTGGCAATGGAAGAAAGTAAAAAAGCATTGGATGCGTCAGACCCTAAGATATTATTATCTGAGATTGACGCTAATGAAACTAATCTATACAAAATAGATGATCAACACGGTAATTGGCTGGATTGTATTCAAAGCAGAAATCAACCTATATCACCCGTTGATATTGGTCATATGGCGTGTGTCGTGTGTTTGATTAGTCACATTGCAATGAAAATACCCAGAAAATTAAAATGGGACTCTAAAAAGGAGAGATTCATTAATGACGATGAAGCAAATAGATTACTAAGCAGATCGCAACGAAAACCTTATGGAACTGATCACTTAAATACTTAATTTTGAAAAAAGAAAAACGAATGAAACTAACATATCTATTATTGACAGCTTTTACAATTTTAAGTTGTTCTTCTAATGAAGACAACAAAATAGTCAAGCTTATGACGCTCGATCCAGGTCACTTTCATGCTGCACTTATCCAAAAAACTTCCTATGAAAACATTGATTCGACTGTAGATGTTTATGCACCAGAAGGACCTGAAGTAAGTACATTTTTAAAAAGTATTGATGCATACAATAATAGAGAAACCAACCCTACTAATTGGTCCATTAATACCCATTTAGGCAACAATTATCTTGAGCAAATGATTTTTGAAAAGCCAGGAAACGTAATGGTTGTATCGGGAAAAAATTCAAAAAAAATTGATTATATACTAGCGGCAGTTACTGCTGGATTGAATGTTTATGCAGATAAGCCACTAGTAACCAATCCAGATGGATTGAAAAAACTAGAGGAGGTATTTAGAGTTGCCAAAGATAATAATGTTTTAGTTTATGATATTATGACTGAGCGTTTTGAGGTTACTACAGGAATCCAAAAGGCACTTTCAATGGTTTCCTCTGTTTTTGGAGAACTTTTAGATGGAACACCGGAAAATCCTGCTATCAGTAAGGAAAGTATTCACCACTTATTTAAGTATGTATCTGGAAAGCCATTGGTAAGACCAGCCTGGTTTCTAGATACAGAGCAACAAGGTGAGGGTATTATTGATGTAACCACCCATTTAGTAGATTTAATTCAATGGGAGGCTTTTCCAAATCAAATCATTCAAAAAACTGACATCGATATGCTAAGCGCAAAAAGATGGCCAACTATACTATCAAAGGATCAATTTAAAAAAATTACTGGGCTAGATTCCTATCCAAACTACTTAGAGAAAGATAAAATAGAAAATGATTTACACGTATATTGTAATGGAGAAATGAATTACACCATAAAGGGCAAACATGCTAAAGTCTCTGTTATTTGGAATTACAGAGCACCGGAGGGAACTGGGGATACTCACCAAAGTATTATGAGAGGAACAAAAAGTGATTTAGTAATCAAACAAGGTGCCGATGAAAACTTTAAACCGACCCTATATGTGAATTCTAAAATTGGTGGTAGCTTTGAAGCAGATTTAAATTTTACTATGACTGAATTACAATCCGAATTTCCTGGAATTAAAGCTAAAAAAATATCCGATTCAGTATGGAAGATTCTTATTCCAAATGTATTAAAAATTGGACATGAAGCTCACTTTGGACAAGTAACTAATAATTTCCTAAAATATTTTAAAGAAGGGATGTTACCTGATTGGGAAATTCCCAATATGAAAGCAAAATATTACACCACTATTGAGGCGTACAAATTAGCAATCAAAAATTAATCATAAATAATATCTCTATGAAAAGTTATTTTTTTTTAATATTAATCAATTCTATTTTCTACATTACTTCATGTATTTCTCAGGAGAATCCTCCTATGATTGAGACACCTGATCAATCAAAGTATACTACTGAATTAATAGTAGATGGTATTGATATTCCCTGGGGAATGGATTTTATCAATGAAGAAGAATTACTCGTAACTGATAAAAAAGGTACTTTATACCATGTTTTAAACGGGGTAAAAACAGAAGTAAGTGGTTTACCAAAAATTTATGTGAGAGGTCAAGGTGGTCTTCTTGATGTAGCTCTTCATCCAAATTTCAAATCTAATGGATTAGTTTACTTAGCTATTTCAGTTAATATTGAAGGAGATGAAGGAGGAAATACAGCTCTATATAGAGGGACTTATGAAGAATTTAAATTAAAAAATATAGAATTATTATATAAAGCGGTACCTAATACCAAAAAAGGCCAACATTGGGGCTCAAGAATTGTTTTTGATGATGAGGGCCATTTATTTTTCGGAGTTGGAGACAGGGGAAATCGAGATGTTAATCCTCAAGATCTTAAAAAAGACGGAGGTAAGATTTATAGATTAAATTTAGATGGAAGTATTCCCGATGACAATCCCTTCATTAATGAAGAGGGAGCTAAAAAGGCTATATATACTTATGGGAACAGAAACCCTCAAGGTCTAATTTTTCATCCAAATACAGGAGACTTATGGGAGCACGAACATGGGCCAAAAGGTGGAGATGAAATAAATATTCTTGATAAAGGAAAAAACTATGGTTGGCCAGTAATTACTTATGGTATTAATTATAGCGGTACTTCTATAACTGACAAAAGGGAAATGCCAGGCATGGAACAACCGTTATATTATTGGGTACCATCAATAGCTCCTAGTGGTATCGCATTTTCAACTTCAGGAGTATATAAAGATTGGGAAGGAGACTTATTTGTTGGTTCTCTAAAATTTAAATACCTAGAGAGGTTAGTCATAAAAAATAACAAGGTCACAAAGCGAGAAAAAATTCTTAATGAAATTGGTAGAGTAAGAAACGTAAAAGAAGGACCTGATGGGTACCTTTACCTAGGAGTTGATGGTAAAGGAATTTTAAAAGTAATTTTAAAAGAATGAAACTAGGCATTGCCTTATTCTGCTGTTATATTTTCTTTCAAACTTCATGGCTTATTCAAAATAAGCCAATACAAGAAAGTATAGCTGATGGTGCCCTTATTTATGAGGAATTTTGTGTTCAATGTCATCTAGGTAAAGGAGAGGGTGTTTCTGGAATTAACCCTCCACTAGCTAAATCCGATTACTTATTTGATAACATTGATAGAAGTATAAGTAACATTAAATATGGTCTTTCTGGACCAATAATTGTAAATGATGAGGAGTATAATGCTGTCATGTTAAATAACGGACTAGATGATGAAGAAATCGCTGATGTAATGAATTATATTTTAAATAGCTGGGGAAACAAGTCAGATGAGATAATAACAAAAGAGCGTGTTTCTCAGGTATCTGAATAATTAATAAGCTTAGTATGTCTGTAAAAAATATATACCGCTATTTATATATTTCAATTTTTTTAATTTTTGTCTTTTGGATGGCTTTTCTTGATACCAACTCTTTTAAAATTCATCGCGAATTAAACCAAGAGTTGGATAAGCTTGAAGAGCAAAAGAAGGCATTGATTGATATTATTGAAGATGACAAAAGAAGTCTTCAACAGTTAAATGATAAAGATAGTCTCGAACATTATGCAAGAGAAAATTATGGTCATAAAAAAGAAGATGAGACAATATTTTATATTGAATTTGAAGATGGTTTAGATTTAAAATAAGTTATAATCATCTAATTTCAGTATTATTTTTTTGACCATAATTTTAATTGTATTTTTAAACAAATTTCATCTACTTGGTAAAGGCCAAAATCATAGCAATTGCAAATCAAAAAGGGGGTGTTGGTAAAACAACATCTGCTGTCAATCTGGCGGCAGCTTTAGCAATACTTGAAAAAAAAATTCTTTTGGTTGATGCAGATCCACAAGCCAACGCAACTTCTGGTTTAGGTATAGATGTTAAGAGTCAGAAATTAGGTACATACCAATTATTAGAGCACACCGCTAAGACCAATGACACAATATTAACTACTAATACACCAAATCTAGATATAGTTCCATCTCATATTGATTTAGTTGCCTCAGAAATTGAATTAATTGATAAAAAAAACAGGGAGTATATGTTAAAAAAAGCTTTGGATCCTGTCGTTAATTTATATGATTATATAATTATAGATTGTGCACCATCATTAGGATTGATTACCCTTAATGCACTTGCTGCAGCAGATTCTTTGGTGATTCCAATACAATGTGAGTACTTTGCTTTAGAAGGATTAGGTAAGCTTTTAAATACTATAAAAAGTGTACAGAAAATTCACAATAAAAACCTTGATATTGAAGGACTTCTGCTTACGATGTATGACTCTCGTTTAAGATTATCTAATCAAGTAGTGGAGGAAGTTAGAAAGCACTTTGGAAAGATGGTTTTCAGAACAATAATTCAACGTAATATTAGATTGAGTGAAGCTCCTAGTTTTGGAGAAAATATTATTGATTACGACGCTACGAGTAGAGGGGCGAAAAATTATCTATCCCTTGCCAACGAAATTTTGAAGAAGAAAAAAAAACAAACTGTTAATGGCTAAGAAAAATAAAAAACAGGCTTTGGGTAGAGGTTTGTCTGCTCTTCTAGACGATCCTCAAAATGAGATCAATTCAATAAATGAGATTAGTGCAGATAAGATTACAGGTAATATTATCGATTTAGAATTAAAACAAATTGAAATCAATCCTTTTCAACCCAGAACAAATTTTAATGAAGAATCTGTTTTAGAATTGGCTGAATCTATTAAAACACTTGGCATAATCCAGCCCATAACAGTAAGAAAATTAGATAATAATAAATATCAATTAGTTTCAGGTGAACGGCGATTAAGAGCTGCAAGATCTATTAAACTCAAAACCATTCCTACTTATGTTAGAATTGCGAATGACCAAGAAATCCTTGAGATGGCTTTGGTTGAAAATATTCAGAGAAGAGATCTTGACCCTATTGAAATAGCACTTTCTTATAATAGATTGGTTGAAGAAATAAATCTTACTCAAAACCAACTAAGCCAAAGGGTTGGTAAAAAGAGGTCAACTGTCGCAAACTACATGAGGCTTCTCAAATTAGACCCTATTATTCAGTCAGGAATTAGAGATGGTTTTTTATCTATGGGGCATGGTAGAGCTTTAATAAATATTGAACAGCAGGAAGAGCAATTAAAAATTTATGAAAAAATCATTTCAAAAGGACTTTCTGTAAGGAATACTGAGGAGTTAGTTAAAAAACTCAATTTAGGTATAGAAAGTAAGAAAAAATACGCTAAAATTTCTAAGGTTCATACCGATGCTGAAAATGAACTTAAGAAATATTTGAATTCTCGTGTATTTGTTAAAGTAAATAAAAAAGGTAAAGGTTCAATTATAATACCCTTTGGCTCCAATAAAAGTTTAAACGATTTAATTAAAAGAATCAAACGTGAAGACTAGTGTCTTTCTCTTATTTTTATTTATAGTCAATCTGCAACTTTTAGCTCAAGAACTCCCCAAAGAGAATCCTAAAAGCCGAAAACAACGCTTGATAGAAGATCCTCTAACTCCATCAAAAGCAGCATTTTACTCAGCAATTTTTCCCGGTTTAGGTCAAATATATATTGGAAAAGTCTGGAAGGTTCCTCTTGTATTTGCTGCGATAGGTGGATCAGTATACGGCTATGTTTATAATCAGGACGAATTAAGTCGATATAGAACTGCATATAAAAGAAGAAATGCTGGGTATAAGGATGACGAATTTATCGAACTGATACCAGATAAAAGTAAATTAATTGAAGGTATGAAGTTCCACAAAAATTATAGAGATATGTCATTTCTTTTTATATTAGGGACTTATATGTTAAATATTTTAGATGCTAATGTTAGCGCACATTTAATGCAATTTAATGTTAAAGACAATTTAAGTGTAAAACCTCAATTCAACTCTGATTTTTTAGGCTCACAAACCAATGTGGGATTGAAAGTTTTAGTCAAAATTTAAAAGTTTTAAATGAAGATAGGGCTATTAGGTTATGGTCGAATGGGAAAAGCAATTGAAAAAATTGCCCTAGAAAGAGGACACGAAATAGTCTATAAAATAGACAAAGATTATAATCACGGTAATCTAATTAAAGCAGATGTTGCTATAAACTTTAGCATCCCTTCCGCCGCGGTTAATAACGTAATTACTGCATTAGAAAATTCAATCCCTGTAATCTGCGGAACAACAGGGTGGTTAGACCAATATAAAAAAGTTACCAAAATTGCATTACACAATAAGACTGCTTTTTTATACGCATCGAACTTCAGTATAGGAGTAAATTTGTTTTTTAAGCTAAATAAGACTCTGGCAAAAATAGTACAGAACCATTCAGATTATAAAGCCTCCGTGGAGGAAATACATCATATTCACAAATTAGATGCACCTAGTGGAACTGCCATAACGCTTGCAGAAGGAATTATCGAAAACTCTAATTTGAAAAAATGGTGTGAGCAAGATGCTGGTGAAGATGAATTAGAAATTAAATCAATTAGAGAGGGCGAAGTCCCTGGAATTCATACTATCCAATATAAATCTGATATTGATTCAATAACAATTAGGCATGAGGCATTTGATAGGAAAGGGTTTGCCTATGGAGCATTAATTGCTGCTGAATGGATAGTTGGTAAAAAAGGGATTTTTAAAATGGATGATGTTTTAAATTTTTAATTAATATGAATGAATTTCAGTGGATTTTATTTTTTCTTTCAATACAAGTAATTCATTTCTTAGGAACATGGAAACTCTATAAAACAGCTGGAGAAGACCCTTGGAAAGCAATTGTACCGGTTTATAACGCAATTATATTCTTAAAAATATTACATCGTCCTAAATGGTGGGTTTTACTTTTATTTCTTCCAGTCATTAACCTTATGATGTTTATGGTCCTTTGGGTAGATACAGCAAAACACTTTGGTAAAAAAAGTCCTATAGATGGTCTTTTTGCTATTTTATCACTTGGTTTCTTTATCTACACTATTAATTACCAAAAAAATCCAAAATATATTTCCGATGAATCGATGATCGTAAGATCAACTTTTAATGAATGGATTGGTTCGATAATTTTTGCTGTTGTAGCTGCAACTTTTGTCCATAATTATTTTTTTCAACCCTACATCATACCCACTGGATCATTAGAGAAATCATTATTAATTGGGGATTTTCTGTTTGTTAGTAAATTCCATTATGGAGCTAGAGTTCCCTCAACTACTATTGCTTTTCCAATGGTACATGACACACTGCCATTAATTAAAAGTAGATCTTACCTAAAAAAACCACAGCTACCCTATATTCGCCTTCCCAAATTTCAAAAAATCAAACGGAACGATATCGTTGTATTTAATTGGCCAGCAGATACAGTGAGGCAGTTTTTTGTTAAAGAAGCAGGAGTAAAAAAACCAACAGATAAAAAATCTAATTATGTTAAAAGGTGTGTTGGTTTACCTGGAGATAAGCTTGAAATTAAAAAAGGGTTTGTTTATATTAATGAGAATAAAAATGTACTGCCAGATAGAGCTAGGATCCAATTCAACTTTACTGCTTTCAGTAACAAAGGTATTTCTTCTAGAAAACTTTCTCAATTAGGACTAACGGATTTCTACCGAAGATTTCGAATAGAAAATATCACACAAAATAGTTACTCCAAACTTTCACCGTACATAGTTGGAACAAGTGGTAATAGCTCAGATAATTTTATAGTTATAACCCGAGAAAGTGGAATACCTATTTCCCTGGTCAGGTCCTTGGGCTTAAGGATAAGTGAAGTATTGGAAAAGTCTAAAGAACTTAATCTAACAATTGAAGAGG
Organism: uncultured Bacteroidota bacterium; assembly: GCA_902584445.1. Taxonomy (GTDB): domain Bacteria; phylum Bacteroidota; class Bacteroidia; order Flavobacteriales; family Flavobacteriaceae; genus UBA8316. Next base: position 55,970 of record CACHZY010000001.1, on the reverse strand, counting down.
CAGAAGAAATAGAAAAACAAGGCTGGATTGATAGTTTGGTTCAAAAAAATCAAAAAATAAAAACTCCTAATACTAACTTCTTTCCCAATAAAATTCCATTTGATTGGAATCAAGATAATTTTGGACCTATTGAAATACCTGCTAGCGGTCAAACCATAGCAATAAATTTATCTAATCTTTCTCTTTATAAAAAGATCATTGTAGATTATGAAAATAATAGCCTTAAAACAATAGGAAATGAAATTTTCATAAATGATAAAAAAGTCAATCAATACACCTTCTTACAAGACTATTTTTGGATGATGGGTGACAATCGCCACCGATCAGAAGACAGTCGTTTTTGGGGGTTTGTGCCTGAAGATCATATTGTTGGAAAACCTGTATTTATTTGGTTTAGTATTTCTGGAATTAATGATGGGTTAAGCAATTGGAAAGTCAGATGGGATAGAGTGTTTAGCACTGTAGGTGGTGACGGAAAACGTGTTTCATACTTTCCATATTTCTTAATATCAATAATAATTTGGCAAGGCTACTTATTTATCCGAAAAAGAAAAAAGAAAAAAGCAAGCTAATGAACGCTGGGGTTTGTCCTGCATATCTTCCTTCAATTAGATATATGGCATGGATAGTTGCAAAAAAAGAGATTACATTTGTTTTAACAAATCATTACCAAAAACAAACATATCGCAATCGTACAGAAATTTATGGCGCAAATGGTAAATTAAATCTCACTATTCCCATTTCAAACAATAAAAATCAAAAAAATCAACTAGATAGGGACGTTAATATTTTTAATGACTCCTCTTGGCAAAGAGATCACTGGAAATCGTTAGAATCTTCATATCGTTCGTCTCCTTTCTTTGAATTTTATGAGGATGATCTTTATCCTTTTTTTCACGAGAAACACTTGAAATTGATGGATCTAAACATGGCTTTGATTAAAAAAATATTTTCGTTGCTAGAAATAGTAATAAAATTTAAAAAAACAAATAAGGTTGACGAATTTTCCGAATTAATTAATGCTAAACAAAAAACCATTTATAAAATACCGATTTATCATCAGGTATTTAATTCAAAATATGGATTTATCAATAATTTAAGCATTCTGGATTTGATTTTTAATTTAGGCCCGGAAAGTAATAATTATCTAAAAAAACTTAAGGTTTAATTATCATTTCCACCTTAAAACTGCACTTACTGGGTTGTGATCAGAGAGATTAATACTGTGGGTATTAAACTCAATTATCTCCATTCTGGGGTCAAAAAAAATAAAATCGATTCGAAAAGGAAAATTGGCCAAATTATAAGTCCCACCTAATCCATTTCCTGCAATTGAAAAAGCATCTATCCTTTTATTTTTAATGCCTTTATAAATCTTAGAAAAAGCATTATTATTTAAATCAGTACAAATGATGGAAGGATTTAAATTTTTTTTATCAATCTTTTCAAATTCAGCCATTTGAACTTCTTGCTTCTTTATTACATCAGTAATTCGATTAATAAATTTCTTAGAGTTTACTCTGGTTAAAAGAGTGTCCTTGAAATTAATTCTCAATGATTCTAAGTGAAGGTTATAAATTCTAAGCGTATCCCTTTTATAAAATATTTCTGCGAACACAGCGCCATTATTTGAATTTTCAAAAGGAATAAAGCCCCTATTATAAAGGGGGTATTTAGATAAAATACAAAGGCCGTTTTGACCATTTTTGCTTGAAGATTGAATATAGGTATAAGGATAACTTTTGAATGGTGGACTAAATTCTTTTGAAAATTCTTGTAAACATAAAATATCTGGACTCTCCTCATTAACAAAAGATAAAATGGATTCAGGAACATTTTCCTGATCTATCCAGTTATAACTATTAAACAATCTAACGTTAAAGCTCATCAGTTTAAGTCCTTTTGAAACAGGAATTCCATTATTTGGAAGCTTATAAAAGCGTTCCCACTCAGTATAACTTATTAAAAGAGAAAAAACAAACATTACAAATGGCCACTTAAGCTTGATAATCCAAAAAATAAAAAAGAAGCAATTAATCAAAATAATAAAAGGGACCATCAAGTTTAAAAAAGGATAATAATAATACCCTCCACCAAATGAACCCATCAGAAGGAGCTGTAGGATCAATAATATAAGATTGATAAACATCAAGGATTTACTTATAAAATTTAATTTCATGCTTTAGCAATTAAATCCAAATGAAACTCCCTAATCATTTTTTTCCTGCTTCAAAAAGAAAGTCTTTATCCTCATTAGAAAGGCTGTCGTATCCTGACTTACTAATCTTATCTAAAATAGCATCAATCTTTTTTTGACGGTCAGCACTATTTTTATTATTTGAATTGGAACGTTCTTTTTTTTGGGATTTATAAATAGTTTTAAGTTGCTTTGACATAAATAAGTATCGCCAAACTCGCTCAAATCCAATTCCAATATCTCGCCCATTTTCCAGTTGTCTTGCATAGAAAAAGCCTAATAACGCTCCACCAATGTGTGCCAAATGACCACCAGCATTCCCATAGGGTATTTGAATAATATCTAGGAAGAAAAATACCATCCCAAGATATTTTAGTTTAATGTTAAAAAATAAAACCCTAATTTCTTGATCAGGGTTATAAGTACAGATAAATATAAATACTGCCATCACTCCAGCTGAGGCTCCTATCATAGGGGGATAAGTCCCTTTGAAAACTGGAAAAAGCGCATAACTAATAACAAAAATTAAACCTCCAGCAAAGACTCCCAAAAAATAATTATTTATAAATATTTTATCTGGAAATAGGTTAAGTAATAACCTGCCTGCGTAGAAAAGCAAAAGCATATTCCATAATAGATGAAAAAAACTACTGTGAAAAAAACTATAGGAAATCAAGGTCCAAGGTCTTGTAATAAAGGTGTCGAATTTAGGAGAAAGTTGAATCCAATTCATATAAGCTCCTGAAGGTACTTTTAGCAAGAAAAAAACTGTATTAAGCAGCATTGGTACTAAAAAACAAAATACGTTGAATAAAATTATTTTTTCCGCAATGGAGAAAGTAGAAATTCTGTAGCGCATGTTATCCAAGAAATTCATAAATCCCAACGGTTATTTTTAAACTGATGCTTTTTCCAGTACCACATCATTGCAAGTCCTGTAAGTGCTCCACCCACGTGAGCAAAGTGGGCAATTGGACCAATGGAATATGAGGAAAAGCCAAAGAAAAGATCAGCCAGGATTAAAATAGGAACAAGTATTTTTGCTTTCACAGGTATAGGCGGGAACAATAACATTAATTGAGCATTTGGGAACAACATTGCAAAGCCAACCAAAACACCATAGAGAGCTCCTGAAGCACCAACCATAACAGAGCGGTAAGCATTGTATGCTCCTGAAAGACTTTTCTCTCCAACCTCATTTATTGCTTGAGTAGGCAGTTGGGCAGATTCATAAAATTGACCTATATCATAGCCTGACAAACCAAAATCGGTAAGTAAGGAATTGACCATATCTATTTGATAGTAGTAAAGTAATAATTGAAGTAAGGCAGCCCCTAGACCTGTTGAAATATAAAAAAATATGAATTTCTGCTTTCCCCACATTTGCTCTAATGGAGTTCCAAACATCCATAATCCAAACATATTAAAAAATATATGGGAAAAATCTCCATGCATGAACATGTGAGTTAATGGCTGCCAATATTCAAACTTCGAATTAGTTGGGTAATGTAAAGCAAACCAATCATATACTTGATTACCTAGTGTAAGTGTGGCTAAGAAAAAAATACCATTAATGATCAGTAAATGCTTTACTGTTTCAGTGATGTTGCGCATCAATTCAATTTCTTATCTAATTCATCTTTATCTAAAGTAATAAAAATCTTACGATTAAAAGGGGAGGTCAGTGGCTCTTTACAAGCAAAAAGATCATCAACAAGTACCTGTTGTTCAATTGTAGAGAGGGGTTTATTACTATTTACAGCAAGTGATCTTGACATAAGTTTTGCTATGTAATCTGCTTGACTAAAACTCTCAAGATCTTCTGATGAATCTGAAGAAGTAAGAACTTCATCAAACAATTGTTCCACTTGACGGTCGTCACAAATTGAAGGAATTCCTATGATCATCAATTTATTATTATGTCTCTCTAAAATAAAACCCATAGCCTTAAGGTTATCTTCAAAATCATCAAATAACGCCAATTGCTTGGTTGACAATTCTAATTCTTTAGGAAACATTAGCTGTTGACTGTGAATATTTCTTTCTGTAATACTGGACAAAAAAGCCTCATAAAGTACCCTTTGGTGAGCGCGGTTTTGATTAATTATTAGCAACCCAGATCGGGTGCTTGTAACGATATATTTTTTGAATAACTGAAAAACTTTCGGTGTTTGTTCAATCGCCATTTTAAGCTCATCATCAGAGTTTGTTTTGGTTCCTGCTATATTTAGTCCTGAATATAAGCTTTCCCATTTGTCCTTGGATGCTTTGGTTTGAGTTAAATCGACTTGCTGAAAGGGATTGAAACTAGAGTCAATCTCAACTGAAGGAATTTTAGTAAGGTTATTTTGTGCCATTGAATATGGGGTGTCAAACGCAGGATCTCGATCAAAATCTAAAATGGGAGATACCTGAAACATTCCCAAACTATGTTTTGTCATTGATTTAATTATTGCGTAAAGATTTTGCTCCTCCTCAAATTTGATTTCAGTTTTGGTAGGGTGTATATTTATATCTATCGTCTTAGGATCAATCTGAATATGTAAAAAATAACCAGGATGATATCGATCCTTAATTAAACCCTGAAAAGCACAACATATAGCGTGGTGTAAGAAAGGACTTTTAATGAATCTTCGATTGACAAAGAAAAATTGCTGACCTCTTGATTTTTTTGCAAATTCAGGTTTAACAATAAAACCTTCAAAACCTGCAACCGATGTCATTTCTTCAACAGGAATTAATTTTTCTTCAATCTTATTTCCAAAAATATTGGCAATTCTTTTTCTGAAATTACTTTCAGAAATCGAAAACAGTTCCGTTTCGTTTTGATAGAAAACAAACTTGACCTCTGGATGAGAGAGTGCAACGCGGTTAAATTCATCTATAATGTGACGAATTTCAACTTTATCTGACTTTAGAAAATTTCTTCTCGCTGGAACGTTAAAAAAAAGATTTTTCACAGAAATTGAGGTCCCCCTTGGGACAACTGAAACATCCTGCATTTCAAATTTACTTCCTGATATCTTGAGGCAAGTCCCTATTTCGTCATCTTCGGTTTTAGTATGAATTTCAACATGGGCAATTGCAGCAATAGATGCAAGTGCTTCTCCCCTAAAACCTTTTGAGCTAATTGAAAATAGATCATCTGCAGATCTTATCTTTGAAGTAGCATGTCTCTCAAAAGCCAAACGAGCATCACTAGTTGTCATCCCAATCCCATTATCAATTAGCTGAATCATTGTTTTACCAGCGTCTTTAATCAATAACTTAATTTCGTCTGCTCCTGAGTCTATAGCATTTTCAAGTAATTCTTTAACTACGGATGCCGGTCTTTGGATTACCTCTCCAGCAGCTATTTGATTAGCGACATGATCCGGCAAAAGTGAAATGATGTCAGCCATTAATTAAAAACAGTAAAAATGGAAAAATCAAAGTCAATAATATAAAGGAATATTAGTAATAAAAAGGATATTATAATAAATAATCTAATAGGGAGTCCTCGGTTACTGCGAATTCTCATTTTCAATCTTGCCTCATTCCATTGGTAACCCAAATCATTTTTATTATGAGTGTCTCGGTATTTTGAAAACTTAGAATCAAAATCATAAAGGTTACCCTGGTCTTTACCTTTAAAGTATCTAGGGGTATAATTAAACCTACGGTTTTTTTTAAGTTTAAAAAGGCTGACTTTCATGATTAATCAAAAAGTTGAAATTTTGTTAAAAATGCCATATCAAATTTAACTAAAGCAACTTAAAATGCAATCACAGTTTGAAATTAATAGGGGGAAAACAAGTTAAAGCAAAATCATCCTGAGTGCAGCAATTGCCGCCTCTACTCCTTTATTGCCTAATTTTCCTCCACTACGAGCCTGAGATTGCCTAATATTATCGTCTGTTAAAACACAAAAAATTACAGGAGACTTACCATTTAGGTTCAAGTCTTTTATCCCCTGGGCAACAGCATTAGCTATAAACTCAAAGTGTCTTGTTTCCCCTTGAATGATGCATCCAATCGCAATCACAACATCAAAATTTTGAGCTTGAGCTTTAGTTGCTCCATAAATAAGTTCAAAGCTCCCAGGCACATTAAATTTAACTATATTTTCAGCCACTACGTTATGCTTGAGCAATTTTTCTCTAGCGCCTAAATAAAGTTTATTCGTGATTGCTTGGTTCCACTGAGCAACAACTATAGCAATCCGTAAATCTTTTCCATCCGGAATATTTAAATCATCATAAGAAGAAATATTTTTGTTGGCAGAAGCCATTATCTAAGATTTTCTAATCGACCTATTTGAACCTCTACAAGTTTTGCCTCATCAGCGTCAGGATAATCAGATTTTATACGCTTAAAATAACTTAAAGCCACTTTATTTTTACCAAGATTAGCTCCTAACATTCCAGCTTTATAGAGATATTTAGGAGCACTGAAAAGATTATTGCTCGCTTTGAAAGCAGCAACATAATAATCATATGCATCTTCTGGCTGTCCTATTTGGGCAAATGCATCACCAATAGCTCCTTTAGCAAGTGCGTTCAATATTACATCTTTAGATTTGAATTTATCTAAATAATTAATGGCGTTTACATAATCTTTGAGGTTTAAGTAGGACATACCGGCGCTGTAGTTAGCCAACATCCCAGCAGGTGTCCCTGCATAATTTTCTATAATGTCTAAAAATCCATATTTACCATCTCCTCCATTTAATGCACGCAAGAAAAGAGAGTCAGAATCATCGCTATTAATTGCTAACTCAAAGTAATATTGAGCTTGGCTTAATTCTCCAACAGCCTCTATTTTTTTTGGTTCATATATATAGTTTCTATATCCCAAATAACAAAGAACTGATAATGCAATTAAAATAATTGCCATTAAAATCAAATTTTGATATTTAGAAACTAACTGTTCAGTTTTGGAAGCTGAGGTTTCCAGAGTATTAAATACTTCGGCAGTTGTACTCTCTAAATGTTCTTGATTTACCGAATTAGTTGATCTGGATTTTTTTTGGCCTCTTTTTTTATAGGTTGACATCTATGATTTTTAGAATTTCAAAATTAATCTTTTTTAGACCAATAACAAAAACTGAATAAATAATGAAAAACAATGAATATTATTAAGACTAAATTTATTTTACCTTTCAGAGGTAGATTATATTTGTATTAAATGTTTCTAAAAAGGTTATCGCTTAACAATTACAAAAATATTGAAGCTTCACGATTCGATTTTGAAGCACGCATTAATTGTTTTATTGGAAACAACGGTATAGGAAAATCAAATGTTTTGGATAGTATCTATCACCTGGCTTTTACTAAAAGTTATTTTAACCCTTCAAGCCAACAAAATATTCAGTTTGGCAAGGATTTTTTCATGATCGAAGGACAATTTAAAATAGAAAATAAAGATGAAAAAATAAATTGCAGCCTAAAAAAGGGGCAAAAAAAAGTTATAAAACGAAATGGTAAACGCTACGAAAGAATTGCTAATCATATTGGACTAATTCCTTTGGTAATAATTTCCCCTGCCGATAGAAATTTAATTATTGAAGGTAGTAGCACTAGGAGAAAGTTCATTGACAGTGTAATTGGACAAACAGACAAGGATTACCTAAAAAACTTAGTGGATTACAATAAAACATTAGCACAACGGAATGCACTTCTTAAGTTTTTTGCAATGAATCGAACATTTAATCGAGACAATCTAGAAATTTACAATTACCAAATGAGTGAGCTTTCAAAGCCAATTCATAAAAAAAGGATAGCTTTTATGAAAGCCTTTATTCCAATTTTTAAAAAACGTTACGATAGTATTAGTACAAAAACAGAATCAGTCGATATTAAGTATTATTCTGACTTGAATAAAAATGATATGAATAAACTATTATCTCAAAATTTAGAAAGAGATAAAGTCCTTCAGTATACTAGTATAGGTTTACACAAGGACGATTTAGATTTTGAGATAACAGAAGTACCTATAAAAAAATTTGGTAGTCAAGGGCAGCAAAAAACTTTCCTTATTGCACTCAAACTTGCTCAATTTGACTTTATAAAAAAAGTAGCTAAAGTTAATCCAATTGTTTTGTTGGATGATATTTTTGATAAATTGGATCAAAATAGAGTGAGTCAAACTATTAAACTATTCGAAAATGAAAGTATTGGACAAATATTTATATCTGATACACATGAGGATAGAATAAAATTGGCATTGTCAAGTACATCTTCAAAGTATGAAATTTTTAATTTAAACTAGATGAAAATTTATAACTGGCCTCTATTAATACTATTATTTCTTGAGATTGGATGCCATTCAAGACCTGTAAAAACTGACGTTGGACTTCTAGCTGGATATTGGAGGATTGATTTTATCACACAAAAAAACGAAACGTTCCACCCTAAAGGAATAAATAGGCTTTTAGATTATTATTTCATCGAAAAAAATAATGGAATAAGAAAAAAGGTTGAGCCATTAATTAATAATAATTTTATAATTACAGACGATCAAAATCCCTTTACAATTATTGATAATGGGAAAGATTTTTTCATTCAATTTGAGACCAGATGGGATCAATGGAGAGAAAAAATTATTAAATTAAATAAATCCGAATTAGTTCTGGAACACCAAGAAAAAAGATATCATTATGTTAGATTTGTTAAAGACTGAAAGTGATGAGGTTACCGAAAAAGAAGTTTGAACCACAAACCATAGGTGAAGTTTTGGATGATATTGTGGGTTCTAAAGCCCTGAAAACTGGTTTAACTAATGCAAAAGTTGTTCAACTATGGTCTAAGTTGATGGGAGAGAACATCGAAAGATATACTGATAAAATCATAGTCAAAAACAAAACACTAACAATCTCTCTTTCAAGCGCTCCTTTGAGGGAGGAGTTAACCTATGGAAAGGAAAAGATAATTAAAATGATTAATGAAGAAACAGGTGTTAAAGTGATAGAAAAAATCATATTTCGCTAAAAATTTCACTTTGCGAAAAATGAAATTGAGTTTCAATAAGTGAGTTCTCATCACTGTCAGAACCATGAACTGCATTTTCTCCAACGGAGTTAGCATAAAGTTTTCTGATAGTACCTTCAGCAGCTTCCTCAGGATTTGTAGCACCAAGAAGCGTTCTAAAATCGTCGACAGCATTTTCTTTCTCTAGTACCGCTGCCACAATTGGTCCACTTGACATAAAGGCTATTAAGTCATTAAAAAAAGGGCGATCTTTATGAATAGCATAAAAAATTTCTGCATCTCTTTTTGATAGCTGGGTCATCTTTATGGAAACGATTTTGAAGTCAGAGGCAGTGATTTTATTTAAAATAGCGCCAATATAACCCTTTTTAACTGCATCTGGTTTTATCATTATAAAAGTCCGGTTCAAAGCCATTATTAATTTTTGTTGTAAAATTAAAAAAAATGTGATCGCTTGTATTTTCAACTCTTTAAAATTCTTAATTCATCCTAAACAGACAATGAACAAGCTCTAAAATTTGGTATATTTGAGCTGATGAAAAAAAAATTAATTGTAGCGTTCAATGAACTATTAAGCAGTACCAAAAAAATTATTATAATTCCCCACAAAAATCCAGATGGTGACGCAATTGGAAGTACATTATCACTTAATTTTTTCTTAAATAAAATTGGTCACAGATCACAAATTATATCTCCCAATCATTATCCTGATTTTTTAAAATGGATGCCTGGACAAGAAGAAATAATAAAATTTTCAGATGAAGAAAAAAAGTCAAAAACACTAATTCAATCTGCTGATTTAATTTTTACTTTAGACTTCAATAATCTATCTAGGATAGATGAATTGGAACTTTTCGTCAAAAATAGTAAAGCTATCAAAATCATGATAGATCATCACGAAAATCCTGCTAATTATGCCCAAATCACTTATTCAGATTCATCAATCGGATCAACATGTGAAATGATTTTTAACCTGATTTGTGAGTTAAATAAAGATCTTATTGATGAAAAAATAGCAACCTGTTTATATACCGGTATTATGACCGACTCTGGGTCATTTAGATTCCCCTCTACCACTGCAAAAACTCACCAAATTATTTCCAAACTAATTGAAAAGGGTGCTAATCATAGTGAAATTCACCAACATATTTATGACAGTTATACATTCAATCGAATGCAACTTTTAGGAACTGCTCTAAAAAACCTAAAAAAAATTAATTCATTACCTGTTGTATATATGACACTTTCTCATGAGGAGCTTAATCAAAATGATTTTAAAAAAGGAGATACCGAAGGTTTTGTGAATTACGGTTTAAATTTAAAAGGTATTTTATTTGCCGTTATTATGATAGAAAATCAACAAGACAAAATCATCAAAATGTCTTTCAGATCTAAAGGCGGATTTGACGTTAATCAGTTTGCCAAAACATATTTTAACGGTGGAGGGCACGTGAATGCAGCTGGGGGTGTTTCTAGGCTATCATTAAAAGAAACTGAATCTAAATTTCTATCTGTATTGGATAAAATAAAGATACAGCTTAATGCATAAAATTATTTTAATATTATTTACAATATCAATGGCTTCTTCTTGTGGAGAGTCAGAACCTAGAAGACCTATTAATAAACAAAAGCAGATTTTCCTTAAAGAATCGGCAAAACGAAACAGAAGTAAAATAAATATTGAACAGAATCTATTTGATCAAGTTATAAAGAAAGACACAACTCTGAAGTTTTATTCTAGTCCACTAGGATTTTGGTATGCTTTCAAAAAAAAAGGGGAAATTCCATACAAAAGACCAGTTAAAGGAGATCGAGTCACCTTTAAATACCGAATTGAAGACCTTAATCAAAATTTACTGTACGACGAGGACCAATTAGGTATTGTTTCATTCCATGTAGATCAGGAAGATTTAATTCCTGCTTTAAGAGAAGGAGTGAAATACTTGACTGAAAGAGATGTTGTCGTATTTCTTTTTCCTTCCTACCTTTGTTTTGGTTATCAGGGAGACGGTGAAAAAATTGGAATCAATCAACCTCTTAGATTTACTATTGAAATGCTAAAAATCGAAAAAAATAAATAAAATGAAAAAAAACGCATTATATATTCTGCTCTTATTAGCTTTAATTTTTAGCTGTTCAGATCAAAATCCGTCTCTAGATGAAGGATTATATGCTAATTTACAGACCAGTAAAGGAGAAATTATTTTACAATTAGAAATAGAAAAAACACCAGTAACTGTAGCTAATTTTGTATCACTTGCTGAAGGAAGAAATGAAAAAGTAGCAGAACAATTTACAGGTAAAAAATATTATGATGGATTAATTTTTCATAGGGTAATAGATGATTTTATGATTCAGGGAGGAGATCCTACAGCAAGTGGCTCAGGTGGTCCAGGTTATCAATTTACTGATGAGTTTACTGATCTGTCACATAGTGGTCCTGGAATACTTTCAATGGCAAATGCTGGACCAGGGACTAATGGTAGTCAGTTTTTCATAACACACAAGGAAACCCCGTGGCTTGACGGAAAACATACTGTTTTTGGTAAAGTAGTTAAGGGTCAGGCAGTTGTTGATAGTATCGCTCAAAACGATACAATTTTCAAAGTTAATATTATTCGAAAAGGGAGTAAAGCCAAAAAATTTGATGCTCCAGAAATCTTCTCAAATTATTTTGAAGAAAAAGAAAATTTGGCTAAAAAAGCTTTAGAACGAACTGCTTTAGTTATCAAAAAAACGCTCGAAGTGTTTGCAATTCAAAAATCTCAGGCTACAAAAACAGCCTCTGGATTAGAGTATTTTATTTATGAAAATGGAGACGGACCAAGTGTCACTAATACCAATATAGCTAATGTAAATTATGCTGTCTATTTTGAAGATGGCGTGCTTTTAGACACAAGTCTCTTGAATATTGCTGAATCTTACCAGAAAGTTGATCCAAACAGACTAGCTGCTGACGCTTATAAGCCAATTACTGCTGATGTTAACAAAGAAGCAGCTATGATAGAAGGTTTTAAAGAGGGGGTCAGGCTATTGAAAGTTGGTGATAAAGCGACGCTTTTTTTACCCTATAATTTGGCCTATGGAGAAGAAGGCAGCCGAATGATCCCAGCACGCTCAAATCTAATATTTCAAATTGAAGTCGTTTCTCTTGTGGAATAATGAAAAATAATTCCCCGATTATAGGAGAGAGAAAATGCTAAAAAATTCAAAATTAACTATATGGATTTCTGCAATTCCCTTGATATTTATTGTTAAGTTTGCAAAAGAAAACCCTTCTTTTACAGAAGCATATTATAGTAAATTATTATACCCATGGGTGTTTGAAATCCACCGGTTTTTTTTTAATAAATTTCCTTTTTCATTTGGTGATATACTGTACTTAACTTTTGCCCTATTAATAATTAATCGAGTCATAAGGAAAAGTTATTATTGGTATTTAAAACCCTTGTCATTTTTTAATGATTTGGGAGTAGTTTTGATTCTTTTTTTGTGGATTTTTCATTTGAGTTGGGGTTTAAATTATCACAGATTAGAATTAAGTAAACAACTTGGTATATCTACTGATTATAATTTAGAAGAACTGACAGGAGGAATAAAAGAGTTAATAGTAAATGTTAATCAATTACAGACAGAATTAATTAAAGTGGACAGTCTTCCCGTCATCCCAAATAATTCAAAATCCTTTTTTTTAAAATCTACTACTGTATATCATCCAACAAACCCAAGTCTAACATTTGAATCATTGTATGCAAAACGATCTTTATTTAGTATCCCTCTGAGTTACATGGGTTATGCAGGATATCTGAATCCTTTTACTCTTGAATCGCAAATTAATTCAAAAATACCAACACTTAATTTAATTACTACCACACTTCATGAAACTGCTCATCAAATGGGCTATGCATCTGAAAAAGAAGCTAATTTTATAGCTTATCAATCTGCCATAAAAAATGATAATCCTTATGTACGTTATGCAGGATATAGCTTTGCACTTAGATACTTTTTTTCAGAGCTTAATTCTATTGATCGATTTAGAGCAAATCATTTAGCAAAGAAAATTAACTCTGGTGTTTTAAAGAATTTTAAGGAAACATCTGATTTTTGGAAAAAATATGAAAATCCTTTTGAGATGATCTTCGAAAAAATCTATGATACTTTTTTAAAAGCTAACGGAGAACCAAGTGGTTTAAAAAGTTATGATGAAATGGTTGGGCTAGTAATCAACTATCACAAAAATATAGAGGAATTTTAGTCAAAACTATTACACTAAACCCTGTATCTTTGGAAAAACTTCTCCATTGAAATATATAAGCAGTAGTAGTAATAAAATTATTAAACGTTTGACTGTTCTTCAATCTAAATCTAGAGAGCGGAAAAAACAGCAATGCTTCGTTATAGAGGGTAAACGAGAATTATCTAGAGCACTGGAAATGGGGTATTCTTTGGAAACTATTTTCTACCGGGAGGACACTGGGATTGAATTATTTGATAAAGATTTTGATGCTTGTTACGAGGTTTCTGCAAAACTCTTTGATAGAATAAGTATACGATCAGGATCTGAGGAGGTTTTAGCAATTGTGAAAACAATAAATCACGATTTAGAAAACTTAGATGTAAATCTAGAAAGTAAGATATTGGTATTGGAATCACCTGAAAAACCTGGAAATATTGGCCCCTTATTAAGAACCGCTGCTGCTGCAGGAATGGATGCAGTAATAATAGCTAATCCAAAAACTGATCTATATCATCCCCATATTATTCGAAACAGCCTCGGAGGGGTGTTTTCTATTCCAGTAGCCATGGAAACCTCTGATAAGGTTATTTCCTTTTTAAAAAAAAATAACTTTAATATAATAGTAACCGCTTTAGTTAATAAGGCTAAACACTATAAAAGGGTTAAATATGAAAAGCCTTTTGCATTAGTTTTTGGCTCTGAGGAGAAAGGGTTGAACAATATTTGGATAAAAAAATCTGATCAATTAGTACAAATTCCTGTTAAATTCCCAATCGATTCTCTAAATTTATCAGTTTCGGCGGGGGTTTTGATATATCATTGCATAGAATATTGATTTTGAGGAATTAAAAGTTTCCTGTACCTTTATTATGCCTATGATTGTAAGTGATGAAATAGAGAACAAACAGATCGCAAAACAATATAAAGAGCTTTTGCAGATCAGTTATCAAACGCTTTCAGAAGAGGATAAAAAATTAATTCGCTCTGCATTTGATACGGCCGTTCATGCACACAGAAATCAGAGAAGAAAAACGGGAGAACCTTATATTCATCACCCCATTAATGTTGCTAAAATTGTGGCCCATGAAATAGGTTTGGATGCAACTTCAATTGCTTCGGCTTTATTGCATGATGTATTGGAGGATACCGATTTTAAAACCGAAGAGTTAGAGAAACTTTTCGGAAAGGGTGTTGCCAAAATTGTTGAGGGTCTTACTAAAATATCCAAGCTTAGTAAAGAAAGTGATATATCTCTTCAAGCTGAGAATTTCAAAAAACTACTTCTCACCCTGAATGACGATGTAAGAGTAATCATCATAAAGATTGCCGATAGACTTCATAATATGCAAACCCTAGATGCTATGCCTGAAGACAAACAGCTTAAAATATCTTCTGAGACTCTTTATATTTATGCTCCGCTAGCACATAGGATAGGTTTATACAATATTAAAACAGAATTAGAAGACTTGAGTTTTAAATATACTGAACCAATTCGATTTAAATCAATTAAAAACAAGATTGAGGAAAGTAAGGAAGAACAAAGTTCATACATTAAATCTTTTTCAAAAATCATAAAAAATGCTTTAGCTGAAGAATCTTTAGAGTACTCAATTAAAGGAAGAAGTAAGTCTATTTTTTCAATAAATAGAAAAATGATTAGGCAAAATATACCTTTTGATAAAGTTTTTGACAAATTTGCTATTCGTGTTATTTATAGAAGTACCCACCGGAATGAAAAGTTTTTGGCATGGAAAATTTATTCAATAGTTACCGATCATTTTGTGCCTAATCCAACTCGATTAAGAGACTGGATTACTTCACCCAAATCAAATGGATACGAAGCTTTACATATAACAGTTATGGGGCCGGATAATAAGTGGGTAGAAGTACAAATTAGATCAGAAAGAATGAATGAAATTGCTGAAAAAGGCTATGCTGCACATTATAAATATAAGCACGGAGGTCAGAAAGATATCGGTATTGAATCTTGGCTAGATAAGCTTCAGGAAGTATTGGAAAATAATGCAGAAAATCCAGTTGATTTTGTTGAAAACTTTAAATTAAACCTTTACGCCAAAGAAATTTTTGTTTTTACTCCTACGGGAGATATTAAATCATTACCAAAAGGAGCTACAGCATTAGATTTTGCTTTTAATATACATACTGAAATCGGAATGAAAACTAGAGGCGCCAGAGTAAATGGGAAATTAGTTCCATTAAGTAGAACCTTAAAAAGTGGTGAACATATTGAAATTATAACCTCTGAAAATATTAAACCTACAGCCAACTGGTTGGATTTTGTTCAAACTTCTAGAGCAAAATCTAAAATTAAATCTTCGCTAAATGAGGAAAAGAAGAGAATTGCTGATGATGGAAAAGAATCACTCAGAAGAAAACTTAAACATCTAAAAATCAAACTTAATGACAATACTACAGCTTATTTATTAAGATATTTTAATCTAAACAGTAGTTTAGATTTATTTTACCGTGTAGGACTTGGAACAATTGACAATAAACAGCTAAAAGCTTTTTACAATGAGTATAACAGCACCTTCCTTAATTTTTTCAAGAAACGGATTAGAAAAAAAACCTTAGATGTTAAAAAGATTGATAAAGAAGAAATTACAGAACGTTTTGACACATTAGTCTTTGGAAAAGAAAAAGAAACTTTAAAGCATAGCTTGGCATCATGTTGTAATCCAATACCTGGAGACCGTGTATTTGGATATATAACCGTAAATGATGGAATCAAAGTACATAAAAAAGAATGTTCCAATGCTTTGTCTTTACAGTCAAATTTTGCATATCGAATAATATCATCCAAATGGGTCGACTCCTCTTCTAACGAATATAAAGCCTTATTAAAATTATCTGGGATAGATAATATGGGAATTGTAAGTGATGTTACTCAATTAATTTCTAATGAAATGAATGTAAATATTGATAAAATAAGATTTGACAGTGACGATGGAATTTTTACAGGATTAATTAGTGTAAGCGTAAAAAATCAAACAATACTAAATCGTCTAGTCTCCAAACTTCTCAGGCTGAAAGGTATCGATAAAGTTCTAAGAGAATAATTTAAAACTTATATTTGTTGTAATGGATATTAACAAATCAAACCAAGAAATTGTAAAAGAAGTTTTCGTAAAATTCTTAAACAAGCACGCGCACAGAAAAACTCCTGAGCGCTTTGCTATTCTTTTCGAAATATATGACAGTGATGAACACTTTGATATAGAGTCTCTATATATCACCATGAAGAATAAAAATTATCGGGTAAGTAGAGCGACTTTATACAATACTATTGAATTACTTTTAGAATGTCATTTGGTGAGGAAACATCAGTTCGGTAAAAATCAAGCTCAGTATGAAAAATCTTATTTTGACCGCCAACATGATCATATAATTTTAACAGATTCAGGAGAGGTAAAAGAATTTTGTGATCCAAGAATAGAAAATATAAAAAAAACAATTGAGGAAATCTTTGATGTAGAAATCCATAACCATTCTTTATATTTCTATGGTACGAAAAAGAAGAGCAAATCTGTAATTTAAATGTCTGTAAACTTATTGTTAGGTCTCCAGTGGGGAGATGAGGGTAAAGGTAAAATCGTAGATGTATTAACTCAATCTTACGATATTATAGCTCGTTTCCAAGGTGGACCTAATGCTGGTCATACTTTAGAGTTTGAGGGAATTAAACATGTACTTCATACAATCCCCTCAGGTATTTTCCATCCTAAAGCAGTTAATTTAATTGGAAATGGTGTAGTGATTGATCCTGTGATTTTCAAAAAAGAGCTTGAAAACCTTGCCCCTTACAATATTGATTTTACTTCAAAACTGCTGATTTCCAAAAAAGCACATTTAATTTTACCAACGCACCGTTTGCTAGACGCGGCTTCAGAGGCATCCAAAGGGAAAGCAAAAATTGGATCCACTCTTAAGGGAATTGGGCCAACATACATGGACAAAACAGGCAGGAATGGAATGCGAGTTGGTGATGTTTTTACCAAAACATGGAAAAAACGCTATAAGACTCTAGTTAAAAAACACCTAAGAATGCTTGAATATCATGACTCTGCTCTGGAATTTGATATTAGTGAATTAGAAAGTGAATTTTTCGAAGCTTTAGGTATATTAAAAAAGTGTAAAGTTGTTGACAGTGAAAACTACTTACACAAAGCACAAGAGGCTGGTAAAAAGATTTTAGCTGAAGGAGCGCAAGGGTCTCTTTTAGATATTGATTTTGGGACATACCCTTATGTTACTTCTTCTACTACAACCGCGGCTGGAGCTTGCACTGGTTTAGGAATAGCTCCAAATAAAATAAAAGAAGTTTTTGGGATTTTTAAAGCTTATACTACTCGTGTAGGAAGTGGCCCATTCCCTACAGAGCTATTTGATGAAATAGGAAAACAAATAGCTAAAGTTGGGCACGAATTTGGAGCAACTACTGGAAGAGCTAGAAGGGTCGGTTGGATTGACCTGGTATCGCTTAAATACGCCATTAGAATTAATGGTGTGACACAACTCATGATGATGAAGGGTGATGTTCTTTCAGGTATTAAAACCATAAAAGTATGTACTCACTATAAAATCCAAAAAAAGATTATCGATTACCTTCCATTTGATATCCAATCAGAAAGTGTTACGCCTCAGTATGTTGATATTCCAGGGTGGGAGGAAGACCTTACCGGAATTGAAGAAATTAGTGAGCTTCCAAAGAAATTTTCTGACTACATCGATTTTCTTGAAAAAGAACTCCAAGTCCCAATCAAAATCGTATCTGTGGGTCCAGATAGAAAACAAACTATTTTCAGGTAGTTTTTAATTTAGCCTAGGAAAACATCTAGCGTGAAAAAGAAGTTATATTTCATTATTATAAATTTGGTATTAGGTGTTTGGTTTAATTCCATAATTGCTCAAGAAGGACCAAAAATTATTCAAATTCTTCAGGCTGGAGGATCAACTCAAGATCAGCAAAAATTTCCTGGTGCAAATATATTAGTTAAAAAAGATAATATTCGAGTTCACCTATTACACGAAGGAGCTTTAATAAAATCAAATATTTCTTATTTCTATCCTAAACAAAATTTTTTTAAGGCAAATGGTAATGTAATTTTTACTCAAGGAGATACTTTAAAAATAACTTGTGACTATATTGAATACGACGGCACAAAAAAACTAGCTATAGCCTGGGGTAAAGTATTACTTGAACGGACTGATATGAACTTAAAAACAGACACTCTTTATTTAGATCGTCTAAAGTCAAAAGCCTACTATAACACATTTGGAACCATCTTAGACGAACAAACAAAGCTGACGAGTAAAAGAGGGATTTACTTTATGGATTTGAAAAAATACCGATTTATATCCGATGTAAAAATTAATGACCCTGAATATAAAATAAAATCGCAGCAACTTGATTACTTTACCGAAAGTGATAAGGCGTTTTTTTATGGAAAGACATCCATTATAGGTAAAGAATATGACATCTATTGCGAAAAAGGTAATTATGATACAAAACTACAAAAAGGTAGTTTTCAAAAAAATGCAATTATTTTCTACAATAACAAAGAAATCAGAGGTGACAGCCTTTATTTTGAAAATGAAAGAGATTATGCAGCAGCTACAAATAATATTAGTATTATTGACACTCTTAACAAATCAGTAATCAATGGCCATTACGGTGAAATTTTTAAATCGAGAGATTCTGCAATCATAACTAGAAGGGCCATGGCAATTAATATTGTTGATAAAGACTCCCTATTCATTCATGCTGATACACTTATCGCTACAGGTCCTCAAGAAAAAAGAATTTTAAGAGGTTATTACGACGTAAGAATTTTCAAATCTGATTTAAGAGGTAAATCAGATTCTTTACATCTAAATCAAAGTTCGGGTTTAATCAAAATGCTTAAACTCCCTCTGAGTAGAAAAGAAAATCAAATCTTCACAGAGAGTCAAAAAAATGCTAGAAATCCTATTTTGTGGTTTGGTAAAAGTCAAATGTCAGGAAATAAAATTTTTCTTACTTCTAATATGAAAAACCAAAAATTGGATTCATTGAAAATTATTGGTAATAGTTGGATTATAGAAAAAGATTCACTTAGTGAAACAGGTTTTAATCAGATTAAAGGAGGTCTTTTGGATGGCTTATTTGAAGATGGGGAATTAACAGAAATTGACGTAACAAAAAATACTGAGGTAATATATTACATGTACTCAGACGAAGATAATGAGCTAATAGGAATCGATAAGACGACTTGCAGTAGCTTAAAGATGATTACCAAGGACAATCAAATCGAAGATATCACTTTTTTTG
The DNA here is from genome assembly GCA_902584445.1 of uncultured Bacteroidota bacterium. Taxonomy (GTDB): domain Bacteria; phylum Bacteroidota; class Bacteroidia; order Flavobacteriales; family Flavobacteriaceae; genus UBA8316. The sequence continues at coordinate 36,237 of CACHZY010000001.1, read as the reverse complement.
TAAGCCCAGACGGGCAATTACTTCCTGAAAAGGATTTACCACTAAACGAAAGAAAATTAAAAGGATTTTATTGGAGGGAATTTGAGCGTCCAAAGATTATCTCTGACCTATTCAGTGAGGAAGATAAACAATATCAAATAAAGGCAATAGAAAATATAAAAACGCCTGAAGTATTCCTAAGAAATAGTGTTGATTGATGCTAGAGGATTTTTTAAAATACCAAGCCAAAACTTCTCCCTATCCAATGGGTTTAGAAATTGCAAAAGCGAGTGGTAATTATCTATATGACACTGATGGAAAATCCTATCTAGATTTTATAGCAGGGGTATCAGCTTGTCCTCTTGGTCACTCTCATCCCAATGTAATAAAGGCAATTCAAGATCAGACCAACAAATATATGCACGTTATGGTTTATGGAGAATTTGTCCAGGCACCATCTGTTAAACTTTGTAAAAAACTGGTACAGCTACTTCCAGAAAATCAAGAAGTTGTCTACTTGACTAATTCAGGGACAGAAGCTATTGAGGGAGCATTAAAACTAGCGAAAAGGGTCACCCAAAGATCAGGGTTAATAGCTGCAGATCAATCCTATCATGGCAGTACACATGGTGCACTAAGCTTATTGGGAAATGAAGAGCAAAAAAAGGGGTATCGTCCCTTGCTGACCGGGGTTACTTTTATCGAATTCAATAAAGAAAGTGATTTGAAAAAAATCAATGAAAAAACTGCTGCAGTTCTATTGGAAACTATTCAAGGAGGTGCAGGTTTCATCGAACCCAAAGATAATTATTTGAAAAAAGTAAAGGGAAGGTGTAGTGAAATGGGTGCGTTATTAATTCTTGACGAAATTCAACCTGGATTTGGAAGAACAGGTAAAATGTTTGGGTTTGAAAACTATGGTGTTTCACCTGATATTGTCGTCATGGGTAAAGCTCTTGGAGGTGGGCTTCCCATTGGAGCTTTTTCTGCTAGCTCATCGCTTATGAAAAAACTAGAATTAAACCCAAAACTTGGCCATATAACTACATTTGGGGGTAATCCAGTAATAGCAGCCTCAGCATTGGCTACTTTGAAAGAAATTGATGACTCAGAAATTATTAATAAAATTGCTGACAAAGAAAAACTATTCAGAGAGCATTTAGTCAATCCTAAGATAAAAAAAATACAAGGCAAAGGACTGATGCTTGCCCCTATTTTTAAAAACGATAAGATTCCAAATTATTTAGTCCATCAATGTTTAAAAAAAGGATTACTTCTATTCTGGCTTCTTTGGGAAAAAAATGCAGTAAGAATCTCTCCTCCTCTGACAATTTTAGAAGAGGAAATTATTCAAGGATGTAAAATAATATCTGACACACTTGATGAAATTTAGCTAGAGTGATATGTTAATATTTTTGTTGAAAACAATAGACACTCACGCAAAATGAATCTTTAATTGTTCTATAACTTTAAATTTATAATTAAAGCTACATGAACAATCCTTCATTCGAAGAAAACAATTCATCCTTAGTTAAGTTTGAAAATATGCTTAAAACCAATCAAATTCTTTTTTTTGATGCAATAGAATTTGAAGGTATTATTCATTATTACATTGATTTTGCTCAATTTAATCTTGCAAAAAAAGCCCTTAAAATGGCTATGGAACAGCATCCCCACAATATTGAATTAATGTTGTTAAAAAGTGAAATCTTGTTATTTGATGGTTCATTTAATGCTGCTGAAAATCTACTTGAACAAATTGAACAATTATCCCCTGAAAATGAGGAAATTTTTTTACAAAGGGCAAATATATCGTCCAAACAGAAAGACCATACCAAAGCCGTATTATATCTCTTGAAGGCTCTTAATTCCACGGATGAGCCCACGGAAATTTGGAGTTTAATTGGAATGGAATATCTTTTTTTAGAGGATTATATTAAAGCAAAAGATTTTTTTTTAAAATGTGTTGGAGAAAACCCTATGGATTATCAGTCTCTTTATAACCTACTTTATTGCCACGAGCAGTTGGAAGAGAATATTGAGGCAATCAATACTCTAAATAAAATCTTAGAGGCCAACCCATACTCTGAGGTTGCCTGGCATCAGTTGGGTAAATTGTATGCAAAAATAAATAAGTTTGAAGAGGCTCTCTCAGCTTTTGAATTTGCCATTATAAGTGATGATACTTTTACTGGAGCGTATGTTGAAAAAGGTAAACTTTTAGAAAAAATAGGTAGAATTAATCAAGCAATTGATAATTACGAGTTTTCAGTAAAATTAAATGGCTCTAATGCATATGTAATTCATAGAATAGGAGAATGCCATCTTAAATTAGGCAATGAACAATTAGCTGTTCAATATTTTAAAGAATCTATAAAGTTGGAGCCAAATCATGAAAAAAGCTGGATTTCATTAGTTGATTACTTCTTTAAAAGTGGAATTTTTCCCAAGGCTAAATACTATGTGAAAAAATCGCTAAAATCAAATTCTGATAGTAAGGATTTGTGGAAAAAAAGTGCTGAAATTCATTTCAAATTAAATTTTTTCAAAGAAGCTTCGATTGCGTGTCAAAATGCAAATGAACTAGGTAACCATGATTTTAAAATGTGGATTATTTGGATGGATGCTCAAATGTATCTGAAAGAATGGCAATCTGCATTATCTATTTGCCAACTTGCCTTGCAATACTTTAACAATAGGTCAGCCATATTATATCGATTAGCTGGGTGTAAAATGCGGTTGGGTAAAAAAGATGAGGCAATAAGTATCTTTGATAAAATTAAAAGTAATTTCAAAATCCCTGAGGGGTTTAAACAATTATTTCCCGAATTAGCCAACGCCCGCTAGGATTTAAATAAGTCCAAGAAATTGAATTTGGGTTTTTCGCTATATATTGTGCTAAAATTTAATACTTGATAAATTTCATTTCAAATAATTTAAGTGTATTTATAAAGGGAGTTGCAATGGGTTGTTCTGATCTTATGCCTGGTATTTCTGGAGGTACGATTGCCCTTATTCTTGGTATTTACAAAAAATTAATCCACTCCATTAATGCTATTAGTATAAAAAACTTTAAAACATTAACAGTAGATTTATTCTGGAAAAAAATAAATGGTAATTTCCTTCTAAGTCTTTTTTCTGGAATTTTAAGTGCGGTTTTTGCATTTTCATTTATCATAGATTTTTTAATAAATACCTACCCTATTTTTCTTTGGTCTTTTTTTCTTGGAATTTTAGTCACCAGTATATTTATTCTAAAAAGGCATGTTAATCAGTGGAGTTATCTTAATATTGGACTTCTAATTTTAGGATCCGTCATAAGTTTTTTTATAACTCAAATCAGCCCTAAAAGTAATGATATTGGATTAATCTACCTTTTCTTTTGCGGTTTTATAGGTATAATTGCTATGATATTACCTGGAATCTCTGGAGCATACATATTGCTTATTCTGGGGGCATACCAGACCGTGTTAAATTTAATTAAGATGGCAATTAAAAGTTCGATTAGTTTCGATATAAATATCCTAATTCCAATCTATACTAAATTATTCATTTTTGGATTAGGCATTCTTATTGGACTTCGGGTTTTTTCTTCAATATTAAAGTGGTTATTGGATAATGAAAATGATAAAACCATGTCTATACTTATTGGACTAATGATTGGAGCTATTCATAAAATATGGCCTTGGCAGGAAGTTTTTAAGGTAACCATAGGTGATCAAAATAAGTCATTTTTTAGACCTATATCTCCTCTAAACTATTCTGAAGATGCCCATTTATTATGGGCTACTATCCTTTTTTTATTTGGCTCAGGGTTGGTATTGATTTTAAATAGTCAGAAGGAAAAAAAAATATAATCATGGGTTGGTTCACCCCGATTTTATTGCAAAATATTATTTTGATTTTAAAGGGTGTTGCAATGGGTGCTGCCAATAAAGTCCCGGGGGTTTCTGGAGGCATTGTAGCCTTTGTGGCTGGTTTCTATGAAGAGTTGATAGATTCTCTCCAAAAATTTAATTTAAAAGCTTTGTCGCTTTTGTTTAAAAGAGAATGGTATGAGTTCTACGTATATGTAAATGGTAGATTTTTAACTCTATTATTTTCAGGGGTCATTATTAGCTACTTTAGTGTTTCACTAATATTGGACTATTTAATCAAATATTATGAAATTCAAGTTCTCGCTGTTTTTTTCGGGATGATTTTAGCTTCGCTCTATTTCGTTTATCACGAAATAGATAAATGGAAATTTAAAACAATTCTTTTTTTTGTTATTGGACTAGTCATTGGTCTTACAATTATGTTATCTAAACCCCTCACTGAAAATGATGGGTTATTCTTTGTTTTTTTCTGTGGAGTTATAAGTGTCAGTGGAATGACTTTGCCAGGACTTTCAGGATCATTCCTTTTATTACTCCTAGGCAATTACACTCTACTTTTAGTAGATTCAGTGAATGCCATTTATTATACACTGGGTGATTTAATAAAAATGAATTTAGAATTTACCAACGATACACATAGAATGAAATTACTTCGGTTGGCAGTTATTTTTTCTTTAGGATCTATTTCAGGACTAATATTTTTTTCCAATATTCTAAGCTATGTATTAAAGAAATACTATCAAATCACAATTGCAATTATAATTGGTTTTATTAGTGGATCATTAGGAGTCATATGGCCTTGGAGAGAAAAAATTTTTAAACTAAATGAAGAAGGAGATATCGTCAATAACTCAGTAGGTAATCCTGAAATTGCCTATTATGATTATCTTCTTCCTAATATAAAAACAATTGATTTTTGGTTCCTTATATTATTTATAATTTTAGGGGCTATTGTTGTAACACTTCTCGAGAGATATGGCGTCAAAAAAAATAAATAAAAAGCTTTTTGGTCTAATAGGGAGGAATATTGATTATTCATTTTCCAAAGGCTATTTTAATAAAAAATTTAGGCGAGATCATCTGGCCAATTGTTATTACGAAAACTTTGATCTGGATTCTATCGAATTACTTCCATCTATTTTATCTCATGATAATATTTCAGGCCTGAATGTCACGACACCCTATAAAAGAGAAGTAATCCGTTTTTTGGATGACCTATCAGAACCGTCAAAAAAAATGCAAGCGGTAAATACAATTCGGTTTGAAAAAGATGGAAGAACAATCGGGCATAATACGGATGTTTATGGTTTTGAGAAATCCCTAACAAAACTTAAATCTCTACTGCCTAAAAAAGCATTGATATTAGGTTCAGGAGGGGCCTCTTCAGCAGTTGCATTTGTATTAGACAAACTTGAAATACATTATCAGTATGTTTCAAGAAATCCTAAAAATGATCAAATTAGCTATCAAGCCGTAAATGCAGATTTGTTGAAAAATCATCAATTAATTATAAATGCCTCTCCGGTCGGAACATTCCCAAAGGTTAATTTATCTCCAGAACTGCCATACGAAGAAATCAATGAGACTCATATTTTATTTGACCTGATCTACAACCCTATAGAAACATTATTTCTTAAAGAGGGTAAGAGAAGAGGGGCAATAATTTCAAACGGATTAAAAATGCTTGAATATCAAGCAGAAAAATCCTGGGAGATTTGGAACAAATAGAAACAGTTCTTTTTTTTTTTGTAAATTTTGAGAAAATTTCGTGTTTAACTTTTAAAACCTGACTGATATGGCCAAGAAAGAAGAAAAAGCCAAAGATCCTCAGGAAGAAAATTTGTTGACTGCAAAGAAAACGGTTACTCCTGAAGGTGCTAGTGATATAAAAAATGTATTGACTGAATTTATCCCAGAGCCCTCCGTCAAAAAAAATCAGTTCTTTAAAACTAAAAAGGATACAAACCATGACGAAAAAATAGATTATAGTTCATTTAGTATGATAGAACTTGTAAGTGAGTTAGAAAAACTCACTAAGCAAGACAATTGGTTTAATCAGGGTATAAATATCCAAGAACTCTCCCAACAGTTTGAAAGGAAATTTAAAAACGAAATTAAGGCTAAAAAAGACGAATTTATTAAAGAAGGTGGTAATGAAATTGATTTCTATTTTAGACCCAATTATAAGAATGATTTTGATCAGATTCTAAGGGATCATAAAAAGAAAAAAAGAAGTTTTTTTCTAGAAAGAGAGCAAACACAAAAGTTAAATCTTGAAAAAAAACTTGAGATTATTGAAAATCTTAAAAATCTCATTAACGTCGATGAAAATATTAATGCTATTTATAAAAAATTTAGAAACTTACAGGAAATTTGGCACAAAACTGGGCCTGTCCCAAGAGCTCACAGTAATAATATATGGCAAACCTTTAAACATCATACTGAAATTTTTTATGATTTTCTTCATCTCAATAGAGAATTACGCGATTTAGATTTTAAACACAATTATGAAGAGAAAATTAAGATAATTAATCAGGCTGAAAAATTGTCTAAAATTTCAGATATACTAAAGGCTTCTCGGGATTTAAATATTCTTCATAGACTTTGGAAAAATGATTTAGGTCCTGTGGCCAAGGAGCATAGAGAAGAATTGTGGACAAGATTTCAAAAAGCTAGTCACGTCATCCACAATAGAAGACAAGAGTTTGATAAAGAATACGATACTATCCTTGAGGACAATCTTAATAAAAAAAATGAACTAATAATAAAAATGGAGAATATCAAAAATAGTTCTCCGAAAAATCATACCGAATGGAAAAAGTCTATTGAAAATTTAAATAAAATTAGAGAGGAATTTAAATTAATTGGTCAGGTAACAAAAAAACACAGTAAATTAACTTGGACTCGATTTAGAGAAATTAGCAGAGAAATTAATCGAGAAAAGAACAATTTCTACAAATCACAAAAAACTGAACACCGAAAAAATATAGAGCTCAAAAAAGCACTGATTAAAGAAGTAAAAGATATTCTTGAAAAGGAAGATTGGAATGAATACGCTAACCAAATGAAAAAAATTCAAAGAGAATGGAGAAGCATTGGTTTTATTCCAAGAAAATTATCTGATCAGCTTTGGGAGGAGTTTCGTTCAAATTGTAATATATATTTTGATCGTATTAAGACTGGATATGAAAAGATTAGTGAAAAGGAGTTAGAGATTCAAAAGAAAAAAGAAGTTTTCATAAACAGTATTAAAGACTTTAAAATACCTCATGAATTTGAAGACTTTAAAATCTTTTCTGCCAATCAATGGGAAGAATTTATTAATCTAGGTATCCTAAAAGGAAATATAAATAAGAATTTATCAGATAATTACAATAAAGAATTTATTTCAATTATTGATAAGTCACAAATGGATATTAATCTCAAGAAAGAAGCTAAAAATCATATTCGGTTTTTCCTCATTAAGGATGATGAAAAAGAGCTGTCAAAGGAAATTAAAAGCATCAAAAAAAAGATGGACGAAATTAAGTCAGAGGTCCTTCAGTTAGAGAATAATATGGATTATTTTTCCAGCTCCAGTAATGAAAATCCACTACTTTTAGAAGTGAGCTCAAAACTGAAGGAATTAAAATCTGCAGAGCAGGACTTGAAAGAAGAATTAGTTCCTCTTAGAAAAATGAAAAGAGAATTGGATAATAGTTTTAATGAAAGTGATATCGAAGAAAAATCAGAAGAAAATCCTAACTAATTAGATTTGGCTTGCTGCCAAAAAAAATTCATCTCCTCAAGTGATAACTGGTTAATTTTTTTTCCTAGTTTAAATGCTTCTGATTCTATGTATTTAAATCTATTAATAAATTTTTTATTTGTTAGCTCCAATGCAGTCTCAGGGTTGATTTTTAAAAAACGAGCATAATTAATCACTGAAAATAGTAAATCACCAAACTCCATCTCCATCTCACTTTTATTTTTCTTGGTAACCTCTTCTTTTAACTCATCCAATTCCTCTTTTACTTTATCCAAAACACCCTCAATATCATCCCAATCAAAACCAACTCCAGAAGCCTTTTCTTGAACTCTGAAAGCTTTAACAAGAGCAGGTAAACTGTTCGGAACCCCCTCAAGAACACTTTTTTTACCCTCTTTGAGTTTAATTGTCTCCCAGTTATTAATGACTTCATCTGCATCAGTTACATTTACAGTGCCATAAATATGAGGATGTCTAATTATTAATTTATCAGAAATTAGATTAGCAATATCTGCAATATCAAAGGCTTTTTTTTCACTTCCAATTTTGGCATAAAATATAATATGCAACAATAAATCACCTAATTCCTGTTTTATCTCCTCATAATCATTTTCCAAAATTGCATCTCCCAATTCATAGGTCTCTTCAATAGTCAAATGCCTTAAGGATTGAAAAGTTTGTTTTCGATCCCAAGGACAATTTTCACGGAGGTTATCCATTATATCTAGAAGCCTTTCAATTGCTTTTAATTGGTCTTTACGTGAACTCATTTATTATTATTTTTTGAAACATTACTAGGTAATGTTTCATGTTCGAATTTTAAAACACCAACTTCTAATAATATATTATACCATTGAATAATTTTCTTTATATGACTAGGGTATACCTTGTCTCGATCATATTCTCGAAAAACCTCATAAAAATAAGCCTCTAAAAATTTAGCATCTGATTTGGGATTTATTTTTGTTTTATTACCTGATTCATGCTGAAATATTTTTTCAAAAACGTTAATTAAAGGAAATTCTTCGACCAAACCATAAACTTGTATTTCGGACAATAAGTTAACATGTTGGATAGAATTGGTAGAGGTCTTTTCTTTACTTATGATTGACTCTGCAATAACTCCATTCCTAGTTTGCGAAAGCAATTTGAATAAGCCAGGTTTACCAGAAATTGATATGATTTTATCTAAAATATTCCTACTCATCTTTTAATTTTTCCTTGGGGGTAACGCATTTTATATTCAGTTTTAATTTTACCCTTAGAAATATCATTTAGCTTTCCTTTAAGTAGTTTTTTCTTGAGAGAACTTAATTTGTCGATAAATAAAACCCCTTCAATATGATCATACTCATGTTGAACAATCCTAGCAGCTAAACCCTTTAAGGTTAATTCAATTTCCTCAAAGGATTCGTCATAATATCTAATGGTAATCATTTCCCTTCGGGAAATATCCTCTCTTATATTCGGTATACTTAAGCAACCTTCTGTAAAATCCCATTCCCCACCTGTCTCTTCGATCAGTTCTGGATTTATAAATACTTTCTTGAAGTTTTTTAAAGTAGAAATCTCATCATCAGATATTTCATCGTCCTTCGAGAAAGGTGAAGCATCAACCACAAATAATCTAATCGATTTACCAATTTGTGGAGCCGCTATTCCAACACCATTAGCATTGTACATTGTTTCCCACATATTTTCAATTAGTGTCTCCAAATCCGGGAAATCAGGAGTTATATTTACTGCTTTGGTCTTTAATACATTTGAGCCATACGCTACAATAGGTAAAATCATATCACTGTTTTAGAAATAGACTCCAAAAAAGATTGTAAAATCAATGTAGCGCTAATTTGGTCAACCAAAGCCTTGTCTTTTCTTGCTTTTTTATTCGCACCGCTTTCAATTAGGCTTTTAAAGGCAATTTTTGAGGTAAAGCGTTCGTCCTGGCGCAAAACAGGAATTGTTTCAAAATTATTTTGTAGCTCTGTAATAAATTTCAGAATGTCATTTTCAACCCCTGAATATTTACCATCCTTCTGCTTGGGCTGTCCGACGACAAACTTTTCAATGGGTGTATGATTCAAATAATTTTCTAAGAATTCAATCACTTTAGGGGTTGATAGCGTACACAAACCACTAGCAATCATTTGATTGGGATCTGTGTGAGCTAGCCCAATTCGTTTTTTTCCGTAATCAATTCCAATTATAACCCCCATATTAATTGCAAATATACTTTTTTTGAAAAGACGATTATATAGTCTAAAACTACTGAATTCAGTATTTTTGAAAAAAGATAAAAATGCAAAAAATAATCGAATCGGCTTGGGACGACCGCAAGTTATTAGAAAAGAGCGAAACACAAGAGGCCATAAGACAAGTAATCAATCAATTAGATACAGGAAAAATTAGAGTTGCTAGCCCTTTGAAAAATGGATGGCAGGTAAATGAATGGGTCAAAAAAGCTGTTGTACTTTATTTTCCAATTCAAAAGATGGAGACCATCGAGGTAGGTCCCTTAGAGTTTCATGATAAAATACCACTTAAAAATGGATATAAAAAAAAAGGTATTCGAGTCGTTCCTCATGCGATTGCAAGGCATGGAGCCTATATTTCCAGTGGAGTAATTCTCATGCCAAGTTATGTAAATATTGGTGCCTATGTTGATTCAGGAACAATGGTAGACACCTGGGCAACAGTTGGAAGCTGTGCACAAATAGGCAAAAATGTACACCTAAGTGGTGGAGTTGGAATCGGTGGTGTTTTAGAACCTCTACAAGCCGCTCCTGTAATCATTGGAGACAATGCCTTTATTGGGTCTAGGTGTATTATAGTTGAGGGTGCTAAAATTGGAAAAGAAGCCGTTTTGGGAGCCAACGTGGTCATAACTGCCACGACAAAGGTGATTGACGTTTCAGTCGAAAGACCTATTGAATATAGGGGAGAGGTTCCTGAGCGCTCAGTGGTAATTCCTGGAAGCTACACAAAAAGTTTTGCTGCAGGAGAATTTCAGGTTCCTTGTGCCTTAATTATTGGTAAAAGAAAAGAGAGCACTGATAAAAAGACATCTTTAAATGCAGCTTTAAGAGAACATGACGTTGCAGTTTAATAAATCTTTAAAGTTTTATTAAAAGTTAAAAATTTAGTCTTTCAATTTGAAAAGATATTAATCAAGTTTTAATAGATGTGAATTAATTAAAATTGATCTGATTCATCAATAAATATTATAATTAGTATTTGAAATTAAAATTCAACTATTAACAAAATAATTAGTTAATAAATATTCTTTTAACCCAATAGAAAATAACAAATCTAAAAAATCATCTGAAATAATTATAGTGCAAGAGTAATGTTTGTCAAGCTACCCAAAAGCCCTATTTTTGAAGTATAAATGAAAAATTTACTAAAAATCCTCGAAGATGGAAAATTATTACTTTCACCAACAGATACAATTTGGGGTATACTTTGCGACGCAACCAATGCCTATGCTGTTGATAAAGTATATCAGTTGAAAAAAAGATCTGATAGTAAAGCTATGATTTGCATGGTATCAGATCTTGAAATGCTCAAAAAGTATATTCCCAAATTGCCTGTAAATATTAAGAAATATATTTACTGTGATCGACCAACTACAGTAATTTTATCAAACCCAATAGCAATTGCATCTAATGCTATTGCTGAAGAGAAAACAGTAGCAATCAGAATAGTTAATCATCATTTTTGTACTCCATTGATTTCAGCTTTTGGAAAACCATTGATTTCAACCTCTGCCAACTTAAGTGGTCATGACCACCCCAAAAAGTATGCTGATATTTCTGAGGAAATCATCAGTGGTGTCGACTATATCATTAAACAAGACATTGATAAGGTAAATGATAAGGTCTCAAGAATAATAAAACTTGAAAAAACAGGAAAAACAACACTTATTAGAGCATAATATGTTAAATAATAATTTCCATGGTGTTCTGCAGCAAAAAATTTTTGAAGTACTTCTTCAAAGTGTAAAGGAACTGGGTATAGAAACTTATCTTGTAGGAGGTTTTGTAAGAGACCACCTCCTAGGAACTGAAAGGGCTAAAGATATCGATATAGTAGCTATAGGATCAGGTATTGAATTAGCGCAGGTAATACAAAAAAAACTAACCAACGCCAGTCCCATAAAAATTTTTAAATCTTATGGAACTGCAATGATTCAATGGGAAGGAATTACCATAGAATTTGTCGGTGCCAGAAAGGAATCCTATTCTCGAGAAAGTAGAAATCCAAAAATATTTTCAGGAACGCTTGAAGACGACCAAAAAAGAAGAGACTTTACCATTAATGCACTGGCAGTGAGTCTAAATCCAAAAAATATCGGTGAACTAATTGATCCGTTCAATGGATTGCAAGATTTGAAAAATGGTGTCATCAAAACACCTCAAGATCCCTCAATTACTTATTCTGATGACCCTCTTAGGATGTTGCGCGCAATTCGATTTGCTGCTCAACTAAAATTCAAAATTGAGAACCGATCATTAAATGCAATTAAAGAAAATGTAAATCGCTTATCAATAATTAACAGTGAGCGAATCGTTGATGAACTAAATAAAATTTTGATGACCCAAATACCCTCTGTAGGTTATCTGTTATTGGAGCAAACCGGATTACTAGAAAAAATAATCCCAGAATTGGTTAATCTTAAAGGTATCGAAGAAATTGAGGGGCAAAAACATAAAGATAATTTTTACCATACCCTGGAGGTTGTAGACAATTTATGTATAAGATCAGATAACTTGTGGCTTCGGTGGGCGGCCTTACTTCATGATATCGGTAAAGCTCCCACTAAAAAATTCCACCAAAAAATAGGATGGACTTTTCATGGACATGAATTCGTCGGCTCAAAAATGGTTTACAAGCTTTTTAAAAGATTAAAAATGCCATTGAATGAAAAAATGAAATACGTTCAAAAGCTTGTAATGATGAGTTCAAGACCTATTATTATTTCGGAAGACATCGTTTCAGACTCAGCGGTAAGGCGCTTGGTGTTTGATGCTGGGGATTTATTAGAAGATTTAATTACCCTCTGTGAAGCTGATATCACAACAAAAAACCCAACTCGTTTTAAGCGATATCACAACAACTTTAAAATTGTAAGACAAAAGATAACTGAAGTAGAAGAAAGAGATCGTATTAGAAATTTTCAACCTCCAGTAACAGGTGAAATGATCATGAGACATTTTAACTTAAAACCGTGTAAAGAGATTGGTGTGATAAAAGAGGCAATTAAAGAGGCTATTTTGGAAGGCGAAATTCCCAATGATTATGAAGCAGCATTTAATTTAATGCTAAGAAAAGGTAACGAAATAGGTTTAGTGACCAATGGAGAATAGTTTTATAAAATCGGTTAAATTTAGCTTGATCATTGTTTATTTAGTGATCACAGCTGGAGCAATTGTTCGTATGACCGGAAGTGGAATGGGCTGTCCTGACTGGCCCAAATGTTTTGGATATTGGATACCTCCTACCGAGAGATCTCAGCTTGACTGGAAACCCAATCACGTATACTTAAAGGGGCAAGTAATTATTTTAGATGAGGAGCTTCGAGTTGCCAAAAGTGATTTTAACTCCAGGTTTGATTATAATCCAAAAAATTGGGGGTTTTACACTCAACATGACTATGCCTTATTTAATCCATATCATACATGGATCGAGTACCTAAACAGATTGTTGGGAGCCTTAGCTGGGCTAGCAGTTCTCGTTATGACCGTACAATCATTTTTGTTGAAGAAAAAAAAGAAAATTACACCAATTATTTCATTTTTAATTTTGATGGCAATGGTTCTTCAGGCTTGGCTTGGAAAAACAGTAGTCGATTCTAATTTATTGCCATACCGAATTACTATTCATATGGTTATGGCATTACTTATCGTATTAGGTTTAATAATCCTATTGTTCATTAGTCAAAGAAAAATAACCCCAATACCTGCTAGTCAATTAATGAAAATACTTGCGATCTTCGCTGTAGTGCTTACCCTTTTCCAAATTGGCTTAGGAACCCAAGTAAGACAATTTGTCGATTTAAAAATGCATCTACAAGCTAGCCAATGGCTTGATCCAGCTCCACTGAAATTTTATTTCCACCGAAGTTTATCCCTAATAGTTCTTGCAGTTCACCTGACTTTATTTTGGATGTTACGTAAAATAAATCTCAACCTAAGGATTTTCAATCAAATACTTGGACTTATTGGTTTAGAAATTTTTACTGGAATTTTAATGTTTTATCTGGACTTTCCTTTCAGTTCACAACCATTACATTTGATTATCGCCGCCCTTTTGTTTGGAGCACAATCTTTATTTATATTTAGAATAATAGTAAAATAATAATTTTATGATATATAGAATGAGAGCCATTTTGGATACTGAGGAAGATGTTATCCGAGACTTTGAAATTGAGTCAAGTTCAAGCTTAGAGGAACTTCATGATGCGTTGTCCCAATCTTTTGGTTTTGCAGGTAATGAAATGGCCTCTTTTTACCGTTCTGATGAGCAATGGAACCAAGGAGAGGAAATGCCATTGTTAGATATGGGTTTAGGGGAAAAGCCTTTGAATGATAAACCCTTAGAAAAAATCCTTTCTGAATCAGAAAATCGTTTAATCTACGTTTATGATTTTCTAAATCTTTGGACCTTTTATGTTGAGTTAATTGAAATTGCTCAAAAAGAAGTATCTAAAGGATACCCAAGTTTAATATTTACCCATGGTGAAGTTCCTGAAACTCCACCAAATAAGGAATTTGGGGGATCAAATGATCTAAGCGATGATTTAAAAACGGATGAAGATGATTATGACAATTTTTACTAGAGCAAATCACTTAGGCTAACATTTTCATAATTTTTTCGTGTATAATCAAATGCGGCCTGCATCAACTCACCCATGGATTGGCTTTCTTTAAAAGCAGGATCATTGGTGAAAACAAAAATCTCGTTTTTAAGTTGCTCCAAATTTTCAGCAGTTGAGAGTACATCATTTTTCATAATCGAAATCAAAAAATCAATACGATTTCCTGAATTGATTAATCTTCGGGAAAGAATAGAACGTTCTTCAATTTTATATTGAATAATTGATTCATGATTTAGTTTCTCCTTAACAACCTTAATTAGTGGGTGATTTTCTTTAAAAAACTGAGGCCGATAAACAGATAACTTTCCTTCGAAACTTTGTTGATCAAAATCGATGGCTCTGATTCGATAGATTACGTGATCAAAATCGTGAATAGGAATCACAACATAATTATAAGCACGCATATCACCAAGTAGCCTAATCATGCAACGCTCATTGAATTTTACATATTCTTTTGCAATTTGAGCTTTTTCTGATGAAGTGCAATCCGATAAATAATCTTTAATAAAAATATCCCCAGGAATACCAGAAATATGCTCCTCAACTAATGTATCACTATTGACCATATAATTTAGGTTATATGGAGAAAGTATATGCTCAAATTCCAATCCATAAACCCTTGAAGCATCGGTTTTTTTAACGTAGAAATAGGTGAAATTATCGTTTAAAATATTTCGGATTTTTATCCTAAAGGGTTTTGAATTTCCAAAGGTGCAGTAATCAATTGCATCAATATTTAGGTCAGGTAAAGAAGAAATATTACCATCAGAGTGAAGAGAAGTGTATATCGTTTTTAAATTAAAATCTATTTCTTCTCGGTCAGAATCAGAATAATAAACTCTAACCCAAAGAGTATCCTCATCATTTTTATCATAGACAGTAACGGAACCTGAAAAACGTAATAGGTCGTCATAACATATTGAAATGTCCATCCAACGATCATACTTTTTTAAAAAAAGTGACAACTCTTTGGAAATTGAAAAAAAAGGTTTTTTTTTCGAAATTAATTTTTCTTTCACAATTTAACTTTTTTCAAAAATAACACCTTATTCTGAATTCATCCAAACCTAATTGTCATTCAGGCTTAATAATAATTAATGTTGTGGAATGAGTATTTAAACTTTAATTTTGCAATATGCAATTCAATCTTGAATCAGATTTTTTTCCCACAGGTGACCAACCCGAGGCAATTAGACAAATTGTTAATAGTTTTTCCGAAGGAGAAAAACACGTAACACTTCAAGGGGTAACTGGTTCGGGAAAGACATTTACCGTTGCCAATACCATAAAAGAATTGCAACGCCCTACGATAGTTTTGGCACACAATAAAACCCTTGCCGCGCAGTTATATTCTGAATTCAAGCAATTTTTTCCAGATAACGCCGTCGAGTACTTTGTTTCTTACTATGATTATTACCAGCCAGAGGCCTACATTCCTAGCAGTGGTCTTTATATTGAAAAAGATCTTTCCATTAACGAGGAAATTGAAAAGTTGCGATTAAGCACTACCTCTTCTCTACTTTCCGGGAGAAGAGATGTATTAGTTGTTGCCTCAGTATCCTGTCTTTATGGGATTGGTAATCCAGTTGAATTTGAAAAAAATGTTATTACGATAGAAAAAGATCAAGTAGTTTCAAGAACAAAATTACTTTACCAACTGGTGCAAAGTTTATATTCAAGAACCACTGGAGATTTTAATCGTGGTAACTTTAGGGTAAACGGTGATATTCTCGATATTTTTCCTGGATATGCAGATATTGCCTTTAAACTACATTTTTTTGGAGATGAAATAGAGGATATAGAGGCCTTTGATCCTATTGAAAATCGCATTTTAGAGAATTACGACAGTCTTAAAATTTTTCCTGCCAACATGTTTGTTACTTCTCCAGATATTCTTCAAAATGCTATTACAGAAATTCAAGATGATTTGACAAAACAAGTCGATTATTTTAAATCTATAGGTAGTTTTTTAGAGGCAAAAAGACTTCATGAGCGAACAGAATTTGATCTAGAAATGATAAGAGAACTAGGTTATTGTTCAGGTATAGAAAATTACTCACGCTATCTGGACGGAAGAGACCCAGGGACGCGACCGTTTTGCTTATTAGACTATTTCCCAAATGATTACTTAATGGTTGTAGATGAAAGTCATGTCACTATATCTCAGGTTCATGCCATGTATGGAGGAGATCGCAGTAGAAAAGAAAACCTTGTAAATTTCGGTTTCCGACTTCCTGCTGCTATGGATAACCGACCATTAAAATTTGAAGAGTTTGAAATACTACAAAATCAAGTTTTGTATGTAAGTGCTACTCCAGCTGATTATGAACTTAAACAAACAGAAGGTGTTTATATTGAACAAGTTATTCGACCGACAGGTCTACTGGATCCCGAAATTGAAATTCGACCTAGTCTAGACCAAATTGATGACTTAATAGAAGAAATTCAGCAAAGAGTCGAAAAAGACGAACGTACACTAGTAACAACACTTACCAAAAGAATGGCAGAGGAATTGACTAAATATTTAAGTAGACTAAATATTAGATGTCGTTACGTCCATAGTGATGTCGATACATTAGAAAGAGTAGAAATCATGCAAGATTTGAGAAAGGGACTCTTTGATGTTTTGGTAGGTGTCAATCTTCTTAGGGAAGGTTTGGATTTACCTGAAGTTTCATTAGTAGCGATCTTAGATGCAGATAAAGAAGGTTTTCTCAGAAGTCATCGTTCATTGACACAAACGGTCGGCAGGGCTGCGAGAAATGTCAATGGAAAAGCTATAATGTATGCGGATAATATTACCAAAAGCATGCAAAAAACCATTGACCAGACAAACTACCGACGCAATAAGCAGCACGCTTACAATCTAAAAAATAAAATAACGCCGACTGCTCTCAATAAATCTCTAGATAATGCCCTTTCAAAAAATTCTATTGCCACATTTGCTCAAGAACTAAGTGAGCGGAAGGTAGCGGAGGCAAAGAACCGTTTTTTGACAAAAGATCAAATTGAGAAGAAAATTAGGGTTTCGAGAAAAGAAATGGAAAAAGCAGCTAAGGATCTTGATTTTATAGAAGCAGCCCGTTTACGAGATGAAATAAAGTCATTACAAAATCAATTAGAATAAAAAAGCTTGGCAAAATAAATTACCAAGCTTTTCCAAACAAACCAATTAATTAATCTAGTTTATGGAAATCAATTTTTTGGGTTGCGGTAAGGCTTCCTCTTTTTTTGGTAAACTTACCGTTAAAATCCCTTCTTTGTATGCAGCAGTTATTTTGTCTACATAAATAGTATCTGGAATATTAAATGAGCGTTTAAACGAATGGTTACCAAACTCCTTAAGAGTAAAACTGGTTTCGGTCTCATTAGACTGAGTTACTGTTTCGGAGGAAATGATCAACACCCCCTCATCTACTTCTATTTGAAAATCAGATTTTTTCATACCAGGTGTAGCTAATTGAACATCAAAATGGTCATCTGCCTCAATAATATTTACTGCTGGTAGGGATAAATTTTGATTGTTCCAATCTTGATTAAAGATCAAGTCATCAAATAAAGAGGTAAAAGCGGGGTTTTGTCTTTTTAATAAATTCATATGTTAAGATTTAAATTAAACTTTCTTTAAGAAAACTTAATTCAAAACCTATGCCGTATAAATATTAATGACAATTTGTCGTTTTTTTAACAAAAAAAGGTGTCAAATTGACATCTATAAAGCTTCTTTCACTTTTTTAGCGGCTTCTTCAAATGCAGTAGCAGACAAAACATTTAATCCTGATTCGTCGATTAACTTTTTAGCTATATCAGCATTGGTTCCTTGTAATCTCACGATAATAGGCACTTTTATGGCATCACCCATGTTTTTGTAGGCATCTACAACACCCTGCGCGACACGATCGCATCGTACAATTCCACCAAAAATATTGACCAAGATTGCCTCAACATTTGGATCTTTAAGAATTAAACGAAAGGCGGTTTCTACTCGAGTAGCATCCGCTGTACCACCCACATCCAAAAAATTTGCAGGTGACCCCCCAGATTGCTTAATTAAATCCATCGTAGCCATAGCCAATCCAGCTCCATTAACCATACAGCCTACATTACCATCCAAGGCAACATAATTCAATCCGACTTCACGTGCCTCAACCTCAGTAGAATTCTCCTCTGATAAATCTCGTAATTCTGCGAAGTTCTTATGCCTAAACAAAGCATTTTCATCCAGAGTAACCTTGGCGTCTACTGCTAAAATTTTATCATCAGATGTTTTTAGAACAGGATTAATTTCAAATAATGAAGCGTCAGCTCCTAAATATGCTTCGTAAAGTGCTGTGATAAATTTAACCATTCCTTTAAAAGCGATCCCGCTTAGTCCTAAGTTAAAAGCAACGTTTCGAGCCTGGAAAGACTGCAACCCGTGAGCAGGATGAATTTCTTCTGTAAAAATTAGCTCTGGAGTATTTTCAGCCACTTGTTCTATATCCATTCCTCCCTCTGTGGAGTACATGATCATATTTCTTCCTGTTTCACGATTAAGTAAAACCGAAACATAATACTCCTTAGTCTTTGAATCTCCTGGATAATAAACATCTTCAGCAACCAGTACTTTATTTACTTTTTTACCCTCTGGTGGAGTCTGGGGCGTAATCAATTGCATGCCAATAATTTGATCAGCAATCGTTTCTAACTCATTTAAATTTTTGGCAAGCTTTACACCACCACCTTTACCTCTTCCTCCAGCGTGAATTTGTGCTTTAACAACATACCATGACGTACCTGTATCAGCCTTCAATTTTTTTGCAGCATCGACTGCCTCGGATTTATTATTCGCCACTATACCACGTTGTATACCAACACCAAAGTCAGCCAGTAAATCTTTTCCCTGATATTCGTGTAGATTCATCTTTAAAATTATATTATAAGCCAAAAATAGTAAATCACCTTCGAAATAAGCATGCTTATATTGTTACATTTAAAACAATATGTTCAATTTTTATAACATCTCATGTATTTATCCTTTAAATTAGGATTTGATTTTAAATTTGTCAAAAAAAAATAAAGAATTGACGAATAGTGATTTATTGGGCGTTGCCGAAAACTTTGGTAAGCCCCTTTATGTATACGAAGGCGAAAAGATTACCTCTCAATATAAGCGACTGACTTCGGCTTTTGCTAGAGTTAATAACCTAAGGATTAATTATGCCGCTAAAGCGCTTTCTAATGTTTCCATTTTAAAGTTTATGCGACATTTGGGAGCTGGTTTAGATACGGTATCTATTCAGGAAGTCCAGTTGGGATTAAATGCAGGGTTTGAGCCAAAAGCCATTATATATACCCCTAATGGCGTTTCACTAAATGAAATTGAAAATGTAGCTAAATTGGGTGTTCAAATCAACATTGATAACCTTTCGATACTAGAACAATTCGGAACTAGTCATCCCAAAATACCTGTTTGTATTCGGATAAATCCTCATGTCATGGCAGGAGGAAATAGTAATATTTCGGTAGGTCATATCGATTCTAAGTTTGGAATTTCCATTCATCAAATACCCCATTTGTTACGTATAGTAGAAAATACAGCTATGAATATCAACGGTATCCATATGCATACAGGAAGCGATATTCTAGATATAGATGTCTTTCTTCATGCTGCTGAGATTTTATTTGATACTGCCAAGCATTTTAAAGAACTTGAGTTTTTAGACTTTGGAAGTGGTTTTAAAGTACCTTATCACAATAATGATATCGAAACCAATATTGAAGAATTAGGTGAAAAACTCTCTGTTAGATTTTCTAAATTCTGTATGGAGTACGGTAGTGAACTCCAACTCATTTTTGAACCTGGTAAATTTTTGGTTAGTCAAGCAGGACATTTTATAACACAGGTCAATGTAGTTAAACAGACCACTTCTACGGTTTTTGCTCAAGTTGACAGTGGTTTTAACCACCTTATCAGACCCATGCTTTATGGCTCTTACCACCATATTGAAAATCTATCTAATCCCCAAGGTAAAGAGCGTTTTTACTCCATAGTCGGTTATATATGCGAAACGGATAACTTTGGCAGTAACCGAAAAATTGCTGAGATTACAGAGGGCGATCTATTGGTGTTTCGGAATTGTGGTGCCTATTGTTTTTCGATGGCCAGCAATTATAATTCTCGTTATCGTCCTGCAGAAGTATTCTGGAACGAAGGTCAAGGACATTTAATTCGTAAAAGAGAAACTTTCGACGATATTCTTCGGAACCAAGTGGAATTATCTTTTAACCCTAGGGATCGTAGTAAATAACTTTTAAATTTTTAAGAGCCTGATCGTATTCCTCGATAAAATTATCTATTATTTGTGCTGCAGGTATCACCTCATTAATCAATCCAGCAATTTGTCCAATTTCGAGTTCACCCTCTTCCAAGTCACCTTCAAACATTCCCTTTCTTGCCCTTCCCCTTCCTACGGTGGTTTTTAATTCCTCAACATCGACACCCTTTTCATAAAGCGAAGCAATCTTTTGAAAAAAGGAATTTTTGAGCATCCTAACTGGAGTAATTTCTTTTAAGGTCAGTACCGTACTTCCCTCCGCTGCTTTAATTACTTCATCTTTAAAGTTTGGATGACATGATGCCTCATCTGATGCGACAAATCGACTTCCTACCTGAACGCCATCTGCTCCCAGAGCAGTAGCAGCTAACATAGCGCCACCAGTAGCTATTCCACCCGCCGCAATAAGTGGCAAAGTTATAGCTGCTTTAACCATTGGAATTAGTGTAAATGTTGTGGTTTCTTCCCTACCATTATGCCCCCCTGCTTCAAAACCTTCGGCAACAATAGCATCCACACCTGCATCCTGAGATTTTGAGGCAAATTTTACGGAACTGACTACATGAACAACCTTAATATTATTTTTTTTCAAAGAAGCTGTCCAAAGTTTTGGACTGCCTGCTGAAGTAAAAACAATTGGGACTTTTTCCTCAATAATAATTGACATGATTTCCTCTAGTTGCGGATAAAATAAAGGAACGTTAACCCCGAATGATTTGTCCGTCGCCTTTTTACATCTTTGAATGTGTTCTCTTAAAATATCAGGATACATTGATCCAGCACCAATCAATCCTAAACCCCCAGAATTACTTACGGCTGCAGCCAAACGCCAACCACTAGTCCAGACCATTCCAGCCTGAATAATTGGATATTTGATTTTAAATAACTCACAAATTTTATTCATAGGAAAATTTAAAAAATAACTCCCGAACCTAACAATTCTTTACCTTGATACCATGCAACAAACTGACCAGAGGTAATAGCAGATTGGGACTGATCAAAGACAATATACATGGCGTCCTTTTTCGAAACAAGCTTGGCTTTTTGCAGTGGCTGTCTATAACGAATTCGTGCCTTAACTTCCAACTCAACTCCCAGTTTAATTTTCAAATCATTTCTAACCCAATGGATCTCATCACGAATTACCTTTAAAGCTTTGCGAAATAACCCTGGGTGGTCTTTCCCTTGCCCTACATAAACAATGTTTTCATCTATATCCGTGTCAATAACAAAAAGTGGCTCAGAAGTCCCCCCAACAGCCAATCCTTTACGTTGGCCAATCGTAAAAAAATGAGCCCCTAAATGCTTACCAACGGTTTCACCATCGGAGGGATTATAAGTTATTTTTTTTGATTGGCTAATTGTCTCTTTTGGAGCTGGTTTGTCCTTATAAAAATCAAGGGGAATCTCAATGATATCCCCATTTTTGGCTTGCAATTGCTGTTGTAAAAATTCTGGTAGACTTACTTTACCTATAAAACACAGTCCCTGGGAATCTTTTTTCTCTGCTGTAACCAAATTCAATTCCCTCGCTATTTCACGTACCTTTATCTTTTGTAAATGACCAATTGGAAATAAGGTTTTTGCAAGTTGATCTTGGGTTAATTGACAAAGAAAATAGGATTGGTCTTTGTTGGCATCAGCTCCGCTGATTAGGCGGTGTTGGATTTTACCATTCGAATTAATAATAGTGTCTTTTTGGCAATAATGTCCTGTAGCAACATAATCTGCACCCAAGGAAAGTGCCAATTTTAGAAAAACATCAAACTTAATCTCTCGATTACACAAAATGTCTGGGTTTGGAGTTCTGCCAGAAGCATATTCATCAAACATATAGTCCACGATACGCTCTTTGTACTCCATACTCAAATCAACGGTCTGATATGGAATATTCAATTTTTCAGCTACTAACATTGCATCATTACTATCCTCCAACCAAGGACATTCGCTAGAAAGGGTTACAGACTTGTCATGCCAGTTTTTCATAAATAAGCCAATCACCTCATAGTCTTGCTTCGTAAGTAAATAGGCGGCAACACTAGAGTCAACACCACCGGACAGTCCGACAATGACTCTTTTCTTTTTCATGGTATAAATTTACGGTAACAAATTAAATTTTAATGAATTGACTTAGAAGTAAAGACTATTTACCTCTTGCTTTTCTTTGTTTTTCTGCTTCTTCCATCGCTTTTTGTAATCTTGCTGAAAAACCCCCTACCTTTTTAGGTTTCTTTTTATTCTCCTCAATTTTAGCATGAATTTTTTGATCGTCAATAATGTAATTCTTGATAACCAACATAAGTGTTATGGTAAGCAGATTGGAAACAAAATAATACAAACTTAATCCACTCGCATAGTTATTAAAAAAGAACAACATCATCAGTGGCATCAGATACATCACTACTTTCATATTGGGCATTCCAGGCTGCTGAGGCATAGCTTGCTGGCCAGTTGTCATCTGCGTATAAAAGAAGATGGCTATGGAGGCCAAAATTGGAAATAAACTCACGTGATCACCATAGAAAGGAATGTTAAAACCTAACTCCAATACCGAGTCATAAGAGGATAAGTCATCAGCCCAAAGGAAACTCTTTTTACGCAATTCGAAAGCTACTGGGAAAAAGGTAAATAAAGCGTAAAATACAGGCAATTGGAGTAAAGCAGGAATACAACCCGCCATCGGATTGGCCCCAGCGCGATTATATAGACTCATTGTTTCCTGTTGACGTTTAACAGCATTGTCTTTGTACTTGTTATTTAACTCCTCAATCTCTGGACGGAGAACCTTCATTTTAATTTGTGAAACATAGGACTTATAGGTCACTGGAGACATCGCCAATCGAACAATAATCGTCATTAAAATAATCGCTAAACCATGAGGTAAGAAAGAGGATAAAAATCCAAAAAGGGGCATGAAGACAAATCTGTTTAACCATCCAAAAATTCCCCAACCGACAGGTATAGACGATTCTAAATCTCGATCATAGGATTTTAAGGTTTGATAATCTGTGATCCCAAAATAGTATTCGAAATTACTATCAAATTCACCGGACTTATAGGCAAGTGGTAGTCTAAGGCCAAACTTTTTGGTGAATACCTGGTCGAGAGATTCATTACTCGACAAATTTTCAGATGTCACTGTTAATTGATCAACCGTTTCTTCAGGAATAAGAATTGCACTAAAGAAGTGCTGTCTGAATGAAACCCATCTTGCCTCCTGAACCGTTTCCTCATCAATACTGCTAAGGGAAAGGTAATCAACTTTATCGTCCTCATAACCATAGGTCAGCTCAGTGTATCGACTTTCGTAATCGATACTTCTTGAGTTTCTGTAGGCTGACTTTTCCCATTCCAGTATAGCAGGTTCGCTTTTATCCAGCAGGGAGGCTATTCCAGTGGATTTTACACTAAAGTCAACCAAAAAATCTTCTGTGTCTATCCGATATATAAACTCCAAATATTGATTAAGATTAATATTGGCTTTTAAGGATAGTTTTTGTTTACCGTTATCATTCGTTAAACTAGGAAAAAAGTAAAAATCTTTAGTATTTAATCTTCTTCCGTCTTTAGTGATGAATTGGATATTAAATTTGTTATTCCCCGCTTTTATTAAATCGAGTGGCTTATCTAAATAATCTGAATACTCTTTTAATCTTACAAGCGACAAAACCCCTCCTTTAGGGTTAACCTCTATCAAAAGATGCTTATTTTCTATCCTTTGAATTTTTGCCCCCTTGTCATCCATCCAATTACTAAAAATACCAAAAGTACTTTGCAAGTTGATTCTTTTTAAAGAATCGTTTAATTGAATTGGAGATGGTTGTTTATTTTCCATAACTGCTGCCTCAGTATTTGTTGGCTGTACGTCTGAAACAACTGTTTCCTCTGGACGATTGACATAAAGCATCCAGGTAAGTATAAGAGCAATGAGAACAAATCCAATAAATTGATAGGGATCAAATCTTTTTTCTTCCATTGGTATTAATTCGGTTACTTTCGGCTAAGATAGTCAATACTTGCTTTAATAAAATCAACAAATAGAGGGTGAGGATCAGATACGGTGCTTTTGTATTCCGGATGAAATTGTACACCAACATACCAGGGATGATCTTGGTTTTCAACTATTTCAACTAAATTAGTTTTAGGATTAACACCAGCGACTTTAAAAGATCCACTATCAAAGACTTCTGAAAAGTATTCATTATTAAATTCATATCGGTGGCGATGTCGTTCCTTTATAACTTCTTGACCATATATTTTGGCTACTTTACTGCCTTCAATTAATTCACAATCCCAAGTACCCAAGCGCAT
Organism: uncultured Bacteroidota bacterium; assembly: GCA_902584445.1. Taxonomy (GTDB): domain Bacteria; phylum Bacteroidota; class Bacteroidia; order Flavobacteriales; family Flavobacteriaceae; genus UBA8316. Next base: position 11,127 of record CACHZY010000001.1, on the reverse strand, counting down.
TGTTCCACCTTTATTCACTACTCCTTTTTGGCTTTCCATCAAATCAATCACAGGGTAATCAGTATTTTCATTAATCTCAGTAGAGTTAGCATTCTTATGATTTAATATATTTCTAGTGTATTCAATTACGGCCATTTGCATGCCAAAGCAAATTCCAAAAAATGGTATTTTATTTTCCCTAACATAAGTGATAGCATCAATTTTTCCTTCAATTCCTCTTCCACCAAATCCAGGCGCTACAATTAATCCATCCAAGGATTTCAATTTCTCTTCAGAGTTAGTTTGGTCTAAAAATTCAGAATGAATACTCACTACTTTAACCTCTGCCTCATTAATCGCTCCAGCGTGAATTAAAGCCTCCAGAATAGATTTATAAGAATCTTGTAATTCTACATATTTTCCTACTAATCCAATACTAAGATTTCGTTTTGGGTTTTTATATTTATACAAAAAGGACTTCCAATGATCAAGCTTAGGGGGCTTTGAAATTAATTTTAGTTTATTTAATACAACTTTATCTAGTCCTTCTTCCATCATTTTTATGGGAACATCATAAATTGTTCCCACATCTATAGACTGAATAACGGCTTCGACTCTAACATTGCAGAAGAGTGCGAGTTTTTTCTTAAGCTCATGAGTTAATTCGTGCTCGGTTCGGCAAACCAAAACGTCAGCTTTGATTCCGCTCTCCATTAAAGTTTTTACCGAGTGTTGGGTAGGTTTTGTCTTCAGTTCCTTTGCAGCTGAAAGAAATGGTACTAATGTAAGGTGAATTACCATAGCATTGTCTTCTCCAAGCTCATAAATCAATTGTCTAACAGACTCAATGTATGGAAGTGACTCAATGTCACCTACTGTTCCTCCAATTTCAGTGATTACTATATCAAATTCTCCAGACTTACCTAATAGCTGCATCCGTTCTTTTATCTCGTTGGTAATATGTGGAATAACTTGAACCGTTTTCCCTAAAAATAAACCCTTACGTTCTTTTTCTATTACACTTTGATATACTCTTCCTGTAGTAACATTATTCGCTTGTGAGGTCTTAATACTTAAAAATCGTTCGTAATGTCCCAAATCTAAATCAGTTTCAGCACCATCATCAGTTACATAACATTCGCCGTGCTCGTAGGGATTTAAGGTACCTGGATCTACATTGATGTAGGGATCAAATTTTTGAATAGTGACTTTAAAATCTTGGGCTTGAAGTAACTTAGCCAGAGAAGCAGCAATTATACCTTTTCCTAGGGATGAAGTTACCCCTCCTGTAACAAAAATATATTTTATATCCGGCATTCAATAATGTGTCTATAATAACTAACCGGGCTCAAATTTACAAAATCTAGTCTTAAATTATGATTATTTATTCTATTTCTTAACCTCAATAATATCAAGTTCACGGTGCTGGAGCAAGTAATAACCCCTATTTGAAAAACTATTATTTTGTCTTACATACAAAAATCGGTTTTCTTCATAATCTGTCTCACCAAGTGTGTCAATTTTTTCTAGGTCCCCAGTGAGGGCAAACCTTAAGACTAAATCCATGGTAAGGTCATAAGCACGAATCACAGTACGACTAGGTGGTTTACCAAATACTTTTATAAATCTTTTTTGAAAATCATTATAAGTGCCTAATCGATATGGTAAGCTCGCAGCAGTATAAGTAAAATTTAGAGACCCCAACTGTTTCCTAGATAAGCTTTGGTTTTCATAGGCATTTCCGCGGTAGGTAGTAAACAACTGAACCTCCCTTAAATCAGATTGCTGGGCGCTCATTTGTGAACTCGCACTTGATATAAGTGAAAAATCTTGACTTTCCAAAATCACACGATTGGGGAGGGAATCTACCAATAAGGAATCAACCAACTCAGGTATTAAGTAATTACTTTTTTCTGGTCTTAGAATTGTAGCCTTAGGAAATAATTTTAATAGTTCCCGTTCAACAGGACGATTAATTGAGTCAACGACCAATACAATATTATCCTCACGATTTAATTTTCGATCCAAGTACTCTAACATTCGGGCTCTCAAAAAATCTTTTGAAGTAACTGATTGGAATACAGCAGGGCGCAAGGATATGGGGTTTGTCGAAAGAGGCGCTACCTTAGGTGTTTTTAATAATTTCTGCTTAGTAGACAAGAAATCAAAATTCGAGGGAATCAATGGACCTATTATTATATCCGACTCTGACAAGTAATTGTTATTGATGATTCGATTGATCTTTGAAATACTATTCTCAGTGTCGAATGTATTCAGCTTTATGGATATACCTCTTTTACTCAAAGTATCAGCAGCAAGTAAAATACCAGAGTAAAAGTCCGTGGATATTGTGTGTAAATTTCTTGTTTTTAGCAGCTTCTGGGTATCTTCAATGGAGTCGTATTCAATTTCATTTGCCTTAAAAGGGAGTAAGACTGCCAGCTTAACAGCTTTAAATCGATTAATTGAATCCAAAAGAGAGAGCTTTTCAACTAGTAAATCATTCTCTATTCTAAACTCTCCCTTGGCTTCTCCTGGAACCCGAAGCACCATACCTGCCTGTAATCCAAGCTCAGAAATTTGGGGGTTTAACGAGTCCAAAACCGTTCGGGTAACACCGATTTTTTTTTCAATTCGATAATAGCCCTCCTTTGGTCTGACAGTGTAGTAGTTATATTCACTATTCCAGGTTTGACTTGCCGTCAAAGCAATTGCTATAGGTACTTTGATCTGTTGACCTGCTATTAATCCTTCTTGTATTTTCGGATTTAAAGCTTCTAGCTCAGGAATAGTTATTTTAAAATTATATGCTATACGCCATTTGGTTTCTTTTGGCTTAACAATATAGATCTGAGTGCTCTTATCTTCAGCTACTAAAGTATCAAACACTTCTTTTTTTTGTTGTTTGTAAACTGGTATTCGCAGTAACATTCGTTTCTTTAATCCTACTTTTTCAATTAAGGGGTTGAATTGGATTAACTGCCTCTCACTGATATTATAGCTTCGAGTAATTCCAAAAATAGTTTCCCTCTTTTTAACTTTATGCGATATAAAGCTCTCCGGCGTTTGCTGGGCTTGAGGAGCCAAAAAAACAAAAACCATAAAAAAAATAATAAGTAACCTGTATTTTTTCACCCGCAAATTATTCCCATTCGATGGTTGCGGGTGGCTTGGAACTAATGTCATAGACCACGCGATTTATGCCCTTAACCTTATTAATTATTTCATTAGACATTTTCTGAAGAAAAGCATAGGGTAGATCTACCCAATCAGCAGTCATACCATCAGTTGATTGAACTGCCCGTAGGGCAACACATTTCTCATAAGTTCTTTCATCTCCCATAACACCAACACTATCAACTGGCAATAACATTGCTCCCGCTTGCCACACTTGATCATATAAATCCCAGGATTTTAAGCCATCAATAAAGATCGCATCAACTTCCTGCAATATTGTCACTTTTTCAGCAGTGATATCTCCTAATATACGAATTCCTAAACCAGGACCTGGAAAAGGATGACGACCAAGTAGTTCTCCATTGATACCTAGGCTTGCACCAACCCTTCTTACTTCATCTTTAAATAACATTTTTAAAGGTTCAACCAATTTTAATTTCATGTATTCTGGTAATCCTCCAACGTTATGATGAGATTTAATAGTAGCTGAGGGGCCATTCACAGAAATTGATTCAATCACGTCTGGATAAATAGTGCCTTGCCCTAACCATTTAGCCCCGTCTATTTTATTTGACTCAATATTAAAAACATCAATAAAAGTATTACCAATAATTTTTCTCTTCATCTCAGGATCTGACTCACCCTTTAAAGCTTTTAGAAATAGGTCAGAAGCGTCAACTCCTTTAACTTTTAAACCCATCCCCATATATTGTTTTAAAACACTATTAAATTCATTTTTCCTCAACAAGCCATTATTAACAAATATACATTGCAACTGATCTTCAATAGATTTATGAAGCAAAACAGCCGCAACAGTTGAATCTACACCACCAGATAAACCGAAAATAACTTTCTCAGATCCAACAGTTTCTCTGACTTCACTCAAGGTCATTTCAACAAAGGAATCGGGCGTCCAGTCTTGTTTTAATCTTGCGATTTTTAACAAAAAGTTTTCCAAAAGCTTTTTTCCATCTGAGGTATGGTAAACCTCAGGATGAAATTGAATACCAAAAGTTGGTTCACCTTCAACTCTAAAAGCAGCATTGGTAACATCCTGTGTACTCGCCAATAAAACACCACCTCTGGGTAATTTATCAATGGTATCACCATGACTCATCCAAACTTGACTCCCTGATTCAATACCCTCGAAAAAAATTTCTCCACCCTTAATTTTTGAAAGGTTGGCTCTTCCATACTCCCTCAAATTGGACTGCTTTACATTACCTCCTGAAAAATGAGCTAAATATTGAGCACCATAACAAACCGCCAACAACGGGAGTTTACCTTTAATATCTTTCAAGTCAGGGTGTGGAGCATTCTCAGAGCGAACAGAATAAGGAGAACCAGATAAAATTACAGCATTAAATTCTTTAATCTCAGAAGGGGGATTATTAAAGGGGTATATTTCACAATAAATGAAAAGCTCTCTAACTCTTCTAGCAATCAATTGGGTATATTGTGACCCAAAATCAAGAATCAATACTTTGTTTTGCATTCACTAAAAATACAATTAATTCAAATTGAATGAATTCATTAAAAGAGTATTTATCAAAAAAAAATGTTCGTAAAAATTAGATTTCAATAAAAGTAAATTCATTCGAAAGTGGATCAAAAGTTTCCATCAAAAAAGAGTTAAAGTCATTGCCATTTTCTACATAAAAAACACTGAAGTTCTCCACACGCTCTTGAAGATTACCTCCAGGAAACAACTCCTCATGAATTAACACCAAACGTTCAACTTGATCTTTTAATTTCTTTTTTTGTGCTTTTAATAGCCTTTTCTCCAAATGATCAATACCTTTAAATTGTTTTGATTTTTGAGCTCTGACAGCTCCTTCAAATGAGGCATCTGTTTTATTGATTAAAACCTCCAGCTGATCAAATTTTATTTCCAAGTCTTTTTTCAATGAAGACAAATCCAAATCAATATTGCTAATTTGCCTAACTTTTTTATTAATCAAAGCATTTCTTTTAAGGAATAGATCACTTACATCTAATTTTAGATTTCGAATTTTTTTAGCACTTTTTTCAGGAATGATCAAAGCCATATTACGCAAACATAGTATTGGAAATAATAATTTTTGAGAATCGAAAAAAGATTTTAACTCTAACCAATAAGCCAACTCTCCTCCCCCACCAAAATAGGCTATATTAGGAAGTATAAGTTCTTGATAAAGTGGTCGTAAAAGTACATTGGGTGAAAATTTTTCAGGATTTTGATCTACTTTATCCATTATTTCCTTTACAGAAAAAATTTGATCTGATCCCTCTAAACGATAACCGTTTTCAGTTTTCATAATCCGACTTCGCTGCCCGTCTTCAAGTAAAAAAAGATTTATTTCTCTAGGGTTTACTTGAGGTTTAAAAGCTTTTGAATAGTTTTTTTTAATCGACGCAATTTGACTTAAAACTTGCTGATTACATGTATGATTAAGTAAATCTTCTTTTATTATTGGGGTAAAGTAATGTTTCAATTCGCGATGATTAGCGTCCAGAATTACAAGTCCATAATGACCAAACAAATGATTGACAAAAATACGGGTCGCATCAGAAAGATTATTTCCCGATTCATAACTTCGCTCAATTAACTCTCGAAGCTCTACTCCGTCCATACTATCTCCTAATTCCTTTTTAAATAGTTCCAATAAAGAGGATAAACTTTCCGTTTTAATTTTGCCAACTGCACCCCCTTCTGTACTCCTCCATTGAAATTTTTTACCTTTAAAAAAAAAGGAACTAATCTCTTCATAATCGTGATCCTCAGATGCCATCCAATATACAGGAACATAATCCAAATCTGAAAATTTTTTCTTTAATTGTTGCGAAAGTTTGATGGTACTGATAATTTTATAAATAAAATAAAGTGGTCCTGTCATCAAACATAATTGATGCCCTGTAGTAACAGTTAAAGTGGTTTTTTTTTCAAGTAATTTGATATGCTCAACAACCTTCGGAGAAGTCTCAATCCCCTTATATTGCATAGCCAACACAGTGCAAAGTGATGACCTAATGTCAGAGGGATAGGACGATTTTTTTTTTAGTGCCTGTCTGTGTAAGTTTTCAAACGAAGGAGCGCCATTATGATAGGCTTTAAGTCTTTGGACACCTTCCAGGTAATCGCATATAAGCTCGGAAACGAATCCAGTATCACGAAGTGGAAGATATTGTGCTTTCATTAAATTTTTAAGTTAAATATAACGGTGTTTTTTTAATCTACAAGTGTTGAAATATTTACTGGTATTCCAAATAGATCAAAGTCGGTCGCCTTAAAAATTGATAAATCAGTAAAATCACCTATCTTCAAATAATACTTTTTAGCATCAATCAAAACCTCATTATCCACGTCGGGAGAATCAATTTCTGTACGACCAACAAAATAATCACCTTGTTTCCTATCAATAACACATCGAAAAGTTTTACCTACCTTTTTCTGATTATGTTCCCAGGAAATTTCAGATTGGATTTTCATAATCTCATTGGCCCTTTCTTGTTTTATCTCTTGAGATACATCATCCTTTAAATTATAGGCATGAGTATTTTCTTCATGGCTGTAAGTAAAACAACCCAGGCGCTCAAATCGCATATCCTTAACCCACTGTTTTAGAGTTTCAAAATCCTCCTTGGTTTCACCAGGATAGCCAACAATCATTGTTGTTCTGATGGCAATTTCAGGAAGCATTTTTCTAATATTCAGAATTAGATCAGTAGTTTTTTGTTTTGTTGTCCCTCGACGCATGGATTTTAAAATAGGATCTGAAATGTGTTGAAGTGGAATATCCAGGTAATTGCAAATTCTAGGTTCATTTTTCATCACCTCAATCACTTCCATTGGAAAGCCAGTCGGAAATGCATAATGTAATCTAATCCACTCAATCCCTTCAACCTTTGTAAGTGCGAGAAGTAAATCAGCCAAACATCTCTTTTTATAAAGGTCCAAACCATAAAATGTTAAATCTTGAGCAATCAAAAGTAATTCTTTTACTCCATTTTGAGCCAGTTTTTCAGCTCGTAACACCAATTCTTCAATAGGAGTAGAACGGTGTTTTCCCCTCATCAGAGGGATGGCGCAAAAAGAGCATGGACGGTCACAACCTTCAGACACCTTAAAGTATGCATAGTTTTTGGGGGTCGTACTAATACGCTCCCCAAGCAATTCGTGTTTATAATCAGCTCCAAGCGCTTTAAGTAATTGAGGTAAATCAGTAGTGCCAAAATAAGCATCTACTTCAGGCATTTCTTTCTCTAATTCAGGCTTATAACGCTCACTTAAACAACCTGTAACAAACAATTGATCAATAATGCCACTTTTCTTTTTTTGTATTTGTTCTAAAATCTTATTTACCGATTCCTCCTTTGCGTTATCAATAAAACCGCAGGTATTTACCACAACAATATTACCTTCCTCTTGATGATTAACTATTTTTTCACTTGCTTTTAGCTGCCCCATTAATACCTCAGAGTCGTAGAGATTTTTGGAGCATCCCATTGTGATGACATTAATTTTATTCTGCTTAATACTTTTAGTTCTCAACAAATTCCTTTTTGGTGGGAACAATTCCCAGTTGATTATTTAAAAATTTAAGAGCTTCTAATTCAGCTTCTTTGAAATGGTTAGTGGTCAACTGAGAAATAATAACGTGATCACCAGAATTTGCAAAAGTCATTTTTTGTTTTTTATCCCGTGGAGTTCCCAATTCGTCAAACATTTTCAACATTGCAGGTATTGAAACTACATCATCCTTTTCCAGTTCATTTTTATAATAATATCCCATAAAAACTGGCGCTGTAACTTTTTTAAATATTTTAGACCGCATGCCCACATCGACTAATTTCTGAAGATGAACCGTAGGCTCTAAACGATATCTTGTTGTCCAATAATTTTTTTTTTTCTCAGTGATATTATTCATTACATGGTATTTACTACCCATATATAATCGTGCAATTTGAAGGCCCCATGGGAGAGTCAACAATTTCGCTGCAGGATTAAATATTTCTACATTAGGACCAAATAACAACAAGGCGGCAATTTGAGGGTCACTACCCAGTATCAATGATAGTGTGCCACCAGTTGAACTGGATATTACAATTACCTTTTCACCTATTATTTTTGCAACTGCGAGGGCCTCCCTTGAGCTATCTAAATATTTATCAGCAGTAAAGCCTAAAAGAGGCTCTTCCTCGATCAGCCCGTGTCCAGCAAGACGTGGTAAATATAAATTAGCTCGCAATGCATTGGCTATATTATAATGAACAGGACTCCCCTCCTCTATACTCGCAGAAAATCCATGAAGATAAACTACGCTGAAAGGAGTTTTTTTTGGAACCGAATCAAAATAGATCAGTTTGGAGGCGTTATTTGGCTTCAGATTATCTATAACTGCTTCCCGGTCTTCAATCCAATCTTTAAGCGCCTCAAGATTATCATCTAGAATAGGTAAGGCCTTTTCTAAATCAGGAGCCTTCACTTCTGGTCCAATTAAAAATAATCCAAAAATGACGGACGAAGAAAAAACTATTTTTTCAATTAGCTTCATTTATATCAATTAACTAAAAAAAGTTGAAACAAAAGTATCTGCATGAAAAATCTGCAAATCCTCTGCTGCTTCACCAACTCCAATATATTTTACTGGAATTTTAAATTGATCGGAAATTCCCATTACAACCCCTCCCTTGGCAGTCCCGTCAAGCTTCGTAATTGCCAAAGAAGAGACATCTGTGGAAGCCGAGAATTGTTTGGCTTGTTCAAATGCATTTTGCCCCGTTGAACCGTCCAAAACCAAGAGAACCTCATGCGGAGCATGGGGTATTACTTTATCCATAACTTTCTTCACCTTAGATAGCTCGTTCATTAGATTTATTTTATTGTGAAGTCTTCCGGCAGTATCGATAATAACCAAGTCGGATTTTTGAGCTACAGCCGACTCCAAAGTATCAAAAGCTACAGATGCAGGGTCACTACCCATTTGCTGTTTAACCAAAGGAACACCTACTCTATCTGCCCAAATTTGCAACTGATCTATAGCACCTGCGCGAAAAGTGTCAGCTGCTCCAAGAATCACTTTTTTACCAGCTGTTTTAAAATGATAAGACAGTTTACCAATAGTTGTAGTTTTTCCAACTCCATTGACTCCAACTACCATAATAACATGAGGTTTATTTGGAAGCTCAGATTCAAAAGGATCGACCTCATCCTGATGCTGTTGTTTTAAGATTGAAGCAATTTCATCCCGTAATATCTGGCTAAGCTCTTTTGTGCCCAAATACTTGTCTTTTGCAACTCTATTTTCCAAGGCCTGGATAATTTTTATTGTGGTAGCTACTCCAACATCTGATCGGATAAGTACTTCTTCTAATTCGTCTAGAACCAACTCGTCAACCCTCGACTTTCCAGCAATTGCGGTTCCTAGTTTTGAGAAAAAAGATTTTTTTGAAATGCTTAATCCCTTGTCTAAGCGCTCCTTTTTCTCTTTAGTAAAGATTGATTTTAAAAAACTCATTCGTATAGAAATGAAAAAAGCTACTGTAAAAGTAGCTTATATTTTGAATCAAAGTCCAAATTATTTTTTACTCAACCACTCATTTGCTAGACTGGGTGCAATAATTGTCTCAACAAAAGAGTATGAGTTAGATTCGTCTTTTTTTACCATTTTAATAGCCTTAGTCAACCTCTTTGAGCCGGTTTGAAGTGAAGCCACTGATTTCTTTGCCATATTACTTAATTTCTTTGTGAACAGTCATACGCTTTAGGATTGGATTAAACTTTTTTACTTCCAATCTGTCTGGCGTATTTTTTTTATTTTTAGTTGTAATATATCTTGAAGTTCCAGGCTTTCCAGACTCCTTATGCTCTGTACATTCCAATATTACCTGAATACGGTTTCCTTTCTTTGCCATAGTAATACTTATAAAAAACCTTGGGCTTTTGCTTCTTTGATTACTGCACTTATGCCTTTTTTGTTTATGGTTTTCAAAACAGATGCTTTAATTTTAAGAGTAATCCATTTGTCTTCCTCAGGGATATAAAAGCGCTTTTTGATAAGATTTATATCAAATCTTCTTCTAGTCTTGTTGATAGATTTAGAAACGTTGTTCCCAAACATTACTCTTTTTCCTGTTATTTCACATACTCTAGACATAAATATTCTCTTTTAACAGCATGCAAATGTACATTTTTTTAATTAGTTTAAAAAAATTTATAAAATAATTAAAATCAGGAATTTAGTATGATACGGAACAATATTTCAAAAGCTTGATTGACAGTTTTATGAATTACGCGAGTTCTATTGTTACCCATATTAAACTTAAAGCTTTCAAGCTTTTCAGGTGAAGCAATTGCAATGTAAACAGTACCAACATCTTGCCCTTGATCTACCTTAGAGGGACCAGCATTTCCGGTGGTAGCTATAGCAAAATCACTTCTATAATTTTTTTTGGCTCCCATTGCCATTGACTCCGCAACAGCCAAACTGACTAATCCGTTTTGATCCATTAAAGATTTTGGTACACCTAATAATTTTGTTTTGGAGGAGGGGGAATAAGTAACAGCGCTTCCAATAAAATACTCAGATGCTCCTGAATTAGCTGTTATTCTCGTGGCTATAGCGCCTCCAGTACAACTTTCGGCACAACTTAATGTTTGTCCCTTTTCTATTAATTTTTCACCGATTAAAACTTCGATGGGCTTATCTTCTTCCGTGCCATAGTATATATCCTTAATTAATGGAATTACTTTTTTTACCTGTATATCAACTGCTTTTTTTACAATTGCCATATCCACACCACTACAAGACAACCTTAACCTTACTCTACCTAAACTCGGTAAATAAGCAAGTTTGATATCCTTAGGAAGGCTCTCTTCCCAATTTTCAATTCGTTCAGCAATGGCACTTTCTCCGAGTCCATAAGTCATAATCGTTTTATGATAAATTGCTGGCAGCACAAATTGCTCTTTAATTTTTGGTAAAACCTCAT